>CALUPU010000005.1 GCA_944322725.1 Candidatus Gastranaerophilales bacterium
CGTGGTTGATAGGATGCAGATAGAAGTATGGCAACATATGTAGTCGAGCATTACTAATAGGACGAGGGCTTTTCCTATAATAGGAATTATGATTGCGTTTTGCTTATAATTACTATGTAGCTTTCAAGGTACGGTCAGATGACCGATTTGATTGGTGATGTTTTTCATCGTAAGCCAATCAGAATCGATTTTCTGGTGACCAAGCGGCAGGATTCCACCCGTTCCCATCCCGAACACGGTCGTAAAGACTGCTTGCGGCGAAACTACTTGGCGGATGACCGCCTGGGAAGATAGCTAGTTGCCAGATTCTAATTTTAGCAAAAAAGAGTTTTTGAATTGATTTCAGAAACTCTTTTTTGTTGCTACATATTATCAACATGTTACGAAATGTAAATGTGAATTTTAATTTACCTCAAACCCAGTGATAATGCCTAATAGGATAGGATAGATGAAGCTGGATTATAATTGTGGCAATCTTTTTGACTATTTGAACTTTATAAAAAGGTAAGTAATAAGTTAGAAAGGTTGGTAAAAATGGGAATTACAGGAATTGCAGGAAAGATTGTTAGTTATGTTGCTAAGAATCCTAAAAAAACGGCTGCATTGGCAGCGGGCGGGGTAGGCGTTGGTGCATTAATAGGATATAAAGCAGCGACTACAACTAGAAAACAGGCAAATGACCAGATTAATCATATGCTTTTGACAAATCCTATTTTAAACCCTCTCGGATGGTTTCAGCATTTTGTGAATCCGGGTAAAACAGAGACCGGTATGCTGGACAATCCTTTAGTTAAGCTAATGGTCGATAAAAATAACAAAGAATATCAGGAATATTATGATAACCTTTCTCAGGCTGATAAAGTCAAAGAGTTTTACAAAAACGGCGGGAAAGGTGTGTACTGGGCATAGTTAAACATATAATGTTAGATGGCTGCAGATTTATTTTGCAGCCTTTTTGTATGAAAGTAAAATAAAAAGGGCAATGAATAATCACTGCCCGTGTCTGGAATTAAGAATAGTTGGAAGTATGAAAAAGATTTATTGATTATATTTAATATAAAACAATAAATGTGAACAATTACCCGACTATCTATTATTTTTTTCCGGATGGTTAATAAAATCTAAAAAAATATAAAAAACGGCTCTTTATAGAGCCGTTGGTATTTTATAAAATTATTCTAAGCCATTAATCCGCCGAATTCTTTAGGTTTTACTTTGTTTTTGTCGTCTTCGTTTTCTCCTTGAGGCGATTGTTGCTCAGGTTGTTCGTTCATCATAGCATAGTACTGTTTGAATTCATTTTCACATTGAGTCATTTTGCTTTGGAGTTCATCAACACTCATTGATGTTGAGCCAAATGCCACATTTGTTGTTGAACCTGTTTCTCCGCCGTTTTGTTCTGCTTGAGCGAGTTGTGTTTTGTATTTGTCATATTCATCAAATACGCTCTGTGCTTTTTCTGCATTAACTTTCATTTGATTTGCGTTAGCGCCTTTAGCGCTTAAGCTTTTTGCTTTGATTGATTGAAGCATTCCGAATTCAATAGCCATATTTTACTCTCTTTCTTAAAACATAAATAAAATTTTCTCTCTTGTATATATAAAGTATATACCTTGCTAAAAATTGCTAAATAAGTATTAAAAAATTAAGAAATGTTACATTTTGTGTTCTGGTTATAAAGTTTATAAATAAAAATCCGTTTAATTATATATAAGAGTTTTGGCAAATTCGGTTAAATAAGGTTTCCATCATGATTAGACTTGACATAGATTTAAGCTATCTGACAAAGAACTTTGAGATTGGTACTCAACGTTTAAACCAGTATGGAACAAAAAGCATCGATGAAATTATGGAAGCAGAGGCAGCGCAGGGCAATACCAAAGCCGAAAGCTTTCAAAGAGATGTTATTAATGACCCTAAAGAACTTGTTAAATTATTTAAATTATCTAATGCCAAAAACAGATATGCTATTTTGTCGCAGATGAATTCCAGTGATTTGGAATATCTTGTGAATTTTTTAGAGCCCGAAGACTTACAAATGGGGCTAATGTTTTTTACTAAAACTAAAATTTTAAACCTTATATATGATTTGCCAAAGAACAAAATCTGTTCAATTGTTTTTCAAGCTTTTTCTATTGAGCAGTTTTTAAAAATGATTCCAGAAAAAGAACTGAACAAATTTTTCGAATCAGACAAACTTGATAAGAACAAAATTCTTGATTTTGTTAAGACTATTCCAGAAGAAAAACTTAATAAAATGGTTGAAAAATTCATGTTTCAGGAGGAAGGTAAAATTCAGCAGGACAATAACTGGAGCCAGGAACATGTTGTAAAATGGATGGAGCAATTGAAACCTGAAAAATTTAAAAAAGCACTTCAATGTTTTGAACGTGAAGAAAAACAGGCATTGATTTTGAATCTGACAAAAGAAGACAACAACCTTCTTACCGAATTTTCTAAGAATGCATTGACTTTCCCGCTCAAACAACTCGATAAAGTTGATATTGTAAAATGCATGGATAAACTGGAACCGGATGATTTGATGAAGATGGTTAACGAACTGCCGGATGAACTTCTTGCAGTTGTTGTTACTCAGATTGATCCGATGGTTTTTGCAGAGGTTTTATCTAAAAACTTCAAAGACATTCTTGCAGAAGTTGGCATTGGAAATGTATAATTAATTAAAATTATATTTTATATTATTTTTAATAAAACAATTGCAACATATTTTGTAATGTTTTTGTAAAAAAATTAAATTTTTTTTGCTTTTGAGATATGATTATATATGCACCTTGTGCATATTTTCGTGCATTGAAAATAAATTTACCACGATACAAAAAAGAGCGGAATCCGGAACTATGAGAAATTCTAAAGTAAAAATTATCAAAAAATATGCTGTCATCGCTTTAGCAGTATTGTTTTTGACCACAGGCGCTTCTTATGCTGCCTCTACATGGTCAGAAGCACAAAACGAAATTAATAACACAGGTTCAACTACCTTTACGGGAGATGTTAATAATGTTACTGACTCCCCGCTTATGATTAACAGACCTCCGGTGCCTGCGGGTCCTGTTACAATAGACGGCGGCGGTCATACATTTACAGCTACAGGTACACCGGGGTCAACAACAAACTATTTTATAAATAATGGGCCCGGTGTTGATACAACTATTACAGATTCTCATTTTGAAGGTGCGAATGCAGGCTCCGTGGATGCTCCTGTAAGCGGCGGTGCTGTTCAAAACTCCGGTAACCTTACAATTACAACAACACCCGGTTCTTCTTCCAATACCTCATTTACAAACAATACAACAGAAGGTAACGGAGGTGCTGTTGCAAACACAGGCTCGGGCACACTTAATATAGAGCGCGTAGATTTTTCCGATAACCACTCTACCGGTTCAGGTGCACAAAGAGGCTGGGGCGGTGCTGTATATAGTGAAGGTACATCAGCAGCAATAACTGATTCTTCATTCTCTTCAAACACTGCTCAAAACGGTGGTGGTGCAGTATTTAACTATGCAGGCAAAATGACAATCAACGGTACAAGCTTTATAGGCAACGAAACCACTAATGATAACAGTAACGGCGGTGCTGTTGTTAATGCTGCTGAGATGGAAATTAACGGCTCTCATTTTGAAAACAACTATTCACAGGGTGTGGGCGGTGCATTTGCAAACGCATTTAACTCGGGTGCTGAAATTACTACTACTATTTCGGATACGAGCTTTATTAACAACCATTCTGATACAGGAGGCGGTGCTATTATTAACACAGGCAGTGCTACCAATCAGGTTCATACACTTACAATTAACGGTGGAACAATATTTGATGGCAACTATGTTGCAAACGAAGCAGGTACTACTGCTTCCTATGCCGGAGGTGCAATTATTAACGAAACCGCAACAGCCGGCGGTGCTGATGCTGTGTTAAATATTAACGGTACTCAAAACAACAAAGTTACTTTTACAAACAACGTTGCAGAAACAGGCGGTGCTATTTTAAACGGCGGTTCTGCTACAATTTCCAACACAATTTTTCGCCAAAATGGTGCTAAAACAATAGCAACAGGAGATTTAAAAACTACAGCCGGCGGTGCAATATACAATAAAACAGACGGTGTCGGCAGTGCACAAATGAATATTTCAAATACTCTTTTTGACAGCAATACTGCGACAGACAAGGGCGGTGCTATTTATAACGAAGACGGAAAAATAGTTATTACCGACTCTACTTTTGTAAATAACTCTGCAGGTGCTACGTCTGCATTGCCAAACGGCGGTGCAATATACAGTGCTGCTTCAGCAACACAGGGTTCAGAAACTACTTTAAGAGCAACATCCGGTCACAGTACTGTTATCGGTAATGAAAACAGTGTTGCTAACGGTACAGACTCAATTGTTTTTGCAGGTGTTGCCGGTGCTACGGCTGCAGAGAATAAAATTGCCGTAGGTAATTTTGAAGCTGCTGCAGGCGGTAAGATTGATATTTATTCTGCGGTATCAGGTAACACGGATGCGTCAAGTAATCATTTGACAGAAGTTAACTTTAACAAATCATCTGACGGTAACACTTATAAAGGTGATGTGAATTTTAAAGGCGATGCTTCACTTTCTAATACAGTAGCCAATATATATGACGGTAAAGTATCCTTTGCTCACGACAGAAGTTTTGATGCGACAAACATATTAAATATGTATGGCGGTACTTTGAATCTTCTAAATGGGGAATACGGTGCATATCAGTTACAGGCAAGAGAGTTTAATCTTAAAGGTGATGCCGGTATAATGCTGGATGTTGACCTTGCAGGTACATTCTCTCCTGACGGAAAACCCGGAATGGATGGAATATATAAGGATAACTTTGGTTCAATCACAAACGATGGCGGCAATACTCTGTTTGTTGAAGCGATGAAATCCTTAACAGAGGCTAAAACTGATACAGTAAAAATACAATTTACTGATGCTGATGCGTTAATTGAACATGTTCAGCTTGGAAATAATGCAGGTGTTATAGAAGCACCAATAAATAAATATAAAGTAGAGCAAATTACTCAACCTGTTGGTGGAGGTACTGCCGCTGATGGTACCGGTCCGGGAGAATACTTCCAGTTTACAAAAATGGGTAACTCTGATTCCGTCCTTGCAGGTCCTGTTGCTGCACAAGCAGCCTTCCTTTTAATGGATAACCTTTACAGACAGTCATTTGCTAACATGGATATGGTTACGCTAATGACACCGGAACAGCGTATGGCGTGGAAAATGAGAAATAAATATGCCAACGCAGGGTACCATACGGGTGTTTATGCTCCGAATGTTATACCGGAAGAACGTGATGGTTTCTATGTAAGACCGTTTACAAACTTTGAAAACGTTCCGTTAAAAGGTGGTCCCAAAGTTTCTAACGTATCATACGGTACATTAATCGGCGGTGACTCTGACCTTGTTGATCTCGGTCACGGATGGGACGGTAACTTCTCATTCTTCGGTGCTTACCATGGTTCGCACCAGGCTTACAACGGTGTAAGTATCTGGCAGAACGGCGGTGCATTAGGATTCGTAGGTACTGCATATAAAGGCAACTTCTGGACAGGTGTTACTGCAAACGCAGGCGCCAGTGCAGCAGAAGCTCATCATACATTCGGCAGCGAACAGTTCCCTATCTTTATGACAGGTGCAGCTTGGAAATCAGGTTATAACTGGGGATTGTTAAATAACAAATTGATTATTCAGCCCAGCTATATGATGAGTTATACCTTTGTTAATGTGTTTGATTACAATAATGCTGCAGGTGTAAAAATCACACAGGATCCTCTTAATGCTATTGAAATCATTCCGGGTATCAGAATTATCGGTAACCTTAAAAACGGATGGATGCCTTATCTGGGTGTTAATATGACTTGGAACATTATGGACAAAACCAAATTCTATGCGAACGAAGTTGCTCTTAGCCAGCTGTCTGTTAAACCTTATGTAGAATACGGTGTAGGTTTGCAAAAACGCTACGGCGACAGATTTACCGGCTTTGGTCAGGCAATGCTTAGAAACGGCGGAAGAAACGGTATTGCGTTTACTCTCGGTTTCAGATGGGCACTCGGTCATTAATAGTTAATAAAACTTAATAAATGTGGTAACCAATAAAGAAGGGCTTTTTCAGGATTGAAAAGCCCTCTTTTTTCATGTTTATCATGCTTTTGAGGCAATTTTTGAAAAGAAAAATTGTTTATTAATGCATAGAGGATTTTACAGAATTTTATTTAGACTATTAGAGGAATAAAGAGGGGATTTACTATGACTATTAATTCAACAGATGCAATCAAAGCTTCAAACTCAAATGTTTCAAAGTACGAAAAAGAAATTAGAGAAGAACAAGCTAAGAAAAGAGAAAAGGCAGAAAAGGAAAAAGTTGCCCGCGAATTAGTTGATAATTTGTCTCAATATACAGAAGCTAAAAGCGTTAAATCTGTACAAAAAGATTTAAAAGCAGCTTTAAAAGAACAAAAAGAACTTAAAATGATTTCTGAAGAAGAATATAAACAGGCAATGTCTTATGTAAAAAGTAAAGATTTCAAAGAATCTGTAAAAGAAGATATTACATCAGAATCGAGAACTTATATAGCAGGACTTGCAGGAAAATCTGAAGCTGTTAAAGCTAAAGATATGCAAAAAGAAGTTAAAGCTGAATTAAAAGAACAGTATAAAAATGGAGAAATTACAGAAGAACAATACAAGCAATACAAACAATATGCGACAAGAACAAACGGCTTTAAAAGATTTTTTGGCAAACAGGAAAATGAAGCTAATAAATTATACAGAGGCAACGCTGCAGACAATAATGTTGATAAAGTTAGAGCAGAAGGTCCTAAATTTAGCGATGAAATGCAGGCCAAAATAAATGTTGCAGGCTATACAGTTGATGAATTATATGAAATTTATGAAAATAACGGCGGCGCAGCTGATGGTACAGTAAACTACAGCTGGAAGAAAAAACAGCCCGGTGAAAGAGATGAAATTCTTACAAAACTAAATGAAAACAAAGGCGGATATAAATTTGACATGAAAGATGTCAAAGAAATCGGTAAAGCACTGGGTTATACTGTTGAAAAGAAAGTAGACGGCGGTAAAGTTGTCAGAGATGCTGCAAGAGGTCTTTTAATCGGCGCACCCGGTGTAGTTGGAATAGATAATACCGCTACAGCAGTTGCAGGTAGTGCAACAGCAACTTCTGTACAAAAAGTAGTTCTTCCGATTGGTGCAGCAGTTGGTTTAACTACAGGTGCAGTTGCATCTTCTATTACACAGGCACACAGAGTCGAAGACAGAGCTATTCCGACAAATGTTCCTGCAAGTGTAAAAACATACGATGAATATGCTAAATATCTGGATGACAATTATGCAACAGAAAAAGGTGCAGGAATCGGTAAAGATATTGCTAAATTCTATATAGACAAACGTGACGGCAAAACATTACTATTAGATCAAATGAATAAAGATTTGGCTCAGGCTGCAGGTACAGTTGATGCAGTTGGTACACCTTTGAACTATGAAGAAGCACTCGGACTTTTGAGCGACCTTTCATCAGGCAAAAAGGTTGTTGAACAGCCTAAAGCGGAGACACCTGAAAAAGAAACATGCGTGATAGAAGTTGTTTCAAAACCTGTACGGGAAAAAGTTGTAACTCCTACAGACTGTTATGAAGTTCAAAAAGGTGATGACTGGTACAGAGTTGTAATGGGCAAATACAAACCTAAATCTGCAGCAGATGCTAAAGCTCTTGTAAGATACTTAAAAGATGCTTACTACGAAGAAAACAAAGAAGAATTGAATAAACTCGGTATCAAATCATCTAAGGGTGCATTCTTCCCGAAAGTCGGTGCAGAGTTATGTGTTCCTTCTGAAATTACAATTAACGGTACTAAATACGAATATGATACAACCGCTAAAGTAATAGCAGGAAATAGATTCGGTGATACTGTATCTTACAATGCAATGGCAAATCCTTTCTATAATATAGTAGATAAAACAAAATATAATGTATCAACTTGTGATGGAACAGTTGCTAAAGGTATTGAAGAAAACCAGGTACAGCCAACAATTGATAACATTAAAAAAGATAACTCTAAAAACTGGGAAATTGTCGGCTGGGGTAAATAAAACCTTAAGCAAGATAATAAAAAAAGACCTCAGGTTTTACTACCTGAGGTCTTTTTATTTTTAATATTTATGCATTGTATGTATCTCTTGCTGCTGAATTTCTGATCATATCTATTGCATCATAGAAATTGATATCATAAACAGGTTGATTGTGCATATATGCAGTAGGTGATTCAGGTGTAGTATTTTCAACAAGCTGATTTACAAGTTCTATTAACGCTTTTACCTGACTTTCGGTAGGCGCTTTCAAACCTTTTATTGCATCAACAATTTGTCCGAGAAGGTTTTCCATGTTTGCAGTATCAATAGAACCGCCGCCTGTAGAGCCGAAGTTTTTATTCTTGATTACAGTAGTTAATGTTTCAATCAAACCGTTAGTTTTATCAAGGTTCGGCTGAGTTTTGATGAAGTAGTTTTGTAAATCATCTCCTGTAATTACATTACCCAGTCTGTTATATATATCATTTAAGATATCTGAGTAATCCGGCATGTTGTATTTAGCAAGGACTTCTTCCAGTTCTGCTTTTGTCAAACCGCCAGTGCCGCCTTCTTTATCAACAATAGCCTGCAGAAGTGCAATCTGTTCGGTTCTTTGTTGTGAAGCCTGTGCAACTGCTTCTCTAAAGCTGTCAGCATAAGTTTCCATAGCAGCTTGACTGTCTTTTTGACCGTTTATGACTTCAGTCATTTTATCAATCATCTGATTACCGAATAACTCTGCTTGAGAAGCAAATTTATCAATTTTTCCGCTGATTTCGTTTGCTGTGTTTCCTAGCGCTTCAACGCCGCCTTTGATGCCTGCAAGTTCATCGAGAATCTGCAGATATGCTTCCATTTTTTCTTCGTGGTTAGCATTGTTATCATTTTTGATACCTTCAAGCAGAGCAAAAAGTTTTTCTCTTTCTTCAGGGGTTAATGAGCCATTATTGAGGTTGAGGTTTTTAACAACAGTTGTTAATGTTTCGATTAAGCCGTTAGTTTTTGTCAAATCAGTTTTGTTAGCTTCTATAATTGCAGTTAACTCGTCGCCTGTAATTTGATTTTTGCCGATTGCCTGAATTTCTTCAACAAGCTGGTTGTACATTGGTCCAAGCAACTCTTGTAATTCATCTATAGTAAAGAGTTTATCGTTTGCAATCTGTAACTGAGCAATGATTTGGTCAGATTTGTCGAGTTGTTGAACAAGTAATTTGTTGCTTTCTTCTTGATTTTTAATCACTTGATTCATTTTTCCGTCAATTGAACCGACACCTGTCAGAATTTGAGTTAACAAGTCAATTGTTTGATTTTGTTTTTCTTCACCTTGTGTAATCAATGTATTCAACTGATTTGAAATTTCAGGAAGAATATCGAGTTTTGAATCAATGCTGCCTAACAATTTGATGATTTCATCGAGTTTTGCTGAATCAGCAGAGCCGCCGTTCATGATTGCATCGATTTTTTCACGGATATCAACAGATATTTGACCGTTATCTTTGATTGCTTGGTATATGAGGTTCATCATTGTAGTATGTTCTTTATCGTTATTTTTGAACTCACCCATATCATTCTGGTAATCACTGTACCATTTAAGAATCAAGTCTTGCAGTTCTTTGTCGTGTTGTCCTGCTGCTTCTCCTAATCTTACTAGGTTCATAAGCCATTGATTTTGTTCTGTATTAAGAGCAATCAACTGGTCAAGTTTTTCTGAGTCAGAACCCTGACCATTAATAATTACATCAAGTTTGTTCATAAATTCCTGGTCATTCTGATTACTTTCTATCATAAGAGACTCAAGCCTGCCTAAAGCAGTATTAATATCAATAACACCACTGTTAATTTGTGTTAATAAAGAAATTATTTCACTATTTTGCGCAGACATCTGTTCAATCAAAGCTTTGATTTCTTTGTTTGAAGTATCCAGACTTTGCAAATATTTAATAAGCTGACTGTTTTGTTCAACTACCTGTGTCAAAAGTTTTTTAATGTCTTCTAATTCTTTGTTATCAGCTATTGCCGTTGCTTCGTTTTGAATGCAGCTTTGCATTGTTGCTGCACCGCCCAGTGCTATTGTTGCAGCAAGGTAATGAGCGAGAGCTTTGCCTCTGATTTTTTCAAGCATTGTTCTTTGCTGTTCATCCATCTGTGTTCTGTCTTGAGGGATTTGCAACTCTTTTTCCGGCTTTTTGTCATCAGCTTTTTTTGAGTTAAAGTAATTTTTGATACCATTAATGTCCATTTATATTTGCTCCTTTTCCGGTAATTTGTACTTTTAGCAATTTTATAAATCCTGTAAAGAGAAAAAGTTGCGCATGAATTTGCAAAACTTAAAGAAATCTTTACAATTGGGATAGTTAATATACCATAAAATCAATATCTTCGCTATTTGTATTAATGTTAAGAAATATTAAAGAAGAAGTTTCCTTTCACATTAAATTATATACCCTGTTAAAACTTTTTTTAAACAATTATTTAAATTATAATTAATACATATAAGAATGGAGTATTATATGAAAGTTGTAATTTTAGCAGGCGGACTGGGTACAAGATTGAGCGAGGAGACTGAACTTAAGCCCAAACCAATGGTCGAAATAGGCGGTTATCCCATACTCTGGCATATTATGAAGCTGTATTCTCATTACGGCTTTAATGATTTTGTTATATTAACAGGTTACAAATCTCATGTAATAAAGGAGTATTTTGTAAATTATTATAACAGATACTCAGATATTACAGTTGATATGAACAGTAATACAGTAGAAATTCATAAAACAAGAAACGAGCCGTGGCGTGTGACTATGCTCTATACAGGACAAGATACTCAGACGGGCGGACGAATCAAGCGTGCGCAGAATTATATAGGCAACGAGCCGTTTTTGTTGACTTACGGTGACGGAGTTTCTGACGTAAATATAGACGAACTTATAAAATGTCATAAATCATCGGGAAAAGTTGCAACAATGACTGCAGTTCAGCTTTCCGGCAGATTCGGTGCACTGGTGATAAAAGATGATAATATGATTACCTCTTTTATGGAAAAACCAAGAGGTGAGGAGTCGTGGATAAACGGCGGGTTCTTTGTATGTGAGAGCAAAATCTTTGATTATATAAAAGATGATGATTCTGTTATATTTGAACGTGAACCTCTTGAAACTCTTGCTATGGATAACCAGCTTAATGCATATAAGCATGAAGGATTTTGGAAACCAATGGATAATCTCAGAGACAAGAACGAACTGTGTAAACTCTGGTATGAGCAAAAAGCACCTTGGAAGGTATGGTAATGTTTAGTTTCTACAAAGATAAAAAAATATTGATAACAGGTCATACCGGTTTTAAAGGCACATGGCTGGCATTGTGGCTGCATACACTCGGCGCAGATGTTACAGGATATGCTCTTGAACCTGATACAGAACCTTGTCTTTTCACTGCAATTGGGCTTGATTCAAAAATAAACAGTGTTTTTGGAAATATTCTTGATAATGTAAAACTTGAAAAGGTTTTTAATGACTTTCAGCCTGAAATTGTCTTTCACCTTGCTGCACAGCCTCTTGTCAGGCGTTCTTATGATGAGCCTGTTTTGACATATCAGACTAATGTTGTCGGTACGCTCAATGTGCTTGAAGCAGCAAGAAAATGCGAAAGCGTAAAGGCTTTTGTTAATGTCACTACAGACAAATGCTATGAGAACAAAGAGTCTGATTACGCTTATAAAGAAACAGATGTGCTGGGCGGTTATGACATGTACTCTTCATCCAAAGCATGCAGCGAGATTTTGAGTGCATCGTACAGAAACAGTTTTCTCAATGGTCAACAGGGCGGGTACAATCTCGCGACAGCAAGAGCAGGGAACGTAATAGGCGGAGGTGACTGGGCACCAGACAGGCTTGTGCCTGACTGTATAAAAAGCCTTGTCAGAGATGAAAATATAGAATTAAGAAACCCTGTGTCCATACGCCCGTGGCAGCATGTTCTTGAACCTCTGTCAGGATATTTGATGCTTGGTGAGAAGCTGTTTGGCAGCTGTGAATATGCGTGTGGAATTAATTTCGGACCGCATCCCGAGAATGTTTACAAGGTTTCTTATGTTGCACAAAAGATTATTGATTTGTGGGGCAGCGGTGCGCTTAAGACAGTGAAAAACAACGATTCAATGCACGAAGCAAAGATTTTGACACTTGATATAAATAAGGCAAAATCTTTGCTGGGATGGGAGCCTGTTTATACAATTGATGAAGCAATAGAAAAAACTGTTGAATGGTACAAGAATTTTTATCAAAATAGTAATATGTATGATTTGAGTATTGCTCAAATTAAAGAGTATGAAAGAAAACTGAATGGAAAAACTGCTTCGAAGCCTTGTTAAAGCAAGCGCAAGACTTTATTATAACTGCACTCAGCGCTCTAATAAAAGAGACTATATACCAGCCTCGGGCAAGGTTCTGGGTGTTGAAGAACTGGATAATATGATAGATGCAACCCTTGATATGTGGCTTACATCAGGGCGTTTTAATGATGAGTTTGAAAAAGAGTTTTCAAAGTATCTCGGGGTGAAATATGTCTCAACGGTAAATTCCGGTTCGAGTGCAAATCTTCTTGCAATTTCTGCTCTTATGTCCCCAAAACTCGGAAAGAAACGCTTGAAAAAGGGGGATGAGGTTATTACAACTGCTGCGGGATTTCCTACAACTGTCAATCCGATTGTACAAAACGGCTTAATACCTGTATTTGTTGACTGTGAGACAAAAACTTATAATCTTGATATTTCAAAAATTGAAGAAGCAATTACTCCGAAAACAAAAGCCATTATTGCTGCTCACACTCTCGGGCACCCTTTTGATATTGTCAAAGCTGAAGAAATAGCGGACAGGCATGGCTTGTGGCTTATAGAGGACAGTTGTGATGCTCTGGGTGCAGAGGTGAACGGCAAAAAAACAGGTACAATCGGGCATATCGGTACTTTTAGCTTTTATCCCGCCCATCACATTACAATGGGAGAAGGCGGTGCTGTTGTTACAAATGACCCTGTACTTCACAAGATAATTCTTTCTATGAGAGACTGGGGCAGAGACTGTTTTTGCAAGCCCGGTAAGGATGATACCTGTAAAAATCGCTTTAATATGCAGCTTGGCAATCTGCCTTTTGGGTATGACCACAAATATACCTATTCTCATGTCGGATATAATCTCAAAATCACTGATTGGCAGGCTGCCTGCGCTCTTGCCCAGCTTAAAAAACTGCCTTATTTTCTTAAAAAAAGGCAGGAAAATGCTCAATATCTGACTCAAAAACTTGCCGGACTTGAGGATTTTCTTTTGCTGCCGTATGTTAGTACAGGTATAAAGTCGGGCTGGTTTGGATATCTTATTTCTGTTAAGGAAAATGCTCCTTTTACAAAGCAGCAGCTTGTGGAATATCTTGAAAATAACGGGGTGGGAACAAGGCAGCTGTTTGCAGGCAACATTCTGCGCCAGCCTATGTTTAGCGAGAGCGAGATACCTCTTAGGATATGCAGCTCTGATATTTTATATTCAAATCAGTTAAATGAAGAGCATTATAAAATGCTTCCTCAAACGGAATTTGTAATGAATAACACATTCTGGGTCGGAGTTTTTCCTGCTTTAGGTCAAAAAGAGTTGGATAAAACTGCTGATACAATCAGAGAATTTATTGAACTTACTTCACTGCAATAACTTCTATTTCAACAAGAGCACCTTTGGGCAGCTGCTTAGCTGCTACGCAGGAACGCGCAGGTTTTGATGTAAAGTATTTTGCATAGACTTCGTTAAATTGGGTAAAGTCAGACATTTCGGCTAAAAAACAGGTTGTTTTTACAACATCTTCAAACCCGAATCCTGCAGCTTTAAGCACCTGTTCAACATTTTCTATGCACTTTTGAGTTTGCTCTTCAATTGTACCGTTTAAAAATTCACCTGTGTGAGCGTCCAGAGCAATCTGACCGGAACAATAAATAGTATTTTCTGCAAGATATGCCTGAGAATAAGGTCCTATTGGCTGCGGTGCGGATTCTGTATATACAATTTTGTTCATAGTTTACCTTTCTTCCGAGATTTTGTAACCTGCATTAACAAGAGCGTGTTTGATTTCGCAGAAGTGGCGCAGATTTTTTGTTTCCATTGTGATTTTTAGGTAGCATTCGTTAATATCAGTGTTTTCACCGCCTTGATTATGGCTTACTCTGATTACATTTGCTCCAAGGTCTGCAATTATTTTAGAAACTTCTTTCAACTGACCTGGTTTATCGAGCATTTCTATGGTCAAATCAACCCTTCTTCCTGCTTTTAAAAGACCTCTGTTTATAACGCGTGAAAGTATGTTTACGTCAATGTTTCCGCCTGATACAACACATACGGTTTTTTGATTGTCCAGAGGCAGTTTTTTAAACATTACAGCAGCTACACTCAATGCACCTGCACCTTCTGCAACCAGTTTTTGTCGTTCCATAAGGGTTAATATAGCTGTTGCAACTTCGTCGTCTGTTACCGTTACAATTTTATCTACGTATTTTTCACAGAGTTCAAAAGTTTTTTGACCGGGCATTTTTACGGCTGTACCGTCTGCAAATGTATGAACGGAAGGTAATTCCATTCTTTTATGCTGTTCTATTGAATGGTACATACTGCCTGCACCTGCTGCCTGAACACCGTATACTTTGCAATCGGGTTTAAGTGTTTTAATCGTGTATGCAATGCCGGAAATCAGGCCGCCTCCGCCTATCGGCACAACTACCGCATCAATATCCGGCAATTGTTCAAGAAGTTCCAGTGCAATTGTGCCCTGACCTGCTATTACATCTTCGTCATCAAAGGGATGAATAAACTCTGCGCCTGTTTCTTTTTGGAATTTCACTGCTTCGTTATAAGCATCATCGTATACTCCGTCAACAAGTCTGATTTGGGCACCGTATTTCCTTGTTGCTTCGATTTTTGAAATAGGTGCTGTGCTTGGTATAAATATTGTGGAGTTTATGCCGCTTTTTTGTGCTGATAAAGCAACACCCTGCGCATGGTTTCCTGCAGAGCAGGCAATAATTCCTTTTGCTTTTTGTTCATCCGACAGACCTGCGATTTTTACATAAGCGCCTCTTACCTTAAAAGAGCCTGTTATTTGCAAGTTTTCCGCTTTCAGATAGATTTCATTATTTTTTGATAAGTCAGACGAATAAATAAGGTCTGTTTTTCTGATAACAGGTTTTAACATTTCGGCAGCCTGTTTTACTTTTTCTGTTGTAAGCATATTTAACTCCGCAAAAAGTATGTTAAAGTCATATTATTATATTATAACTTAAAGAACTTAACAATTGTGCATTAAAACTGGCAACATTTTCATTTTTTAAATATAATGCATGTAATCGCGATTAAAAATTAAAGTTAAAGGGAAAATTAAATGATAAATTCAGTCGTATTGGTAGGCAGAGCAGGACAGGATCCTGAGATGAAATATTTTGAATCAGGAAAAGTAAAGACAACTTTTTCTATTGCCGTAAGCAGATGGGATTCAAAGACAAAAGCCGAAGTTACAGACTGGTTTAATGTTGAGTTGTGGGATAAACTCGCAGAAGTTGCCGGTGAATATGTGAAAAAAGGCAAACTTGTTGCTATAGACGGAAGACTTGCCTCCAGCAAATGGAATGATGCTTCGGGTGCTTCCAAAGAAAGATTTTTTGTAAGAGCATCTAATTTAAGACTGCTTTCCGCAGGAAGAGCAGATCAGCAGTAGTTCTGCGGTTTCTGGTATCGGGGATAAAGTCAGATGTTTATTTCAAATAATATTGGTATTATAGCTGATGATTTAACAGGCGCTGATGATACGGCACTGCAATTTCATCTGAGAGGTGCTAATACACAAATTCTTTTAGATTATTCAGTGTTGCCTGAAAATAAAGTCAATACACAGGTATGGGCTATTCCTACTGAAACCAGAAATTCCGATGCACCCTCTGCTTATGAAAAAGTTAAGCAGGCAACAAGAGTACTTGCTGATGATTTAAATGTAGAATATTTTTATAAAAAAATGGATTCTACAATACGCGGTCATATTGCCGTAGAGGCTCTGGCTATGCTGGACGCACTCGAGTGGGATGCTGCGGTTATAATTCCTGCATTTCCTCAGGAAGGCAGAACAACAATCGGAGGGTATCATCTTTTAAAAGGTATCCCTATTGAACGAACTGAATTTGCACGCGACCCGAGATTTCCTATTTATGAATCTCATATTCCCACTGTTTTGAGAACGGAATTGCAGAATCAGCAGGATGAACTTGTGGATTTGATAGAACTGCGTACTGTAATAAAAGGTGCCGGCCCGATTTTAAAGACAATGAACGAGATGATAGAAAGAGGCGTCAAACTTATTGTTGTAGATGCTATGTCTGTTACTGATATTGAGCAGGTCGTTCTTGCAATGGAAAAAACATCCTACAAGGTGCTTCCTTGCGGTTCGGCAGGCTGTGCGCAGGTGCTGGGTAATATCTGGCTTCCTGAAACTGAAAACCATATGACGGAAAAAACTATCCCCTCTTTACCAAAACTTCTTGTATCAGGAAGTGCAACACAGTGTACTGCTTCGCAGATTCAAAAGCTTCAAGATGATGATGATATTGAAAATACTTATTTTATCGCTCTAAAAATGGAAGATATTTTAGAAGGGGTAACAGAGGATATTGTTAAAAGAGTATCCGAGAACCTTGTCAAGGACAATGTCGTTGTTGTGCATACTTCCGGTTTAACAGTAGATTCAAAAATAATATCAGATATTCTTTTTGACAATGAATTGTCAAAAAATCAGTTTATATCAAAAATTGGAGACTATCTTGCTGCTCTTACCAAAAGAGTATTATTCAACAGAGATGCAATTCTTATTTCTGTCGGCGGAGAGACTTCTTTTAAATGCTGCAAGGCGATAAACAGCAACAGTCTTCAGATTATAGACGCAATATGCCCTGCGATACCGTTATGTCTTGATACCAAGGCTCAATGGATAGTCACTAAATCCGGAAATCTCGGTAACTCGAATACTCTTATAGATATAATTAAATATTTTGAACACCATGAATAAAAAAATTGCAATCACCGCCGGAGACTTCAACGGTATTGGACCGGAAATTATTATTAAAGCGTTGAACCGTCTGAATATTTCTGAAAATAATGTTGTTTTAATCGGAGCTTCTTCACTTTTTAAAGAGCTGAATAAATACTATGAAACAATAGAGATTCCTTTTGACGAAAATTGGCTGTGTGTCGGCAAGGAGACTGCTGAGGCCGGAGAATTTTCTTACAATTGTCTTTTAAAAGCCTGTGAAATGGCAAAAGCAGGTCAGATTAATGCTATTGTTACCGCTCCTGTTTCAAAAAATGCGCTTCACCTTGCCGGACACGATTTTTCAGGACAGACAGAGGTTCTTGAAGCCAATCTTGCTGATTCTTCAAAGGATGAGCAAGCTGAGATGGTTTTTGTTGCTGGGGATTTCAGAGTTTTACTTTTGAGCAGGCATGTGGCGTTAAAAGATGTAAGAATTACAAAGGAACTGCTTGTTGAAAAGATTTCAAGAATCAACAGGGTGTTAAAAAATAATTTTGGAATTGCTAATCCTAAAATTGCGCTGTGTTCTCTTAATCCTCACGCAGGTGAGAACGGTATTCTGGGCTGTGAAGAAAAAGATATTTTTGTTCCTGCAATACAATGTCTTAGAGGCAGCGGTGTTGCTGTAACAGACCCGATGCCTTCTGATACGCTTTTTGTTAAAGCTGCAAAAGCTTATCTTGATAAACAGCCGCAGCCGTATGATGTTTATTGTGCCTGTTATCACGATCAGGGGCTTATTCCGATAAAAGTTCTTGCTATGGACAAAACTGTAAATATGACGGCAGGTCTGTCAATAATCAGGACTTCACCTGCTCATGGTACTGCTTATGATATTGCAGGTAAAGGTATTGCCGATGAGAGTAGTATGATTTGTGCAATAAAACAGGTTATTTAATCTCGGACATTTCTTTTTCTATGAGTTTGAATAATTCATCACGGTTTGAGATGTATGTGTTTTGTTTCAGCACTTTTTCAGCCTGTTTTAATGTTTTCATTGCTGCCTTTTTGTCTTTAAACTCTGAATACTGGATTTGTGAAACGGCAAACGAGTCTGTAAGAATATCTTTTACTGTAAATTCAGCTGTTTTTAAAAGATAGTAATCCTTTTTTCCGTCCTGTGTATCTATACGCGGTATCAATGAATTTTCCGCTTCTTTGGTATTCATTTTCAGAAGAGATTTATCGCTTAATTTAGACTTATAAAATTTCAGGATGGATTTGTTTTCCTTGATTCTGACTTTTTGGATTTTAACAGCTTCTTCATATTTTTTTTCGGCAGAGATTTTTAAGACATACTGCTGGCATTGGGTAGACACAACCATTTTGCACTCGGGTGAAAGATTTTTTGCAGGGTCTGACAGTATAAAATACCTGAAAATTGCAGAACCCCATACTGCTACAATAAAAATTATTAAATATATCAATGCTTTTTTCTTTGTCATTTTTCTCTCTTTCTTTTTCTTCAATATATCACATATAAATACAATCAGGGAATAAAAAATATAATGATGTCTGATATAATGCCATCGTTAAATATAAGCGAGGTGACAGATGACAAAGATACTTGAAATGTATAAATGCAATATTTGCGGAAATTTTGTAGAAGTTGTTTTGCCTGGTGCAGGTGAACTTGTTTGCTGCGGTCAGCCTATGGAAAGAATGCGTGAGCAGACTCAGGGGGAAGAAATGGTCGGCGAAAAACATGTCCCTGTTATTTCAAAAATGGAAAACGGAGTGGAAGTCAAAGTCGGCTCTATTGCGCACCCAATGGAAGACAACCACTATATACAATTTATTGAAGTAAACTCTCTTGATAAAAGATATGTGAAAAGAAAATATTTGTACCCGCATGAAGAACCGGTATTGAATTTAAAATGTTCTTGCGATAAAGTGATTGCGAGAGAATTATGTAATATCCACGGGTTGTGGATTTCAGAAGATTGGAGTGACAAAGATGATTAGTGAAAAAATGAACGCAGCTTTTAACAAACAAATCAAAGATGAAATGTATTCATCAAACCTCTATCTTTCAATGGTGGCTTATTTTGAAAGAATAGGTCTGAAAGGTTTTGCAAACTGGATGCGTATTCAGGTTCAGGAAGAAAATGCTCACGCAATGGGGCTTTTTGACTACCTTATCTCAAGAGACGGCTGCATATCAATTGAAGCTATTGATAAACCTGAAACAAACTGGGCTTCTCCTTTAGATTGCTTCGAAGCTGTATATAAACATGAACAACTTGTTACTTCTTTGATTAACGGTCTTATTGATGTTGCAGAACAGGAAAAAGACAGAGCAGCTATTTCCTTCTTGCAATGGTATCTTAAAGAACAGGTTGAGGAAGAAGCAAATTGCTCTGAAATTTGTTCAAGATTGAGATTTGTCGGTGAAGACAAACATGCACTTCTTTTGATTGATCAGGAACTCGGCGCAAGAACATATGTTGCACCGACCATTGCCTAGTTAATACGATAAAATCGATTATAAACGAGACCTGCTCGATTAATTCGGGCAGGTCTTATTTCTTTATCCTTTTATACAATATCCTGTTTAAAATCTTTACCGCCTACGATTTTTAAATGTCTTTCGTGACCGTCGCCAATACTTACAGATTCAAGATTGTGCTGCTCAACAAGTTCATGCTGCATTTTTCTTATCTGCTGATTCTGCGGAGAGAGTTCTATGTCTTCGCCGTTTTCAAGAACCTTTTGTATGGCTTCTTTTGCTTCATCAAGTGCTTCTTCTGTTTCATCATGGAATATGACTCGATTGTCATCCTTCAATCCCAGTGCTTCTTTAAGTACCTTTTGCACCTGTGAAGTAGAGTTTGAACGTACATAATATATAGGCAGTCTGTAATCGTTTGCAATGCTGAGGATTTTGTTTCCGCCTTTTGCAAAGTTTTTGTGCGCAATGATTATATCTGCATCATCAATGTTTTTGGTAAGTTCTGCATTCAGGTTCAGCCTTTCGATTGACTTGTCCATTATGGAGCGGCTTACCGCATATATGTAGATTTTTTTGTAGCCCTTTACTTCATTGACGTATTTTTCTCTTGAAAAACTGAAGTTAAGAGCATTGTTTGCAGAAGTGATTTTATTATCAAGCTGGTTGATTTTTTCAACAATCGTAGACTCCTGCGGTTGAGACATATCTACTTTTCTTATGGTCGGTTTTATAGGCCAGCCTCTCAGAATGCAGTCAACTGCTTCTGCTGTGTCCGGATATACGGCTAGGGTGTTTCTGTCTATGATTTCTATAACAATATCGAATGTAGGCTGTTTTTCTCTTTCAAGAACAGTTTTCTGGCAGGCTCTTCTTTTTGCCTCGTCATCACCTAATGTTACAGATTGGATACCGCCCACAAGGTCTGACAACACAGGGTTTTTGATTAAGTTCTCAAGCGAGTTGCCGTGTGCTGTTGCAATAAGCATAACACCGCGTTCAGCGATAGTTCTTGCGGCTTGGGCTTCTGCTTCCGTACCGATTTCGTCGACCACAATGACTTCCGGTGTATGGTTTTCAACAGCTTCTATCATTATATCTTTCTGGAATTCAGGCTGGGTAACCTGCATTCTTCTGGCATGTCCGATTGCAGGGTGAGGTGTGTCTCCGTCTCCCGCGATTTCATTAGATGTATCGACTACAACAACACGTTTGTGCAAATCGTCTGCAACAAGTCGAGATATTTCTCTGAGTTTTGTTGTTTTGCCTACACCCGGACGTCCTAAAAACAGTATACTTTTATTCTGTACGACAAAATCCTTGATACAAGCGATTGTTCCTGTTACAACTCTCCCTATTCTGCAGGTCAGTCCTACAATTTTGCCCTGTCTGTTTCTTATGGCACTTATTCTGTGCAGTGTGCCCGGGATTCCTGAACGGTTATCTTTGGTAAATTCTTGAACCCGGTCTGTAATATACTTTATGTCCTCATCAACAATATTTTCATCTCCGAGGTAATCGATGCTGCCTCCGGCATGCCTTATTTCCGGCTGTCTGCCTAAATCCAAGACCAATTCAATTACATCGTCTAATGTTTCGTGGCTGAGACTCTTTGTAATCTTTGGCGGTAGAATTTCAATTAACCTATCGAGGTCACTGTGAAATTGTACTTTGTTCATATTATTTAATGCCCTTTCAATCGGCTGATAACAGGCTTGGGTCTCCTTGTTTTTTTAATGTTCAATACTTACATTTACATTATAACATTATTTTGAATGCGGGGCATTATCTAAACGTACTACTGATGTAGTAAATTTACATATCTTTATAAAAACATTCGCATTGTAGTTATTTCTTTTTTTCATAGTTTGTGTTTATTGCCTCCAGCCCGCCAAGACGTGCTTTTGCTTCTACTGAGGCAGGAAGTATGTTTATTGCGTTGCTATAATGTTTGCGTGCTTTTTTTATATCATCTAATTTTTCGTAGCAAATACCGAGTTGGAGATTCGTTTTGTAATCATACCTGTATCCGTGACTATATGCCCAGCTGTAAAAGTCTATTGCTTCCATATAGTCTCCGTCTTGAAAGAAAGCTTCTCCAAGATAAAAGCTTACTTTCGGGTTAACTTCATTAAAGTTGAGAGCTACCATAAGGTCATTTTTTGCATCTCTGATTCTATCCTGATACAGAGCGACTCTTGCTCTGCCAATAAGAGCGTTAGCGTTTGAAATATCCACTCTTGAAGCCTGATAATAATAGTATTTTGCTGCATTCAGATATCTCTGTCCGTTTGATTTGTCCTGCAGTCTTTCGTAATAATCCAGTATTTTATCGCCTTTAACGCAGTATTCATTGGCACTTGACTGCAATGGTGTTTCTCTTGCATTTACACTTGCACATTTCAAACAGGTAAAAAATGCAGTAATCATTATAAAAGTCAGTATTATTTTTTTCATAAAAAAATTAATCTTAATAATTCACAACATTATTATTATATCACCTATAACATGTGATATAAATAGATAGTAAAGTGTTATATAAGAGGCGTGCAAAGTGGAGTCTGACGTAGTTTATTTTTATACATTATTTTTTATGATTTTGGGCTCGGCTTTCGGGGTAATATTTGCCCCTAAAATGTATCTTGCTTTGATTTCTTTGTTCGGTTTAATTTGTTTTTCAGGTTTTCTATATCTGGGGCTGAATGCACGGTATATGGCTGTTTTTCAATTTATACTCTGCGGAATTTTTTTGACGCTTTATATCTTGATATTGTTAAAGAAAATAGAACGTCTTAATTTAAAGTTAAAACTTGTAAGTCCTTTTAAAATAATTATTTCAAGCGGTCTTGTCTTTTCTTTCGGCGTAATGTACTGTTTGTTTTTTAATGAAGAGTTTGAAAATTCTCTTTATTCGATATTCAATTTTGTCATTGAAAAATCTACTGATAAAATAAATTTTGCAATGCACATATTCCCTCTTCATATTGTTATATTGCTGGTAATTGTTACTGCCGTAATATTGAGGATATTTTTGGAACAGCAGACTGTTGTACAGCATAACGAGGAGCAAAAATAATGGATGTAATTTTTAATATAGGAATGCTTCATTATCTTGTTTTGTCACTTTTGCTTTTTATGACAGGATTGTTGGGTGTTTTGATTTCAAGGAATATGCTGCGTACTGTTATGTCTGTATTTTTGATGACAATATCAGTTGTCATTAATTTTCTTACTTTCGGCTGTTATTGTGACAGGTCGCTGGAAAATGCAAATACAATGTGCGTATTTATACTCATTATAGCTGTTGTGCAGGCTATTATTGCTCTTGTTATTCTGTATAAAATATATCGTGCAAACGAGTATCTTGATGCTGAAAAAATCAAAGATAAGGAGAACTGATGGAGTTTTTTGTAGAAAATATAAACCTTATTCTGTTTTTGCCGGTTATAATGTGCTTTATTATCGGGTTCAACGGATTAATTTCCAATAAAATTGACAAAATAACGCTTTTTGCCGTCAGTATTTCTTTCTCTTTTATTTCTCTGCTGTTTTGTGCAGCTGCTTTTGACTATTCTGTTGTTCAAAATCTTTCAGTATCCACAAATTTTAGGTGGTTGTCTTTTGACAGTATAAATTTTTATCTTGGAACTTTTCTTGATAAAACCTCTGTATCTTTTTTGCTCGGTTCGGGAATACTGTGTTTTCTTATACAGAACATAGCATTTTTTAAATTCAGAGATGATATAAATTTCCCGAGGCTTTTGTTTTATTTGAACCTGTTTGCACTCGGATTGAACGGTATTTTTATCAGTTCAAATATATTTCAGGCATATCTTTTCTGTGAGGTGGCGGGAGCTGCGAGTTATCTTTTGATAGACTTTGATTTTTCAAACAGAGCACAATCAAGAGCTGGTATAAAATCGTTTATTTTTAACAGAACAGGTGATTTAACACTTCTGTTCTGCGTACTGACAATAATGTATTATGCTGTCGTATACAATCAGCTATCGGATGTAAATGCCCTTGCCTTTTCAAATATGGCAAATGTTGCCGCCAGTATAAATTCATTGATGAGCGAGCCTGTTTATATATTTTTCTGTTCTGTTTTGATTTTTGTTACGGTAATGAAATTCATGCAGGCGTTTATTTATATTACGTTTGAATCAAAACCTAAAGGCGGACTTGCGGAAGTTGTTCTTTATCAAAACAGCTTGCTGGCTCTTGCCGGTGTATATCTTTTCCTTAGATTCAATCCTTTCTTTTATGCTCTGGGCAGTCAGTGGATATGGACAGTGCTTGTGCTTGCACTTATATTTTTGGTTATTGGTGTAATTAACAGAATATTTATTCCTGTTTGTAAAATTTTCGGATGGATTGAAAAATACATTGTTGAAACCTTTATCAGTTTTGTAGAACTTGTTATAAGAGCATTGTCATACTTAAGCGGACGTCTGCAGGGAGGCAATTTTCAATCGTATTTGATTTATTCTGTTACCGGGCTTGTTCTGATTCTTGCCTTTGTTTTAATTTTTTATGAAATGCTTATAAAAGTATAGAAACTATTGGAGAAAATTATGAATTTTTTATCTTTAATATGGCTGATATTTGCACCGATTGTGGTATCTTTAATCATAATGTTTCCGCGTTTTCCCAATCATCAGGTAAAAGTAAGACGTTTTGCAAAGTGGTTTGCCGGGCTGCATTTTATATATGCTCTTTTGTTTCTTGCTTTTTTTGATACGAGTATGTTCGGTATGTCATACGAGAAGGAACTTACCTTCTTTGGTATGTCATGGCTTAAGAGTCTGGGTATAAGCGCAAAGTTTGCGGTAGACGGTATTGCTCTTTTAATGGTGGTTTTGACTACATTTATTGTTCTTATAACTCTGTTTATGAGCAAAATTCATATCCGCTCAAAGCATAAACTTTATTATTCAATGGTGTTTTTGCTTGAGTCCGCAATATTAGGTATATTTTGCGCTAAAGATATGTTCTTGTTCTTTATTTTCTGGGAGTTGTCATTGATTCCTGTATATTTCCTTATTTCTCAATGGGGAAACTCCGAGGCAAGGCGTGCTGCCATTAAGTTTACGCTTGTGTCTTTTGCTGCAAATATGTTTTTGTTCTTCGGTATGCTGATATTGTATTATTATAATTTTGCAGTAAGTAATGTGCTTACGGCAAATATAGAATCATTGAACATGGATGAAAAAATCTATCCCGTATGGTTTCAGGTAACGGTTTTTGTTAATTTCTTAATCGGTTTTCTAGTCAGAGTACCTTTTGTGCCGTTTCATAACTGGTATGCGGATGTTCAGAGCAAATCCGCAGCACCTGTGAATATAATGCTTTCGGGTGTGCTTTTAAATACCGGAGTATACGGGCTTATTCGCTTTAATATGCAGGTTTTTCCTGAGATATTCAAGATGTTTGCTCCTGTATTAATGGTATGGGGCATTGCCAATATAATCTATGCGGGAGCTCTGTCTATTGTACAGCCCGGTATTAAAAAGATTGTGTCTTATGCGCATATTTCGTCTATGGGTTTTGTTATGACAGGACTTGCGTGTCTCAATTCTACGGGGTTTAACGGCGCTGTTTTTATGTCGATTGCCTGTGCCGTTGTATTCAGTGCTCTGTTTGTAATTATTTCAAGTGTTCAGTTTAGAACCAAAACAACTTATATTACTGCTTTGGGAGGTATAGGTCAGGTTATGCCCAAATGCATGTACTTTGCGCTTATTATATGTTTTAGCGCTATAGGTGTTCCTTTTTTGATGATGTTTACGCCTAAGCTTATGGTGCTGACCGGAGCAATGCTGTCAAACCTTGAACAGCAGTTGATGGTAAAGGTTGCTGCTTTTATCGGGCTTGTCGCAATAGTTGTTTCTGCAGGATATATAATGTACTTTTTCTATAAGGTCTTCTGCTCTGTGCTTCTTGAACAGTGGAAAAAAGTCAAAGACCTTTCACCGCAGGAAACTGCTGTTTTATCTGCTTTATGTTTGATAATAATTTATTTTGGAGTTTATCCGATGAGTATTATTCAAATTTATCAATCTGTTTCTAGTATAATTCTAGATGTAATACAGGTATAAAATTGATGCCGGAGAGAAGCGGATGTCTGAAATAGTTGCGGCTTATCTGCCAGAGTTTATAATAATTTTATTTATAATATTTAATTTGACAGCCTCGTTGTTTTTTAGCACATACCTGTATAAACTGTCAAAGTGGGTCACTCTGCTCGGAATAGTGCTTGCTATGGCATCGACTCTGTATTTACAGCCTGAAACGTATGCATTCAACAACACTTTTCTTTCAAATTTTTATACACTGTTTTTCAAAATACTTATATTGATGGGCGGCTTTTTTCTTACTCTGCTGTCGCGAAATATGATAAGAGAAAAGAGAGACAGGGCGTTTGAGTATTTTAGTGTATTTCTTTCGGGAATTTTGTTTGCAATGTGTGCGCTCAGCGCGGTTGACTTTGTTGGACTGTTTGTTTCGCTGGAAGCACTTGGCTTAAGCTGTTATCTTCTTCTTTCATTGAATAAAAATCCTAATGCAAAACAGCTCACCTTCGGCTATCTTGTTCAGGGGGCTGTTGTTTCTGCACTGTTTTTGACAGGTTTGTCTTTAATATACGGAATGTGTGCTCAATTTGACTTTGAACAAATAGGGCTTTTCCTTGTAAACTCCATGCATTCAGGCTCGCAGCCTCAGGTGCTTTTGACATTTTCATTGATATTAATGATTTGTACTTTTTTGTTTAAACTCGGTCTGGCTCCGTTTTCAAGCTGGCTTCCGGATACTTTTGAAGGTGCAAGTTATCCTATAGGTGCATATATGTCCACTATACCAGTCCTGGCTTGCTTTGGAATTTTGTCCAGAATCCTTATGATATTTTTGAATTATACCTTTACAATGAAAATAGTTCTTGCTTTTGTTGCTGTTATTACAATCATTTTTGGCTCTCTATCTGCAATAAGACAGGAAAACTTAAAAAGGCTTATGGCTTATTCCATGAGTGTACAGTCTGGAATAATGCTTCTGGGACTGTGTGTCTTTACGACATATAGTCTTTCAAGTGTTTTGTTTTACCTGTTCTGTTATTTGTTTGCCAATATAGGTGCTTGGTCAGCGATAATTCTTTTATACAATTCTGCAAAGCTTGAAAAACTTGAGGATTTAAAAGGTATAATTTATCACAGACCTTATTATGTAATAGCTTTTACAGTTGTATTGATAGCGCTTGCAGGGCTTGCTCCGACATGCGGATTTGTAGCTAAGCTGTATATTTTTTCAGCGGTTGCCCGTTCCGGTTTCATTTTCCTGCCGTTTCTTATTATTGCAATGCTTGGGTGCGTAATAATGATTTATGCATACTGGCGTATAATAAGAGCAATGTTCAGACGTATAGAAACAGATATTGAAATTGATACGCACGTGATTTCATCAAAATTTATTTTGTATGGCTGTGCGTTATCAACTGTTGCAATCTGTCTTATTGCAGATAGGTTAATCCAGTTCTGTCAGCTGGTTGCTTATTATATGTGATTACTGGTAAAACTCTTTAAAAATCGGAGGATAGTCATATTCAATACCTCTGTATAACTCCCATGGATAGCGTTTCATACCAGCCACATATCCTCTATTTTTATCTATAAATTTTTGAGTTGCTGCGTTGTATTCAAGACCTTCACGTTCAAATAAGAATTTAGGCATAAGTCTTATATGTTCTTTTAATTTTGGAACTACTTCTGCTATATATTGTTCAGGAGTTTCTCCTTTTTGCGGAGAAAAATATTTTCCTGTGCAGGCTCTTGCTCGTCTTAATCCGGTACGAATAAGAACTTCATCTTTGTTTTTCAAACCTTGAATTACTTGAGGTTCCACAAACTCGGGTAATAATTTGTCATTTAAAATATCGTTTACAAACTTTTTTTCGTCAAATATTGTAACGTCAAACTTTAAACCTGTAGGTCTTGTGTTTCGGAATATATCCCAAAAGGACATTGGTTTTGTGACTCCGGATATTTCAATATTGAGATTATCGTCAAATTTTTCCAAAACCGGTTTAATCTTTTCAACAAGTTGTTTTAACGGAGATTCTGTTAAATTAACGAAGCTATCTGAAATTATATCGCGTTGTTGGGAAATATTTACCCTTGCTTCAAAGGAAGGTTGTGAATGTTTTTGTTTTTTTGTTTGATAATTTAAATTATTGACTGATTTTACTTTCATATTTATATTTCTCATTCCTTGTTATACAGCAGGATTACCATACACGTAACTGGAGGCAACAGTGCTTTTTTTCTTGAATTCTTCCGGTGGATTTTCCAGGTAAGCCTTTTTGATAATAGAATTTATGTCGTTTTCTTCTGCAAATTTTAGTAATTTTTCCGTTGATTTTTGTTCTCCAAGTTTTGCAAATTCAAAATCAAGTGCATGAATTCTTGGATATCCGTATAAAAATTCGTCATAGTTTACATCAAAATTTCTTTTACCGGATTTAAAATCATTAATTAAAAATTCAGGAAATTGGAATATTTTATCGTTATTTTCTACAATGTAGTTTTTTAACTTAGGTATTCTGTCAGCAGTGTGCCCTGTTAATTTCACTTGGATGTATCTGAAATAATCACCGTATACATAAAACATAGAATCAAAAAATTTACCGAATTTTTCTTCTAATACAGGCACAACCTTATCAATCATTCTTATAATACCCGGACCGTCTTCATACAGTTTTTGTATTTCTGGTCTTGTTAGCTCCATATAATTAACATGTTTGAAAGAAACATTTTTTTCGGTATGTGATGGTGTTCCCTTTTGTACGGGATGAATAGATACAGTATTAACTCTCATAAGTTTTATCCTTTTGTTAAAACAAATGTACCACTGATGTATATAAAATGATATATTTTTATGTAAATGTTGAGATATTGTTACAATTATAATAAAAAACTTCTGGTAAAATTTAAAAATGGCTAAGTTAAAAACAAAGTGGATTTGTCAAAACTGCGGTTATGAAACCGCAAAATATCTGGGAAAATGTCCGGATTGCGGAAAGTGGAATACTCTTGTTGAAGAGGTTTTTGAGTCTTCTGCTTCTTCTCAGGCAGCAAAAGCTGTGCTGAATGATACAAAACCCTGTTTGATAAATGAAATTGAAATAGATAAATCCATACGTTTTACAACAGGTATTGAGGAGTTTGACAGAGTATTAGGCGGCGGACTTGTTCAGGGTTCTATCGTACTGCTTGCGGGTGATCCCGGTATAGGTAAATCTACAATACTTCTGCAAACGGGAAAAGCAATCTGTAAAGACGGAAGAAAAGCGCTTTATGTTTCTGCAGAGGAGTCGGCTTCGCAGGTAAAACTAAGAGCGCAGAGGCTCGGTGTTAGTTCTCAGGGGCTGTATATTTATTCACAAACAAATTTTGAAGCCATAAAAAGACAGATAGACGAGATTAAACCTGAAATTCTTATTATTGACAGTATTCAGGCGGTCTATACAGATGAAATAACAAGTTCGCCCGGCAGTGTTTCTCAGATACGCGAGTGTACAAATATTCTTATGGATATTGCAAAGAATAAGAATATTACGGTTGTTGTCATAGGACATGTCACAAAAGAAGGTAATATTGCCGGTCCCAAGGTTCTTGAGCATATGGTTGATACGGTAATATATTTTGAAGGGGACAGGTATAAGTCATACCGCCTTTTGCGCTGTATGAAAAATCGTTTCGGAACAACAAATGAAGTTGGTGTGTTTAATATGTGCGATGACGGACTGCATGAAATATCAAATCCGAGCGAACTGTTCCTAAATGAAAGAACGAAAAATAATACACCGGGCAGCGTTATTATTGCTACAAATGAAGGAACCCGTCCTCTTTTAATCGAAATTCAGGCGCTAGTGGGCACAACTTCATATCCTTCCCCTAGGCGGGTGTCTAACGGCATAGACTATAACCGGCTTTTGCAGATTCTGGCAGTGCTGGAAAAACGCATAGGGTTAAATTTAAGCAAACAAGATGTGTATGTTAATGTTATAGGCGGGTTGGAGATTGATGAACCTGCTGCTGATTTAGGGGTTGCTCTTGCTGTAGCCACCTGTGCCAGAGATGTGGTTGTAAGTCCTGATACCGTAATAGTCGGTGAAATAGGACTATCCGGTGAAGTCAGAGCAATAAATAATCTTGATAAGCGTATTAAAGAAGCGGAAAAATTGGGTTTTAAGAAAATAATCGTACCTGCTTCAAATAAAATAAAAAAAGAAGAGTTTAAAAATATTGATATTATAGAATCCGCAAGGCTTCTGGATGCTATCACAGCCTGTGTATACAAGGATTCTTCTTCTCCTGTTGATTAAAAATCATCTATATACATGATTTCCGTTATTCTATTGCGGGTAGAATGTTAATATATACCATCACGTATATATTAGACTTGGATGCTTCATATATGACTCGGTCTGTATGAGATTATTAGGGGAAATCGTTGGTAACCGACGGAGATGAGTGAAGAATTAGAATACAGTTCTTATAACAAAATCAAAAGACTTTCTGATGAAGAGTTGGAGGGGCTCTGGCTTGAGTATCTTGAAGATAAGTCTAAAAAGGCACTTCGTGATAAACTCATTGTTCAGTATATTTACCTTACAAGGTATGTTATAGGCCGTATAAAAATGAACCTGCCGCAGTCTTTTACCATAGAAGATATAACAAGCTACGGAGTGGAAGGTTTAATTGATGCAATCGAAAAATATACTCCCGATAAAGGTGCAAGGTTTGAAACTTATGCTCTGATGAGGATAAGAGGTACTATTATCGATAAAATTCGTTCACAGGACTGGATACCCCGTTCAACCAGAAAGAAAATTAAAGAAATAAAATTGATGGCGGAAAAACTCAAACAGTCTCTTGGCAGAGCTGCTACAATGACTGAACTTGCCGCTGCTTTGAACATGGAAAAAGAAAGAGTTGAGGCTCTTCTTGCCGATGAGATGCAGGTCGGTTCCATATATGATAAAAAAGGTACATCTGAAGAAAGCGTTGAAATTATTGATACCATTCAGGATGAAAACTCCAAAAACCCTCTTGAGCAGCTTGTTGATAAGGATGTAAAAAAAGAACTTCAAATGGCTCTTAAACGCCTGCCGGAAAGAGAGAGAATGATAATGGTTCTCTACTATCATGAGAATATGACGCTTAAAGAAATAGGCGAGACGATAAATGTTTCGGAATCACGCGTTTGCCAGCTGCATGCACAGGCGATTATGAAACTTAAAAATATCTTGAGCACAAACAGATCAGACAGACTTAAAAAAAGCATTGTTTGAAAACAATGCTTTTTTATTATTTACTAATTTTTGTCTGTTACTTTGTACCTTGGCTCTGACCTTTATCTTTATCTTGCTCTCCTGAGGATTCGCCTCCGTCCGAGTCTCCTTCAGAACCGCCTGCTGCGGCTTCTTCTGCCAGATGTTTATCATAATCAAGATCACCGTATTTTATAACAAGCGCTGCACACTCAGAACCGTCTTTGCCTCTTCCGCAGTTAATTTCACCTGTTGCTGCGTCAGCGCCGGCAGGTTTTAGTCCGTCTCTTGTGTTTACAAAGAAAAATACATCCTGACCCAGAGTGTTTGGATTCTTTGTGCCGTTTACATCAACTGCAAAAACCATTATCGGCTTTGCTGCATTTACACCGAATGTTTTTGTATTGGTACTGCCATCACCGGCATAATCATAAGATGCATTCGTTCCGTCTGCGAGTATAAAAGAGACCGCAGGTGTACCGTAGCCTTTGTCTGATATTTCATTGTATTCACTCTTGTCTGCCTTGTAGAACTTGCCTTCGCCAAAGCAGCATGACTGATTTTTGCAGACCTGTATTACATTTAAATAAGGAAGCAGATATTCTTCAAAATCTTCTGCTGAAGAGTTGTCCGAAAGACCCCATTTCCTTACAGGTCCGTTAGCCTGTTCTGCCAGTGCAATTGCGTTTGACAATGTAGAGAAGGCTTTTTTGCAGCCTGCTGCAAGTTCTCTTTTGTGGGCATTAGTTTGCAGGTTAGGTATTGTCATTGATGCAATAACGCCGATTATTGTAAGAGTTACCAGTATTTCCGCAAGAGAGAACGCTTTTTTCATATATTTTACCTCATACTAATTCATTAAGATTCAGTAAACCATATTTTAAAAATTTAATCAATCAGATATAATCTAAATGCTTTATTTCCTTTATTTTTCTCTTGAAAAAATAGTGACTTTATACTATTATGTTGCCTGTAATTGTGACAATAATCACGATATATTTATTGGCACGATATTGGTCTAGAAATGTTTATATAAAGGAGAATTAAATGAGCCCACAGACTCAAGCAGGTCTTGACTACTCAAAAGTCGATGAAATTTTGTCGTCTTATGAGTACAAAAAGTCAAATTTGATTGCTATTTTGCAAAAAGTACAGGAGGAATTCCGCTATCTTCCTACTGATGTAATGACATATATTGGAACAAAAATAGAAGGGCTGTCCCCTGCAACTGTATACGGAGTTGCGACATTTTATGCCCAATTCAGCTTACAGCCAAAGGGCAAATACGAAATAAAAGTCTGTGACGGTACTGCTTGTCACGTTAGAGGGTCAATGCCTGTTTTGAACGCTATTCATCAGTGCTTAAAACTGGTGGACGGCAAATTTACAACAGAAGACGGTCTGTTCTCTGTAGAAACCGTCAGCTGTCTGGGTGCTTGCGGTCTTGCTCCGGTTGTGGTTGTTAACGGTACTGTATACCCGCAAATGACTGCCGACGCAATAAAAACCGTAATTGAAACCATAATGGGCGAAGAAAGGGGCAACTAGATGACTGCGACATTAATAAATATCAAAGGTGAACAGGAAAAAGTTAAAGAGCAGATTAAAGCACAGGGCTTAAGAGTGCTGGTTTGTGCCGGCACAGGCTGTGTTGCTAACGGCTCGCTAAAGGTTATAGAAAAATTTAAGGAACTCGGTGCAAATGTACGTCCTATGACTCATCAGGATAAGGTTACAATTGTGCCGACAGGCTGCCACGGCTTTTGTGAGCAGGGTGTGCTGGTTGTTATCCCTGATTTGGATGTGACTTATGTAAGAGTAAAACTTGAAGACGTTGAAGAAATCATTGAAAGCCATATAAAAGAAGGCAAACCGGTTGAAAGACTTCTTTATGTTGACCCTAAAACACAAGAACACGTATTCAAAAATGAAGAAATCAATTTCTACGCAAAACAAACAAGAACAACTCTTGCAAACTGCGGTGAAATAAATGCCGAATCTCTTGATGAAGCACTTGCTGTTGGTGCTTACGAAGCATTGCATAAAGTTTTAGAAAAAGGAAATCCTGATTGGGTTATTGAAGAAATTACAAAATCAGGGCTTCGCGGCAGAGGCGGCGGCGGTTTCCCTACAGGTATGAAGTGGAAATTCACTGCTGCAAACAAAGGCGGCAAAAGTTATGTTGTTTGTAACGGCGATGAAGGCGATCCGGGCGCGTTCATGGACAGAAGTGTTATGGAAGGCGACCCGCACAAACTGCTGGAAGGTATGGCAATTGCCGGCTATGCAATTGGTGCAGATGAGGCTTATATCTATGTAAGAGCAGAATACCCTCTTGCAATCCACCGTTTGAGAGTGGCAATTAAAGAAGCAGAAGAAAGAGGTTTCCTAGGCAAAAATATTATGGGTTCTGATTTCAATTTTGAAATCCATATTAAAGAGGGTGCAGGCGCATTTGTTTGCGGTGAAGAAACAGCTCTTATTGCTTCTATTGAAGGCGAAAGAGGTATGCCAAGACCGAAACCGCCGTTTCCTGCAAACAAAGGTTTGTTCGGCCGTCCTACTTTGATTAACAACGTAGAAACCCTTGCAAACGTTGCTCCGATAATTCTGAAAGGTGCTGACTGGTTCAGTTCTATGGGCACGGAAAAATCAAAAGGCACAAAAACTTTTGCCCTTACTGGCGAAGTTAATAATACCGGCCTTATTGAAGTACCGATGGGAACAACTTTAAGAGAAATCGTATTCGATATAGGCGGCGGAATCCGCGGCGGTAAGAAATTCAAAGCCGTACAAATCGGCGGTCCGTCAGGCGGTTGTTTGACAGAGGAACATCTTGACCTACCTATGGATTATGACAATCTTATTGCAGCAGGTGCAATGGTCGGTTCAGGCGGTCTTGTTGTAATGAACGAAGACACCTGTATTGTTGAAGTTGCAAGGTTTTTTATGAACTTTACACAAAACGAATCCTGCGGAAAATGTGTTCCCTGCCGCGAAGGCACAAAAAACATGTTAAAAATCTTAGAAAGAATTGTTAAAGGCAAAGGCGAGATGAAAGATATTGAAACTCTCGAAGAGCTTGCTGTTGCTGTTAAAGACGGTTCGCTTTGCGGGCTTGGAAAAACCGCTCCGAACCCTGTTCTTTCTACGTTGAAATATTTTAAAGATGAGTATATCGCTCACATCAAGGATAAGAAATGTCCTGCTGGCGTTTGCGAAGCTATGAAAACAATTACAATTGATCCCGAACTTTGCAAAGGTTGTACAAAATGTGCAAGAACCTGCCCTGTTGGCGCTATTGAAGGAACGGTGAAGAATCCGCACCACATTGATCAGTCAAAATGTATAAAATGCGGCGCTTGCTTCAATGCTTGTCCGTTTAAGGCTATACGCCAGTCATAAAATGTGTAAAAAAGAAAGGTAATTTACAAATGAGCGATAAAAAGACATTAATTATTAACGGAAAAGAAGTCGAGTTTACAGACGAACCCAATCTTCTTGAAGTAATCAGAAAAGCGGGCTTTAACGTGCCGACATTCTGCTACCGACCTGACCTTACACAGTACGGTGCTTGCAGAATGTGTGTTGTAGAGGTTGAATACCCTAACGGAAGAACCGTAATTAACTCTTCTTGCACAATGCCGCCCGAGGCAAATATCAAGGTAAAAACAAACACCGAGCGCACACGCCGTATCAGAAAAACCGTATTGGAACTGCTTCTTGCAAACCACGACAGAGAATGCACAACCTGTGATAAATCAGGCAAATGTGAACTCCAGCAGTATGCAGAAGAATACGGAATAAAAGACGTATCAAAATACGTACAGCTTCAAAAAGACAGATTCCAGCCGATTGATGACTCAAACCCGTCAATTGTCAGAGATCCGAATAAATGCATCCTTTGCGGAGCCTGTGTTAGAGCCTGTGCTGAGTTTCAAGGTCACGCTGTTTTGGGCTTTGCAAACAGAGGTTCAAAAACTGTTGTTCAGCCTATGGCAGGAAAATCTCTTGCAAGCGTTGACTGCGTATTCTGCGGTCAGTGTCAGGCAGTATGCCCTACAGGTGCATTGACTATCAAAAATGAAGTTAACCCTGTATGGAATTTAATTACAGACCCGAATACAAAAGTTGTCGCACAGATTGCACCATCAGTGCGTGTTGCAATAGGTGAAGAATTCGGACTTGAGCCGGGTGAAAACTCAATCAAACTTATCAACGCTGCGTTAAAAGAAATCGGATTTGACCTTGTATTTGATACAAACTTCTCTGCTGACCTTACCATTATGGAAGAGGCACACGAGTTTGTTGAACGCGTAAGCAAAGGCGAAAACCTTCCGCTGTTCACCTCCTGCTGCCCTGCGTGGGTAAGATACTTAGAAACACAACACCCTGATATGTTACACCACTTATCAAGCTGTAAATCACCTCAGGGAATGCTTTCTCGTGTATTGATGGAACTTGTTCCCCAATACTTTGAAGGCTTTACAAAAGAAAATATGAAAATAGTTTCCATTATGCCATGTACTGCCAAAAAGGTAGAGGCAAAACGCGCCCAATTGAGAAAAGACGACAAGTTTGAAACAGATTTTGTTCTCACAACTCAGGAACTTGCAAAAATGATTAAGAGTGCAGGCATTGATTTTAAATCACTTGAACCCTCTGAAGGTGACAGCCCGTTTGCTCAATATACCGGAGCAGGCACGATTTTCGGTGCTTCAGGCGGTGTAGCGGAAGCTGCCGTAAGAACAGCTTACGAATTTGTAACGGGCGAGCCCTTGTCAGACCTTGATATTAAAGGTATGAGAGGTGTGGACAAAAACCATATATGCAAAGACGTTGAGCTTGATATCAAAGGCACAAAAGTAAAAGTAAGAGTTGTTTCAACATTAAAAGAAGCTGAAAAATCTATTCAAGAAATTAAAAACGGCACAGCAGACTTCCATATGCTGGAAGTTATGGCGTGTCCCGGCGGATGTATCAACGGCGGCGGTCAGCCATTAAGCTTTAATGATTCAAAAATCAAAGAAAGAAGAGCACAGGGGCTGTATAAAGAAGACTCAGAACTGCAATACAGACGCTCCAACGACAACCCGGATATCAAAAAACTTTACAAAGAGTACCTTGAAGCACCTGGTTCTCATAAAGCGCATGAACTCTTGCATACAGCTTATCAGGACAAGTTTAAAGGTTCTTATAAAGATGTTGTAAAAAATTAATTGATACAATTACTTCAAAAAGACGAAATCCTGTGAAACAAACGGGGTTTCGTCTTTTTGTGTTGAATTTTATGTTAAAATATTTTTGATAATAACAAATAAAAGATTGTGAAAATATGACAGATATAGTTAATGATTTTTTAAATATAAGGGAAGTTCAGGAAAAAAAAGAGTTTGAAGAGCTTAGCCCGTATGCTGCAAAAAGCGCATTGTCAAAAGGCAGAGCAAAAGAAGAAGAAAAATGTCCGTTAAGAACTGAGTTTCAAAGAGACCGTGACAGGATTATCCATTCCAAGGCTTTTCGCCGTCTGAAACACAAAACACAGGTGTTTTTCTCTCCTACAAACGACCATTTCAGAACACGAATGACCCACACCCTTGAAGTTTCTCAAATTGCAAGAACAATCGCCCGTGCGCTGAACCTTAACGAAGATTTGGCTGAAGCTATTGCTCTTGGTCACGATTTGGGTCACACACCATTTGGCCATAGCGGAGAAGATGTCTTAAACGAAATTATGGATGCAGGTTTTCGCCATGCAGAGCATTCTGTCAGGGTTGCAACAATAATTGAGGATTTAAACCTCACTCAAGAAACGCTCGACGGTATATTGCACCATTCCGGTTCTTTGAAAAAAGAAAGCAAAGCTTTTACTCTGGAAGGTAAAATAGTAAAGCTTTCAGACAAGATAGCTTACATAAACCATGATATTGATGACGCAATGAGAGCAGGTATAATCAAAGAATCTGATCTGCCGCAGGATTGTATACAATATTTTTCGCTGGACAGAAGCGAGCGTATCACAAAAATGGTTATGGATATTGTCCGCAACTCTATGGGCAAAGACCATATTTGTATGTCAGAAGATGCTTTTTATCATATTGACAAATTGAGAACATGGATGTTTAGAAACGTATACACAAACTCCATTGCCAAAAAAGAAGAAACAAAGGTTAAAGGTATTGTTTACGGGCTTTTCAATCATTATGAAGCACTTTTAAAACAAAAAATGCCTAACCAGAATGAAGAAGAAATCAAACGCACTGTTTGTGATTATATTTCAGGTATGACTGACAGATATGCTATCCAAAAATACGAAGAAATATATATTCCTCAGTCATTGCAGGATGTCTCCAATGATGATTTCTTATTCACACTGGCAAAGATAAACAATTTGAGCGTTCAGCTGACAGTTTTATAACAAAAAATCCTCTTAGAAATAAGAGGATTTTTTTGTTAGTATTTTTCGAGATATTCGTTGATTTCCCATGGCGAAACATCTGTTCTGTATCTGTCCCACTCCATTTCTTTTGCAGTGACAAATTCATTAAAAATATGTTCTCCGAGTGCTTTTTTAACAAGTTTGCTCTTTTTCATCAAAGCAAGTGCTTCATTTAAGCTGCCCGGAAGTGAATCGATATGGCTTCTTTTTCTTTCTTTGGCTGTCATATCGTAGATATTTTCTTCCGTTTGAAGCGGCGGCTTAATCTGATTTTTTATGCCTTCCATTGCAACTGTTAAAAGCACTGCCATAACGAGGTAAGGATTGCAGGAGGCGTCAGGCGAACGGAGTTCTACACGTGTTGCATTACCTCTTTTTGCAGGTACACGTATAAGCGCACTTCTGTTGGCAAGCGACCATGCAATATAAACAGGTGCTTCGTATCCGGGTACGAGACGTTTGTAGCTGTTAACAGTCGGGTTTGTGATAGCTGTAAAGTCTTTTACGTTTTCTAAGATAGCACCTATTGTATAGAGTGCCTCTTTTGAAAGCTGGTATGCTGAATCTTCACTAAAGAAAGCATTTTTGCCGTTTTTAATGTCAAAAAGCGAAATATTGCAGTGCATACCGGAACCGTTTATGCCGTATATAGGTTTTGGCATAAATGTTGCATGCAGTCCGAATTTGTCAGCTGAAGCCTTAACCGCATACTTAAAAGTAACAATATTATCGGCTGCTGTAAGTGCGTCTGCATATTTAAAATCTACTTCGTGCTGACCTCTTGCAACTTCATGGTGGCTGGCTTCGATTTCAAAACCTAACTGCTCGAGTGTATCCACAATCTGTGCACGTATATCCTCACCTTTGTCATCCGGTCCTACATCGTAGTATCCTGCAGAATCGTGAGTATATGTGGATGGCAGACCATTTTCATCTTTTTTGAAGAGGAAGAATTCCGCTTCCGGTCCTATGTTCATAACAAAGCCCATTTCTTCGGCTTCTTTGATTACTCGTTTGAGGTTGCATCTGGGACATCCCTCAAAAGGTGTTCCGTCAGCATTGTGGATATCGCAGATGATTCTTGCCACATTCCATTTACCTTCTTTTTCTCTCCAGGGAAGAATTGCGAATGTAGAACGGTCGGGATAAAAGTACATATCAGATGTCTCTATGCTTCTGAACCCTTTAATCGAAGAGCCGTCAAGCATAAGTTCGTTGTTTAATATTTTATCAATCTGTTTTGCCGGTACTGCCATATTTTTGACCATACCGTTGATATCAACAAACTGTAAACGTATAAATTTTACGTGGTTTTCGTCAATAAGCTTTTTTATTTCCTCTTTTGATAACTCTTTTCCCTGTTTCGGAATGTAATTAATCATGTATTCTCCTCATTTATTTCCAACTTTTATATTGCAATTATGATTAATTTTGAGTATTAGTGCAATGATTTTTTTTATTTACTCAATATTAAGTTTTATAAATGATAACCTTTTAAAAAATATCAGAGTTTAATAGACAAAACAAAGAAGGATTTTGGCATAAATTAAAAGGATTTTTTTTAAGAATTGGAAAATATTTTTATAATCATAGAAAAGTTTGTGTTAAAAATTTATGGTTAAAGAAAGTTAATATATTCTTTCTTTTGTTTCAGAATCAAAAAATAAAAAATCTTCTGTATTGAACTTAAGTGTTATTTGTTTGTCAAATTGTTTTTGTGCATCCAGCTTTGCTGCACATTTTTCTCCATTTATGTTAAAGTAAACTATTTTTTCACTGCCCAGCATTTCAGATATATCGATATTTACAGTGAAATCGTAATTTGCATCCAATACATCCATTTTTTCAGGTCTGATACCGATAATAACCGTTTTTCTGTCTTTAATGGTATCTTTTTGCTTATCTGAAAGATTTATGACGTAATCATTAAACTTGATTGTATTGTTAACAACATCCGTCTTGATAAAGTTCATTGAAGGAGAGCCTAAAAATCCGCCTACAAAAGTGTTTGCAGGGCTGTAATAGATTTTTTCCGGCTCATCAACCTGCTGTATAACCCCTTTGTCCAGAACAACTATTCTATCTCCCATTGTAAGAGCTTCTGTCTGGTCGTGGGTTACGTATATGAATGTAGTCTGAAGTTTTTCATGAAGCTTTTTGATTTCAGAACGCATTTGAACTCTAAGCTTTGCATCAAGGTTTGATAAAGGCTCATCCATCAGGAATACCTTGGGGCTTCTTACTATTGCACGACCCAGAGCAACTCTCTGTCTTTGACCGCCTGATAGCTGTTTGGGGCGTCTTTGAAGATACTCGGTAAGGTTCAGGATTTCTGCAGCTTCTTTAACTTTTTTGTCAATCTCATCTTTTTTGTAATTTCTCATTTTAAGAGGAAACGCGATATTTTCGTATACAGTCATATGCGGATACAGCGCATAACTCTGAAAGACAAAAGCAATATCTCTGTCTTTGGGGTGTACATTGTTAACACAACGGTCTCCTATGAAAATTTCGCCGTCTGTAATATCTTCTAACCCTGCAATCATTCTTAGTATTGTTGATTTGCCGCAGCCTGATGAACCTACAAGGACGAGAAATTCCTTATCTTTTATTTCCAGAGAAACATTGTTTATAATTGTTTTTGTGTCGTATTTTTTTACAACATTTTTTAATGTTACTTTTGACATATCCCCTCATCTTTGCGTCGTTTTACAGGCTTAATCTTTCAATGGGAATGATAAAAGAAAAACTCGTTCCCTTCATTAGTTCAGACTCTGCCCAGATTTTGCCTTTTAAAATTCTTATAAGATTGTATACAATGCCCATTTCCATACTTTTTGCCACTGCTTTTTTTGCAATGAACTTGTCAATATTTACATAAGGGTCAAAAATGTTTGTCAGGTCAGCTTCCTGCATTCCTGCGCTTGTGTCCGCTATTGTAACAAGAAGATATGCCTTGTCCTGCAGGTTCGGATTAATGCTAAAACCCGCAAGTTCCAGATACTCGTTGTCCGGATGGCTCACAGTCAGCTGCACAGAACCGTTTTCCGTAGTATTTACTGCATTTTCAAGCAAAATTTCAAGTGCTTTTCTCAATACATTCTCATCAGAATAAATGGTTCTTTTACCGAGACTGTTAAGGTTAAAATTCAATATAATCTTTTTATCATCGGCTTTGACTTTGTACTGGGTAAATAATGATGTCATAAGGTTTACAAAATCAAAATTTTTAAACTCGTATTCGTACAGACCGGACTCAAGTTTTGAGTATTCAACAACACTGTTGATAAGTTCAAGCAGCTGTGTTGAGTTTTTGTTGATTATTTTGAGGTATTTTTCCTGCTTTTCGTTTACATCTCCGCCAAGCCCCTCCAGTATGGCTTGTGAAAACCCGTTGATTGAATGAACGGGAGAGGTGAGTTCTCCTGATATTTTTGTCAAAAATGTGTTTTTGTTTCTTGTCAGCTTGTTGAGATATTCGTGTTCAAACATAAGTTTGTTCAGCATTTTCTGGCTGTTTGTGACGTCTCTCATTGAGATTATGATTTTTTCTTCACCGTCATCGTATTCGGAGGCTTTGACTTCAAAAAATAAATCCTCGTCGAGATTGAGTTTTGAACGAACAACTGCGGAATCCTTTGACTTTGCAAGGCTGCTTATAAGAGTAAATCCTCCGTCTATAATGTCAATGATTTCCATATTGAACAGTTCATCGCTTGTTATTTTTAATAAATCAAGAAGATTCTGATTCGCATATAAGATTTCACCTGACGAAGAAAGTACAAGTACGGCATCAGGGTAATATCCGAGCGCGCTTTTATCTTTTTTTATGCCGAATAGCCACTTAAATATATTCATTTTTATACAACTCCATTGAATATACCTAATATAGCATAAGATTTATAAAATAAAAAATAAAATGCGGCATTTCGTTCAAAAGCCGCATAAGTCAAGAAAGGAATGGTTAGACTATTAATATAGTCATTATTGCAATAATTTTTGCAGTGTGCAAATTTATAAACAATTGTTAAGAATACGACGAAAATGCCTGAAAAATAAAGGCTTTTTGACAGACTATTCAACAAAATAGCCTTCACCGTCTTCTGTCAGAGTATATTCTGTGAATTCGCTTGTGCCGGTAAGGTCAGGTACTATCCTGACAAGGTTCTGACTGATAGCCTCTTCAATTACTGCGTGGTCAACGGGCGTGCCTGTTACAGGAACAAGTTTTGCATTCAGCTGCTTGATTGAAAATCGTTCTTTGTTCTCTGTATTCAATATGTACATAGCGGTTATTATAAGATTATCCATTGAATTGTGCGGATTGTAGGAGTTTAAGAACCCTTCAAAATCCGACAAAATATCTGTTTTTTCAATAACTTCTGTTTTGGGATTGTTGATTGAATCTTCAAGCGTTTGTTCAAAATTTACAGACTCTATTTCCGGCTTGTCTTCATGAGGCAAAATAGAAGAATTAAATGCAGGTGTTGTTATGTCGTTGATTGAAGTAAGATTTTTTACATCTATAAATCCGCTTCTTTGCGGTTTTTCTTGCACCTGACTGTTTTGTTCATTTTGATTTTCAGGCTCTGTTGCTTCAGCGGGCGGCTCCACATAATCACCTCTTACAACCCCGTTTATCCAGTCGGATAACTGTTCTTCAAATGTGAATTTGTCTGTAGTTGAAAATTCAAATTCTATATTGTCTTTTTTAATTTTAAAATAATATTCGTGCATTGTTATTCTTTCTTATATCTTAAATCGAGATGTCTTGCTGCATTTGTTTCATCCACCCTTTTAACGGGCGCGCAGTGCGGCGCACTCAGGACCTCCTGCGGATTTTCTTTTACCTCTTTAGCAATTTTTATCATTGCATCGATAAAGTCATCCAGCCTTTTCTTGTTTTCAGACTCTGTAGGTTCAATCATCAGAGCTTCTGATACAATCAGAGGAAAATAAACTGTGGGCGGATGGAATTTGTAATCCATAAGGCGTTTAGCAATTTCGAGCGTATGTACACCGTCTGCTTTTTGTCTGTCACCCGACAGTACAAACTCGTGCATACACGGGAAATCATAAGGCAACTCAAAGTATTCTTTGAGTTTTTCTTTCATATAGTTTGCATTTAAAACAGCATCACAGGAGGCATCTTTGAGGGTATTGCCTCTCATTAATATATAGGCGTATGCTTTAACAAGAACTCCGAAATTGCCCTGAAACTCTTTTATTTTGCCTATTGTATTTTTTAGGTTATAATTCCTGAAATATTTACCGTCTTTGAAGTCTATTACTGGTACGGGTAAAAATTCTTTTAATTTTTCAACAACACCAACGGGGCCGGCCCCTGGACCTCCTCCGCCGTGAGGTGTAGAGAAAGTTTTGTGCAGGTTTAGATGTACAATATCAAAGCCCATTACAGCAGGGTTTGTGATTCCCATAATCGCATTGAGGTTTGCTCCGTCATAGTATAAAAGTGCACCCTGCTTATGGGCAAGTTTTGATATTGTAAGGATTTCTTCCTCAAACAGTCCGAGGGTATTCGGATTTGTCAGCATTATTGCTGCAATTTCTCCTTTATTTTGTTCAAAGAGTTCTTTTAAATGCTCTGTATCAACAAGCCCTTTTTCGTTGCTCTGTACTTTTACTATTTCAAAACCGCACATACCGGCAGAAGCAGGGTTTGTGCCATGTGCAGAATCAGGAATTATTACTTTTGTGCGTTTTATATCTCCGTTTGTTTTAAAATAATGTTTTACAATCATCATCCCGCAGAGTTCTCCATGCGCACCGGCAGAACCCTGGAGGGTTATTGCTTTCATTCCCGTTATTTCTTTTAAAGCTTCCTGAAGTTTATACATCAACTCAAGAGCGCCCTGTGCATCTTCATCGTCCTGCAGAGGGTGAAGGTTTGTAAAACCTTCCAGTGAAGCCAGATATTCATTCACTTTAGGGTTGTACTTCATTGTGCAGGAACCAAGAGGATAAAATCCTGTTTCCACACAAAAATTTTTATCGGAGAGTTCTTTAAAATGCCTCATTGCCTCGAGTTCGCTGACTTCCGGCAGTACAGGGTTCTGCTTTCTTAAAAATTGAGGCTTGATAAAATCAAGCGAAAGATTTTCATCCGTAAGGGTTATGCCCGTCATACCCGGGATTGATTTTTCAAAAATTATATCTGTCATCAGGTGCCTTCTCCTCAATATAATACATGTTAAGGTTTTGCGTGTTGCGTGTCAACAAAGTATTTTATATAATCAAAAGATAAGTTACGGGAGTTATTTTTCTTATGAAAAATTTAAAAATTATAATCGCAATAGTTTGCATATGTCTTATTTGTGTTGAAGCTGTATACCTTATAGCCAAACCCGAGCAAAAGCCCCCAAAAGTTGATAACATGCAGGAAGTTGTGTTCTGGTCTTTGCAGATGGGGACTTTCGGTTCGTATATGAACCCTATTATCGCAGAGTTTGAAAAGCAAAACCCTGATGTAAAAATCAAATGGATTGATGTTCCGTATTCTGAAGGTGAGAAAAGAACGCTTGCTTCTATTTTGAGCAATACACCACCGGACCTTGTTAACCTGACGCCTGATTTTTCCAGTGTTCTGGCACAGAAACAGGCTCTTGAATACATAGATTGTACAAAGCTGAGCGGCTATAACAAACAGATTGTTGAAACTTTAAAGCAGGATGGCAGGTGCTATGCTGTACCTTTTTATGCCACTTCTTCCATTACTTTTTATAACAAAGATATTTTGAAACAGTCAGGAATCACCTCAATTCCAAAAACATATGATGAACTAAATTCTATTGCACTGCAGATAAAATCAAAAACGGATAAGTTCGTTACAATGCCTACGCTGACTGAAAACGACACTCTTTTAAAGATTCTGAATAAATACAGGATAAATACACCTGAAGCTTTTGTTTCACAGAAGTCTGTTTCTATTTTCGAAGATTATAAAAGACTTTATCACAATGACCTGATACCTAAAGAGTCTATTACTCAAAACCATCAGGAGGCACTGGAAAAGTATATGTCCGGTCAGCTTGCTTTTATTCAGTCCGGTGCAAACTTTTTGAATATTGTAAAAGAAAATGCTCCTCAAATTTATAAAAAGACAGGAGTTGCTCCGCAATTCACGGGAGATACCGGTAAATATGACGTATCTATAATGAATCTGATTATTCCTGCGCGCGCGCAGCATAAAGATGGGGCGCTTCGTTTTGCACTTTTTTTGACAAACAAAAAAAATCAGGTTGAACTGGCAAAACTCACTACTATTTTGCCTGTAAACAGCGATTCCTTGCAAGATGAATATTTCACTGTTTATGATGACAGCGATGTTATTTCAAAGGCAAGATATATTAGTGCGAAACAGTTGAACAATCTGCAAGCACAGGTTAAATTTAAATACAACCATAAGGAGATAATTACCCTTTTGAACACCTGTGTACAGCAAGTAATGCTCTCAAAAGGGGGAAAATCACAAACCGAAGAAATTCTTGAAAATACAGCGCAAAAGTGGCGCAGGCTTGATAAGTAATAAAATAAGAAGAAAACAATGATATTTGCAGATATTGAATCAAAAATTAATACAAAAAACGGCAATGAAGTTCTTCTTTTAAAAAGAGAACCTGTAAATGGCGAATATAATAAAACTATACTTGTTATAGGTGTTTTCCACGGAGATGAACCGGATGGTGAATATTTGCTTAACCGTTATCTTTCACAAAAGTCCGAAACGAAAAACAGGCTTCTTTTTATACCCTGCCTTAATCCTGACGGCAAAACGGCAAAAACACGTACAAATGCCAATGGAGTGGATTTAAACAGAAATTTCCCTGCCAAAAACTGGGAAAAAAATGACAGAGATGAATATTTTGGCGGAGAACAGCCTGCAAGCGAAGTGGAGACGCAGTTTTTGGTATACATTGTAGAAAGATATAAGCCCGATTTAATAATTACTCTACATGAGCCATACAGTGTCGTAAATTATGACGGGCCTGCAAAAACAGAGGCGGAGGAGATTTCCCGTATTACGGGGTATAAAGTTGAGGAATCAATCGGATATCCGACCCCGGGCAGTTTCGGTTCATACTGCGGTATAGAAAGAAAAATTCCGACAATTACACTTGAATTGCCGGAAAATTCCGATAAAGAAATTTTATGGGATACCTGTAAAGGTATTTTTACCTATATTGCGGAACGATATTAAGGTTCTGCTTTGTCTTAACATCCTTTGCTTCTCTGCTTATCATAAATACTGAAACTTCTCCTGGCATGAGGTTCACCGATATTTTACCCTTATTTAAGTTCGGTGCTGCGTTAAAAGCAAGAGGTATAACTATGTCGTCCTGCTTAAGGTTTTTGACGTTTACAGTTACATCATTATTGTAGATTAAATCTTTATTTAAAATAACAAGAATTGAGGAGTATCTGTAATTGATAATGTAAGAGAATACCTGAGGGTTGGAGGTATTTAAAACGCATAACTCACCTTTGTCAAGTATTTCTCCGGCCATTGCTTTGAACTTATTTGCAAGGGCAAAGTTTTCGAAGATTTCTGTATTATTAGAGCCGGGTTTTCTTGAGAAATTAAATATGTCAAACTTGCCTTTGTGTACGTAATAGTAGTCATCATCGGTATATGTTTTGCTTGCTTTCTGGTTTGCATAATGATACTGATAAGAGTCGCCTGTTTGAAAACCGTCTACAAAGTAAGAGTTTAGAGGCAGTGTTGCCTGAAGCCATATAATCATATTGGCAAACGGTGCTCCTCCTGTAATAATCGGAGAAGGTTCGTCATGTGTGGCAAAGCTTCCTATAACTGATTTGGGTTTCCCCTTGGATTCAAAGTCTTTTTGAATATTTTTTATAAGGCTCAATTCTTTTTCAAATTTTGATGAGTTGTTCCAGTCTTTGAAAGCAAAAAAGCTTCCGTACCAGCCGTCAAAGCCGGCTTCTAACAGTTTGTAAACCGGCGTGAACGGTGCATTTGGCGCGACAGGCTGTGTCCAGCTTTCAGAGGCTTCTGCAAGGAAAAGGAACTGCGGGTCTTTTCCTTTTGCGTAAGAAATAAGTTTTTGCCAGAACTCATAGGGTTTTGATGTTGCAACATCTGCTCTGATACCGTCCGCACCCAGTCTTTGAACCATATCTATAAATTGCTTGTATTGCAGATACAATTCCTGATTCAGTGTTCCGTCTGGATTTTGCGTCTTGAATAATCTGACATCAGTCCAGTCGGCAGGTACTACAGGCTGTCCGTCTGCACCTGCTGCAAAAAGTCCCGGTTTTGCAAGGTACATGTCATAAGAGCCGCAGCTTGGCAGGTCAATTATTACTCTTATATTTCTTTTGTGGCATTCGTTGATAAAGTTTTTAGCCTCCTGCTCAACTGTAAGATTGTTTGTCGGATCATCAAGCTGGGGGTTCAGTTTTGTAAAGTCTGATATTGCATATAAAGAACCGGCTGTGCCCATCGCTTTAATTTTTCCTACGGGAGTTACCGGCAAAAGATGTAAAGTATTTATGCCCTGTGCCTGTATTTCATTCAGTCTTTTTATTGCATTGACAAAGTTGCCTGCAGTTTCACCTTTTTCAATTTCAATAATGTCATTGCCGTTTTTATCAACTGCATTAAAGCTTCTGATATTTACAGCAAGTATAATTGCCTGATTTTTAGTAAATAGTGTTTTGAGGTCGTTTATCCATACACCATGGTTCATTGCTGCCGAAGAAGGCAGTGCATTGAACAAACAGCCTGCTATTATAAGTGCCGTAAATAGTTTGAGAAATGTTTTTTTCATGATTATAAACCCCCGCAAATAAGTAACATTGATTATACAAAACACATATGGTGATTGCAACTCGACAAGAGTTGAGGTATACTTAGAAAGTATCATTATTAATTGGAGGCTATACATGCGCATCTACGTAAACGGCAAAAATATTGAAATTACAGACGCAATCAAAGCTTATGCAAAAGAAAAAATAGGTAAAGTGGCTAATCACTATGACCAGATAGAAGGCATAGATGTAATGCTTACTGTTATCAAAAATCCAAGCGTAGCAGAAAATCATACGGCAGAAGTTACCTGCAAACTTACTACAGGAGCTGTGCATGTTACGGAATCGGCAGAATCTATGTATGCCAGCATTGACCTTGTTGCAGATAAACTCGCACGACAGGTTAAAAAATTTAAAGACAAAAATCTCGGTAAATCAAAACTTGATTCTATCAGAACAGGTGCGGTTTTAGAAGAAGCCGAAGAATCAGAAGAAGCTTCGGTTGAAGAATAATAATTATTAATCTGATTATAAAAACTCCCGCTATTTAACAGCGGGAGTTTTTGATTTAAACATTAACAAGTTCTTTGACTTCTTTTCTTTTTATTTTTCTTGTTGTTGTTTTGGGAAGCGGTTCTTTGTTTACGATTATATTTACCGGTCTTTTATAGGAAGCAAGGCGGGCTGAAAGTCTTTTTGCTTCATCTCTGACCATTTTGTTAAGCATTTCATCATCTTTGGCAAGTGAAGCGAAGTGTTCTGTCGGAACAATGACCGCAACAATATCTTCCGTACCTTCTTTTGAGCCTGTTGTTCTTGATGAGCCGAATACACAGACTTCTGCAAAGTTTTCACTTTTTTCCAGTACGGATTCGACTTCTTCGGGGAATACTTTTTTTCCGCCCGAAAGCACAATCATATTCTTAATTCTTCCTGTAATATGAATATGTCCGTCCTTGTCAATATTTGCTATATCTCCCGTATGCAGCCATCCGTCCTCTGTAATTACTTCTGCTGTAAGTTCGGGCTGATTGTAATACCCTTTCATAACTGAAGGACCTCTAAGCAAGAGTTCTCCTGTATCAGGGTCAACTTTTGCTTCTACACTTTTGAGCGGTCTGCCCACAGATGCCATATCATTCCTTTTGTCGTAGTTAACACTTACAACAGGGCTTGTTTCGGTTAAGCCGTATCCCTGAAAAACCCTGATACCTATTCTTTCAAAGAATTCTCCTACTGATACGTCAAGCGGTGCACCGCCTGAAATACAGCCAAAGAAATTACCGCCGAATTTTTTGTGGATTTTATTAAACATCAGTTTTCTTATTCTAAAAGACGGGATATATTTTGATATTGCAAGCATTGCATAGAACATTGTTCTTACAAACGGATTTGCATTTTTAATCTCTGCTTCAATACCTGATTTCAATAGTTTTAAAAAGGCCGGTACTACAATCATGAAGTTTATGTTTTTTTCCTGCATGATGCTTAAAATGTCTTTTGGTTTAAGGCTTTTTGTATAATAAATCGATAATCCCCAGCTAAGAATCATGGAAAAGCCTACCGTCAGTTCGAAGAGGTGATTCATTGGCAGAATTGATAAAATAGAAGTTATTTTCCGTCTGCCGAAAAACTCTTTGTACAGAGTAGACATATCATTCAGCTGCGTTAGCATGTTGTTAAAAGATATTTCTACCCCTTTGGGCGCACCTGTTGTGCCCGATGTGTATATAATAAGTGCAGTTGATTTTGAACTTCTGTGTTTCCATTTTTCCTCATAATTATTAGGAAGCTTGTGAATAGAAGGGATTTTTTCCTCCTGTTGTCCTGTTTCATCAAAGGATATTATGAATTTTATGGAATCAACTTCTTTTTGCAGTTCTTTTGCGGTTTCCATAAATGTGTTCGACACAATCATAACTGTCGGACGGCAGTCTGAAAGAATGGATTTTAGTTCATATTTTGTGAGTTTTATATCAAGAGGAACGGTTGTCATACCTGACATTACAGAGGCAAATACGGCAGCACCGAATTCGGGTCTGGATTCGGACAGGATTGCCATCCTGTCTCCTTTTTTGACCTCAAGGTCTCTTATAAGGTAGCAGGCAATTTTTCGAGACAGTCTACCTATACCTTTGTAAGTAAATTCATTCCAGCCATGAGTCGTTCTGATACCCAGTGCCACGCGGTTCTGGTAGTCATCTGTTTTGTTTTCGAGAAAAAGAAGAATATTTTTTGCTGTTTTTTCCATTCTTTTATCTTTAACATTTTTGTTGAATTCCATTTAATGCTCCCCTGTTTGTCTCAATTTTAAGCTGTTAATATAATTTTTATAATTTAATATTATAATGTTATATCGCCTTTCTTTTCCAACGTATCTTTTACGCTTTGTATGAATTTTTTTGAATCCTCGTCAGCAGTCGACCAGTTAACAGCACATATTGCTCTTTGTACCCATACAAGCTGCTGGAAAAATTTGTTTTGAGAATTTACTGCAGAGAGTTTTGACTCAAGATAAATCTGCTGTGCGTCAATAAGCTGTGCAACCGGTGTTTCTCCTGTGAGGTATTTTCTTTTAACTTCTCTGTAGTTCTCTTCTGCCGTGTACATAGCTTTATAATTCTTTTCAATACTGAAATAGGAGGCAATTGCTCTGTTGATTATGTCTCTGATTTGAAGTTCTATTTCTGTTTTGGCTTCATCCTGATAGCGCTGGAGTTCTTTTTTCTCTGCATCTATTCTCATGATTTCAGCGATTTTTGTACCGCCTTCAAACGGTTTCCACTGTGCAAAAATACCAAACAATCCGTTTGTAGCATTTGCATTAGGTATTACAACAGGAGGTATGCCGGGGACAGGCAGTGCAACTGACATCGGTCTTGTGTACTCTCTGTTCATCAAAGATGTGTATGTGTAAGTCAGTTTTGCATCAGGCAGTATGAACTTTTGATAGTACATATTGCGCTCATAATCCTTCATCTTTATTGCAGCTTTTAGCTTAGCAAGTTCAGGTGCTACTTCAAATGCTCTGTCTTTTAACATTACCGTGAATTTTTCAAGCGCCTGAGGTGTTGAAACATAGTCGATAATATTTATATCTTTTGTGTAAAAAGCAGGATCCATTGCTGTCAGCGGAGCGAGTTCAAAATCGTCTGTCTGATTTTGATAAAGAAGTTTGTTGATGGCTATTTTGAGGTTTTTATATTCTGCCGTCATATCAAGAAGCTTCTGCTCATTGATATTAAGCTGAGAAGCCCATCTCATGATTTCCTCCTGACCGCATTTGCCCATCTGCTGTCTTACTCTTGCCATTGCAAGGATTTCTCTGGATTCTTTTACATATTCCTTTTGTATTGCAATAGCGTTTCTTAGCATCAAGGTATCAATGTAAATAGTCGCTATATCAATACCCATATTTTGTTCTGTCAGGAATTGCTCGTGCTTTTGAAAATCAAACTGTTTCTTTTTGACTAAAATATTTGTCACAAGAGCGGGTGAATAAATTACCTGCTCTATTCCCATCTGGAATATGCCTGTTTTTTCGGGATATAAAAGACGTGCGCTGTCGGCATATTCACTGTTGTACTGCTGATACCCGAGTGTTACGCCGAAAGTCGGAAGATATTTAAGCGCTGCGCTAACTGCTGAACGTTTTGCTGCTTTTACAAGCAGTCTTTTTCTTTCTATATCAAGGTTCTGTTTTTCAAGGTTGTTGAAAACCGCAGATAAGTCATATATTTTAGGCTGTTTGTTTGTAATAATTTCCGCATTGTTGAGTATTCTCAAATGAGGCTCATAGCCTATTTCAGCAGCAGTATCTGCGTTTATGTAGAATACTTCATCTTCGTAGAACATTATCTTATCGGATTTTTTAACATTTCCTTTTAATGCGCCTTTTATATTAAATGAAGTTGCTTCTGCTACTTTTCTGTCTAGGTCGTAGGCTCCGGAACCAAGCAGTGCACCTATTTCGACATCTTCTTTACCCAGAGTTGAGTATGTAGGGATTTTCATCTCGTTAAGGTGTCTTATAAGATGTTCCCTTTCATCAAGAGAGAGGTTAAAAAGAGGAGTCAAGACAACTGCATCAACATCTTTGGGAACATTGGCAAAGGTTTTGTCTATGTTTTTTGTTGCAGGTACGATTTCAAAATCTATTCCTTTCAGTTTTGGTTCCAGGAATTTGTGCCAGTCGCTTCTTGTCCTGTAATAGTTTTCGTTCATAAGAACTGCGATTTTTTTGAAGTTTACAAGCTTTTGAAATGCGTATACTCCTTTTACTGACTGTGAAACAGGGTTAAAGAAGCCGTCTCCGAAATCTCTTAAACCGTACTGGTCTATTGTTATTACAAATTTCTTTTTATCGGTAAGGCTGTTGTAGTATTTTGTGCTTAAATATCCTAAAGAAACTACCATTGTTGCGCTGGAATTAATTGCTCTGTCGCTTGCCGCTTTAACGCTGTCTTTTGTCCAATTGCCAGTAAAGACAAGATTGGACGGGAATTCCGCTTTGTAATCAGGTGCGGTTGATTTTGTAATGGTAGATTTAAACATGTTTAAAACCTGAGCGTTCTTATCTGATGGTCCGTCAAAGACAAATGCATATTTTATGGAGCGTGCATTTTTGTTATATACTACAGGTTTTTGCGGCTTTACACCCGCTTCTTGTATGGCAAAAACTGAACCTGTGTTCATAAATACCATAACAAAGGTCAATACGACTCCGACCAACTTTTTCATACTTCTCTCCCTAAACACACTATTTAACAAAAGACCATATAACTTAATAATGATTATTTTCCCTATTTTATTAGAAAATCGTGAAAAAGTTAAAAAATATACAATTTTTTGCTTTACAAAAGTTTATAATATTGGCAGCCTTAAATATTTTTAGCGTGAAGTTCGCCTTTTACAACTAATCTAGTGTCGTCACTGTCGCCTCGACTGTCTTGGATTTTCTTCTCGCTCAGCCCTGTCGTTCGCTACGCTGTCGCTATGCTCACTTCGTGCTTCGCTCACCGGACTTCGTCCGTCCGAAAATCCGCTTCTCGAGCCGCCATTTACTCACCTTTTCAATAAGCCACTCCCAAAATTCGTGATAAGGAGTGATAACGACGTGAACGAATTTTGCTCGGACAAGTTATGTATGATAAAATTTTTTCATAGTTTGCAAGGGTACAGAGGTTATGAACAAAAGAAAAACATTAATTTTAATAGATGGTCACGCTCTCGCGTTTCGCAGTTTTTTTGCACTGGAGCGTACAGGGATGAAGACTTCTGACAAAGAGCCGACATGGGCGGTCTTTGGTTTTTTTAAAGCTATTTTTGACCTTCTTAAAAATACTAAAATAAGTCCCGACTGTATTGCCGTAACCTTTGATGTAGGGCACGACACATTCAGAACGGAATGTTACGAAGAATATAAGGCAAACAGAGAGCAGATGCCTGATACTATGAAAAGCCAGATGGGGCTTATCATGGAAGGTCTTGAGGCATTTAATATTCCTATATATACAAAAAAGGGCTTTGAAGCTGATGATGTCATAGGCACAATAGCAGATAAAGCAACTAAACTCGGTCATAGAACAATAATTCTTACCGGAGACCAGGATGCATTTCAGCTTATTGACAGAGAAGGCAACGTCAGTGTTTTGATTCCGTCAAAAGGTGAACTTATCGATTATGACTGGAGCAGGGTATATAACAAACTGGGCGTGTATCCCGATCAGGTGGTTGATTATAAGGCTCTTCGCGGAGATACATCGGATAATATCCCCGGAATAAGAGGAATCGGAGAAAAAACGGCTGTTAAGCTTCTTGACAGGTTCCAGACTCTTGATAATGTGCTGGCTCATATTGATGATGTTGATGGAAAATCTCTCAAAGAAAAACTGAAAAATGGTGTTGAAGATGCCAAATTAAGCTACTATCTTGCAACTATCAAACGTGATGTTGATATAGATTTTGATTTTGAAAAGACAAAACTGGAGATGCCTGATGTTGACAAAGTCAGTGATTTTCTAAGAAGAGTTCAGTTTTTCAGCTTTTTAAAGAATTTACCGGAGATTCTTCGTCCATTCAGTGTATGCACACTTGCTTCAAGACCTGAAAATATTGATTCGGCTGATATGAAAAAACAGCAGATGATGGATCAGAAGCTTATTGATTTTATAAGCTTAAAAGACGGAACTGCAGTGGCAAAAACACCGGAAAAAGAAGATAATGCTGATTCATCTTCTTTGGAGACTTCTCCTGCCCAGCAGCAGCTCGGGCTGTTTGCTGCTGTACCTCAAGAGCCTGTTAATACTATGGTAAATGAGAGAATGACTATAGTAACTCAAAAAGACTTTGAAGAATTGCTTTCTGTATTGAAAAAGCAGACTCTTATTGCAATTGATACGGAGACTACCTCTGTAAATGCGCTAGAGGCTGACCTTGTAGGGATTTCTCTTGCTTATAATGAAGAAATACAGGCAAAAGACGCAAAAGTTGTGCTTACAGGTGAAGAAGGGCAGACAAAATCTTTTTATATTCCTGTTTTTCATAAAGTCGGCGAACAGCTTGAAATGGATTATGTTCTTCAAAATCTTAAGCCCCTGTTTGAAAATCCGCAGATATATAAGACTTTTCAGAATGCCAAATATGAAATCAATACTCTTTTAAAATATGATATTCATATTAATGGAATAATTTTTGACACAATGCTTGCCAGCTATATCAATGACCCGTCCAGAAAGCATGGTCTTAAAATTCAGGCGGCAGAAAATTTAAATTATTTTATGACCGAGATAGAACATCTTATCGGCAAAGGCAAAAATCAGATTACTATGGATAACGTAAGTATAGAGGAATGCTCTGATTATGCCTGCGATGATGCTTTTGTTACTCTGGAACTTACAAAGTACTGGAGTGAAAAACTCGATGATGAAGCTAAAAAGCTTCTCTATGATATTGAAGTGCCGACCAGCCTTGTTCTTGCAAAAATGGAGGCTCAGGGCGTGGCTCTTGATACGGATTATCTTTCACAGCTTTCAAAAGAACTGGACGAAAATCTGAAGGAAATTGAAGATAAGATATATTCTCTTGCAGGTGAAACTTTCAACATTAATTCACCAAGACAGGTTGCAGCTGTTTTGTTTGAAAAAATGGGAATTGAGCATAAGAAAAAACGCGGTGCGCAAAAGTATTCAACAGATGCAAAGGTTCTTGAAGAACTGGCAAAAGACCATGAAATTGCAAGATGCCTGCTTCAATACAGACATTATTCCAAAATGAAAACCACATATGTGGATACAATTCCCGAACTGATAAGCCCTGTGGACGGAAAAATTCATACTAATTATAACCAGACAATAACTGTTACGGGAAGGCTTTCTTCATCTAATCCGAATTTGCAGAATATACCTGTAAGGACAAAACTCGGCAGCCGTATAAGAAAAGCATTTGTTCCGGAAAATAAAACATCTCAGGTGCTTTTGTCGGCAGACTATTCACAGATAGAGCTGCGGCTGCTTGCTCATTGCTCCGGTGATGAAAATCTTATCCATGCTTTTAAAACAGGTGAAGATATTCACGCTCAGACAGCAGCAAAAGTTTTTGATGTACCTTTGAGCGAAGTAACAAAAGAGATGCGAAGCCGTGCCAAGGCAGTCAACTTCGGTATAATATACGGACAGACACGCTGGGGGCTTGCCTCTGCACTGGGTATCTCAAATGAAGAAGCCCAGCTGTTCATTGACAAATACTTTATAACTTATCCGAAAGTAAAAGAATATATGGATAATTCCATACAGGAGGCTTATCGATACGGCTATGCAAGGACAATGTACGGCAGAAAAAGATACCTTCTGGATGAATTAATGAGTTCCAATCACAATATTAAAGAATTTGCTCAAAGAGCAGCAATCAATACTCCTTTGCAGGGGGCTGCATCTGATTTGATAAAGCTTGCCATGATTGATTTGGACAAAAAGCTTGATGAAAATAATCTCAAATCAAGAATGATAATGCAGGTGCACGATGAATTGATTCTTGAAACATACAAAGATGAACTCGAAACGGTTCAAAAGGTTGTACAGGAGGCAATGCTTCTGGGGCAGCCTTTAAAAGTGCCTCTTGTTGTGGATATGGAGTACGGTTCTTCATGGATGGAGGATGAAGAGTAATGAATTTACGTTCTTTATTGCTTATCAGTTTGTTATGTCTTTTTTGTGCAATTATGCAGGAGCCTTCTTTTGCAAAAGATGAACTAGATTCTTCGTACGCTCAATCAACTTCATCTTATACTAATTACAGAGACTGCATAAAACTTTACAAACTTCCTTTCAGTAAGCTGTTTTTCTTGGCACTGTCGAGTGCTGAAGCTAATAAATATGAAATACTTGAGATGCAGTCTCGTAACGGTTATATAATTTTTAAGGCTGACAACAGAGAGTTTTTGCTTTCAGTTATGAAAAAAGATAAGAATTATACTTTTTTAAAGCTTACACCTTGTGATAATAATTATTACTTTTCGTCTTTAATTCCGCAAAAGATTTTTAATTATATCAACTCTCACTTTAATGCAGAGGTAAAAGAACTTAAGTTTTAGCCGGCTTTGTAAATTTTTGAAAAGAAAAAATTGTCAGACCGCAAAAATTTTTTATTAGCTGTTATTTACTTATTGTAATATTTACACTATTATAAGAATTCACCACCGGAACTTATTATAATCAGATGATAGGGAAGTAGAATTTTGACAGAAATAAATTCGACATATGCATTGATAATGCCGAAGGTTAAGTTAACGCCGATTAAACAAAAGACTAAACAAGAGGAAGTAAAAGAAATTATACAGAGTCCGAATGACCCTCTGGCTAAGTATCCGTTACGCGCCTTTGGTTATTCGAATGAAGTGGGTGCCGCCGTTTCCGCAATGCCTGTCTGGGGTAAAGCAGCCGAGGCTGCTCTGTGGGTGCCTGCTCTGATGTACCTCGGTGCTGATATTTACGACAAATACAGAAGAGGAAAAGAAGGCGATTATACTAAAGCCTCTGCCTTTTCTGCCGTGGAACAGGCTATATTTCAGGCACTTGCCAGCGTAATACTGCCGACTGCTGCTGTAAAAATGGGGCAGAATATTGCAGGTTATACAGCTAAATTTGACGGTTCAAAACTTACAGCAAGTGCAAAAGAAGAGATGTTTGATCGTCTGCTTGATGAATTTGATAACTATAACTTTGCCAAAGGTGATGTTATGGATCGTGACGGCAATATAAAAACAGGTTTTGACAGAGTAAAACAAAGAATTATTCAGGAAAAACTAAAACCTGCTTTGAGTTCGACAAGAAACGACCTTAAAACAGAAGGCTGGTTTTCTAAAGTCATAAGATTCTTTGCTCATTCCAACAGACCTGTTGCTTCCGCACAGACAAAAGAGTCTGATGTTATCGCCTTTGTTGAAAAAGAAGCAAAGAAAATATTTGATAGACAGACATTGCTTGAAAACTCAAGCAGAGAACAAATAGCTGCGCTTGATGATAAAAAACTACTGAAACACTATGACAAAGCGGCAAAAAATGCACAAAAGCGCGCTCAGCTTTTGATTGAACAAAAGCCTGAATTTATTATCAAAAAAATCCTTAATTCATCTGCTGTGGTTTATAAAGGCTTGATTGAGGAGATTTCTGCAGAATATAAGGAAGTAAGCGATAAGAGACTGCTTGTTAAAAATGAAATTGCTTCTGAGAACATGCTGAAAAAACTCATGGCAAAAAATGAAAATAAGGAACTTATTAACATACTTGCAGAACGTGTGGAAATTTCAAGAACTGCATTAAGAAATTATATCAAAGGTAATAGTATGAAACTCGGGCTGCTTAAGACAGCAGGCGGCTTTATTGCACTGGGTTGCCTGGCTGTGCCGATTGACCATTTTGTACACAATTACATTATCAAAAAATTTGTAGAGCCGGGATTGCAGACTGTACAGGGCTTCCATTCAAAACTGTCATTTAAACAAAATAAATCATAGACCCTCTGCCCGGATGAGTGCCTCTTTTTGCGGACGTTTAAGTTTTTTTATACGGCATTCCTCTTTCATCGCCTCGGATTTTGTGGCAAATTCTTTTAAATAAACCATCTTTAAAGGCTTGTGCGCGCGCGTGTATTTTGCTGCAGTACCTGCTTTGTGTTTTTCGAATCTGCTTTTCGGGTCGTCAGTATACCCGCAGTACAGCGTATTATCTATTGTTAAAATAATGTATGTATAAAACTTTTTTTCCATATTAATTAAACAGACTGAACTTCTCTTTCTGTAATTGTATCAAGTATTTTTAACACCTTATCAAAGTCAGTCTCTGTTACAAGCGCTCCTCTGTAAACCGCAGCGTCTCTTATTCCTCTTATATAATACGGGTAAAATTTGCGTACAAACTGCATAGCAACTTTCTCTCCTCGCAGTTCAATTTCGTCTTTGATATGTGTTTTTAGAAGTTCCATTTTTTCAAAGATGTCAGGTTTTTTAAGTATTTCTCCCGTATTGAAATAGTGCTCTATCCGATACAGCAAATCAGGCTCGCCAAGTACGCCTCTTGCAACAGCAACTCCATCGCAGCAGGACTGCTCAAGACACTCTTTTGCTGTTTCAGGGCTTGTAATATCTCCGTTTGCAAACACAGGAACGTTAATTTCTTTTTTTACATTGCGAATCGTTTTCCAGTCTGCACTGCCCGAATACATCTGGGCTCTTGTTCTGCAGTGGATGGTCATTGCGTCAGCACCGGAGTCCTGCATGAGACTTGCAAATTCCATAAAATTTTGCTCTGCCGCTGTATACCCCAGCCGAAATTTGACCGTAACAGGTACACTGATTGCATCCTTTACTGCTTTAACAATGTCAGACGCAAGCTGTGGTGTTCTCATCAAAGCCGAACCGTCACCGCCGCCCACAACTTTTTTAACAGGACAGCCCATATTTATATCTATTATTGATGCTCCTTTTTCTTCCAGTATTTTCGCTGCTTTTGCCATCATAAAAGGTTTGTGTCCGGAAATCTGAAAAGCAATCGGAGGCTCGTTTTCTTTAAAAACCGTTATTTTTTCATGTTCTTCGGGTCTGTTCTGCATAAGCATTTCAGAACTTATCATCTCTGTAGTGAGCAGGCATGTCGGTGAAAATTTTCTTACAAGCTGTCTTAAAGGCATATCCGTTATTCCTGCCATGGGGGCAAGAGCGACTATGCTGTTTACTTTCACACTTCCAATGTTAATAATGTTATTTTTTTGCGGCTTGCTGTTTGGGTTCATATGCCTTTAAATCCTGTATTCTCTTTGCGGAATATCTTGTATAATCGTTTGTTTCGCCTGCTTTTTGAGTTGCAGTGAGATATTTTTTGTGGTACATAAGCGCATTAGAGTACTGAGCAAGGTAGTCGTAATCAATTGCTATAGAGTAGTTTGCAATCAGCATTTGAGGATTGTACTGCAAAGCTTTTTTGTAGTCATTGATTGCGGGCAGGTATTTTTTCTGTGCATCATATACCATTGCTCTGTAATAGTATGCGTCTGCGTTTTTAGGGTCAAGCGAAATAGCTTCGGTCAACAGCTTTATGGACTGTTCGTACTGCTTTTGTTCAAAAAGTTCTATTGCTTTGTCCATTTTTGAAGTGCATTCCTGCTCTTTTACGTATGCAAGGAGTTCTTTCGCATTCTTGTTATCCGGAGCAATGGCAAGTGCTTTATTTGCATACGCCTTTGCCTGTGCAAAATTTTCCGCATTTGAATATGCAAGTGCTGCATAGTAGGCTGTTTCTGCATTTTTCTGGTCGAGATTAAATGATTTTACATAATATTCTGCAGCCTTTGTAAAATTATTCATTGCCTGATAGCACGCGCCTATACCCAGTAACGACTCGGGCGTTGCCGGTATTATTTTATTATACAGGCTGATTGCATCCATATATTTCTTTTCCGTGAAAAGTTTAGAGGCATTTGTATACAAAAGTGAAGTCGTCTCTGCATCAATTGAGGCGAGTTGTTTTTTTATTGTTGTGTTTTCCGGGAAAATACCTTTAGCTTCGGTTAAAATCGAGCGGGCTTTGTCATAATTTCCCTGCTGTGTATAGGCTTGCGCAAGGTTTATATAAGCATCTTCATTTTTAGGGTTTAATTTTATAACCTGACTGTAATAAGTTATAGCTTCTGCAATGCGATTTGCCTTATGAAGTTCATACGCATATTTATATATTAAATCAGGGTTATTTGGCTCTTTTTGAATTTGTCCGTTTATGTAAGCAAGCTTTTCTTCCGGTGTCATATTAGATTCATACATATCATACAGTTCATCTTTTATATCTTTGTTATTAGGGTCAAGATTCAAGGCAAGCTTGTAATTCTGAATAGCTGCCTCTTTATTGCCAAGCGCTTTGTAGCATTGAGCTTTGTATAAATATGCAAGTTTGAAATTAGGATTAAAATCAATAATTGAGTCATACGCTGCAATGGCTGTATCATACTCTTTTTTTGCCTGATAAAGCGTACCCATATTCAGGCGTGTGTTTACGTTAGACGGATTGAGGCTTTCTGCTTTTTCGTATTGCGCCAGTGCTGCGGCAAAGTCATTTCTTCTTTGATAAACTGCACCGAGGTTGGCGTGTGCCTCTGCATCATTCGGGTTTGCCGTGATTTTTTGTTTCCATATGTTTTCCAGAGACATAAGCACTTCTTCATTGTCGCCTGATTTTGTAAGTGAAAGATTATACTGTTCTGCAGCAAGGTCAATTTTGCCGAGTCTTTCGTAGGCTCCGGCAAGTTTGAGGTGAAGGTTTGAGTTTTTGGGGTCAAGAACAAGTGCCTGATCCAGATATGAAACTGCCTGTTCGTTAAGGTTCAAAATATAATAAATTTCACCCAGGTTTGCTAATGATGATTTTTTGTAATTGTTGTCCGGCAGGGCTTTTTGAAACTCTGTTGCTGCAGCGGCAAATTCACCCTGTGCTCTCAATGAACGCCCCATTGTATATCTGCCTTTGGGTGATTGGTCTGCATTAATTGCATACAATACATTGTCCAGATTGCTTTCCATTGTGTTTGTATCAGCAATGTACTGGGCATCAACAGGTTCATTGTTGTAATATTTCATATAAAAAATTGCGGAACGAAGGTCATTGGCAGTTTTGTTATAGTCCATTGCCTTGTTGTTATAATATTGTGCGCGGGCTAGATATGAATTAACAAGCTGTATTCTTGCGGATTTATCAGCCGGATTTTCTCTTAATGCTTTTCGAAACTCCGTAATAGCGTTTGAGTACTGTGCTGATTTTAAGAAATTCACACCGTTGTTGTAATATTGAGACCCCTGAGCGGAGTATTCATCCTGTGTGTAGCTGTTTACCGGTACGATTTTTCCTTCAGCCTTTACTGCGGAGCCTGTTACCATAAGTAAAAAAAGTGCTGTTAAAACTCTCTTTTTCATATTTGCGCCTTTCTTGGAGACTGTTAATATTTGTATGGCAATTTATATTATAATTATAGTTCAAATCAGACAATAATCCTAATGTTTATTACCCGGGTTGTATAATGTGGTAAAACACACTGAATACAGGTACTTTATATATTGATAATATGTATTATGTAAAAAGTTGACTTTAAGGAGTCATAAGGAATTTACTTCTTCGTTCCGAAAAATCCGCCCTTGCGGGTAGGATTTTAAGTCACTCCGAAGCAAACACCTTATGCCTCCCTAATTTTTCATAAAAGAAAGTGCAGGGTGTTTGTTTTTCGAAGCCTGTGAGACGCGACGCAAGCGAACCGAGCGAGAAAAATAAATACCCTGTGCTTTCTAAATATCACTTATAATATTTAAATTTACATAATACATATTATCACTGCTTTTGTTTATAAATCTTAAAAAATGTATTGCGTTAAAAACTTTACCATGTATGATAAAAAGGTCAGAAAAGTTACCCGACAATTTAATACACACACGGCTGATATATTTCGGCTTCATTTTTGTTGTATAAATTGTCTATATATTAAAAAATAGTTTACTTAAAAAGAATTTACACTAAGGAAAGGTAATACCAGTGGAAGAAAAAGAAATTCAAGAAGTTGAAACAGTTGAAACTGCTGAAACAGCAGAAGTTGTGGAAACAGAAACAATTGTTGAAGAAAAACCTGCAAAAGGCAGAAAAGCTTCTAACCCTAAAGGTAAAGGCAAAAGAAAAATTGAAACTGTTGAAAACGCTCCTCAATCAGAATGGAAAGAAAGAGTAGTTCAAATCAGACGTGTTACAAAAGTTGTTAAGGGCGGTAAAAAATTAAGCTTCAGAGCGATTGTTATCGTTGGAAACGGCAAAGGTCAGGTAGGCGTTGGCTGTGCTAAGGCTTCTGAGGTTATCATTGCTATCCAGAAAGCTATTGCTGAAGGCAGAAAAAATCTTATTTCCGTACCTATCTTTAAAACAACTATTCCTCACCCGATTGTTGGTCGTTCAGGCGCAGGTTCGGTTATGTTGAGACCTGCTTCTCAAGGTACCGGTGTTATCGCAGGCGGTGCTGTTCGTGCAGTACTTGAACTTGCAGGTATTGAAAACATTTTGAGCAAATCTTTAGGTTCAAAATCTCCGCTTAACGCTGCTAACGCAACTCTCGAAGCTTTGAAAGAATTAAGAACATTCAATGATGTTGCTAAAAAACGCGGCTTAAGCTTAAAAGAAATGCTTAACTAATTACACATTTGATAAAAGGAAATAATAACAATGGCTAAAGATAAATTTGAAAAAGTTTCGATTAAACTTACAAGAAGCTTAATCGGTTCTACAAAAGACCAGATTAAAGTTGTAAAAGCACTCGGTCTTAAAAAAACAAACGATGTTGTTGAACACTTTGCCAGCCCTACAATTATGGGTATGGTAAATAAAGTTCCTCACCTCGTAACAGTAATTAAGTAATTTTAGAAAAGGATAATAAAATGGCAGACAAAATAACATTAGAAGATTTGAGACCTGCTGAAGGTGCTACTCACAAAACAAAAAGAGTAGGCAGAGGCAGATCATCAGGACACGGCAAAACATCTTGCCGCGGTCATAACGGTGAAGGACAGCGTTCCGGTTCAAGCGCAAAAAGAGGCTTCGAAGGCGGACAGATGCCCTCTTACAGACAAATGCCTAAATTAAAAGGTTTTACAAACTTTGCTGCTCTTAACTGTGCAGAAATCAATGTAAAAGACATTGAAAAATTCGATGCTAAAGAAATTGATTTGACTTGGTTAATCGAAAACGGTAAAGCTCATCCGAAATCAGAAGTATTAAGAGTTCTCGGAAACGGCGAAATCTCAAAAGCTGTTACTGTGAAAGCAAGATACTTCACACCTTCTGCTAAAGAAAAAATCGAAAAAGCAGGCGGTAAAGCTGAGTTAGTATAAATATGTGAAAACTGCATGTGCTGACATTAATCAGTACATGCAGTTGTAACTATCCGATGCCGCCTTTGTTTACCAGAATTTAAGAGGCGGGTCAATAAAATGGAGAGGACTTATAATGCAAAATGCAAGAATGAAACCGCCATCAATGGATGATGTGGTATCAATGTTTCAGGCTTCGGGCTTGAAAGCAAAACTATTATTCACCTTTGCAATGATAGTTATTTTTAGATTAGGTGTTGCACTTCCTTTGTACGGTATCAACAATGAAGTGTTCTCAAAGATTGCGCAGGGAAACAATATCATTGGTTTTATTGACCTGTTTTCCGGCGGTGCTCTGGCTAACGTATCTATACTGGCACTGGGTATCGGACCTTACATTACAGCGTCTATTATTATGCAGCTTTTGACTGTTATAATTCCTCACCTTGAACAGCTTCAAAAAGAAGAAGGCGAAGCGGGAAGAAGAAAAATCTCACAGTATACAAGATATTTTACAGTGTTTATTTCCTTCTTTCAGGCAAGTATATTCCTTTTATACCTGCTTCATCAGGCTCCTGCCACAATTATGCCGGGTATTTCACATGCGGCATTCTTTATAGGTTCTTGTGTTATTTTGACAGCAGGTTCTGTATTTGTAATGTGGCTTGCTGAATTGATGACAGAAAGAGGTATAGGTAATGGCGGTTCGTTATTGATTTTTGTCGGCATTATTTCGAGAATACCTTTCTATTGTGAAAAAACAGGTCAGCTTGTTGCAAACGATTCTTCTTTGCAGCTTGGTTTGCTTGCATTGCTTGCAATATTCTTTGCGACAATGGTTCTTATCGTTGTAATGCAGGAAGCTGTAAGAAAAGTTCTTATTGTAAACCCGAAACGTCAGGTAGGCAACAAAATATACGGCGGGGTGAATACATACATACCGTTTAAGATGAATCCGGGCGGTGTAATGCCTATCATCTTTGCAATTGCAATTTTGCTTTTTCCGACAACGGTAATAAGCCTTATAGGCCAGACAAATCTGCCTGCCGGTGCTGTTAAAGATGCCATCACATGGCTTTCTACAACACTCAGTCCCTCGGGATGGGTTCACTATGTATTATATTTCTTGCTGATTGTTTTCTTAACTTTCTTCTACGCTTCTATAATGCCTAATATGCAGCCAAAGGAAATTGCAAACAATTTAAAGAAATACGGTTCATCTATCCCCGGTATCAAACCAGGTAAACCCACTGCAGAAGCATTGGATAAGATTATCTCCAGATTGACACTTCTCGGTGCATTGTGTCTGGGTATCATAGCATTGATTCCCTCAGGTGCTTCATATATTACAAATATCACAACACTGCAGGGTATCGGAGCAACCTCTTTAATCATCATGGTAGGTGTAGCCTTAGACTTTATCAACCAGATTAAGACACAGCTGCTTGCTAGAAATTACGAAAGTTTCTTAAAAGAGTAAACAATCTTATACAAAATATTAAAAGCTAATATTAATATAAGTTAATATTAGCTTTTTTATGCACAAATTTGGCTAACATACTGTTTTTATATAAATAGTGCGGTACAATTTCATAAAGGTCTTTAATGGATTTATTGTTATTAAAAAGGATAGGTTTTTTGAAAAGCAAACCGCTTTCCGTGAAACCGGTAGGTGTTAATAAACTTTGCGACAGGTCTGTTGTGCAAGCTGATAAGACTGTTTTAAACCGTCTGACAACAGATGTTTTTGAACGCATGCCGAGTACAAAAACTTATTGCATACAGCATAAGCCTTACGGTGCTATTTCTGAGAGAAAAATAAACATTAAAATTAACCCTTCGCATAAGGGTGTTGTTTATAGAAAAGAAGTAAATCCCTTAACGGGCAAAACAGAAAAAATTCCGACGGAAGTGTATGTGGCAAGACCGGAAACACCGGAAAGCCCTGCATTTCCTTCATTTTATTTTATTGATAAAAATACTAAGCAGGAAGTAGGTTTTGTAACGCTTATGGACTTTCGTCATCTGAAAAATGATAAGTCTTTTTATGCAGCATATAAAGATTCACCCTATTATGAAATTTTTCCGGAACTCGGTATAGGTAAAGACAGAATTGCAATTAATGCATTACAAAATAATCAACCCGATAAATATTCCGGCATTGGAGAACTTGCGGATAAGGTTGCTCTTGAATACTGTCTTAAAGAAAATATTACTCCCAATATTGTTTCAATTGCCGATAAAAATTCTCACGCGGCACATTACAAAAGGGGCAGACGATTTTTCAATATTGATAAGAATGATGTGAATATTGACGGTTATGAGTTTTTAAAACAGTTTAAAACTTTGAATCCTAATGAAATAATTGAAGCAAGAATCAAGGGAACTGCTGCAGGTGACAAGGTCTATACAGAAGACCTTGGGCAGTTATTTATGTATATGCCGCAAACTGTAGTTGAAAAGTACTTAAAACTGATTAGTGAAAACCCTATTTTTAAATAAGCAGAGTTAATTCTTTTTTATTATTTATTTTTTTATTTATAAATCAGCAAAAAAAAAATGCTTACAAAATCGTTGCAAGCATTAAATAAACACGAGGATATTAAGAGAGAGAGTATATGGATAAAACTTATTAGTCTTTTGTTAAACTGTAAGTTAATCTAACTTATATTTATATTGTTCTTCCTTTAAGTTTTGATTTCCCTTACTCTTATATAAAGTATTTTTGTTTTGAAAAATTGCTTTTTATTTTTGAAATTATTAAGAAATATTAATACAGCTTTTTGTTTTTATATTTGTTTTTTGAAAAATAGAATAATTAGGGTATTAATATAACTTTACAAAAATTCTGAAAACCCTTATAAAAAGGCTTTTGGAAACAATAGCGATTTTATTAAATATGTCACTATATTAAATAAACAAACAATGTCTTTTGTTGATAAATTCGGCTGAAATTTAATAAAATCAATAAAAAGGGCTTGCTTATGCATTTTGAGCATGTAAGATTAAAAAGGTGGGGCACAATTGTGCAAAAATATTGTACGATAAGTTCCGCCAAAACTCAATAATAAATAGTCAAAGAAGGTAAAATGGCAAAAGACGTAATCGAATTTGAAGGCAAGATTTTAGAATCACTACCGAATGCAATGTTTAGAGTTGAACTCGAAAACGGACACGAAATACTTGCTCATATTTCAGGAAAAATAAGAAAGAATTTCATCAAAATTCTTCCGGGAGACAAAGTAAAAGTTGAAATGACTCCGTATGATTTAACAAGAGGAAGAATCACCTACAGATTGAAATAGAAGCGAATGCTTCATTTGATATAGTCCCGCCTCTCGGGACACACGCGGCAAAAACAATAAAAACACTAGATAAGGAAAACAAAATGAAAGTAAGAGCATCAGTTAAAAAAATGTGCAAAGACTGCAAATTCATAAGAAGAAGAGGCAGAATCACAGTTATTTGTAAAAACCCTAAACACAAACAAAGACAGGGGTAGCGGATTTTGACAGGCACGCCGTGTGAACGTAAGTGAATCCAGTGCCTAAGCGGAGGCGGACGTTACTCCGCCGGAGCGTCAATAATCCAAGACGTGGCTTTTGAGCGCCAATATTTAGTAAAGACAAATTTAAAACAATCACTAAGTTAACATAAGGAGAAACAATGGCAAGATTGGCTGGGGTTGATTTACCCCGTAACAAAAGAATGATAATCGCATTAACCTATATCTACGGTATAGGTCCAACTCGTTCTGCTAAAATCTTAGAAGCTTGCGGTATTTCACAAGACTTAAGAACAGACGATTTGACAGATGACGATATCAAAAAATTAAGAAACGAACTCACAAATTACCACATCGAAGGTGATTTGAGAAGAGAAGAATCTCTTAACATCAAGAGATTATCTGAAATCAACTCTTACAGAGGTATGCGTCACAGAAGAAAACTCCCTGCAAGAGGACAAAGAACAAAAACTAACGCAAGAACAAGACGCGGCAAGAAAACAGGCCCGGTAAGCAAGAAAAAATAGCGGATTTTGACAGGCACGCCGTGTGAACATAAGTGAACCCAGTGCCTAAGCGGAGGCGGACGTTACTCCGCCGGAGCGTCAATAATCCAAGACGGGTTAAAGTAAGTAAAAAAAGAGTAATAATTAAAGGAAATAAAAATGGCAAGACCAATTAAAACTAAAAAGAAAGAAAAAAAGAATGTATTGCAGGGTGTTGTTCACATTCAATCAACATTTAACAATACAATCGTAACTTCTTGCGATACTCAAGGTAATGCTATTGCATGGGCATCAGCAGGCGGCTGCGGATTTAAAGGCGCCAGAAAAGGCACTCCGTTCGCAGCGCAGTCAGCAGCAGCTCAAGTAGCTAAAAAATCAGTTGACCAAGGAATGAAAAAAGTAGAAGTCTACATAAAAGGACCGGGTTCAGGTCGTGAAACAGCAATCAGAGCTATTCAGGCTGCAGGACTCGAAATTACATTAATCAAGGACGTAACACCTATTCCGCACAACGGATGCCGTCCTCCTAAGAAGAGAAGAGTTTAATCTCTGACCTTCCCGTCATTCCGGAATGTATTTCGGAATCCCCGTGAAATACGGACAAGAGAGCCTGATATAAATCAGGATGACGTAAAAATAGTTAAGAAAAAGAAAGAAAAAGGAGTCAAAATTGGCTAAATATACTGGACCTTCAAATAAATTATTCCGTAACTTCGGTGTAACGGATTTATCTAACAGAAAGTTGGTTTCTTCTTTGAGACAGACTGCTTCAGGTCAGCATGGTGCTGCAAGAAAAAAACTTTCTGACTACGCTATTCACTTAAACGAAAAGCAAAAAATCAGACTTACTTATTTAGTAAGTGAAAAACAGTTTGCAAAATACTACAACAAAGCAGCAAGAACAAAAGGCGTTACAGGTACAGTTCTTTTACAATTATTAGAATCAAGACTTGATAACGTTGTGTTCAGAGCAGGTTTTGCAACAACAAGAAAACAATCAAGACAAATAGTTAACCACGGTCACGTACTTGTTAACGGTAAAAAAGTTGATATTCCATCATACCTAGTTAAAGCAGGAGACGAAATTACAATCAGAAGCAGAAGTGCTGAATTCGTTAAAACTGTTATGGAACCGTTAGATGTAGCTGCTCCAGCATGGATGACAGTTGACGCTAACGCTCAAAAAATCGTGTTCGACAGAATTCCTGAAAGAGAAGAACTTGATCCTGAATTCAAAGAACAGCTCGTTATTGAGTACTACTCAAAATAATCCACATAAAGTCCAATTAACACAAATTAGGAGAAAAACAGATGGAATTAAAAATTAAAAACGTAACAACAACTACCGGCTCTGACGGATCACAATACGGAAAATTCTCTATTGAACCGTTAGAAAGAGGTTTCGGTAATACAATCGGTAACGCATTAAGACGTGTACTTCTTTCTTCATTGGAAGGCGCTGCTGTTACAGCTGTAAGAATCGAAGGTATTACTCACGAATACACAGCTATCCCGGGTATTGTTGAAGACGTTATTGATATAATGTTGAATCTTAAAGGTATGGTTGTTAAAACTGATTCTAAAGAACCCCAGCAGTTAAGATTAGACATTGATAAACCGGGTCCTGTGCTCGCTTCTGACTTACAACTTCCTGCAGGCGTTAAAATTGTTAACCCTGACTGGCTGATTTGTACAGTTGCAGAAGGCGGCTCTATCCACGCTGATGTTGTGGTAGAAACAGGCAAAGGATACATTGCTCACGATGTATTGAAAAATAACAATGGTGCAATGCCTATCGATATGTTACCGATTGATGCAACATTTATGCCTATCAAACGTGTCAGCTACAACGTAGAAAACACTCGTGTAGGCGATGTTACAGACTTTGACAAACTTAACCTCGAAATCTGGTCAAACGGTTCTATCGATGTAAACGTTGCATTGTCTCAAGCAGCTAACATCTTAATCGAACACTTTATGCAGATTGCGGCAATCACAGGTACTCCTGTTGTTTCTATGCCTCAGGTTGCAGCAGTGATTGAAGAAGAAGTTGTTGCTGATACAAGTGCTCCTACAATTTCAATCGAAGATTTGGAATTGTCTGTAAGAGCATACAACTGCTTGAAAAGAGCAAGCATCAACAACATGGCTGAATTGCTCAAAAAATCAGAACATGATTTGTTGAACATCAAAAACTTCGGTAAAAAATCATCTGACGAAGTTATCGAAAAATTACACCAGTTTGGTTTAGACCTTATGCCTAACCCTGAAGGTGTAGATATGGACGAACTTGTGTAGTCTGTATTTAAGAACAGAAATAATTAAGAAAAAGGATAAACAAAAATGAGACACCAGTCTAAAAAACACCACTTAGGAAAAGCACAAGACCAGAGAAATGCCTTGCTGCGTTCTTTAGCGACTGAACTTATTTTGCACGGTGAAATTAAAACTACTATGGCAAGAGCAAAAGCTCTTAAACCTTATGCAGAAAACATTATCACTCTTGCAAAACAAGGTACTCTTCACTCAAGAAGATTGGCTGCAAAATTCATCTTTGACAAAGAAACCGGCAAATTCATGAATTTTGAAACAGGCGAAGTTCTTGAAGGTGTAGAAAAAGCTGATAAAGAAAAGAAAGCTGTTGCTCAAACAATTTTGAGAAAATTGTTTGCTGAAACAGGTAAAAAATACGCTAACAGAAACGGCGGTTACACAAGAATCTACAGAATGCCTCCAAGACGCGGCGATGCTGCTGAAATGGCATTGATTCAACTCGTTTAATCGAGGGTGTGATGCCGAAGTATTCAATTATAGTTGAATATATCGGAACAAATTATTCGGGCTCACAGGTTCAGCCTGATAAGGTAACGATTCAGTCTGAACTTAACAAAGCCCTTCGTACATTGAAAGTGGCTGCTGGATTTGACAAAGACGGTAAGCCTAAGACAATAAAAACAATCTTCTCAGGCAGAACTGATGCCGGCGTGCATTCAAAAGGTCAGGTTGTACATTTTGAGAGTGAAAAACCCATTGTTGCTTCAAGGTTTTTAAACTCGATAAACGGAATCCTTCCTTATGACATAAGCGTTAAGTCAATTCAAGAAGTTGATGAAAAGTTTCATGCACAGTTGAGTGCAAAATATAGAGTGTATCAATACAGAATTGTCAACAGACAACACAGAAGCGCCTGGGATAAGCATTCTCTTTTTGTTAGAGAACCCTTAGACATTGAGAGAATGAATAAGAGCCTCTCTTATTTAATCGGAGAACATGATTTTACTTCGTTTAAATCAATGAGAGGAAATAATCCCGCAAAAGATTGTATTGTATACAAAGCTGAATGCAAAAAAGAAGGTGATATTATTACTTTTGAAATTGCAGGAAACAGGTTTTTATATAATATGGTCAGAACAATTGTCGGTACTTTGCTTATGATTGAGCACAATAAATTTGAACCCGAATTTATGAAACAGGTGCTCGAAGCTAAAGACAGGACAAAAGCGGGTCCAACAATCAGCCCTGACGGGTTGACACTGATTGAAGTAGGATATGAACAATATAACTTAGTTAAGTAAACAAAAGAAAAATAAAAGGAAAACTGAAAGATGAAAACATATTCAGCAAAACCTCTTGAAGTTGAAAGAAAATGGTATGTAATCGATGCTGAAGGTAAAACTTTAGGCAGATTGGCTACTGTTTGCGCTAACTTACTCAGAGGCAAATTAAAACCTGAATACACACCTAACGTTGATACAGGTGACTTTGTTATCGTTATTAATGCTGACAAAATTCAGGTTACAGGCAACAAAGAAACAGACAAAATTTACTACCACCACACAATGTATCCGGGCGGATTGAAATCAATTTCTTTCAAGGCATTGATGGAAAAAGATCCTACAAAAGCAATTGAAAAAGCTGTTAAAGGTATGCTTCCGCACAATACTTTAGGTGCACAGCAATTCACTAAACTCAAAGTTTATGCAGGTTCTGAGCATCCGCATGAAGCTCAAAAACCCGTAGTTTATGAAATGGAGGTTAAATAATGGCTGATAATAAAGTAATTATGGCAACAGGCAGAAGAAAGACCTCTATTGCAGTTGTTAAACTGGTTAAAGGTAAAGGCAGAGTTTTTGTTAACGGAAAAACATTAGATGCATACCTGGGTAACAGACCTGCTATGAAAATTCTTGTTTACAAACCTTTAGCATTGACTGAAAACATGGAAAACTTCGATGTAAGAGTTAAAGCTGTAGGCGGCGGTATCTGCTCTCAAGCAGGTGCTATCAGACACGGTATTTCAAGAGCATTGTTACAATACAACCCTGAATTAAGAGCAGTTCTTAAAGCAGAAGGCTTGTTAACAAGAGACGCTCGCGTTAAAGAACGTAAAAAATACGGTAGAAAAAGAGCAAGAAAAAGATTCCAATTCTCAAAACGTTAGAGAGAAAATACAATCTTTATTATTCAAATATTTCAAAACGGACTGCAATTTATATTGGAGTCCGTTTTTACTAGCAAAAAATTTTATTTACATATTTTTAATAAATACAATTATTACAAAGGATAATATAATGCAGGTAAATTTTAAAGGTTTTAAGAATATAGGATATTTTGGTACATCACGTAGTGCAATGCAGCGAGATGAACTACCAAAATCCAATTGTGACATAATAAACATACAGCTGACAGATGATTATAACGGTAAAGACCTTACTCAATACAAAGAATTAATAAAAAAGAAATATCCCTGGCTCAAAAATGAGACTAATCCTGACTTTTTGAATTTTATCCTGTGGGATAAAGATATTCTTGTTAACTTTCAGCCTGTTAAAGTCAATGACTCTAATCTTGATTTAATGACTTTGCTGGCTAATTCTTTGCGCAAAATTGCCTGTAAGCAGCAAAAAGATTTTGAATTAAACAAAGATTATCTTGATTCTGATGATTTGAGTGAAGGATTTTTGCCAATGCAAAATATTAAAGATTTGATAAATAACGATAAAACTTTTGAGCAATTAGCAATGACTCTGCATAATCCTTCCAGCGTAAAAAAAGGCGCCAAATCTATGTTGGATGAATTTACACAGATAATGATGGATTATTTTAATAGCTAATTATTTTTTTACTTTTAAACATTAACCATCTGGTCAATATAATTCTCCTTAAGCTTCAACCTTGTGATTGATGTTTTCGGCATGCCGAAAATGTATGATTTATCTATAAAGTTGAGTAACTCTTGGGGAGTATAGAGTAGTAATGAGAAGTATCGTAAATTTAGGCACAAAATTATCGCTGGCAGCATTGACTGTTCTTGTCACAATGTCCTGTGCTATGGCAAATACCTTGTCAGAAGTGCAAATTAGCGCTGAAGATTCAGGTTATGCAATTGTTCTGAAAACTGATGAAACAGCACAGATGAAGAAAATTATTTCATCTGATAACAAAATGACTTTAGAACTTAAAGATGTAGAAGTATCTTCTGACTTAAATACGGTTTATAACAATGCTGCTGATATTGAAAATGTTACTATTTCTCCTGCAGCAAAAAGCGGTGTAAAAATTGTTTTTAAAGGTGAAGGTATTGCAAATAGCAAGGTGTCGTTTGAAAATGCTAAAACAGTTGCTGCTTCTTTAAATACAAATACCCAAAATCAATCTATACAGCTGAGCGGTCCTGTTTCCAGTTATACACCTGTGTATAATCCGGATGCTTTTGCTTCCGAAGAAGAAGACCAAACCTCAAATCCTCAGCTTAATGAAGTTTTGACAAAAATGCATGTTACAAAACAAATGCTCATAACAGCAAAAAGATATACCAAAAACCTTGTTAATAAAGCAAAATCAGGCGATATTAATATGATGACGGTAATGGGCGTTATCTTTATCATTGCTGCTTTGATGATGAGACCAAAGAAAAAAGAAACTTCTACAAAACAGCAGCAAAGCCTTACCGGTCTGCTTTCCAGAAATCAACAGTCTCAAAGAAGCCCTCAAATTGAAAGAGAAATAGGTTTGAATCGTCAAATGACAGGGAATATGAGTCTTAACAGAAATACAGGACTTGTAAATTCCGGTTATGGAATGAAAGCTTACCAGCAAAGCCAGAAAAACCCCTATACAACAAATACAACAGGCGGTGTTTCAGGTATTGCAAGAAGAAAACCTTTGTCTTCTTCATCTGCAGGAACGCCAATTAAAAAACAAACTCTGTCAAATAAACCTGTAATGCCGTCAAAAGCTTCAATGAGTATGCCTGTTAAATCTAAGATGCCGTCAATGATTAATCCGACTGTATCTAAAAAAACAGCAGCCAAAGAAATGGAGCCTTCTAACCTTGACAGCATGAAGTTTTTAGAATCAATAACAAAAATCTATGAAAAAAACGGCAGAGCAGATCTTGCTAAAGGATTGAAAGACAATCTTAAAAAAGCACAACTGTCTAATCATGCAGTTTTATAAAAAATATTACGAGAGAGAAAATAGACGATACTCAACAATATACGAGGCAGCTAAACTGCCTCTTTTCATTTTTTGAGGAAAAAACGCTTATAAGTCTCCTCCAACAGACCTATATTATGGGTGTTGAGTATTTTTACGGGAGAATTTATGATTTAATTGAGTATACACGTACTGTCAAAAGGAGTTTTATTTGAGCGAAATAGGTTCAAAAGAATATTTCTGTATCTTCGGCGGCGGCGCAATACGCGGTCTTGCTTATCTCGGTGCCATGCAGGCTATGCAGGAACTCGGGGTTACAATAAAAGCCTACGCAGGCTCTTCTGTTGGTGCTGTATTTGCTGTGTATGCATCTTTAGATTATACATGTGAGGAGTTCAGGGAACTTTTTAATGAAGTTAATTTTGATCTTTTTAGAGATGTAAGACTGGATATCACAAAAAAGTTTGCTATAAGCAAAGGCGAGCACTTTCTTAATTGGATAAGGACGGGTGTAGAAAAAAAATACTACGGCGACAAATATGAAAAGGGTAAAAATACACCAGTTACATTTAAAGATATAGAAAAAGATGTTTATGTAATTACGACAAATATAAACGGATGTGAACCTTTTATTTTTTCAAAATACACAACACCGAATTTTGAAGTTGCTCAGGCTGTAAGGATTTCTACATCAATGCCGGGGTTGCTTGAGCCGTTTGAATATGATAAGAATGTCCTCATAGACGGAGATATGATGAAAAGCTGGCCTATGTGGAGAGTGAATGAACTGCTCTGCCCGAAAGATTCCCGCATTATTGAATTTCGCCTTGAAGGCGGAAAGTTTTGGCCCGATGTTAAAAATTCTGTTGAGTATCTCAATGCGGTATTTGCAACAATGTCTAATTTTGCTACAGAATACATCATGCAAACCTATCTGCCAAAAGATAAATTTGATTATGTAAAAATTGATACAGACCATATACTGCCTGTGCAGTTTACACTGCCTCAGGCTGAAAGAGAAAAGCTTATTGTGCTCGGTTATGAAACAACAATGGAGTATTTTAAAAAGACACTTCTTCAAAAAAAGAAAACTTTGCTTCCTCAGTATACCGTGCTTTTAGACCATTTAATTAAAATAAAGAATGCTGTTATGAGTAACAAAATTCTTGAAGCAAAGTCTTATATCTGCGATATGTTTCTGTACCTTTGCGAAGCAAAACGCTATATAGATATAGTAATTTATGACAATGCAGTGAGGTTTAAAGACTATTTCTTTAATAACATACAGCAGAGTTTCTTTATGAAACATACTGAATTAAAAGATAAACGTCAGGTTCAGTTTTATCTGAATAATCTTTATGACGAAGTCCTTGAACGCTGTATGGAATTAGAGGCGTACATAAAAGAATTCAGCGCATAAAAAAGCCCCCGGTTAAGGAGGCTTTTTCTATTTATTGAACTTTGGTTCCGTCAAGCATTTGTTTAATTCCGTCAACCGAACTCAAAATACCTGTTGCTTCATAAGGCATGTAAACAACTTTGTTGTTCTCTCCTTCCACCATTTGTTTAAGCGTGTCAAGGTATCTTACAGCAATAAGATATTTGTCAGGCTGTCCGTGGTCTTGAATAGCTTCAATGGTCTTATTAATTGCTGTTGCCTCTGCTTCTGCCTGTTTTACACGGGCTGCTGCCTGCCCTTCCGCTACAAGTCTTGCTGCTTCTTTTTCACCTTCAGCTTCAAGAATTGCCGATTGTTTTTGACCTTCGGCTTTGTTGATTGCAGCTGTTTTTTCACCCTCAGCTTTAAGAATTGCAGCCTGCTTCAATCCTTCTGCTTCATAAATGGCTGCACGTTTTTCTCTTTCAGCTTTGACCTGTTTTTCCATTGAAGCCTGTACATCGGCAGGCGGTGTGATTTCTTGTAATTCAATACGGTTAACTTTTACGCCCCATTTGTTAGAGGCTTCATCCAGAGTTTCACGCAGTTTCGCATTGATTGTGTCACGGGAAGAAAGGGTTTCATCAAGAACCATATCACCTATTACGTTTCTCATTGTAGTCAATGTTAATTTTTCAATGGCTTCCGGCAGGTTCTGGATGCGGTAAACAGCGCTTTTTGCATCCATAATTTGAAAATAAATCAAAGCGTTAATTGAAATAGAAACATTGTCTTTTGTAATAACATTCTGTCGCGGGATGTCCATTACTGACTCACGAAGGTCAATAGCGGTTCTTTCGCTATAGTAAGAGTACATTCTGCCGTCAGGACCTTTTTGAGAATATTTCCACTGGATTTTTCTCGGATATTCAAAAAACGGAATAATAATGTGAAATCCTGCATACAGAACTTTTTCAAAAGCACCGAGTTTTTCAATAATCATTGCTTCTTCCTGCTGGATAATTTTTATACCTGCAGCAAAATATGCAATTACAAGCGCGAGTATTACAAAAAATAAAATTCCCATCTTTTCTCCTTTACTATTCTATTCGATAGGTACAATATACATTACAATGCTGTCGTTTTTAACAATTTTGGCATAGCTGCCTTTTTCTATAACTTCACCGTTAAGAGATTTTGCCTGCCATTCTTCTCCAAAAATAGCAATCCTGCCTTTTTCTTCATCTGTTGTTTCAATCACTGAGGCAGTTTTTCCGACATACATTTCTATAGTTTCAGGCTTGTCTCCGTTTTTCTTTTTAAAAAGAAACGGTCTCAGCCATATCAAAAATACTGCGCTGAACAGGGCAAAAATCAAAACCTGATAAATAAGAGCAAGCCCGAGATAAGCCCCTATTGCCGTTACAAAACATGCCAGCCCGAGATTAAAGAAAAATAATACCGGTGTTAACATTTCAATGATAAAAAATATTACTCCGGAAATACACCATAAATGCCATAATTGTAATTCCATCGGATGCCTCCATAATTTTCTTTATTATATAGGTTTTTGAGGGGGCTTGCAATAAAAAAACAGAATATAGAAAAAAGGGCGAATTTTCGCCCTTTTTAGTATCCGCCTTCTGTTATGCAGTAATGACCGTCTTTAAGGTCATATTTGTCATGAACTCTGCATACATTACATAGGCAGCCTTTGTCTTCATCAATACAGCGGCTTTTGGTATAAGCACAGAAAAGATTTTCCAGTCCTTCTATATTTTCAATACCTTTTAGCATATCCATCATGTTGTGGGGCATTTCTTTTATCTTACAGGATGTGGTGTATGACGGGCATTTTAAACAATTACACATCTCTAAATTTTCTTTTGTTTTTTCAACTTGTGTCATATATTTCTCCTTTTTAGCGCGGTTTCTTTTTACCTTCCATCATGTCTTCGACTTCATGCGCCCCTTCCGAGTAGTATTTTGCTTCTTCCGGGTCAAGAGTGATTAACAGCTTAAATAATTCACCTGCGTGTTCTCTTTCTTCATTGACAATATCTGTCAAGACTTTGTGAACAAGTTCGTTGTCGGTTGATTCTTTAATCTGTTCATAAAGCTGGATTGCCTCGTATTCTGCAGCAATATTAAACCTGATACCTCTTATTAGTTCTTCCTGTGTAAGTTTTCTGTCACAATGTTTTACATTGCAAGAATTTTCAAAATGCGGCATATTTTGTTCTCCATAATTCGTATGCAGCCACATTTTAACTGCAATATATGTAAAAAAAATTACACAGGAACACTAGCCCTGTGTAACTTCTATTTAAATCTATAATAATGAAAAATTTATTAATTATTCGTTGTTTCTTCAGCAGGTGATGAGGAGGTTTGTTCATCAACGGAAGCTGCCTGACCGGTTGTTGTTCCTTCATCGGACGCCGGTGCAACTATATCAACACCCATTGCTTTTAGTGCCTGTGTTGCTTTAGGTGCAAGTGCAGTATCCGGGAAATTTTCCAGAATTGTCTGATAACAATCAATTGCCTCCTGCCTGTATTCTCTTGCTTTGTATAGATTTGCAGCTTTATAATAAAGCGGTGCAAGTGACATGTCAGGTGCAATAAGCATTTGATTGTCCAGTTTTATTTTTATCTCAATCATTGCAGAATTATCTTCCGGAGAAAAAAGCGAGTTTGCATATACTTTGCGTGTAAGTTTGTCGATAGTGTCTGACATTGTCGTCATTTCTTCCTGCGAGATTGCCCCGCCTGATTTCTTAGACTTTTTTGCTGCCATAGAATCTTTTGATGCCATCGCAAATACAATCATACCTATCAACAATAATACTAATGTCTTTTTCATAATTTTCTTCTAAAATATACTCCTGCCCTGATGATATTTTATTATAAAGGAATATTTTTTGCACTCAATCAAATGGAGGAATATGCAAAAATTAACCGTATGTTCTTATTGCATTTTCAAAAATATGATAAACATTTTCAGTGTATTTGTGAGCTTCGGGGGCAGTATCAAAAATCCCGTCCCAATGCCGTTCACATTCTGTCCAAGCATTGTGTGCATCCATTTCTTTGGCGTGCAACATTTGCTCATGGGTGTTAGTGTAAGGTGAAAGCGGGAAAATATCAGTAAGCTGCATAAAGCACGGCAGTTTGTCCTCTTTATAATCAAAACCGAAAAGACAAGAATTCAGCCTGTTTAGTCTTTTTTCTGCTTCATATCTTGCGGAACCTTCATCGTTGTCATTTGATACTTCAGGTCCTGCCGCATAATCACGTGACCATTTTTGATTCTGTGCCTCCCATCTGACACTTTCAAAATCATCTGCTCGCCCCCAGTCTGTACCTGCAGTATATCCCGCATATTTAAAATCTTGTCTGCTGTCGCATTTTTCGCCTATAAAGGAAATATCGTTTCTTCCTGTTTGCTGCCTGATACGGTAAGTTATATAAGCCATCTGTTCTTTGTCCGGAACTTCTCCGTGTCCGCAGTAATGATTCATATCAAAAATGTGTTTGCCGCTGTCAAAATATATGGAATCAAAGCCGAGTTCAATACCCCATACACATGCATCTATAAATGCCTTTTCATGTTCATCCCAGCTGAAATTTCGCCCCTGTACTCTTAATTGTCCTGCTGATAAAGGCATTCTGAAGCCCGTCTTAAAACCTAAAAGATGCGCCATATCATTAAAAGCTTTGACCTGTTCATCAGCGCCCATTTTTCCAAATAATCCGTCGCTTGTAAGGGTTTGGCTTATTCCGGAATGAAGATTTGCACAATATAATGACCCTGCATCTTTGTATCCGTCTCCGTGTAAGGAAGGATACAATTGTGAAAGAACTATACAGTTTGCGAATGAATTTGACGATACAGGCAGTCCCAGCATCATTTTCATTGTACCAAACAGACCTTCTGTTACTCTGTTTCCGTCATATTTTGCTACGGTTCTCGGATTAATTTCTATATAATTGGCATGCCTTCCCCATTTATCACCGAAGTTCGGTGAAGGTATGTACGGAGGTATTCCCGGATACTGCTTATCCGGCTTTATAAGAGTACACAATGATTGGATGGTTCTTTCAGGAGTGAGTTTCAGTAATTCATTAGGATAAGCGTTTATCCATTTTTTACCGTTCACCTGATACAGATGGTTTTTTGTCCAATTATCTTCATAGACATCGTTTCTGCCTGTTGAAATCCAGAACAATTTTTTTAACGGCTGAGGGTCACCATAATAACCTTTAAAAGAAATAAGTGATTTGTTTAGGGCTGATTTTTGCATGTCAAAAAGTGCAAAATTATTTTGCGTGCTTAATTTTGCATACGGTTTTGTTTGTGTTTTCAGGCTGTAAGTATTATTTACATTACCCTTGGAAACTGTTTTATCCATAAAAATTGCCCGTATCATAACAGCAGTAAAACACGAACAGGATATATTTTGCTAGTAAACGTAAATATTTTCTAACATGTATGGATTTTAATTTTAAAAGGTAGTAGTATAGTCTTGTATAATTTATTATTGTTGGATTAAGTGAGGATGTTATTATGAAAAAGATTTGTACACTTGCACTTTTGGTATCTATGGTTTTAATGAGTACACCTGCTGCTTTTGCGGGAACACACGGTACCGATGGTCAGGTAACAGGTAAATCAATTGCCGGTGGATTGGCATCATTAATTATATGGCCCGGTATCGGACAAATCGTTAATGACCAAAAAACAGATAAAGTCGTAACACACGCACTGCTCGGTTTGACTGGTATATTCAGATTCTGGTCTTGCTATGACGGTATTGCAAACCGTAACGGCGGTGTATGGCACAACAGAATCTAGTTTTTCGAAAAAATATTTATATCTCGTATTAATTACGGATTCAAATTATAAAAAACCGATTTAAAATTAAGGTATGAAGAAGATTATTTCAAGCTTAATTTTGGTCGGTTTTTTATTTATGCAGCTTCCTGCTGTATTTGCTAAGGAAACATTGCCCGAATTGCCGGCATTACCTGATTTTGATACGGTACTGCCTCCTGATGGCGCGGATGTTTTTGCCCCTTCTTCACAGCCTGCTCAGGTGGCGCCAAAACAGCCGGCAAAAACTGTGACATCATCTTCTCCCGCTGTATCTAAACCGGCACAACAGACTCCTGTACAGACAAAACAGCAGTCAGCCGTACCCAAAACTGTTGTAACTCAACCGCCTGCAGCAACACAAAAACCTGTAAATACAACAAATAACAGTTATTATAAAAATAATATAAAAAACTCGTATGTCGTGCCAAGAGGCAAAAAGTTTAAAGTCCGCCTCCAGCAGACCGTGTCAGACAAAACACCTGAAGGTACAAGGATAAGCTTTGTAAGCACTTATCCAGAGACAGCAACGTATGTTACAGTGCCTGCGGGAACGGTTTTTAAAGGCAGAGTTTCAAATTCTCACCCTCCTTACTGGACAGGAAACGGCGGTCTTATTGTAATAAATGTTGATCAGATGGTGTATCGCGGCAGAACTTATGAAATCAATGCCAAAGTCAGCGTTGCTAACGGAAAACGTATTTTTCTAAATAATATAAAAGGCAAGAGAATGTATTTTCAAAGCTTTCCAAAAGCAATGAAACCGGGTTCCACATTCTTTAAGAAAATGTGGAAAGTAACCTGCAAACTTGCACAAAACGACAGCGGAGTCGAAATAATTCTGACCCCGTTTTCGTTATTGACAGGCACACTGGTTTATGCGGTGAATTTTGTGGCATCGCCTGTTCTTGCAATCTTTTATAAAGGAAAATCTATAACTATTCCCAAGGATTCACCTTTTACAATCCAGCTTAGAGAAGACGCTGTTTTGTTAAAATAACTAATTAATAACACAATTATTCAGGTATTCTATTGTATTAATCTTATTTTCATAAAGGTATTTTAAAAAATCCAGATGTTCGCGGCTGATTGAAGATAAAACAATATTTATCTCAAATCCGTCCGAGCAAAACGGCTCGTAGTCATAGATTACGTAGCTGTTATATTTGCTTTTCCATTCTTTTCTTTCAATTTTACAGTTATTTTCGGCTGCAACATCTTCAAGCCAGGGCAATATATCCTTACTTACATTATTAAATTCAATTTGATGTCGTTGATTTATGCCGTCTGTGTATCTTTCAGTAAGCATTACAAGACTCCTCTCTAAGATATCCATTGTTAGTTTAAGTTTCTTTTGCAAAATAAAAAATAGACCAATGTATAATAATCTGTTGTAAAAAAGTGCAATCTTTTTTTCTGCAGAAACCAAATTAGCAAAAATTTGTGTTATCATAATCCACATAATGTAAAGGGGCTTTTTAATTGGTTTATCCAAAAGCAGATTCCGTAGGAATTACACGGACAAAATATTTTACGATACAAGACAGGATTCTTTTAGAGTCGGGCAGGGAATTTGGTCCGCTACAGGTGGCTTACGAAACCTATGGAACACTGAACGATAAAAAAGATAATGCAATTTTGCTGCTGCACGCTTTGACGGGCGATGCCCATGCTGCAGGTTATCACAGCGAGGAGGATAAAAAGCCCGGCTGGTGGGATGATATGGTTGGTCCCGGGAAAGCTTTTGACACTAACAAGTATTTTGTAATTTCGTCTAACATGCTGGGCGGATGTTCCGGAACTACCGGTCCCTGCTCAATTAATCCCGAAACAGGCAGACCTTACGGTCTGGACTTCCCTGTAATAACCATTGAGGACGCTGTAAAAGTACAGAAAAAGCTTATTGATTTTTTAGGCGTTAAAAGACTCATTGTTGCAGGCGGGTCAATGGGCGGTATGCAGGCTCTGGAATGGTCTATAGCACATGCTGATATGGTAGAAGCGGTTATAATTATTGCCTCCACAAGCCGTTTAACAGCACAGGGTATTGCATTTAATGCAGTCGGCAGGAACGCTATTCTTTCTGACCCTGATTTTAACAACGGGGATTATTACGATAAAGAAAAACAGCCTGAAAGAGGGCTGGCTATTGCAAGGATGGTGGGGCATATTACTTATCTTTGTGAAGAATCCATGCACAATAAATTCGGCAGGCGTTTTCAGGACAAAGACAAACCAAACTTTGATTTTAATATAGACTTTCAGGTAGAAAGCTATCTTGAACATCAGGGTCAGGTATTTGTAGACAGGTTTGATGCAAACAGCTATCTGTATATTACAAAAGCCGTGGACTACTTTGACCTTGCGCAAAAGCACGGCTCTTTAAAGCAGGCTTTTGAAAAGACAAAGGCTCGTTTTCTTGTGATGTCTTTTACAACTGACTGGCTGTTCCCGACATCTCAGTCCAAAGAAATTGTGCAGGCATTAATCAAAGCCGGAAAGGATGTCTCTTTCTGCGAGATAGAATCCCCCTGCGGGCATGATGCGTTTCTTCTGGAATTTGAAACACAGACTAAAATTGTAAAAAGTTTTCTGGCAAAGGGGGCACAAGGTGAATAATCCTCAAGAATCCCTGCATTTAAACTATTCCGTAATTACGGAATATATTGAACCTTATTCCAGAGTCCTTGATTTGGGCTGCGGAGAAGGTGATTTGCTCAAGATGCTTATTGAAAAAAAACACTGCACGGGTTCGGGTATTGAAATTGACCAGAACAATGTTATTGCTTCAATTCAAAAAGGTCTGTCTGTTGTACAGGGCGATATTGATGAAGGCTTGAAGGAATTTCTTGAGGATGAATATGATTATGTTATTTTGAATCAGACTTTGCAATCAACGGAAAAGCCGGACTATGTAATAGAAGAGATGCTTCGTGTAGGTAAAAAAGTTGTTGTAAGCTTCCCGAATTTTGGCTACTGGCGTGTTCGCTTTTATCTTTTTTTTAAAGGCAGGATGCCGAAATCAAAGATGCTGCCTTTTTGCTGGTATGACACGCCGAACATCCATCTTTTGACGATAGAAGATTTTTTTGATTTTTGTAAGGAACGCAGCATTAAGGTAGAAAAACAGGTTTATATTAAACGCGGAAAAATCAGCAGGAATCCTTTTACAAGGCTATTTACGAATTTTTTATGCGAAGAAGCAATATTTCTTATACAAAAATAATTTTATCGTTCATACAAATGGTTATAGTGCAATTTACAAAAAAATGGTATTATTGAATTTAGGTTAAAATTGAGACCCGTACACAGTTAGAAGGAAAGAAAATGACAACTATTGATGAAAAATCCGTCAATGCATTGCGCATACTGGCGGCAGATGCTATCCAAAAAGCCAATTCCGGACATCCCGGACTCCCTCTGGGTGCTGCTCCTATGGCTTATGAACTGTTTAGCAAATATCTCAATTTTAGCTGCAAAAATCCTCACTGGTTTAATAGAGACAGATTTATCCTGTCAGCAGGTCACGGTTCTGCTCTTTTATATGCAATGAACCATTTGTTCGGCTGCGGTTTGACAATAGAAGATATAAAAGATTTCAGACAACTGGGCTCCAAAACACCCGGACACCCTGAATATGCACATACTCCGTTTGTTGAAGCAACAACTGGACCTCTGGGTGCAGGCATGGGTATGGCTGTGGGTATGGCAATGGCTCAGGCGCATATTGCATCTGTTTTTAACAAGCCTGATTATCAGATTATTGACAATTATACATACGTGCTCGGCGGTGACGGATGTATGATGGAGGGCATTTCGTCAGAAGCTTTTTCAATTGCGGGCTGCTTAAAACTTGACAAATTGATAGTCATTTATGACAGCAACAAGATTACAATCGAAGGTTCAACAGATTTGACATTTACAGAAAATGTTGAAAAACGTATGCAGTCCTTCGGTTTCCAGACAATTACCGTTGAAGACGGCAATGACCTTGCTGCAATCGGTAAAGCCATTGAACAGGCAAAAGCAGAAAAGACTATGCCTTCATTTATTACGGTAAAAACAACTATAGGCTACGGCTGTCCGGCAAAACAGGGGAAAGCAAATTCCCATGGCGAGCCTCTCGGGGTCGATAATGTGGCAGAACTTCGAAAAACACTCTGCTGGGATTATGAAGAACCCTTCTATGTTCCTGAGGAAGTATACGAACATTGCAAAAAAATTGCACTTGAAAAATCAAAAAAAGAAGAAGAATGGAACAAACTCTTTGAAGAATATTCTGCAAAGTATCCTGATATGAAAGAATTATGGGACAAATACCACACTGAGATTGATGAAAAAACTTTATTAAACGATGTTGATTTCTGGGCTTGTTCTGATAAAGACGAGGCAACAAGAACCTCTTCCGGAAATATTTTAAACAGAGTAAAATCATTGATGCCGAATCTTCTCGGCGGAAGTGCTGATTTAGGGCCGTCAAATAAAACATATTTAAAAGAAGAAGGTGAGTTTTCTTCTGAAAATTATGCCGCAAGAAACATTCACTACGGTGTCAGAGAGCAGGCAATGGCTGCAATAGCTAACGGCATTGTGCTCTACGGCGGATTAAAGACTTATGTTGCGACTTTCTTTGTATTCAGTGATTATATGAAACCTATGGCAAGGCTTTCATCGCTTATGGAATTGCCCGTAACTTATGTGTTTACGCATGACAGCATAGGTGTAGGCGAAGACGGTCCAACTCACCAGCCTGTGGAACAGCTTGCAATGCTTCGTTCTACGCCAAACTTCATTACTTATCGTCCTGCCGACGCGACAGAAACCGCTGCAGGATGGTATATTGCGCTTACAAGCAAAAAAACGCCGGTTGGTCTTGTTTTGACCAGACAAAATATTTCAAAATGCCGCGAAACAAACAAAGACGGAGCATTGAAGGGTGCTTATGTTATTGCGAAAGAAACAAAAAACAAGCCTGACGGTATTATTATTGCCAGCGGGTCAGAGGTGGAACTTGCATTGAAAGCGCGTGAAGAACTGTTAAAAGACGGTTTTGATGTGCGTGTTGTCAGTATGCCTTCTATGGAACTTTTTGACGGACAGCCGGAAGAATACAGACAGAGCGTGCTTCCGGATGATGTTAGAAAGCGTCTTGTTGTGGAAGCTTTAACTTCATTTGGCTGGGGCAAGTATATCGGACTGGATGGAAAGGCTCTTACAATGGATACTTTTGGTGCGTCTGCGCCTGCAAAGGTTTTGTTTGAAAAGTACGGTTTCACTGTGGAAAATGTTGTTAAGCAAATGAAGTCTGTTTTGTAAAGACGATTATCTAATTTATAGGTTTGCATAAAGAAGGCAGTTTTTTGTTTTAAATCTTTTGCAACTCCTCAGGTGACGCAATTCTGCCTAATACTGCACTTGCAGCAGCAACAGCCGGAGAAGCAAGGTAAACCTCACTTTTTACATGTCCCATACGACCGACAAAATTCCTGTTTGTTGTCGAAATACATCTTTCACCTTCTGCAAGAATCCCTGCCCATCCGCCAAGACAAGGGCCGCATGTGGGGGTAGAAACAGCACCCTGCGCTTTAATTATCGTTTCTATATATCCGAGTTTTAATGCTTTGAGATAAATATCCTGTGTTCCGGGGAAAACCAGCAGGCGTACATCAGGATGTACCTTTCTGCCTTCAAGAATTTCTGCTGTAACCTTTAAATCCGACAACCTGCCGTTTGTGCAACTTCCTATAACTGCCTGATGTATTTTTATATCACCAACCTGCGATATAGGCTTAGTATTTTCAGGCAGATGCGGGAAAGCAACCGTAGGCTCGATATCAGATACATCATAAACAAGAACTTTTTCGTATTGTGCATCTTCATCGCTTGTGAAAAAGACAGGTTCTCTAAGACTTCTGCCTTCAAGATAATCTTTTGTAATTTTATCCGGAATAATAATCCCTGCTTTTGCTCCTGCTTCTATCGCCATATTGCAGATTGTAAGCCGTCCGTCCATATCCATTTGTTCAATGGCACTTCCGCCTATTTCAAGAACCTTGTACAAAGCCCCGTCTACCCCGATGTCTCCTATGAGATGAAGTATCAGGTCTTTGGCACTTACCCATTTATTGAGTTGTCCGTTAAATTCTACTTTTATGGTAGGAGGCACTTTAAACCATGTTTCACCTGATGCCATTGCACAGGCAAGGTCTGTAGAACCTACACCCGTTGAAAAAGCACCCAGTGCACCGTAAGTGCAGGTGTGAGAATCTGCTCCTATTATTAAATCTCCTGCGGTGACAATCCCTTTTTCCGGCAAAAGGGCGTGCTCAATCCCCATTCTTCCTACTTCAAAATAGTTTTTGAGATTCTGTTCTTTGGAGAATTCTCTTACCATTTTTGCCTGCTGTGCGGATTTAATATCTTTGTTCGGGACAAAATGGTCGGGAACAAAGACCACTCTTTCTTTATCAAAAACTTTTTCTACACCGATTTTTTGAAATTCTTTTATTGCAACAGGACCCGTAATATCGTTAGCCAGAGTTATATCAAGCTTTGCACTGATAAGCTGTCCGGGCTTTACTTCCTCAAGCCCTGCGTGTGCTGCAAGAATTTTTTCTGCAATGGTCATTGGTCCTGTCATAATAATTAAACTCCTTTTTTATATTTTATTACAAAAAATAAAATGTTAAAATAAATTTACAAATGCTCGAAACGCAATAATAATCTGTAATTAAATGTTATTGTCAGGGCTTTTTTTGCATTAACATCTAAAGTCTTATTCAAATTGGACCGATACAAAACGTGTATTAATTTTATTCAGGAATGAAAGGTGTGTGCGTATGACATTTGACGGAAAAATGAAAATTGGCGAAGGACAAAAGTATGATGTCAATCAAGTTTCTAAAGAAGGTCTATCTGAAGAAGACCTAGCTCAAATTGAGAAAAAGAACAAGAAGATGATTGATATTTATAATGTAGATGGGCAAAAAGGTCTTTCTTCTTTGGAATTATCACGTGCTATGGATGGTTTTCAATTGGCAGATACTAATAATGACGGTGAATTGTCCAGAAAAGAACTAAAAGCTTGGGCTGATAAAATTAATAAAGAAAACCTTTTAGAAGGTGATAATGCTGTTTCTTTCAGGGATTTAAAAAGGTTTCTTAAAGATATTACAAAAGCCACAAAAGGACACGAAAAAGGAGCTACAGCTGATATTCGTTTTGATGGAAATGTTGAATTAATAGCCGAAGAGAAAGGTTGGACGCCGGTAGAAGGACAAGCAAGAACATTTGCGGATAAAGACGGCAGAGCGTATATTGCAGATCAAGATCAAAACATGATATTACGTGCTAAATACGATGAAAAAAGTAAAAAATATGTGGAAATGACGGATCAGGATATTTATCAGCAAGATTCTCAAATTTATGCTGATAAAAATGGGTTCTCTCATGTAGATGATTCAGCATTGTATACAAAAAATGGTGAAAGTCCTGATAAAAAATACTTTTTCTATGTAGATACCCAAGAAATGGTAAGGGTAAAAGAAAGTGGTGACGGGAATTATTCTGTAATGACTGCTGATGAAATAAAAGCAGAGGATGAAAAAATCGCAGCTGCTGAAAAAGCTAAACAGGAAGAGGCAGCCAGAAAGGCTGCTGAAGAAGCCAGAATAAAGGATTTACAAACACCAAAAGATTATACTGTTCAAAACGGCGAAACATTAACAGGTCTTTTGAAAAAATCTTTGAAGGCTCAGGGTATTGAAAATCCGACAAAAGAACAGATTGCCGAAGCAAAAGCAGAGTTTATAAAAAATAACCCCAAAGGTGTTCACGGGCCGAAAGGTCAAGAAATCTTGTGGGCAGGTGATGTTGTAAAAATCGCTGGTAACCTTGAAAATAAAAACAATGCTGATGAAGTAAAAGCTGCTTACAGAGCATTTGATGCCAAGAAACGGGCAGAAGCTGAAGCTAAAGCAGAAAAGGAACGCCAGGCTCAGGCAAGAGAAGCAGAAAAACAGGCAAAGGGGCTTCCTCCGTATGCTCCGGTTGAGCAAGAACCTGAATTGCCTAAAGCTGACCTAAATCCAAAGGTTCCCGGATTTAATATTCATAATCCGTTAGATGATTTAAAAGGAAAAGATGATGTTAAAATTCCGTATGCTCCTCCAGCGTCATCTGTACCTGATAAAACGCCTGTGAATAAGGCAGATAAACCGGAAACTGTACAAGGCAAAGAAGACAAACCTGACCCTAAAAAGATTGCAAACATGAATAAATACCCGTTGATGGAAGAATTGCCCAATGGTTACACTCGCCGTGATGCTCCAGGATATAATGACGCATATTTTGATAAGAACGGAAACAGAATTACTAAAGCTGAATATCAAAAAGTCAGAGGTCAAAAATCCAGGGAAATCGATAATATGGTAAGTTCTCCTATTATCGAGCAGTTGCCCAACGGTTATACAAAACGCGATGTTCCTGGATTCAATGATGCTTATTATACAAAAGAAGGCAAGCGAATTACAAAGGCAGAGTATGAAGCAGCGAAAAAAGCCGGAGACACGAATCAGCCTGCATCTGCATCTTCTGCCCAAAAGCCTGTTAGTTCACAAGCAGCAGCAAATGCCGGAATGAAGTTTGATGCAAATGGTAATTCTACTAGTCATGAAGGATATAAGCTATTGACTGATGGTTCTGTTGTCAAATCGTTAGATGTCACAAAATCTAATGAGAATATTCCAGAACGATATCGAGACAATCCCAATGTCCCAAAAGTAAAAGCAGAAGTTAGATATGAATTTTATCAGAATGGACTAGTTAAGGCAATACGATTAAAAGAGATCAATCGTGGTGGACACGTTATGGAAACGGTAATTAAATATGACGATAAACCAGCTGATGCGAATGGAAGCCGTCGTTATCGCAGTGCAATAGGTTCTTATATGCATCTAGAAAATTATGATATTAATGTGTATAATCCAGATGCTCTTCCATAAAAGCAAATAAAAAAAGACCTGATTAACGTCAGGTCTTTTTTATGATATTATTAACCTATATTTATTAAAAACATTTAGGAGTTTTTTATGGTGATTGATGACACTTTGGTAATGATTCTTGCCGGAGGCGAAGGCAAAAGGTTGTATCCTCTGACCAGAGACAGGGCAAAACCTGCAGTGCCATTCGGCGGACGCTATCGTATCATTGACTTTGTTATCAACAATTTCATCAATTCCGGTTTTTATAAACTCAAAGTCCTGACACAGTATAAATCAGACTCCTTGAATAAACATATTGCCCGTACTTGGCCGCTATCTCCCATTATAAACCAGTACGTTGACCTTGTCCCGGCGCAGATGAGAATAGACGGACACTGGTATAAGGGTACGGCAGATGCAGTTTTTCAGAATATTCACCATATTCTTGCAGAAGAATCCCAATACATTGCTGTATTTGGCGGTGACCATATTTATAAAATGAATGTTGCTCAAATGCTGGAGTTTCATAAGAAAAATAATGCGGATTTGACCATATCCGCGATTCCTATTCCGATTGAAGAAGCCGGCGAATACGGTATTATGGAGGTTGATGAAAACTGGCATTTGACAAACTTTATTGAAAAACCCAAAACACCTCCTAAGCACATTCCGGGTGACCCGACAAAATGTCTTGCATCTATGGGTAATTATTTCTTTAACAGAAATAAATTAATTGATGAGTTGAGAATAGATGCTGATATACAGACTTCGAGCCATGATTTTGGTAAAAATATAATACCTAAAATGCTTGCTCAGGGTGACAGAATTTTTGTGTATGACTTTGCACAAAATACATTCCCCGGTATGGAAGAATCGGAAAGAGGCTACTGGAGAGATGTGGGGACAATGGATGCATACTGGCAGGCTAATATGGATTTGCTTGCATATGACCCTGAATTTAATCTTTATACAAAACAGTGGCCTGTGAGAACATTCAATTATGATTATCCTCCGGCAAAATTTATCTGGGAAGAACTGGAAAGGCGCGGTATGGCGACTAACTCTCTTGTGTCCGAGGGCTGTGTAATCTCTGGCGGTACGCTTTCTCGCTGTATTCTTTCACCAAAGGTCAGAATAAACAGTTTTTCCAGCGTTGTAGATTCAATAATTATGGAAAATGTTAATGTCGGAAGACACTCTCACATAAAAAAAGCTATTATAGACAAAAATGTAGATATTCCGCCTTATACAAAAATCGGCTTTGACCGTGCGGAAGATGAAGCCAGAGGCTTTTATGTATCAGAAGGCGGGGTAACAGTAGTACCAAAAGGAGCTATGCTTTGAACACAAAAATAAAAACTTTTGTTATATCTCTGGTTGTGCTTGTGCTGGTTGGAGTTTCCGCAGCATGCTATGCACTTATGCCAAAGGCTGATATGAAACCTTCCGAGTATGACCTTGGAATGACATATGAAAAAGCAGCACAAGAGGACAAACCGATTGTTGCGGTATTCTATGTTGATTGGTGTACATACTGCCGGAGATTTATGCCCAGGCTTGATAAAGTAAGAAATATAAATAAAAATATGTATAATGTGGTACTTATTAATGTAGAAGACCCTGCAAACGAAAAAATTGCAAAAGAATACAGAATAACTGGATACCCTACCGTATATATTATGGATCCGAAGTATGACAACAGAGTACATATTGACGGTTCATATCTGGATTCTGTATCTTCTTTGAACAAAGAAATGCAAAGATATCTTAACTTTAGAAATTTAGTAAAAAAAGGTGAAGCATGCAAATAAATATAAAAAATTTTCCGGCAGTTACTCTTGTTGAATTATTGGTAGTTTTGACTATTATGGGGATAGTTGCGGCTCTTACTGTACCTGCTTTAAAAAACCACTCTCAAAAAACAGAGTATGCTAAGCTTGCACAAAAAGGATACATCCAGCTGGAACAGGCTATTGATGCTGCGGTTGTAAAGACAGGACAGGAGCCTGACGATTGGACAAGACCTGATGTTGCAAGCTTTTTAATGAGAGATTATCTGGGTGAGCATTTTGTTGGTGCTAGAAACTGTATTGGAAACTATTCCCAAAATAACGCATGTTTTAAAGGTTATAGAAAATTTAAATCATCGTCAAAGTCTTCACCTACTGTTCGTGCGATGATGCTTGCTGATGGTATTGTCATTGCCGGAGATGGTCAAGGAGGAGGAGCTCGTTTTATTATTGATGTTAATGGACCTTCGGAACCAAATATGGAAGGTGTTGATGTTTTTATCTTTTCTTTTGGCAAGTATGATGTGGATTGTAATACAAAAAGTTCGTCCGGTCAGTGGAAGTTGTGTCCAAGAGATCACGCACAGAATCTCGTAGAAGATAACTGGACAATCACTTACTGGTAGGATTTCGTAGAAAGGTCTTATATGTTTTTAAAAAAATTAAAAGCTGTTTCATATGTTGAGGTAGTTCTTGTGCTTGTTATTGTCGGAGTAATATCTGCAATTGCTATTCCTTCGTTAAAGAGATATTCACAGAGGGAAGAACTGGGAAGACAAACACAAAAGGCATATTTGACTCTTACAGAGGCATTTGATCAGGCTGTTACACTTTATGGACCTTCAAGAAAATGGGCTACAGGTCAGGCGGCTTTTACCAGTTATATTGTTCCCCAGCTGCAGGTATATAAAACGGTTTCGGGAACTCAGGTTATAACAAAAGACGGAATGAACTTTAAAGCCGGTTCTTATGCTAGCGGTGAATGGGCTTATCTTGGCATAATAGTTGATGTGAACGGTTCTGAAAAAGGTCCCAATAAATATGGCAAGGACATACATATTTTTGACATAAAATACAATACGGGTAAAGTAGAACCGTCATACGCCGATACTGTTTCTTTATACGAAAATAACTGGAAATTTACGGATGAAATCTGGAATAAATAATATATAGTCCGCTTATTTATCCTCTTGTTGTACTATTGCAAAATTGTTGCCCGAATATGAAAATGTTGTTATGATAACAATTGGCTAATTGTACGGGAAGAGGATTAATTATAATGAATAAGAAAAAAATAATAGGGATAATAATCGCGGCTATTATTATAGTTCCTATAGTTTTTAATAAAGTTATGGGACTGGTTTCTGCAAGAATAGCGGCAGAAATGCAAAAACGCCCTACACCTGTTGAGATAGCATACTCTTCACAGGATAGTATTTATCCGCAGACAGAATCTGTAGGACGTATTGAGGCAAAGTATTCTGTTGATGTTGTTGCAAGGATAAACGGCTGGCTCCAAAAAAGATATTTTCAAGAAGGTGCATACGTAAAAAAAGGTCAGACGCTGTTTTTGATACAGCCAAATGAATACTCTATTGCTGTACAGCAGGCACAGGCAGCTGTGAGACAGTCTCAGGCTGCGCTTGTCAATTCGGAAAAAGAACTTGTGAGGGCAAGAGAACTTGTCAAAAACGATTATGTAAGCAAATCTTACTATGACAATGCGCTTGCTACACGTGATCAAAACAGAGCTACTCTTGATGTTAACAGAGCAAACCTTGCTGCTGCGAAGTTGAATTTAAGCTACACACAGGTAAAATCTCCTGTTGACGGTAAGGTCGGCAAAATTTTAATTACAGAGGGCAACCTTGTCAACGCACAATCAGGACCTTTAACCAAAATTGTCAGCACATCTCCAATATATGCATATTTCAACATAAAGAGCGAAGAGTATTTGAACTATATGAAAAATGCAGCACCCGGTCGTGATGAGTTGTCAGGCATGGATGTAAAAATTAAATTGTCTGACGGTTCAGAATATAAAGAAAAGGGTGTTCTTGAGTTCGTTAACAATGAAGTTGACCAAACAGCAGGTACGATAGCTTTGCGTGCGACATTCCAGAACAAAGATAACCTGCTTGTCCCGGGTGACTTTGTAAATGTTACCGCAATTGCTAAAAGACCTGTTGATGTTGTGCTTGTTCCTCAGGTTGCTGTTTCTGACAGTACAAACGGTACTTATGTGTGGGTAATAGATGAGAACAATAAGGCTCAGCAGAGATTTATAAAAATTGACAAGCAGCAGGGTGAAAACTGGATAGTTCTCGAAGGTTTAAAACCTGGAGAAAAAGTTATCAAATCAGGTTTCCAGAGATTAAAACCCGGTACGCTTGTCTCTTATGATGATAAATCAATTGAATCTAAGCCGCAGCAGGATAATGAGAGTGAATAATGGATAAAGATAATAAAAAACAGCAGGAAGATATAAATACAGATAATAAAGACTTATACTTTTTTATCAGAAAACCCAGATTTGCAATGGTAATATCGATTTTTATTACACTTGTCGGTATTATTGCAATGATGGGGCTTAAGCTTGAAAAATATCCGAATATCACTCCTCCGCAGATTATGGTCAGCGCATCATACCCCGGTGCCAGTGCCGATGTTGTGGAATCTTCCGTTGCATCGCTTTTGGAGTCTCAAATCAACGGTGTTGAAGATATGCTCTATATGATTTCAACCAGTTCGGATGAATCATATCAGCTTCAAATATATTTTAAGGTCGGTTCGGACAGAAACATTGACCTTGTAAACGTACAAAACAGAATACAGCAGATACAGCCGAAACTTCCGGAAGACGTTAAAAGGCTCGGTGTTACTGCTAAACAACAGGTATCAGGTGCAGGTGTTGCGATTTTGAACCTTGCCTCAACTGACGGCAGATATTCACAACTTGATGTTACAAACTATGCTTCTATCTTTATCAAAGATGAAATTGCCCGTCTTCCCGGTGTTGGTGAAGTAAACGTATACGGTGCAGGCAACTATTCTATGAGAATATGGCTTGATACTGAAAAAATGGCAAATTTAAATGTCTCTGTGCTTGAAGTCCAGAATGCTATTAATACACAGAACGTACAGGTTTCTGCAGGTGCACTGGGTCAGGAGCCCGGTCCTGATAAACAGCGTTTTCAGATTACTTTGAGAACCAAAGGCCGTCTTCTTGAACCCGAAGAATTTGAAAATATTATTATCCGATCAAATCAGGACGGTTCGAATATCAGGATAAAAGATGTTGCACGAGTTGAGCTGGGTTCAGAAACATATTCCAGAAACGGTAAAGTTGACGGCAAACCTGCTGCCTTGATGCAGATAGTTCAGATTCCGGGGGCAAACGCTATTGATATTGTTAATGCAGTTGAAAAAAAGATGGCAGAGGTTTCCAAAACTATACCTGACGGTATGGAACTTAAGATGGTTCACGATGATACTCTATTTATCCGTGAATCAATGAAAGAGGTTGTGAAAACAATTATAGAAACCTCTATTATCGTTGTTGCAATCATATTTATATTTTTGGGAGACCCGCGGGCAACCTTGATTCCTCTTATTGCTATTCCTGTATCATTAATAGGTACGTTTGCCGCACTTCCAATGTTTGATATGTCTATAAACCTTCTGACGTTGTTTGCGATGGTACTGGCAGTTGCAACCGTTGTCGATGACGCTATTGTTGTTATTGAGAACGTAAAAAGGCACCTTGAGGACGGGAAATCACCTGTTGAGGCCACACAGATAACAATGCAGGAAATCGGCGGTGCTCTTGTTTCTATGGCACTGGTATTGATGGCTGTATTTGTTCCGGTAAGCTTTATGCCAGGATTGTCGGGATTGATGTATAAGCAGTTTGCTGTTTGTATTGCCATATCTATTGCATTGTCTGCTGTTTGTGCGCTGACATTGTCTCCTGCATTATGTTCAATTATCCTGAGACATGAAGATCCGAACAGAAAGCCTTCAAACAAAGCTTCTGCTGCTATTAAATGGGCATTTACAGAGTTTAACGTATATTTCCAAAAACTTACAGATTTATATCTTCATTATGTTAAAAAATTTGTTTATAACAAAAAACTGACGCTGGCTGTATACGGCGGTATTATCGCGTTGATGCTTGTTCTTTTTAAAGTTATACCGACCGGCTTTATTCCTGATGAGGATCAGGCTGTATTGATGGCACAAATAAATCTTCCTGCGGGTGCATCTCTTGCCAGAACAACTGATGTAACGGAACGTATGGATGAAATGCTCCAAAAAACAGAAGGTGTAGAAGGCAGAATTGTGTTCGTTGGTATGGGTCCTTCTAACCAGGCATTTATGGTTATCAGGCTTGATGAATGGAGCAAACGTGAATTTAATATATTCCAAAAAGCCATAAGAATGATTCAGGGCAAAGAAACAGATTTGTCATTAAACGCAATTCTCGGCAGAATAAGAAAAGACTTTAGTACTATAAGAGATGCACAAATAGGTGTTTTCTCTCCTCCTGCGATTTCCGGTATGAGTATGGTGGGCGGTTTTGAGTTTCAGATGCTCTCCAAGGGCGAATATACACCGCAGGAAATGGAACAGTTTGCAAACAAACTTATTCTTGCCGCAAATCAGAATAAAGATCTTACTAACGTTTATACCCAGTATCAGGCTAACATGCTCCAGTATATTGTAGATATTGACTATGAACAGGCAATGGCACAGGGTATTGATTTGTCTGAGTTGTATTCTACACTTTCATCTACTCTGGGTACTTATTATGTTAACGACTTTAACAAACTCGGACGTGTATTCAGGGTACAGCTTCAGGCAGAACAGAAGTTCAGAAGAAGTGCAAATGACCTCACCGGTATTTATGTAAAAAATAAAGCCGGTAAAATGGTTCCGATTACCACAGTTGTATCTTTGAGACAGACTGTTGGTGCCGGTTCTATCACAAGATACAACCAGTACAGAAACGTACAGTTCTCGGGTCAGCCTGCAGCAGGCAGAAGTTCAGGTGAAGCAATGAAAGCAATGGAGTCGGTTGCTAATGCGGAACTACCTAAAGATATGGGTTTTGAATGGTCAGGTACATCGAAACAAGAAATAGAGTCAGGCGGTCAAACAGGTACTATTATTGCACTCGCATTGATATTTGTATATCTGTTTCTGGTTGCTTTGTATGAAAGCTGGTCAATCCCGTTTGCGGTATTACTTATCTGTCCTCTTGCGGCAGCAGGTGCTTTGATATTCCAGTTGATAATGGGACAGGCATTTGACCTTTATTCTCAGGTCGGTATGATTATGCTTATCGGGCTTGCAGCTAAACAGGCAATCTTGATTGTAGAATTTGCTAAAGTTCTGCACGAGGAGGACGGAATGTCTATCGAAGAGGCTGCTGTTGAAGCATCACGAATAAGATTCCGTGCGATTATGATGACGGTTGTTGCCTTTGTTGTAGGTATGCTTCCGTTGATTCTTGCTCATGGTGCGGGGGCTTCGTCAAGAATATCAGTAGGTTCTACTGTATTCGGCGGTATGATGGCAGCAGGTACACTGGGTACAATTATGACTCCTGCTTTTTATGTCATAATCCAGCATCTTGTGGATATTGTAATGGCAAAAAAGCATGAAAAGGAAAAATCAGAAAAAGTGGAAAATAAGGAAAACTAGAATCATAATATGAATCAGGACGTTATGAATAAGAATATAAAAATATTAATAATAATCTTAATAGCTGCAGGGCTGTTGAACTTTGGTTCTGTCAATGCCTTTGCATTGAATTTTGATTTTATAAAGAAAAACGATTCTTCTAATGTAAAGACTGCTAAGACAGAAAAAGTTAAAAAAGCTAAGCCTGCGAAAAAGAAAAAAAAAGAAGAATATGATGATACGGAAGTTAAGGCAAAGACTGATAAAAATCAACCTTCTGTAAAAATTATTATTAAAGATGATAAAAAGAAGGCGCAAAAAGAGCCTAAAATTAAACACAAACATTTTAAAAAGCCAAACCTTGAAAAAGCCAAACAGCAGCAGCCTGTAAATATCGATGAACAGGAACTGCAGACTAAACAGGTTAATCAAGTAAAACCTCCTGCTTCTTCTCAGGAAGCAGATGCTTTCAGTGCTCCGTCAGGAGACGCTTCGGCAAGAATGGAAGCTGCTGTTTCAACAAACCATATTATCTCTGTGGATGACTGTGTAAAAATTGCACTGGAAAACAATCCGACAATTCTTTCACAGCTTATCAGCAAAGACATATATAAAAACAAAATAGCACAGGCGTGGTCAAATTATTTCCCGACTATTAATGCAAGCTTGTCATATTCAAAAAACGATATGTTAATGACAAACTTTAGATTCCCGATGCAGGAATATCACCTGTGGAACTTACCTAATGTCGGCTTTAACCAGCTGATTTATGACTTTGGTAAAACCGGTGCACAAGCAGGCGTTGCAAAGAAAACTTATGAAGCTGCACGAGAAACATTGCAGGCAAATATAAATGAGGTTGTTTATCAAGTGAAAAGCGCCTATTATAACCAGCTTTATCTGCAGCAGCAGGTAGAGGTGTATGAAGATTCAGTGCTCCAATACCAGATTCACCTTGAACAGGCGCAGGCATATTATGCAATCGGAAGCAAAGCCAAAATCGATGTTTCAACTGCGGCATACAATCTTGATAATACAAAATTGACTTTGATTCAGGCAAAAAATGCTGTTGAAAACGGATTTGCCCAGCTGACAAATGCTATGGGGGTTCCCGAGTTTGCACCTTTTGATATCAAAGACAGACTTGATAAAAAAAGATACGACATAACTTTTGATGAAGCTTTTAATATTGCAATGGAGCAGAGCCCGACACTTGCTGCTGCCAAAAAGAAAATGGAAGGTTCAAAACTGCTTATTAAATCTTCTAAAGTTGCATTCCTTCCTAACTTGGACGGATTTGGCAGCTACACAAAAGGCGGGAAAACTCCGGGTACTGACTACGGGTATCAAATTGGAGCCAAGCTTTCTTATACAAATCTCAACCTCTTCCTGCTTAAAAAACAACTGGATGAAGCCACATTGACATACAAAAAAGATCAGGCTGACTATGAGACACAGCGCCAGAAAATGTATCTCGATGTAAAACAGGCATATATACAGCTTAAAAATGCACAACAATCAATCCCTGTTGCACGCACCTCAATGGAAGTTGCAAAAGAACGCTATGACCTTGCGTCAGGCAGATATAAGGTCGGACTGGGTGATGCCATTGAACTCAAAGACGCACAGATTGAATACGTTAATGCAAAATTGCAGTATTATAACACATTGATGCAGTATCATATCTCTGCTGCAAATCTGGAAAGAGTAATAGGTGCGCCGCTTACTGCAAGCGATGTTAGTTTGTAAAAATTTACCACAAATTTGCCTTAAAAAAAGCTTTTTGCCAAAATTAGGATATGAATTACATCTGGTTTTTGATAATTTTAATTTCCGTGATTTCTGCTGCTTATACAGGCAGAATAGATGCTGTAGTAAATTCTGTAATGACAGGCGCTCAAAAATCTATAGAGATTGGACTTTACCTTGCCGGTATAATGGCATTCTGGCTCGGAATTATGAAAATTGCGGAAAAATCAGGGCTGGTTTCTTCTATTGCAAGGCTGATTACTCCTGTTGCAAAAAAATTGTTCCCGGATGTGCCTGACAATGACCCTGTAATAGGTGATATTGCTATGAACTTTACCGCAAATGCGTTCGGTCTGTCTAATGCAGCAACACCTATGGGTATTGAGGCAATGAAAAAGCTTCAAAAACTCAATAAAGATAAGGAATCTGCGTCTAATGACATGTGCACCCTCCTTGCAATGAATACGGCAGGATGGCAGATTATTCCTGCGACAGTTATTGCTGTCTTGGTTTCGTGCGGTTCCAAAAATCCTGCGGAAATAGTGTTTCCGACATTGATTGTGACAACAATAGCTTTTATTTCAGCGATTATAGGGGTAAAGGTTCTTGAACGTGTATGGACTCCTCAGACATTAAAAAAGGAGCCGCATAATGATTAAGTCAATAATATATGCAATTTCTGCATGGCTCATACCCATCATTGTTCTCGGTTCGTTAGCGTGGGGGCTTGTAAAAAAAGTTCCTGTGTACGAAACATTTGTTGACGGTGCAAAAGACGGGCTTAAAGTCACAGTGAGCGTAGTACCGTATCTGATTGCAATTATTGTTGCAGTGTCCATGCTTCGTGCCTCGGGTGCAATAGAAATTGCACAACACCTGCTTTCCGGCTTGCTTGATTGGCTTAAAATTCCTGTTGATGTTCTGCCGGTTATGATAATACGCTCTCTTTCCGGCAGTGCTGCGCTCGGGCTGTTTTCGGAAATTGCACATAATTTCGGGCCGGATGCATATGTGACAAAACTTACTGCAATTATGGTAGGCAGTTCTGAGACAACATTTTATGTTCTTGCTGTTTATTTTGGCTCTGTAGGTGTGAAAAAATTTCGCCACGCTTTATGTGCGGGTCTATTTGCTGATATAATAGGAATAGCTGCTGCTGTTATTGTGGCAAGATGGCTGTTTTTGTAAATTAAGGGTAATAAGAATGCTGAAAAAAACAATAATATGTTTGTTAATGATGTCGGTCTTTGTTCTTGCGGGGTGTAAGAAGCAGGAGGAAAAGAAAGATACTCTCTCTGAAATTAAAAAGCGGGGAGAACTTGTTGTCGGTGTTAAATATGATTCTAAACCCTTTGGCTTTGTTGAAGATGGTAAGCTTCAGGGCTATGACATTGATATTGCCCACCTTATTGCAAAGCGTATTCTGGGTAATGAGCGGTTAGTTAGATTTGTAGAAGTAAATTCGTCTGACAGAATATCAAAACTCAACTCCGGCGAAGTTGACATGGTTATTGCAACAATGACTATTAATCCCAAAAGAGCTGAGGTTGTGGATTTCTCGCTGCCTTATTACTATACAGGACAGGCTGTCATGGTAAGAAAAGGTACTGCAATAAAGACCGTTGGAGACCTTAACAACAGACGGGTAATAATCGTACTCGGTACAACAAGTGAAAACAATATTCGTTATCTTGCTCCCGAGGTTATATTGCAGGGCTATCGCACTTATCAGGACGGTTTTCAGGCGTTTCTTGACAGGCGCGCAGAGGCTATGACCTCTGATGACAGTATCCTTGCAGGGTTTGTGATGGATCATCCCGAGTTTATGATTCTGCCTCAAAGATATTCTCAAGACGGCTACGGCATTGCTTTTAGAAAAGAACCTCAGAGTGCATCTTTAAAAATAGAGGTTAACAACGCAATCGGTGAATTAAGAAGAAAAGGACACTTGAATTATCTAAAAGGACAGTGGATTCCTGCTTCCAGCGGTAATTTTAAAAAGTAACTCTTTACTTGCAAATCTGATTAATAACGCTTTCTACCGTGTGTGAAAGTGCCTTGTTGATGCGCAGTTCATCTTTTATCTTATCGTATGAATACAAAATCGTTGTGTGTTTTTTTTCAAAATATTCGCCGATTGCAGGAAAACTCTGCTTGGTCAGTTCTCTGCACAGGTATATCGAAACCTGCCTTGCTTCTGACACCTTGGCACTGCGTCCCGAGCCTTTGATTTCTTTTGTAGAAATATTGTAATAGGATGCAACTTCATCCACTATTCCGTCAAAAGTGTAGCTTTTCTCTTTTTCGTTGTAATTTATGATTTTTTTGACATTATCCAGTGTTAACGGCATTTCATTGATACTTGCGTATGCGGTTACGCGGTTAAATGCACCTTCCAGTTCTCTGATGTTATTTGCATAGATAGTTGCAAGAAACTCTATTATGTTCTTTGGCACTTCAATTGCAGAATCCTGTGCAAGATTGGACAAAATTGCCATCCTTGTTTCGATGTCCGGTATTTGTATATCAGCCATCAAACCCCATTCAAAACGGCTTATCAGCCTGTCAGAAAGCGAAGGAATTTCTTTTGGCGTTCTGTCAGAGGTTATAACAATCTGTTTGCCTGCGCCGTGCAGGGTGTTGAATGTGTTGAAAACTTCTTCTTCCGTTCTTGTTTTGCCTGCTATAAGCTGGATATCGTCAATCAATAGCACATCGACTTCGCGGTATTTCTTGCGAAAGCTGTTCATTTTTTTTGTCTTTTCATCCCCTCTGGCAAGTGCATTTACAACATCGTTTACAAATTCTTCCGCTGAAATAAAAAGAACCTTCAAGTCAGAGCGATTTTTTATAATATAGTGCCCTATAGCTTGCATTATGTGTGTTTTGCCAAGCCCCGGACCGCCGTATATATATAGCGGGTTATATTTCGTACCCGGTTTTTGCGCAACTGTCTGTGCCGCAACATAGGCGAGTTTGTTGTTTGAGCCTACAACAAAGTTTTCAAACTTGTATTTCAAATTCAAATTAGACGACTGCATTTGTGTAAGGCTGTCATACTTGGGCTTTTGCGGTTCACTAGAATCCTGTGAAACGGTTTTTGATTTTGATTTTTTTGAGATTTTCTTTGACAACTCTTCGTCAAAAAGTATTTTAACTTCCAAATCCCTGCCGGTAGCTTTTTTTACCGCTTGAGACATTTCCGTATAATGGTTTTTTCTTAAAAGATTTGAGGCAAAAGCCTGACCTGTATGCAGCACAAAACAGTTTTCATCAAAATACTGCGGTTCCAATGGCAGAATCCACGTTGAATAGGTAGATTCCGAGACATGCTTTTGCAAGTCTTCAAGAACCGCATTCCAAACTTCAATGATATTGTTTTCCTGACTCATAGATTTTATATTACAACAAAAACAAATACCATGTTACAGGCTTATGAAAAAGCAATTTAGCGGCAAATTCTCAATTTTCTTGCAAAACCTTCGCCAAAGTCAGTGTAATTGCGTTTTGCTCGTTTAATTTCAATCTCAACATTATCGAGTTTTAGAAGTTCTATTTGTTCTTTTATTCGAGAATCTTTGACATACCATTTAATCTTTCCTTTGCAGTATTTTGCATAATGGAAAGTTGATGCCAGAACACAAACCTTTAGAGCATCTATCAAGTTTAAACCGGAAACATCTATATTTAGAAACGGGCAATGATTTCTGGAGATATAGTCTTTTGCCTCATTTATTGCCTCAAAAATGTTTGAATGATAATTACCGACTTTTAAAAAGGCTTCTTGTCCGTATAATGAGTCTGTTGTTGTCATAAATTCCTGATTCTCTGTTATTATATGTGTCTTCTTCTGTTTTGTGTTGGGAAACCAAGCTGTTTTTTGGAGAATAATCAGCAAGCTTACATATAATATAACGAGACTTTTTTTCAAAAATTAAGCCGATAAACAAAAACTACATCTTTCGTATGACAATCAATCTATGCTTGAATTTGAAGCGGTATTTTGTGCTCAATCTCTGTCATAACTTCGTTTATCGTAATATCTTTTATACATTGATAATCACGTTTACATTTTTTCTTTAATCCGCAGGGCTGGCAAGGCAAATCTGTTTTTATAACAACATTATCTTTTCCGTAGGCTTTCCATTTTTCAGTATTCATAGGACCGTAAATACCAATAACCGGTACATTGACAGACGCTGCTATGTGAAGGTTTCCGCTGTCACAGCCCGCAATAAGGTCACATTGCTTTGTAAATGCAAGCGTTTTTCTAAGATTAAAACAACCGCAGAAGTTAACCGGAGGAATTTTTAATTCTTCTTTAATAGATGACATTATTTCTTCATAAGTTTGAGAATCGTTTTTTGTACCGTTAAAAACAACCTGTACGCCGTAGTCGTTGCTTAAGCGGGTGATTACCTCTGCCCATTTGTCTTTTGCCCATTCTTTTTTGCGGTTTCCGCTTGTTGCATGGATAATGACTTTTTTTGTACTGCTGTCAGGGTTAACATTGTTAATTCGCATGATCTTTTTAACTTCTTCCTCTTCTTCGGGTGTAACCCAGTTTTCGAGGTAGTTGTCTTTAACTTCAATGCCGTCTGCTTTTAAAACATCGAGAAAACAATTGATTTCGTGTTTGTTTTCTTCATAATGAACGGATTTTGTAAGCAGTAATCTTCTGCATTCCGTGTCAAAACCTATTCGTTCTTTTATACCTGCAGCAAAAGCCAGAAACGCACTCGATAAAGAACGTTTCAGCACATATACTTTGTCGTACTTTTGTTCCCGCAGAATTTTTACATAACTCCAGAAAGTCTTTTTCTGCTGACCGTCTTTGTTTTCGTAGCGGTGTTTTTTTGTTGTGTCAAAGTAAATGAAATTGTCCACATAAGGACATTTATCAATGATTTCGCCTGATACCGGCGCAACCATGAGGTCTATTTGTGCGTCGGGATATGCGTATCTGAGATTTCTTAAAAACGGTACCGTAAGTACAGTATCGCCTATGAATCTGTATCTCATAACAAGGATTTTTGTTTTTTTATTCATCCAATAGACCTTTCAAATCCAGTACGGGCTTTAATTTTAAAGCAAAAATTTCGCCGTCTTTATCAATTATTTCTCTTAATTTCACAGCGTCTTTTTCCGTTGTTATCATGTATTTTGCATCATATTGTTTCATGAGTGCACGCAATTCTTCAATGTCCTGTTTTGTATAAATGTGGTGGTCGGGAAAATCCTTTGTCGCCAGCACATCATAGCGCCTCAGGTATTTGTAAAACTGCTCAGGCTGAGCAATTGCGCTAAAAGCAATTACCGGCTGTGTGTCGTCGATTGAGAGGTCTGTATTTTTAATGTCGTACACTTCATCAGGCAGCATGGTGCACACAAAAGAAGGTATACTGTATTTTTTCTTGAGAAATCTGGCAAAAGTTTTTGCTTTTTTGTCGTTAAAGTTTTTGTTAACAACGATTATCCTGTCAGCACGTTTGATTTCCGATACAGGTTCTCTAAGTGCCCCTAGCGGCAGTACACATCCGTTTGAGAATTGTTTTTCACTGTCTACAACTACAATGTTGAGGTCTCTGCCTAGTTTCTGGTGCTGGAATCCGTCATCCAGAATCAGCTTTGTGCAGTGAAGAGTATTCTTTGCAAACTTTGCTGCTTTTACTCTGCTTGCACAGGTAAGGACTGCTGTTTTGGGGCAGTGTTTCGCTAGCCAGACAGGCTCGTCTCCTGCCTCCTGTGCGCCAAAGTTTATACTCATTCCATCTGATACGATGTTAACTTCTTTATTCGGAAGCTTTCCTCCGTAACCCCGTGAGAGTATTGCGGGATAGTCGCCTTTTTTACTGAAGTAGTTTGCTATTTCGGCTGTTATCGGGGTTTTACCTGTACCTCCCGTTGTCAGGTTCCCGACAGAGATTGTATATGTATGCGGTCTGTAGGTTTTCAGGATATTTTTTTTGTATAAAAAATTTCTTGTTTTAACAGCACACAGATAAAGCAAGGAAGGTAATGCAAGGATAATGTATGCCAATCCGGCGGCAAAACCTTCCAAAAAGGTAAAATCTTTTTTATAATGCAATTCCGTTAAAAATACCTTCATAACAAGATTTTATAATAAACGATGTTTCTTGTCATTTTGTACACATTTTGTAGATAAATATATCGACTTTTTGTTAATTGAATTATAATAATTGTAAGAGAGAAAGGAGTATTTATGAAAAAGATTTTAGGTCTCTTATTATTTGGTGCATTGCTTGCATTTGCTTCCGCTAATGTGTTTGCAGCATCGTACAATACATCTACAAACTGGTTTGATTCCAAAAATGTCAGCCACTTAAACACTATAGGACAGAACATTATCAAGGCTAATAAAATGCCTACTACAGTTACTTTCAAAGTAACTGATAATGAAAATATGAATACTGATATTGCTGCGACAACTCAGTATGTTTATATTTATTCAGGCGACTTAAAATATGTGGAAAATGACAATGAACTTGCTGCTGTTGTTGCGCATGAAATAGGACATCTTGTAAACGGTCACAATGCAAAATCTTCAATTTTGAACAACGCAATATCTTCTATCAATCCTTCTACAACTACAGAAAAAGGTGCTGCTACTGTCAGCCTTTTGAAAACTATTTCTTCAAATAAGGTAAGCAAAGAAAACGATAAAGAGGCTGATATTACTGCAGTAGATCTGCTTTCTACAGCAAAATATAATCCGCTTGCATTGATTTCGGTTGTTTACAAGGCAGATGCGGCAGTATCCGGCGGTCTTCTTGATTCAAATCTTTCATGCGAAGAAAGAATCATGAATATCTATGATTATGCTAACTATAACTATCCTGCGACAGTTAAGGCTAATTACAAAACAGATTCTTATCAGAAAGCGTTAAATTTAATTTATGCAAATCTTAAGATAAGAAATGCTGATTCCAAAAAACTCGCAAAAGCTAAAAAGGAACAGGAAAAACTTAAAAAAGATAAGTTGAAAAGAGTAAGAAACATGGCAAAATCCACTAATCCATGGAGTTCTGCTTACAGCTTGATTCAGGTATCAGGCAACTAAAACGTGAATCATAACATAAAATTAAGGTCAGAGTTTAAATTAACGGATAATTTTATCTTTAATCTGAACTCTGATTTTATTTTGTAAAATATTCGTTGTTCTGTGAACTTTTTGGTTATTTTTTCGTTGTATAATATGTGTATTAATAAATTGTTAATTAAGGAGAGAGTTTAATGAAAAAAATAATATCTTTACTCGGTGTATTTGTTCTTGCAGGAGGTCTGCTTGCCGCTCAAGCAGCCACTCCGGAGGAAGCACTTGCTTTTTTGAACAAATATATTAATGCAGCAAACACATACAGTGATACAATAACACAGTATTATGCTCCGGATGCAAAGATTATCAGAGAAGGCTATAATACTTCAGGAAAAAAAGTAAGCGTTGTTGTTGGTACGAAACAGTATTTTAACCAATTAAGAATCGGACAGAATCTGGCAAAAATTAATAAATACAAAAACACCTATACACAAAGAAAAATTACCAAAGTCGGCAATGATTACAAAATCACCTGCATAAGAACAGCGTCTACGGGTAAAGATACATTTCCTTCATACTTTATAATCGGTCCTGACGCAAACGGAAAACTGAAAATAAAAGAAGAAATGACAACAACAAAACAACAGTCAATTCTAAAACACGGTAAGTAATTATTTACACAAATAACATTTTGCATAATGAGAGTCTGAAATTTTTATAATTTCAGGCTCAATTTGAGTGCAGATTTCCATTGCATACGGGCAGCGTGTGTGGAATTTGCAGGCATGAGGCGGATTCTTTGGTGAAGGAAGGTCTCCCGTAAGTTTAATCTCTCCTGTGGTTTTTTCGTGTATCGAAGGTACTGCAGAAATAAGCGCCTGTGTATAAGGATGCCTCGGGTTGTCAAAGAGTTCTTCTGCTTTTGCAGTTTCTACAATATCACCGAGATACATTACCGCAATCCTGTCGGAAAGATACTTTACAACCCCCAGGTCATGAGAAATAAAAAGAATCGTAAGATTTAATTTTTCTTTTAAATCTTTTAAAAGAGTTATTATCTGTGCTTGAATGCTTACATCAAGAGCCGAAACCGGCTCATCTGCAACAAGAAATTCCGGTTTTAAAATCAAAGCTCTTGCTATTGCAATTCTCTGTCTTTGTCCGCCAGAGAATTCGTGCGGATATCTTTTTAAATCCTCTTCATTTAACCCTACAAGATTAATGATTTCATGTATACGTGTATTGATTTCATTTTTATCTCTAATTCCGTGAACAACAAGAGGCTCTCGCAAAAGTGCGTATATTGTCATTCTCGGGTCAAGACTTGAGTATGGGTTTTGAAAAATCATTTGAGCTTTTTTTCTGAATTTTTTCAATTCACGTTTGTTTAGTTCAGGTATGTTTTCATTTTCGTAAAAAACATAACCTTCAGGATTAATCAGCCTTAAAACAGCCTTGCCTAAAGTAGATTTACCGCAGCCTGATTCACCGACAAGCCCGAGAATTTCTCCTTTGTATATATCAAGGTTAATCCCGTTTAAAGCGCGCAAATATTCATTTGACTTGCCCAGCATACCTGAGTTGATAGGGTAATACATATTCAAATCTTTTATTTCTATAAGTTTTTCCGGAGTTTTTTGCATAAAAATATTATAACTTTTAATTGAAAATTTTTATATATTCTAAAAGGTTAGCTTAGTATATATTCAGATAAACCCAGTAACTGCGATAGACTTTTTTTACATAGTCACGGGTCTCGGGATAGGGTATATTTTCAACAAATTCGTCAAAATTTTTGTAACTTAAATTTTCTTTCCATGCCCTTACCGCATTCGGTCCGCCGTTGTAAGATGCCACTGCCAGAAGGTCATTGCCGTGTAGTCTTTCTTTTGCATAATCCAGATAAGCACAGCCGAGTTGTATGTTTTTTTCTGGTGAATATAAAGATTCTGCACCGGTATATCTGATTCCGTTACGATTTGCTATGTATGATGCTGTAGAGGGCATAAGCTGCATAAGTCCTCTCGCACCGGCGGAACTTCCTGCTGAAGCATTAAAATAACTCTCTTCCCTGATTAATGCAGTTACAAGATATGCATCCAGATTATTCAGTTTGGCATTATCGTTAATTGTTTCCTGATAATGCAGGGGGTATGCCAGTTTGTAAAGGCTGTCCGTGAAATCCGGTTTTGTTGTGTATTGTGCAAGTGTATCTCTTGCCAGCAGTGCGGATGTGGAATATTTTCCTTCTTTGTAATTAATCCAGCTTTGCACTGCTTTGTTTTCTTTATCTATTTCACCGAGGAGTTTGTAATCATTTAATTTTAATATTACGGTTATAAGTTTTATATTATCGTCACTTGTATTTGTATGTTTTATTGGAAAATCAATTATCTGATTTTTTTCCGGTAATCTGCGCGATACTTTTGTTTTCCAGTTTCTGTTCTGTGAATATCCGAGGTGTTTTGAGGCTCTGTAAGCGTAGTATGTATCTGGATATTTATCTATTGTTTTTTGATACAAGCCTTTTGCTTCTGCTCTGTTACCGAGTTTTTCCGAGAGTTTACCCATCCAGAACATTACTTTGGGTGCGGCTATTGTGTCGGGATAATCCCTCATGTGTATTATACCGAGTCTGGTGGCTTCTTTGTAGTTTCTGTTTTGATATGCATTCCAGAAAAGGTTAGCAGCTGCATCAGAAGCATACTTGCCCTGTGGAAACTCTTGATAGATTCGTTCATATAATTTGGTTTTGTCTTCTGTGTATTTGCTGAGTCTGTAAAGAATATAATCCTCTCCCTGTGCTGTATTGATATGAGCGATATCAAGCGCTTTGTACAGACCGTTTTTAATACCGTCAGAATTTATACTGGCATATGTATCAATAATTTCTTCAATCAGTTCTTTGTCTATATTTTGTGAGTATTTAGGATAATTGTTTTCAAAAATTTCCCTTGCCTTTTTATTGTCGCCCAGTTTCTTATAGGTAAGTGTTAAATATCCCCAGCTTGCTGCCATATAGGACTTATTAAAATTATCCAATGCCTGTTTGTAGGCACTGTTTGTATAGTATGATCTGCCGATTAAGAAGTAATCTTTCTGATTCAATGGTATTTGAAGCTGTTCAATACCTTTTATACAGTTCAGAGAAAATCTTCCGTCAGGAGCATTTTTCAGGTAATCATTAAAATATGCTTTTGCTTTTATCTTTTTTTCAAGTGAATTTTTTTCATCTTTGTCTTCTTTTGCTTTTTCTGAGAATATCATCCCGAGGTAATAACCCGAGGCGGTTTTGTATTCACTTTCTTTAAAGATTTTTCTTATATCATTAAAGGTTTTTTCTGATTTATTGTAGTCTTTTTCTCGAAAATAATTTTGTGCCAGTGCATAATATGCTTTTTGAATAAACATAGATTCAGGATATTTTTCAATAAACATTCTGTATTTTTTTGATGCTGTTTGAGAGTCATTTAATTCATCAGCACACAGAGCCTGTCTTAACAGTGCAATTTCGTATATTGCAGAAGTTTTTGACACATTGGAAAAGTTAAAATATGCATTTTCTAAATCATTTTTTGCAAGGTAAGACACCCCCTGGCTGTAGGTTTTAAAATCTTTTTCAGAGACTTGGGTCATTTTAAATACATTGGTCAGAACAATAAGTATTAAAACCGCAAAAGCTGCTGTAATAGCTATGAATTTTAATTTTTTTTTCCAATCCAACGTTGACTTTCCCCTAATCTTTTAAATTTAAAACCCTGTAATAAGTATCCTCAAAACGCGATAAAAGAGCAAGGTTTTTTACCAACAAATATAGCATATTTTTTAATGTTAATGCCACTTACCGCGCCGAAAAGTAAAATTTACGAGAGAGGGATAATATGAGGGATATGCACATTTATTCAGAGCAGGAGTATGAACTTGAACGACAGCAGAAAATTATTAAAAATATTACAAAACCGCTGAAAATGTATGACAGAAATAAAAGTTCGGTTATAAAAAATTATATTTACTATGCACAGTCTGTTAGAGTCGATTAATTATGCACGGTGTTGGTTGGAGAGAACTGTTTTATAGGAAAAACAAGAGTAAATTTTGAGCCTTTACCTCTGCAAGATTCAACATTTACAGTGCCGTTGTGCGCTTCCATTATTTTTTTTGTAATAAACAAGCCTAAACCTGAACTGACTTTTTTAAATCGTTTGTTAATATGAGCATGCTCATCAAAGATTGTATTCAGTTTATCTTCCGGTATACCGGAACCTTCGTCTTCAACAGACAGTTCTATATTGTTTTCTGTTTTTTGAATAGTTATTGTAACTGAAGACTCCGGCGGAGAATATTCTGCAGCATTGGCAATAATATTTGTCAGCGCAATTTTTATTTCTCTTTCATCAAACTCTAAAATATCATTTTCTATGCATGTATTTAGTTTTACTGTTTTATTTTCCGCTTCAAAAAGATATTTTAATGTTTCAAGACAACTCTCAATAGTGAGTTTGAGAGAACATGGCTGTTTTATAGTGTTATGGCTTCCGTTTTCAAACTTGTATCTAAGAAGGATATTGTCTGTCATCCTTGTCAAATAGTGTGAAGAATTGAGCATTTCTTTGATAATGTCTGTTTGTTCTGTATTGAGTTTGCCAAAACTCCCTTCATAAAGCAATTCCAGCGCTCTGGTTTCTGCTATTACAGGTGTTTTTAAGTCGTGGGTGAGAGTTTCTATAAAGTTATCCCGCTGGTGTTCTATTTTTATTTCTTCTGTTCTGTCATCCATTACTATCAAAAATCCTGAAGCATTAGATTCTGTCAGAATTTTTGAAATATTAGTTTTTATGTATTTTTTTTTGTCGATAATCACACGAAAAGATGTCTGCTTTTGTTCCGAACAAATAAACTTATTCAAATTATCTAATGCTTCTGTCTGATTATTTATATTTAATATTTCAAGAAAATTGCGGGCAGAATATTTTTTCTTATCAAGAATTTTATTGTTCTGAGAGATTATATTGAAATCTGTATCCGTAAGAATAATTTCGTTGCTTGAAAATTTAAAAATACAATCCAGTTTTTCTTTTTCACCAAGGAGTTCATCTTGAGTTTTTTTCAGTTTCAAAACACTTTGTATTTGCGCACGTATTGTATTTACATCAAAGGGTTTTTCAATATAAGCAAAAGACCCCATGTTGTAGCCTCTGATTTTATTTTCTTTTGCGGTATGTGCGCTGACAAAAATAACAGGTGTATTTTGATGAGTTTTAAGAAATTTTTCTACGAACATGAAGCCGTCAATTCCCGGCATAATTATATCAATGAGGACGGCATCTATTTTTGTATTTTTTAATTCTTTTAAAGCTTTTTGCGGACTTGCATATGTCAAAATATCATAATTAAGCGGTGCTAGCGTTGCCGCAAGCAGTTCAACATTCAGTGAATTGTCGTCCACTATTAATATTTTCCCTTTAGTCTTTTCCATTCTCATCAAGTTCCTTAGCCTGGAAATATATAGTAAATCTTTTCAATGCAAATAAGTATTACCCACATGGCGGATTATTTTTTATATACGTGCTATTCTTTCAGACCACCCGATAGTATATCACTTATGAAATATTTTTTTCCTAACAAGAATATTAATATAACAGGTGCTGACAGTACAATAGAACCGGCGCATAAATCTCCCCACAGGACTATCTCTCTAAAACTGCTTTTGAACTGGGACAGTGCTACGGGCAGCGTTGTTATATCTGGTGAATTTGTGACAATTAACGGCCACATAAAGCTGTTCCAGGTCGTAATAAAAGTGAATAATCCTAATGTTACAACTGCACTGACCGACATTGGCAGTGCTATTTTGAAAAACAATGTCCATATACTGCATCCGTCTATTCTTGCAGCTTCTTCAATTTCTACAGACATACCCGAGAACCATTGTCTCATAAGAAAAACACCGAATCCTCCAAATATACCGGGTATAATAAGCGCCTGATAAGTATCTATCCAGTGGAGTTCTCTCATTACAAAAAATAACGGGATAATATTTACCTGAGGAGGAATCATCATTGTGACAAGAAAGATGAAGAATATTATGTTTTTGTGCTTAAACCGGCTTCTTGCAAAAGCATAACCTGCCATTGAAGAAAAAAGTACCTGAAAAATTGTTGTGATAAATGCAACAAGTAAACTGTTAAGAAAAAAACGCGTTACAGGAATTTTTGAAAATACATGGACATAATTATCCGGGATAAAAGGCTGTGGAAAAAATTTGGGAGGGTAAGAGAAAATCTGTGTATCTGTCATGAATGATACTGCTAACATCCACAAAAACGGTGCAATCATTGAAACAGCACCAAGAATAACAATAGTGTATCCGGATATTATCAAAACTCTTTTCACAATCTTATTTTATGAGTAATCTGTTTAAAACACAAATAAAAACTATAAATGATGATTTTAATATTTGTTTACAAATTCTGATTATACACTTATTTTTTTTATAAAAATATGTTATACTACAAATGTAATAACATATAAAGCCGATATCTCAAAGCCGTTAAGGAGCCGGAAATGAACAGAGTGCTTTTATTGAATAACGAAAATGAGCCGCTTCGGATATGCAGCTGGAAGCGTGCTTTGAAGTTATTAATAAACGGCAAGGCTCAATGTGCAAAGAGTATACAGAATATAGAGGATTATTTGAGTATTGATAATACACAAATTCCTAAAGTTATAAGATTAAACTATAATGTGGCAGTTCCATACAAGGAACTGCCTTTTTGTCGCGAAAATGTTTTTGTAAGAGATGAATACACCTGTCAGTATTGCGGAAAAAAATTTCCTGCCTCCGAGTTAACGCTTGACCATGTTTATCCGAAATCTCGCTTTGGTCCTGATATATGGGAAAATATAGTTGCGTGCTGTAAAGAATGTAATCAGTATAAGGCTGACAAAACGCCTAAAGAAGCAGGAATGAAACTTTTGAGAAGACCGTTCAGACCTAAGGATTATTTTGAATACGAAATGAAAAAGTATTCCTATTCCGATCAGCTGTACTGGCAGAGCAGAGGATATAAAACCGCATAAGAAAAGCCTCTCTAATGAGAGGCTTTTCTTGAAACATGTATAGTTTATTCTTTACCTATTTTCCACTGGAGACCGCCCTGGAACCCGATACCTGTTCTGCCTCCGTTTCTCAGTGTAATCTGGAAGTATCCGTTAAATGTATCTTTGAATTTCTTCATTACACCGAGACCGTATTCAAAGTATGAGTGTCTCATTCTGACATATCCAAGGTCAATATTTCCTGCTTTGCCGTCAACACCGCCCATTACATTGTATACCATCTGGGCTGTAGCATAAATACTGAAGGTTTTTTTCTGCCAGATGAGGTTAAAGCCCGGTGCTACGTTGATACCGTTAAGCATACCTGAACTCATGCTCATTGCACCGAAGTTAGAACTCCAGTTTTGCTGGCCGAATGCGTTATATGCCGCCATGATTGTAGGCTGGAATATGAAATCATGAGGGAGATGGAAGTTGTATGCGGTTTTTGATGCAACACCTGCAAACCAGTTGCCTGTGGTATCACTGCCGCTGCCGTAACCGCCTCTGACGCTCATGTCATTACCGTATCCGCCGCCGTAAGCAAGTAATGATGTGATGAAATCACCTTTGTATGCAGTACCCATTAAACCGATTTGAGCACCGTTCTGGTACATACTTACACCGTTAAATGTCTGGTGAGCACCGTTGTATGCAATATAAGCTGTTGGAATAATGTTCCATCCGTTTTTAAGTGAAATTTGCGGGAAATCTGCACCGACTAAAGAGCCGTATGCATTGTTGCCTACGCTGAGTCCTTTGGTCATCGAAAGACGTTCAAAGTTTCCGTAAGCTTTATACCAGAGGCTTCCGTCTTTCACACTGTACTGATACGGTGCAAACTGCGGATAAGCTGCTGCTCTGAGGTTTGCTGTTTTTGCATCATCCATAAGCTGTCTTGTTAAGACATTCATATGGTCAAACAACATGTTGTTAACAACAAGCTGGTTCTGCCACGATGCAAGAGTAGCCACCTGTCCTCTGTACAGTTGAGGGTTAAGTGAAAGCAGACTTGCGTTAAGAATCGGATTGCCAGCACCTGAAGATGTAATCATGTATTGCCCCATGGCACTGTTTGCAACAACACCGCCGTCAGGAAGCTTGACTCTGTCAGGATTGCCTCCGTTAGGGTCTGTTAACAGATTAGAAATATCAAATGTTACATTTCTGTCAATCGGTGAAGTTGTGAAGTTAATTCCTCCGATTAAAAGATTTTCACTGCCGCCGATTGTATTGTTTGAAATAATCCTGTCAGTAGTTTGTGATCTCGGATCAACATCAAACAGTATGTTGGCTGCGCTGTTGATTATAATATTATCAGCAGTAATTGTATTTATTGCTCCGGATTGCATATTTATTGAGGGGCTGCTTGCAGAGCCTGCAGCGCCTATTGTCATATCACCTGTCACATTGATATTTCCCAAAGCATTTAATGAAGATTTATCAGTCATTGTTAAACCTGTCATTAAAGCGTCTTTTCCTAATGTAACATTAGAGTTATCGCCTTTTATTGTTACCTTCTCTAAATCAGATTCTCCGCCTACAGTCAATTTGGTATTATCAATTGTTACATCACCTATTGTTGCAAAATCATTGACTATATTTGCAATGGAGTTGGTCAATGTAGCATCAGCGCCTACTGCTAAATAATCACCGACAGATAAGTTTGCATCAGTAATTGTTAAAGAATCATTTGTCTCAATCGCTTTATCAACTGATAACGAACCGTTTGTTACTGTAATTTTACCGTCTGAAGCTGCCTGATTTTCAACAGCCAGATTACCTGCTATATGCAGTGCTCCGTTAGAAACAGAAACTCCGCTCAGGAATTTATCTTCTGCTGATGCAAGGTCAAGAGAGCCGCCATTAACATTAACTGACCCGTTATAATTTTCAAGGGTTGATGTTATTACTGTTGAACCGCTGCCAATCTGGTTTATAGATGCGGTATCACTTGTTGAAGAAATAACAGGGTTGTATGTGACATTTCCTGTATTTGCAAAGTTTAATGAGGCATTTTTTCCTATGCTGACTGTTGTATCATCTTTTATATAGGCGTTGTCTGCATAAGTAAGTTTTGTTGCTTCATTAAGTATAATACTGTCAGCTTCCGAGCCTGAACCATTGCCGAATGTAAGATCTCTTACACCTGCATCTTTGTTCAGTGTCAAGGTATCTCCTTCAACTCTTGTTCCGTTAAATAAGCCTAAGCCTCCGCCTGTGATATTAATATCAACAGTATTTCCATCAGAATTAATGTATTTTATTTCACCGTTTTCTAATACATCCTGAGTTATTCTGCTAATGCCGTCATCGCCTATTGTACTTTCGATTGCATTATAAATATGTACCGAACCGTATTCATCATATCCTTCAGCAGGATTTGCATTTGCAGTGGCATTTACTTCTGTTGTTAAATCCGCACCGTCTTTAAGAACAAGCGTTCCGCCTTCTACCGAATTGCTGCCGCGAAAGAATTTTGAACCGGCTTCTGCAATTACCGTGCCCATTTTCTGCAGGAAGTTGCCTGTAAATGTGCTGTTGTCAGATGTTATATTTATATTACCAACTCCTGCACCTATTTTTTCCGGATTGTCGGGTGATACAGGTTGATTTGAATCAAAATTAGGGTTATCTATCATTTTTTGATCAACAAGAACTTGACCATTACCGGAGACTTTTTCATCCAGTGTCATAGAATTTCCTTTGTCAGGTGACAGTTTTAATGTTGCGGGGCTTGTTACATAAAATCCTTTTCCTCCTGCCGCATTTGTACTTCCGTTAGATAAGGTAAGTGTGTTATTTGATGCACCGTCTCCGATTTTAACCACATCTTCCGGTGTTGTTATTTGAGAAGTCCCTGATAGTATCAAATCCTGTGTAAAGGCTCCCGTAAAAGTAACTTCCGTATTAGCCAGATTGAAATAACCAGTTATATGTCCGTTTGTCGGGTCACCGCCTACTTGTAAACCTGTTGAGTCAAATATAGCTGATCCTACATTTACCACAACTGAATCTGTGACATTAATCGCATCTATAATTTTGCCGCCCTGTTCAACTGTTAAGTAACCGCTTTTTAATGTACTGTCAGTTTTTAAGCTGCCTCCATCCTTAACGGTAATAGATGCATCCGTTGATTCTTGAATTACATCAGCAATGCACGAGCCTTCAACTACAAGGTCTCCGTTATTTGTAAGGTTTCCTGAGGCTTCACCTGTATCTTGTATTGTAATCTGACCGTTGTTGATAATAGCAGAGGCATCTGTTGTTGTGGAAATAGAGCCGCCTATTTGAGCTGAAGCACCTTTTTCAATAACAAATTTAGCACTGTCCTGTATAGAAATTGTTGAATCTTCTTCACTAATAAGACCGCTGCCTATGGATACATTATTTGCTCCATTTATATTAGTATCGGAATTTGCCGCTGCGTATATATCATTGGCAATATTATTGGCATTGTTTTCACTGAAGCTGATATTCCCGTCTGTTGTATCAAGAGTCATGCCACCGGCGTTGTATATTGCACCACCGTCAGTTCCTGCTATATTACCGGTAAAAGAGGTATTCCCTTTTATTGTTAAATCAGCATCGCTTCCTCCATAAATTGTATTATATATCGCGCCTCCGCTGCCTTTTGCTTCGTTGCCGATGAATGCGGAATCTTTACCGATTTCTGTTTGCGCACCCCAGTTTGAAATGGCTCCGCCTGTTTTTGCTGCTGTATTGTTTTCAAAAGTTGCACCATCTTTAATTGTAACAGTCGCTCCATTGCTGGCGTTAAAATTCATTATTGCTCCGCCATGAGATGAATTTGTACTGTTTCCTATAAATTCAGCATTTTCACCTATGGTTACAGAAGATAAAGCTCCGTCGGTATCCTGATAAATTGCTCCTCCGCCATATCCTATTGCTGTATTGTTATAAAACTTAGCATTATCGCCTATTTCTGTATTGGCACGCTGGTTATGCACAGCACCGCCTTGACCGCCAATGGATTGGTTGCCTATAAATAGCGCATCATTACCTATTATTGTTTTTCCGCTGCCTGTATCAACCGTAGATATTGCACCGCCTACTGAGTTAGCTGTGTTATAGGCAAAAACGGCATTGTCCCCAAAGTTAATAATGGAACCTTCTCCGTAATTAGATACAGCACCGCCCTGGTTTGCAGTGTTTCCTGCAAAAATATTATTATCACCGCTAAAAGTAATATTACCTCCGGCGTTATTAAAAATGGCACCGCCATTTTGTGCGGCAGTGTTGCCGTTTTGAGCACCAATGATATTATTATTTGTGTCTCTTATAATTTCACCGAACGCAACATTTTCCAGTGTCATATCGGCAGGGTTATATATCGCGCCTCCGGAACCTGTTTGTGCCGAGTTATTTGTAAAAACAGCACTTTTAATTGCAGAAGATGCATTGTAAGACGGATCAGCATCAGTTGTAATATGAATTGCTCCGCCGTCTATGCCGGCTTTATTATTATCGAAAGAAACTATATTGTTTCCATCTCCTATATTAAGTGTAGTGTACTGACTGGCTATAGCACCACCGTATTTGCCGGCTTCATTATTTTTAAAAACAGAAGTTCCGTCAATAACAACCTTATTATTATTTATTGCATAATATTGCCCCGCAAATATGGCACCGCCCCAAGAACCTGATTTGTTGCCGTCAAATGTTGTTGAAGTAATTTGAGTATTAGAATCTCCTGCATATATTGCACCTCCGAGTGAGCCTGCAACGTTTCCTTTGAAAACAGTGCCTTCACCTATAGTAAGTTGTGAAAGATTTGTTCCGTTTGTATCTACATAAATTGCCCCACCCGATGAAAATGCAGGATTGCCTGTGATTGAATTATAACCGTTGTTTTCAAAAAGCACATTATCATGGATTGTGACAGAACCTCCATTCCAGGAAGCAATAGCACCGCCTGCAGAACGATAATTACCGTCATCTGAACTGGTAACAGGTTGATTCAGATAGTTTTCGACAAAGGAAGTACCGCTGCCTATATCAACAATACCGCCGTTATTATAAATTGCGCCGCCGCCGTAATTTTGTGCCGTTGATGTATTATGTGTAAAGGTAGAGTTTTCTTCGACATTAAAGGTTTCACCAGTATTAACATACTTTGCTCCGCCGTTTGGTGCAGAACCGTTTTCATATACTTTAGCCAGTATTGCGGAGGTATTCATCAGACTTGATGTCAATACAACAGCAACAACTAAACTCTTTGCACAATTTCTCCGCATTTATGCTCTCCTAAAAAATTCCATACATTACAAATAAAACTAAATTTTCATACTACATTAATAATATCATTTCAATATAAATAATAGAATACATTAGAAGAATGACGCTAAAATCGTTACTAATCTTTATATTTCTATATTTCAGCTCCACCGTCTTTTTTCATTTTTTCGAGTGCTTTTTTAGCACCTGATGATTCTTTTGCAAGTTGTATTACAAACTCTGCAGCCTGAGCGTCACGTGCAATTGCTTCTTTTAAAGAGAGTATTTCTTCAACTGTCATTTCATTTGTATCTGACATATTTTCCAGATTTTCTTTAAATAAATCCTGAGAAAGTTCGTCATATCCGGGCAGATTTTTCTTAAATCCGTACCATTTGTGAAACTGATGAAGCATATAATATATATTTATATCCATGTCACGAAGAACAAACATTTCCGGAGATTTAAAAGCCAGGTGTAATTTTTTTTCTGCCGTGAAACCTGTTATTAAATTTAAATAAAAAGCCTTCCACCCGCTCAATGGTGTTATAAAACCTTCTTCTTCATTTATTTTTGCCAGTATTTTATCGGCGTGTGCTATTTTATAAACAGGTGTTCCGTGTTCTTTAATAAAATTCAGCAGGTTGTCAGGATTTGTAAAACAGGCTTTTACAATATTTTTCACTTCACTGTCCATTGCCTCGAGAATTTTTTCTGTTTGCGTTGACAGAGTCATTGTCTCAGACGCGTTGATATGTGTTTTTGTTGTGGAGTTTGTATAGGTGCGGGGCTTGAGTTTTTCCATTGTTTTCTCAAGCTTTTCACGTCTTCTCTCCAGAATATAATTTACAATTTTGGATATAAATCTGTTCATAGTTCTATTAAATCATATTTTTTTTTAATGACCAAGATACAAAAGATATTCTAAAAAAATATTATAATATTTATATATTTTTGATTTAATGATATAATCTTTTTCGAAATGGATAAGAAGTCGTTAAGTATAAGTACACAGAATAAGTTAATACTGCTGGGGTTAGTTGTTAGCACGGTCTTGATAGTGGGGCTTGCTGTTTTTGCCATTACAAATATCCAGCAGAAAATTTCTGAAGTATATTCGGGTTTTGGCGAAATTCTTACAAAAACTCTTGCGATTGAAAGCGTTGAAATAACGAAAGATGTCCAGGAATTTGACAAGTTTTCCACATTGCAGGCTCATACACAGTCTATTATGAACAGCAATAATGAAATTGCTTTTATTGAATTTCAGGATGCTGAAAATAATATAATTTATTCAAGCAAAAAAGATTATCCATCACGTGCAGGTCAGGCAAAAATCACAAGTTCCTCACAGATGATTGTGGATAATGACGGTGTTAAAACAACTATAGGAAAAGTCACTGTCGGTCTGTCAGGAGGCGCAACAAAGGATATTTCCCATGCAACAAGAAACTCCATGCTTGTTGTCTTTACTGTTGCGTGGCTTGTGTTTACGCTCGTCATACTGATTAATACTATTCTTATTACGCGCGAACTGAGTATGCTCCATCACGGGGTTAAAAAAATCTCAACCGGACAGTTCGGTTATACTCTTGATGACAAAAACACATCAGGCGAAATCAAAGATCTTATTCACGCTTTCAATGACATGTCATTGAGACTGCACCAGTATGAAGAACAGAATATTGACCAGCTTACACTTGAACGCAATAAGTTTGAAGCTGTTCTTATGAGTATTGTCAACGGCGTTGTTGTCTGCGACAACTATGACAATGTTGTGCTTGTTAACAATGCTGCTAAAAAAATGCTTGAAGTTGAAGATGAACAGATTCTTAACACAAAAATTCAGATGTATTGCGATACTGACGGAGAGTTATGTTTTAAAGACAAAATAGAACAGTTTAAAGACACTCCATTAGATGTCATGGAAAACAAACCTCTGGAGTTTAACATAGAGATTGACGGTCGTGTTATAAAAGCTGTTATTTCTCCAATGTTTTCTAAAAATCAGGACTATGTCGGATATGTAATTGTCTTAATTGATGTGACAAAAGAAGTTGAAATCGACAGAATGAAAAGCAATTTTATTTCAAATGTAAGCCACGAATTAAGAACTCCCGTTACTGTTTTGAGAACTTACATTGATACTATTTACAATCATTCTGATGACTTTGATGAGCAGACTAACAAAGAATTCTTCGAAGTAATAAATAAAGAAGCGGCAAGACTGCAAAAAATGGTTAATGACATACTTGACTTTTCAAGGCTTGAAGCAGGTAATGTAAATGTAGAAAAAGAAAAAACAAATATAGTTCCGCTGATTGAATCGGAAATACAATCCATGCAGATTCTTGCAGAAGAAAAACATTTGACTTTTTCTCTTATCAAAGAACCTGACCTGCCCGAAATACCGATAAATGTTGATAGTATTGAAAGAGCATTGAATAATTTACTATCAAATGCCATCAAATACTCCCCTGAAAACGGCAGAATCAAAGTACGTGCAGAAATAGCAAGAGACCCGAATTTTGTAGAAGTTTCCGTAGAAGATCAGGGCTGCGGCATACCTGAAGAACATCAGAAAAAAATCTTTGAACGATTCTATCGTGTTGAAAATGATACGCATACAGTAAAAGGTACAGGACTAGGTCTCCACCTTGTAAAAATAACTATTGAAAAACACCATGGCGGAGAAGTTTTTGTTAAAAGCCGTCCGGGCGAAGGTTCGACTTTCGGTTTCCGACTTCCTATAAACCCCGTAGAACAGTCAGAAGCACAGGATGACTAGTAGTTTTTGCATTTTTCAAAAAAGTATGCCTTAGGATGCTGACAGAACGGGCATTTTTGCGGAGGTTCTTCGCCTTCATAGGTGTAGCCGCATTTTGCACATTCCCAGATAACCGGTTCTGTTTTTTTGAATACGGTTTTGGTTTCGATATTTTGTACAAGTTTGTTGTATCTTGTCATATGCATTTTTTCAATGCTTCTTATTGTTTCAAAAAGGCAGGCAATCCTGTCAAAACCTTCTTCTCTTGCATCTTTTGCAAAACGTGCATACATATCTTCCCATTCATAATTCTCAGTGCTTGCAGCTGTTTTAAGATTCTCGAGGGTGTCGTGTAATTTTCCTCCGCTGAGTATTCTAAGCCAGATTTTACCGTGTTCCTCTTCGTTGTTAGCGGTTTCTTCAAAAATTCTTGCTATCTGCTCATAACCTTCTTTTCTTGCTTTCTGTGCAAAAAATGTATAACGGTTTCTTGCCTCTGATTCTCCGCAAAAAGCCTGCTCCAGATTTTTTTCTGTCTGAGTACCTTTTAAATCCCCTGTGATATATTTTGAAAAATCATCATCGTCTTCACTGAATAACCCCATAGTAACTCCTTTCGTTTGACTGTTTTATTAGAACACAAATTTTAAAAAGTAATGTAATCCTCTCAGGCAAAGCAAGGTGTATAATTTTTTAAAAAGCGATTAAGTGTAAACCTTACCATAAATAAATATAGACTACGTTTACAGGTGTTTTAATAAGGCAAAATATTAAGAAAAATTAAGCTGAAAAAAGGCATCTTGATTGCTTTTTTAAAAATACCTTTGATTTAAGATTGAGAAGCTTTTGAATGTGTGTTACAATAGTAGTAGAAAGGATAAAAAAAGAGTTAATCACGATGAACACTACATTAGTCTACAATCACAAAAGCATGAGAAAGTTAATTAATAATTCTTTATGCTTTACTGTATTGTTAGCTGCAGTTTGTTCTCAATCTTTGTTGATTAACAACAGCCTTTTTGCAAGCGAAGCGATTAATAACGGAGCGAATATTAAACAGTATAATGTGGAGGAGCAGACACACAGTCTTACGGAGGAGAAACAAAGATGGGAGTCAATGCTCAGGCAGCGATACCGCAACGGGGCAATTCTTACGGTAGCGGACGGGGTGAAGCATATCCGTATGGTGAAGTATATCAATTCAAGACCCGTTAAGATAAACATAGTCGAAGTTAATACAAAAATAAATCCAAACATTGAAATCGCTCCACAGCTTGCATCTACAAATTTAAAACACAGGGCAACCATAAGAACTATTGCAAACCGCAACAATTCTATCGCCGCAGTCAACGGCACATATTTTAAGCCCCAGAACGGTATACCTTTAGGTACTCTTATGATAGACAGGAAAGTCTATACGGGACCTATCCATAACAGAGTTGCAATGGGCATAGGCAAAAATGAATACAAAATGGCGCAGGTTCAATTCAACTCAACATTAAAAGCCGGCAGGCAGAATTTAAAAATAGACAATATAAACCAGCCGAGAATGCTTTCTACATATACTCTTCTTTATACGAGAGACTGGGGGCAGACCTCCCCGACACCACCGAAATACGGCGTTAACATAGCTATACAGGATAACAAAATCACTGCAATATCTTACGGCTCCACACCTATACCTGAAAACGGATATGTAATATCCGGACCCAAAGTAAAGTTGGAGCCGTTTTTTTCTGCAAGAAAGATTGAACTTGATATAAAAATGGTTCCCGAATGGGAAAATATTGACCACATAATAAGCGGAGGCCCATATCTTGTAAAAGACGGCAATGTATATGTTGATGTTACCGCACAGAAACTCGGTTCTATAACAGGCAAAAACCCGAGAACTGCAATAGGTTACACTGCAAATAACGAATTTATAATGGTAGCGGTAGACGGCAGAGAGCACGCCTCTGTCGGTATGACACTTGGTGAACTTGCCAGAATGATGAAGGGTTTTGGCTGTGTAAATGCTATGAACCTCGACGGCGGCGGCTCTACAGTTATGTATGTACAGGGCAGGGTTGTCAACAATCCCGCACAAAGAGGCGGTATTCCGATATCTAACGCATTGACTATTTCAGAAAGGACAAGGATTGCTTATGATAAAAACAATTCGTAGAAAAATGAACCGTTTATACAAAAGAATCCTTATACAGGTTAAGAAAAGTCTGGTTTATTTTGTCAGCAATAACTTGATATTGATTTATTAAATTTATTCTTACTAAAACAGGGTTATTTGTAATTTTCTATTTTTTTATTTTCACAACAGCAAAGGCTATTTAGTATTGTTGAGTTTATCAAAAGATTCCTGCGCAAAGGATTGCTTATCCGTAAATTCTTTATACTTATTTATTGCAATCTGTCTTTTTGTTTCAAGTTCTTTCAATTCTTTCTGATATTTTGCTATAATAAGTGTTTCTTGCGGGTGTTTTGCTTTCAGGTTGTTTAAAAGTCCGGTTTTAAAATCTATTTTACGCTGTAATCTTGATATTTCTTTACTCAAAATTTCTTGTTGTGTCGGATTTAAAGAAGCATTAACATATGCCATAAAGTCATCAACCTTTGGCTGCAATTTTTGTTTTACTTTAGCATACAACTCTTGTACTGCTTTTTTTGCCTTTGGATAGTTTTCTTTTACATAATCAGAGGCTGTTTCTGCACCGCTTTTCAGCTTTGGTTCCAGATACTCTGCAGTATCTTTGATTATTTCTTTAGCTTCCTGTTTTGATATTTCAAGCTTTTGTTTAAATTGTTTTTTCAATGCTTGATAAAAAGCCTTATCTGTATTTATTTTCATAAAAAAATCTCCTTGTATTATTATAAAACACAAGAAGATTTTTTTGCTATCTAATTTTATAATTGAATCTGCATAATTTTGTCGTATGCCTGAATAATTTTTGTTGTAATATTTGTTGCAACCGTAACTCCGAGTTCAGCTTTTGCCATAGCGGTCATAACATCGTGGATATCTGCATTTCCGTTTTCTTCCATAACATCTTTCATAAGCTGGTCTGGTGCGTTAAGTTCTTTGTTGAAATTTTCAACAAGACCCGAGAATACAGATTTAAAGTCGTTTGTCTCAAGCTTTTCCACACGATTCATTCTGAAAGGCTTGTTTGTGATGCTTATTCCTGTATCCAGCTTTGTGGGCTGCATTCTTTCAAATAGATTTATGTTAGGTGCGAATTTCTTTTCTATCATATTTTTTCCTTTTAATCTAGCTTAAATAATTGGCAAGGATACTTTTTACATAGTTCTGGGTTTCCTTAAATGGAGGTACACCGCCGTATTTATCAACATTTCCGCCGCCTGCGTTATAAGCTGCAAGCGCAAGAACAAGGTTGCCGTTGTATCTTGCAAGCAGTCCTTTCAGGTGTTTTACCCCGCCTTCTACGTTTTGGACAGGGTTGTAGGCATCTTTGACCCCGAGACCTTTTGCAGTAGCAGGCATTAGCTGCATAAGCCCCATAGCTCCGCAGTGTGAACGTGCTTTGGGGTTAAATCCTGATTCCTGTCTTATTACAGCTTGAACAAGTTTTTCATCCACACCGTATTTCTTAGAAACTTTTGAGATAATATCCATTATTTGCGCCCGTGTCGGGTTTGTTACATTGGTAATGGTTGTTTGTATAGAATTTGCAGCTTTTACTGTATTTTTTTGAAGTGTATTTGCAGCAGAAGTAAGTGAAAGAAAATTTTTACCGTCTGTTCTGAACTGACCTTCACCTTTTTGGCTTGCTTTTAGAATTTCTGCAAAGGTCTGTTTCTCCGTTTTTACAGCATCCGGATTAAGCTGCTTTTCAATACTTGCAACATGGGCTCTGATTGATTGAACCCTTTGCATTGCAGCTTCCTTACCGCCTTGATCAATATATCCTTGTATTGTTGGAGAGAACATTAACTTAACTACCTGTCTTTATTTTTATTTTCCTATTTCTACTGCTCTTTGAGCCATTGTTTTTGTGATATTTATTACTGCAAGGTTTGCTTCATATGCACGCTGTGCAATGTTTGCATCAGCTATATCAACAATCGGATTTACGTTTGATGTGCGTATATAGCCGTTTGCGTCGGCATCAGGGTGTCCGGGTTTGTATATTCTTTCACCGAGCGTGGGGTCCTCTACCACGCCTGTGAGTCTTACACCGCCCTGCTGAAACGGAATTGTACCTACGCCGAAAACATCTTCTTTCATTGAGTTTAAAAGCCCGTGGAACGATATATCATCAGTTGCCTGCAAAACAGGGATCTTTCTGACATAGTTTGGTGTATCAAGGTTCGCAATGTTTTTGGCGTGAATTTTAATTCTTGCGCCGTGAGCCTGCAAACTCTTTTGACCTATGTTCATTGTTTCCATTAAACTCATAACTTCACCTTCTTTTGTGATTATTTGTTTTATTCTTTATAAACTACTTGCCTACGTTAGCTACTGTTTTCATTTCATTTATCAGTGCTGACATCTTTCTTGAAGCAACTGCATATAGAATAGACATCTTTTGCATTTCCGCGAGTTCGTATGTTGGGTCTACGCCTGCTTCCTGCTCTTCTATCAATCCTGACGGACCGAGTTTGATAGACAGTTCTGTTTCCAGAGGGTTGTTCATAGTGCCTAGATACTGGTCAAAACTGATATCTTTTCTGACATAATTAGGCGTATCCATATTGGCAAGATTTGTGGACAATGCCCTTTGTCTCTGGGATATCAAATCCAGCATTAAATTTGTTTTTACTATCGGATCCTTTGGTGTGTACATTTTACTTTCCTATTTAATAAAAGTTAGTTTTTACTGTGTGAGGTTAATAGAACGCTGATACATGTCGTCTATTACCTTCATAAGTCTTGTGCCTGCAATCATTGAAGAATTTAGCCTCAGGACTTCATTTACATTTGCAATGTAATTTGCATTTGAGCGTTCCAAACCACCCTGTGCAATGTAATTATGCTCTTTAACAAGTCTCGGCTCTCCTGAATCATTTGTCGGTACGACTTTGTTATATTCTGCTGATTTAAGACCTTCGGGGTTTTGGAATTGAACTACAGGAATTTTACCCAGAACAGTGTGCTGTGTATGACCTTTTTCAATAATCATAACCGTACCGTCCTGTTTGATTCTGAGTCCTTCATGATTAACAGGAACTTTTATTCCGTCTCCGACAAGAAATCCGTCATTCGTTACGATGTAACCGTCTTTATCTAATTTGAAGGAACCGTCTCTTGTATACTGAACATCTCCGTTTGGGGAAGTAACAGGAATAAACCCCGGTCCTGTCAGTGCAACATCAAGAGGTCTGTTTGTTTTCATAAAAGAACCCTGTGAATAGTCATATCTGACTTCGCCGTCAAGATAGCCGTTTTCATCAAGAATTTGTTCGAAACGAACCTGTTTATAGGCATTTGTATTGAGGTTGCCTATATTATTTGAGATATAACCAAGTCTTTCAAACTGTACGTTTGTATTGATGATACCTCTTCTTATTAAACCTTGTAATGTTGTCATATACTGCCTTTCGTGTTAAAAATATCCTGTTTAACTTAATTAGCTGCTAAGCGATTGGATTGCTTTGGATAAGTTGTTGTTCTGCATAACAAACAGCTGTCTGTTTGCTTCAAAATTCCTTTTAACAGGTATTATTTGAAGAATCTCTGAATTCAAAGATACGTTAGAATATTCGTTGTATCCCTGTTTTATGTTGGGGTCTAAAACCGCTACACCCTGATTTGTAACAACAGACAGTGTGCCTGCATATTCAAGCTTGTTTGTGGCTTTATTAAACACTTTTACGTCACCGTTTGTGTATACCTTAACATCTTCGATTTTTTCCGGAACAACGGGCAGTTTTATTGGAGTACCGTCATTTGCAAGTACATGTGCGTTTTCCAGTGTAAGCAGATTGCCGTCTTTATCCAGCTTAAACCTGCCGTCTCTTGTCATTTTTATACCATCAGGACTCTGATATTGAAAGTATCCTTTGTTTCCTATGGCAATATCGAGCGGGTTGTTGGAATGACCGATTCTGCCTATAGAATCATCTACTGCAGTGGACAATGCATGGGTGCCTATATACTCTGCAAAAGAAGAAACAACAGGGTCTTTTCGTTGATAACCGACTTTATCAAACGAGTTGTAGTTCTCATTAATGATACCCAGCATTTCTGTCTGCAGGTGCATTGCACGAATACTGGTTGTCAAACCGTTTTCAAAAAAGTTTATTTCGCCGCGTAACTTCATAATTTACACCCTTACTTTTTGCATAGTTATTCATTAATGATGTCGGCATAAAAGTCAAAAAAAGTATAAAAACTTGCAAATATCATTTAAAGGTATGAGATTTTTGGAAATTTATTAAAGTTTAGTAAGTGCAAAATTACAAATGATATAAAAAATTACCCACAGATTACCCACAGCGATATAAGCATTAAAAAAGGGAGTCTGAAAATGTATCAATCCGCCTGTGCAATCAAAGATTGCTGCACTGCGCAAACTGTGTTTGCTTCGTAACGGCGGTCATATCTAATAAAAAAACGAAAACGATGAGTTTTCGTTTTTTTATTTTTAAAATTATTAAATAGCATAGACTGGGTTCGAACCAGTGACCTCCCGGGTATGAGCCGAGCGCTCTGACCAACTGAGCTACTATGCCATTTCTTTTGCTTTTTAATTGTCGAGTTCAATTATTAAATAAACAATGAAAAATTACAACAGATTTTTTAGAATTTCTTTAATAATTTAATGTAAAGAAATATTATCTATAATTAAATAAAGTAACAAATTAATATTTTTTAGCTATAAAAATTATTTTTTGTATCAGTATATAGTCTGTAATGACAAGTATTTTGAAAAATTTGTCAATGTATTTTCCTTTTAATAATTCTTTACAAATATCCCGCAAAGTATATTAGAAAAAGTTTTTAATTGTTATAACTGTAATAACAATATTTTTTGTATTAAGAAAATCTATATTTTAATATGCGAAATTTATTTAAAAAACATCATCGAAAGGCAAGGAATGGAAATGCTAGACTACACAGGGAAAAATTCTGGAATTAACAAAACAACTTTAAAAATGGAACTGGATATAAAGAAAATACTTACATATCTTGCTCTTGACAGAATGCAGGCTGAAAAAGAAGTTTTGCAGACGATTCGTGAATTTGACCGTATGCAGTTTATGGGTTTAAAGGATAAAAACGGTTCGCTGATATACTTCGGGGATATATTGGTGGACGAATATCAAAACCTTCTGACACCCGTGTGCGAAGTATCAAATGGTGAGCATATTCTGTTTTTCAAACCTTTGCAGCATTTAAACAAAAAATTTGGTATAGGCTGCAAATCTACATACAGCAATACTCTTGAAGTAGTTGGTAATATCTATCAAAATTCTGAACTTTTTGCGGGTGTTCAAGAAAAAGACAGATTGATGAATCTTGTCAATTCTGCGAAAAATTGTGTTTCGATAAAAACTATTATACAGGTAGAAATAAACAGTAAAGTTTATAACAAGGTATAAATATTGCTTGCAATATAAGTATGTAGCAAATAAAATAAAAAAAGAATCAATGGAGAGGTGTCCGAGTGGTTTAAGGTGCAAACCTGGAACGTTTGTGTGGGGGCAACTCCACCGCGGGTTCGAATCCCGCCTTCTCCGAATTTTCAAAGACCCGAATGGGTCTTTTTTGTTGGGCGGGATGAGAAACACAAGACGGAGTCTTGTTAAAGGTTCGAGCGCGAGCGAGCCGAGGCTGTAGTGCTTTTGTTTGAAGTGAAGAAATCACTGAAAACAAAACACGGAATTGCCGTTAAACGCGAGCGAGCAAGAAAATCCCGCCTTCTCCGTTCTTATATACAACAAAAACTACGGAGCTTATGCCTTGTTTTTGTTGTATGTATTTTAATGTCGAGTTCGGTTAGAAGTTTTTAATTGTCGGTTGGGCATACCTGCCCAACAAAAATGTTTATGATAATATGAATCAATGAATTATCGCAGAGTTTTGGTTCCTAATACTTATTTGCATATAATTATTACTTCTTATAACAGAAAACCTATATTTATTGATAATATTGATATTTTAAGAGATGCTTTTAAAAACACAATGCAAGTGTATAAATATGAGATATTTGCAATATGTGTATTACCTGAACATATTCATTTAATATTATATCCACAAGATATTAATAATTATCCAAAAATAATTTCCTCAATTAAACATTATTTTTCAAGAAATGTTGGGCAGGTACGCCTAGCCGACAGACCAATTATTATAAAAACAGAATGTAAATAAATGTAAAGTTGAGTTTCAAGTATCTCAAACTCAATGATAATGCCTAATAGGATAGGATAGATGAGGCTGGGATATCGACTGTCAATTTTTAGTATTGTTTGTTTTTTTTGAATATGTATAGGAACGAAAGAAAGGAAGTAAAGATGAATAGTGTAAGAATTGGGTCGTTTGTGAAGGTGCCAGAAAAATCTTTTGGCACGAAAGTTGAAGAACAAAAATCTGGTAAGGAGAAAAATATTACCACAAAGGTGCTTCTTGCTGGGCTTGCTGCTTTGGGAACAATGGGGATGTATGTTGCTATGAGAAGAAAACCAGTTAGCATACCTTGGCATGATTTTGTTAGAAGTAGCAAAATTCCCAATAGTACAATGGTATTTAAAGCAAAAGGCAATTATTTTGTTAATGGTAAAGCTGTTTTGAAAAATGGAAAGCCATATACTGGAGAAATTGTTGATACTCTTAAAAATGGTAATAAAGTTGTAAGAACATATGAAGAAGGCTTGTTGAAAAAGGCTGTAAAAATAAATGCTGAAGGAACTGTTGTTTCCAACAAAGAGTATGAATATCTTTATCGTGAACTATCGAGAGAACCAAGACATTTTACTGAACGACAACTTAAATCTATAAAAGAAAATGGTCAAACGATCTTAGAAAAAAGTAACTTTGAAGACAATTGTTTTTCACGTGCTAATAAAATTGTTCATGGAAACAAAAGAATCTATATAGATAGCAGAGATTATTCCGGTAAACCTACGAGTATGCATATTGTAGAACCATATACATTGGATGAAAAACGTATTCAAAGTTTTAAAAAGAACCCAGATGGAACTGGGGACAAAGGTGAGCCTTTTATATCTAAAAAAGGAGAGCATATTTATTTTGATAGAATGTAAATTTTATACAACAAATGATATTTAAAAACTAAAAAGCAGCTCTAAATATAAGAGTTGCTTTTTAGTCTATAGCAGGTAGCTTGGGGTTTCTTGAACTGCCTGAACTGCCTCTCCAACCTACGGTTATGTTAATAAAGGTGAAAAAGGTTTATTTCAGAGAAGATTTTTTGAACATACAATAATATAAAAGACTGGCAATATTTATCTTTTCACAAATTTGTAAAACAAGGTTTGTACGAAAATAATTGGGGTAGTTTTAGCGATATTAAAAGCATCCAAAATTTGGATTTTGAATAATCAATCTTTTTGTTCTTTATTATCAAATTAGGTGTTAGTTTACATTTGCTATATAATTTATTGCAATAAATGTATTTTAAACACGGGATTTCTATTGTGCAGAAAATTTTTAATAACAATATAATAGATTTTGAAAATATTTATGTAAACTATGGTCAGAGTACAGTTTTAGAAAATATTAATCTTAGAATAAATAAAGGTGAAAACTGGGTTATTTTAGGAGCAAACGGAAGCGGCAAATCAACATTGATAAAGTTGTTTTCTCATGATTTGTATCCTAATACACAATATAATTTTAAAAAAGAAATTTTCGGACGTGACAGATGGGATATTTTTGAACTTAAAAAATATCTTGGTATTATTACAAATGATTTGCAAAACAGGTTTGCAGTGTACGGGGGGCAATCATCGGGTTTATCTGTCGTGCTCAGTGGCTATTATAGTTCGCTCGGGACTTTTCAGCATCATAACTTTTCAAAAGAGCAGATTGATAATGCTTTAAAAGTAATGGATTTTTTAAAAATAACAGGCTTAAAAGATAAAAAATTTTCTCATATGAGTACGGGTGAGCAGCGACTGTGCCTGATAGGCAGAGCACTTGTGCATGAGCCTGAGGCTTTTGTTCTTGATGAACCGACAACAGGACTTGATATCAGAGCCAGAAATTGTTTCTTAAAAACATTGCGGAATCTTTCACAAAAATCATCGTTGATTCTTGTGACGCATAATGTAGAGGAAATCTTTCCCGAGATTACACATGCAGCATTGATACATAATAAAACTATTTATAAGCAGGGTAAAAAAGAAGATATCCTCACATCAAAAAATCTGTCGGAAATTTTTCGAACAAAGATAGAACTTTCCATAGAAAATAACAGATATAATATTAAAGATATTGCCTCTCTCAATGACGATTATTATAATTAATATCGGGAGTCTTTAATGATAAAAAAATATATAAATAAGTTATTTATCTGTGTAATTTTATGTGCGGCAATCTTTTTGCAGACTGGTTGTGCTGCTTTAAACTTTCGTAATGAATACGATAAGGGGATGCGTGCTTATAACGAAAAAAAATATGATGAAGCAATTGTCAATTTTAATAATGCTCTTGCTTATAAACCTGACTCTTATAGTGCATTGTGCCTTTTAGGAACAAGTTATGCGTATACAAAAGATACAAAAATGGCAGAAAAAACTTTTCAAGATGCAATAAGACTTTTTCCTGACGATTGGAATGCATATGTTCTTCTTGCTGATATAAAGAAAAGCCAGCGTGACTATGACTTGGCAATTGAATACTATGAAACCGCAGTGACTCTTGAATCCATGGGAGGCAAAGAAAAAATATATTATAAAAAACTGCTTAAACAAATAAAAGAAGAACAGGCTGCATATGCTCTTAAGGATCCTATTGCGCAGCAGCAGGCTCGAGAGAATTTTAAAAACGAAATTGTTAATACATATTCTAAAGCGAATAAAGCAGAAGTATCTGAGAAACCTCAAACAGGAGAAGTTCTTTTAGCCTTAGACTCGAAAAAATGGGAAAAGGTTCTTTCTCAAAAAGACGAAAAGTCTCAGGTTACAGAGTATGGCATAAAAGGTGAAGATGTAAAGAATTTTAAATGGACACAGCTTGTTACCGTACAATATTTTGTATTAAATGAAAACATTAAAACTACACTTGATGAATATTACAATACACATATAGGCGCAATTGATGCAATTGCAAAGAATTCAGGCAAACCATTTGAAAAGAAAATAATACATCAGACAAACAAAGATATTTTATATGAATGGAAGTTTGATAATTCTAAGGAATGTGAACTGGCAAGAATAATTCATACCCCGCAGGGCATATATCATATACATTTTGCGAAAAAAGGCGCTTTTACAAATGATGAAAAGGTTAAATATATTGACCTTTTGAAAACTGCCATACTAAAATAAAATGCAAAAAAAAACCTGAGAATATCTCAGGCAAAACTAGACTAATAGGGAAAACTCCAAAATCTCCAATATTAATACCTCTTGGGAAAGGTATTCAGTTAAACTTATGTTAGATGCATCATAGCCTTATTTGCTACTGCTATCATCTGCATCGTTTTCCAGAAATCCTCCGGGTCAAGTGATGATCGGTTTTCAAGGTTTACAGTCACCTTCTCGGCATACATTTTTGCTAGTTTTTGATCTATTGCGTTGTTTGGACACAGTGACATCTTTTAATAACCTCTTGTTTTTTATAACACTTACATATATATAAAGTATTTAAAAAGTATATAATTTCAAAGTTTGTGTCTTTTGTTACATTAGTTAACATTTTTGTTAATATAATAATATATATGGAGTTTGAGGGTATGAATAATTTTGATAAGAATACATGTGTATTTTGTTCTTGTACAGCAGACAGCATAAATAATGTATTTGATATTTCACCGGCTCTGCATTTTATTGCGCAGGCATGCGGGATGAAAGTTGTTTTGGATGATACAGAGCAGGATTGCATTATCTTACATGGTGCTGCTTCTATTGAACAGGCGGAAGTTTTAATAAGTCAGTACAATCAAAACAGCATAAAACGCGCTATGACAGTATATGCTTCTAATCCTGCCATCGATGCAATCAGTGTGTGTTCAGAGACATCAATTTTTGAATTAAAAGACGGTGAAATTCAAAAATATACTGTTGCGCCTGAACAATTCGGCATAAAGCGTGCACAGATTCTCGCACTTCGCGGTGCAACAGAAGAATATAACAGAAACCTGTTAAATGATATTTTTAAGGGAAAAATTAAAGACGCGAAGCTTGATTTTATAGCATTAAATGCAGGTTTTATGCTTTATATGGCAGGTGCTGCTAAGAATCCTTTGAATGGAATAATCAAAGCCTATGCTGTAATAAAGCAGATAGGAAAGTCTCTGCCGCAGTAATTGAATTGGTTTTTCTGTAAAATAACATAAAAAAAAGCCGTCCATTGAGGCCGGCTACTAGACTTGGGGAGGAGGTTTGTTTGACCTTTCGGTCTAACAATATTGTTATCGGCACATGGATTTGAAAACTTTAGGAATATCATCTATATGGTTTACAAAAATTAATATATAAAAAAAACGGCGATAACTTTATCGCCGTTTTTTGTTATTAAATCAAATGTTTACAGCGCGAATGCTTTTTTAATTGATTCGTTGTAAGGCGGATATAAAACGCCTTTTTCCGTAATTATGCCTTTGATTAATGAAGCGGGTGTCACATCAAAACCGGGATTTATTACTTTAACACCTTCTGCGCATATACTTTTGCCGTTTATGTGAGTAACTTCTTCATGGCTTCTTTCTTCAATAGGTATTTCCTTGCCCGACTCAATGGAAGTATCAATAGTGGATAATGGCGCTGCAATGTAGAAAGGTACATTATGGTAGTTTGCAACAATGGCAAGGTTGTATGTACCTATTTTGTTTGCCGTGTCTCCGTTAGCAGCAATTCTGTCCGCCCCGACAACGACCATGTCTATCATTCCTTTTTCCATAAAGTATCCGCTCATCCCGTCTGTAATAAGCGTTACCGGAATGTTATCCATAACAAGTTCAAATGTAGTGATTCTTGCACCCTGCTGACGTGGTCTTGTTTCGTCGGCAAATACCTGAACAGTATTGTCTTTTGCAAAAGCTGAACGTACCACACCGAGAGCAGTTCCGTATCCTACCGTGGCAAGTGCGCCTGCATTGCAGTGCGTGAGGATTGTTGCACCTTTTTTAGGTACAAGTTCCGCACCGTAGTCACCGATTTTTTTATTAATTTCTATATCTTCGTTTTCCAGTTTTATGCCGTGTTCAATCAGCATTTGAACCATTTCATCCACGGTTTTCCCGCTGTTTTTTATATGGTCAAACTGTTTGTCTACAGCCCACATGAGGTTAACGGCAGTGGGTCTGGAACTTTTTAAATATTCAGCCTTTTTTCTTAGTTGAGTAAGAAACTCATCGCTGTTTTGGGTTTTAGACGCAATCTCAAGCGCTGCAAGAGCCATACCATGTGCGCCTGCTATGCCGATTGCCGGTGCACCTCTTACAATCATTGTTTTTATTGCATCATACATATCATCAGAGGTCGAAATATCAACGAGTTTGTATTCATAAGGCACAACAAGCTGATCAACCATTCTGGATACATTTTTGTCTTTAATCCATTCAATAGTCTTAATTTTTGATTTAAAATCCATAACTTTCCTATTCCTGTATGTCTATGTCTGTTTTTGATTCTTCGGGTTTCGGCTCAATCTGATTGTATATGTACATTGTGACAAGTCCTGAAAACGCATTCATTAATGCGGAAAGGATTGCAACAAAGAATACCATCATTATTAAAACAAAGAAGCCTGAACGGAACAAAAGGCTTACACCCAGATAGTATGAGCCTTTGTAAATAAAGCCGATAATTGTGGCAAGCGGTACAAATGATACAGAGAAAGCAACAAAAGAAATAAATCCGATTATTGCACCGTACATAGCACCCTGTCTGATGTCGAGAATACCTATCATTTCAAGTTTTTTCATATAAACAAGAACAATCGGTGCAGCAAGCACAAAAAGAGCAAAGAATGAAATATTGCTGACAAACGGGATTATGGTTAAAACCCCGAGTATCAAGCCAAGTACACTTGACAGCATTGCCATTTGTTTTAATAATAATTTTTTTATTTCCATAATATACCTCAAAGTTTAATTATACAGCGTATTGTGCAAGGCTGCATTCTGCATTTCTTGCATGGCATACGGCAATGGCAATAGAGTCTACTGTGTCATCCAACTTTGGCCAGTTTTTGCCGTTTTTGTCCACCATTTTTTCTACGGCTTGCGCAACTTCTTCTTTAGAAGCTCTGCCATAGCCTGTTATAGTTTGTTTTACCACAATCGGGGTGTATTCAACAGCACCAATAGAGTACTTTTCCAGTGTCATCATAATGACACCTCTTGCCTGAGCAACAGGAATAATTGTTTTTTGATTTTTGAAAAAATACAGCTTTTCAACACCGGCAGTGTCAGGATTGTATTGTTTGATAATCTCTTCCAAATCCTGAGAGATTTCGTATAATCTGCCTGCATCTGTTTTGTTTTTGTCTGTTTGAATCGAACCTGAACTTACAAGCGTATAGACACCGTCCACAGCATCTATTATGCTGTAGCCGACAATTGCTATCCCAGGATCTATCCCCAATATTCTCATGACATCAATTATAGACTATACAAACATAAACACAAACTCTTATTATTTTGAAATATTTAGCCCTGTGTCAGCTTGAACGGGTGATTAAAGTTCTTTGAAACCATGTCATTGTAAAGCAGCAAATACTCTTATAAGGAATAATGACATGACTAAAATTGTATATTTTGACGTTCAAGATGACGAAAAAGACTTTTTAAAACAAAACAATGAAAATAAATATGAATATTATTTGACGGAAAAATCTTTAAATGACCTGTCTGAACTTCCTCAGGAATATAAAGATGCACAGATTATCTCTGTTTTTACAACTTCACGTGTTGGCAAAGAAGTTCTGTCGCAATTTTCTAATCTTCAGCTTATTGCCCTGCGCTCTGTGGGGTTTAATCATATTGACCTTGATTATTGCAGCGAGCACAGTATAGTAGTGGAAAATACTCCAAACTACGGGAACAAAAGCGTTGCAGAATTTGCAATTGCTCTTTTACTTGATGTGTGCAGAAAAGTTACAAAATCATATATAGAGTACAAAGAGATGAATGTTAATGTGCAATCCCTTATAGGGCAGGAGTTGGGCGGCAAAACAATAGGGATTGTAGGTCTGGGGGCAATCGGCTCCGAGTTTGCGAGATTGGCTTACGGTTTTGATATGAATATACTCGGCTTTGACCTGCACCAAAAGCAGGAACTTATAGAAAACTACCGTGTCAAATACGCTGATTTTGATACACTGTTAAAAGAATCGGATTTTATTTCACTTCATGCCCCATTGACCAAAGATAATTATCACATGTTTGACGAAGCTGCGTTTAAAAAAATGAAACCAACAGCAATACTTATAAATACTGCACGCGGTGAACACATTGAAACACAGGCTCTTTATAATGCTCTTAGCAGAAAGGAAATTGCAGGAGCCGGACTGGATGTTCTCGAAAGCGAAGAAACCATATCTGATACGGATTATCTGGTTGATATTAACAGGCTAAATGAATGTGCTTTAAAACAAACAATCCTTAATACCCGTTTGCAGCAGCTTCCAAATGTAATAATAACTCCTCATATTGCCTATAATACAAAAGAAGCAATACAAAGAATTCTTGATACAACAATGTCTAATATTAAGGCATTTTTGGATGGTGTTGTTGAAAATAATGTGAATTAAAAAATTGAAAAGACTGTATAATTAATTAAATATTACGCATCTGTAAGATTTAGCGCCGAATCATTTGTATTCATATTTTGTTCATGATAATGTTCTTTTACACGTAAAAAACCATAAAGGAGCAAAAAATTGAGAAAATACGAATTACTTACAATTATCAAGCCTAATATGGATGCTGAAGAAGCTGATAAAGTTATAGCTAAAATTGAAGAAAGCATTAAAGCTTTAGGCGGAAGCGTTACTTCTGTAGATAAAATGGGCAGAAAAAAACTCGCTCATGATATCCAGAATTTCAGAGACGGTCACTATGTTGCACAAAAACTTGAATTGGATCCTGCTAAGGTTGCTGAATTCAAAAGACAATTGAGTCTTAACGAAAACATTTTAAGAACAATGTTTATGGAAGAATCAAAAGTAAGCGCATAGTCAAAGAAAGTCAGGAGTAAAGATGAGCCTAGCAAAAGCAGTTATATCAGGAACAGTATACAGAGCGCCCGAAAAGCGTTTTACATCTAACAATGTGCCTATTTCGGCATTTGCTATGAACATATCTGAAACTGAAGAAACACTGGTTAGAATAATTGCTAAAGGCAACCTTGCCCAGACTGTTGAAGAAACAGTTCAAAAAGGCGACAGAGTGGTTGTTGAAGGCAGACTTCAAAACAATACAGTCAAAAATGAAGACGGTTCTGAAAGAAGAATTGTCGAAATCGATGCTTATGCATTGGAAAAACTGGCAGGAAGTTCTAACAACGCTCCTTCTGCCAAAGCGTCGCCCGATACGCTTGTACAATTCGGGCAGACCGATTTCTCAGACGACTTGATTGGCGAGGACGAAATTCCGTTCTAATTTATTATCAAGTTAGTTCAGGCAAGGACTCCGGATAAAAGGTGACTAAATGTCACGTTTTGTATGGAGGTAGGCAAAGTCAGTAACGAAGTTACTGCGTGCCGTAAAGAAATTAAAAGCCTTGCTCAGTTCAAGTTAGTTTGGGCGCAAAAGCTATTAGTTACAAAACAAACAGAAAAGGAAAAAACAATGGCAAGACCACAAATCGACAAAAACAAAAGAAAAAGCTGCAACTTCTGTGCAGATAAAGTAGAAGTTATTGACTACAAAGATGCTCAAAAAATCAGAAGATACTTAACAGAAGCAGGAAAAATTCTTCCGAGAAGAATTACCGGAACATGTGCAAAACACCAGAGAATGCTTGCTAAAGCTGTAAAAAAAGCAAGAGAAGCTGCTTTAATCAACTATGTATACGACTAATAATTAATATATAGTAAATAAAAAAGACTCCTTATTATAAGGAGTCTTTTTTTATAGTTTTATATTTTTTATAAAATTGACAGCTTCTTCTTTTGTGTTTACCTCGGAGGAAATCTGCGCCTCTTTCAGTTTTTCAATAATCTCTCCAAGTTTGGGCGAAGCTTCTATATTTAATATCTGCATAATCTCTTTGCCGTCAAGAAGCTTGGGCAAAGGTGCAAGTTTGCTTTTTTCCTCAAGATATCTTTTAAGCAATCTGTCGAGCCCGTTAATATTTTTGTCAATCATCTCCTGTGTTATATCCGGTCCAAGTGCCGACATTCTGTCAGCGTATGCGACTGCTATGAGGTCTATAACCTCATCTTCCATCTTTCTGTAAAAACGAAGATACGCCTTGTCTGATGCCTCTTCTGCTGTCACTACACCTGCAGGGTAAATGTGGTTTTTAATTATTTTTTGTATGTAAGCAATCTGTTTTTTTGAAAATTTCAATTTTTTTAAGGTTGGAACAATTATTTTTGCACCTTCCGTATCATGCATAATAAATCTGTGACGTCCTGTATCAGGCTCAATCTGCCATGTAGAAGGTTTTCCCGCATCATGCAAAAAAGCTCCGAGTTTGAGATATGCAAGCCTTTTTTGCCCGCAGAAAAACTCTGAATCACAGTGCTCTTTGACCTCATCGCAAGCTTTGTCATAAAAACACTGAACCTGCTTTACTGTTTCTATTGAATGTTCCAGCAAGTCCAGATGGTGATGAGAGTTTTTCGGTACTTTTCGCATTTGTGTTACTTCAGGAAACAGCAGGTCTAAAATTTTGTAATCATTAAGTCCATGCAGTGTTTCAACTACATTTTTGCCGCCAAAAAGCTTTACAAGTTCAATATTTATGCGTTCTTTAGCGGTTTTGTTTAACAGACAGGCATGCTCTTTTGCAATTATTTTTAAATTATCAGACAGCTTAAATCCAAGCGTGCTCTGGAATCTGAAAGCACGCAGTATCCTGATAGGGTCATCAAGAATATTTTCCGTTGAAATCTCTCTGATTACACCTTTTTTGATGTCTTTAATACCATTTGTGACATCAATCAAGCTGTCTTTTCTTATATCATAAGCCAGCGCATTTATAGTAAAATCCCTGCGTTTGAGGTCATCTTCTATACAGTCTCCAGTGCAGTCTGCTATGTCTATATAGTTTACCTTGTCTTTAAAAACAACCCTGTATATCCTGTTAACTTTATCGAGTTCTATAAAATATCCGTTAATGTTGTCTGCAAATTCTTTTGAAAGATTTTGAGCAGTACCTTTGTCCGTGACTATGTCAATGTCGCAGCTTTTTTTATCCAGCATAATGTCTCTTAAGAATCCGCCAACAATATAGGCATGCTCATCTCTGCTGTGAAAAAAAGCCTTTAGTTCTGATATTAACGGGTTTTTAATTAATTCATCTTTAATCATTTTCCAACTCGTATATTATGTTTGATAAAGAGCATATTACAGCTGTTTCCGCACGAAGTATAAGCTTCCCGAGGCTTACTTTATGTACATTGTCATGCTCTTGCAAAAGCTTAAGTTCTGCTGCACTAAATCCGCCTTCAGGTCCTATTATAACAGCAATTCTCGGATTTGATTCCAGGTCGATATTTTTCAGGCATGCTTTTAAAGATGTTGTCATGTCTCTTTCGACACATGCTATTTTTATATCAAAATCAGGACTGTTTAATATTTCTTGAAGAGTGCTTCTGGCTTGTATTTTCGGAAAATCAATCCTTTCGCACTGCTTTACAGCTTCATTGGCAATTTTTTGCCACTTATCAAGCTTAGAATCAGCAACAGACGGCTTTATGACACTGTTATCCGTTATTATGGGAATAATTCCCTTTACGCCGAGTTCGGTTGCTTTTTGCATGACAAAGTTCTGAGCATCTGTTTTTAATACACTTTGTACAAGAAATAAGTCTAAATCAAGGCAGTGATTAGATTTTGATACTTCTATAACTTTAGTTGTAATTGACTTTGAATCAATATTTTTTACCACAACTTTGTATTGAATCCTGTTTTCATCGACCAGCAGAAGGGTTTCGCCGATTTTGGCTCTCAAAACCTTTGCAATATGGTGAAAATTTTCTTTGTCTGAAATGGTTGCTATATCTTGTTTTATGTCATTTGATGAAATGAAGAAGTGCGGCATCAGCTGGTTTCCTTGGTTTTTCTACATCATATGGAGGATTTGTTATACTTAAGTATAATACCAGTAAAATCTTTTATTAACAATACTTTTGGGCACTTTTTTGTCCCAAAAACGTCAAAAACTATACTAAAGTATGAAAGCCTGTCGTTCGATATAAGGAGTGTTCACAGAGTTAGTAGAAAGAGAGAAAGAGAGAACGACATGAGTTTATACGTAAACACCAACATTAACTCTTTGATTGCACAGAGAAGTTTGAACAGTTCAAGCAGCAGCTTGCAAACTGCAATCACAAGATTATCAACAGGTTTCAAAGTAAACCAGGCAGGCGATGACGCAGCAGGTCTTTGTGTGGCACAAGGTTTGGACACACAGATCAGAGGTAACAAAAGAGCTATGCTCAACGTTGAAGACGGTTTGAACATGATGTACATTGCAGAAGGCGGTATGTCAGGGGTAACCGAAGACTTACAGAGAATTCGTGAGTTGTGCTTACAGGCAGCCAACGGTATTTACTCCGAAGACCAGGCACAAACCTTGATGAACGAAATTAAGCAAAGACTTGAAGACATTGACGTAATTGCAAACTCTACTGTATTTAACGGATTGAATCTTGCAAACGGTTCAATGGCTGCAGCAGGTAAAGATGTTGTATTGCAATCAGGTTCAGGTACTGATGAAGCTAACAATACAATCAATATTTCATCTGCATTGACAAACATGCTTTGTACAGCTCTCGGTATTGCGATAGATATCGTGGGTATGGATGAAGCAACAACATCTCTTGGCGCTGATTATCTTGATCCGGGTACATATGACCCTGCAAACCCTCCGAAAGTAAACGGTTCGAACTGGGATAACGCATCAATAAGAAAATATGTAGAAAAACTTGACGCTGCTATTGCAAAAATTTCTGAAGACAGATCTATGTTAGGTGCGTACCAGAACAGACTGCAATCCACTTCTGAAAACTTAACGGTTATGAACGAAAACTATGAACGTTCTAAATCACAGATTATGGATGCTGATATGGCAGCAGAAAGTGCAAACATGGTTAAATACCAGGTTCTGCAGCAAACTTCAGCAGCTATGCTTGCTCAAGCTAACCAGATTCCTTCAATCGCTTTACAGCTTCTCGGTCAGTAATAATCGGGCTGCATAAAGTAAGGCTTGATATAGCATAAAATTATATCTTCCAACAAATGATTTATGTATAAAGACAAATGTCTCTCTAGCGGCGATTGCTTCTGCAATCGCCGCCTCTCTAGTTTTAAGAATCATAATATTTAAAATAATCCCAGTTGTTTTTCAGTTTCTTTTTGAGGTATTATATTTCGCAAAAATTTTTTCCTGTGCCATTTTGTAGCACCGTATTGTTTGATTGCTTCAATATGCCTTGCTGTTAAATAACCTTTGTTCTGTTCCCAGCCGTATTGTGGAAAATCCTTTGCAAGTTTGTTCATAAACCTGTCACGCGAAACTTTTGCAAGGATGCTGGCTGCCGCAATGGCTGCTGATTTTGAATCGCCTTTTACCACTGTTTTTTGAGGATTCGTATATTTTTTTATGAGTTTATTGCCATCCACAAGTGTAAGTGTTTTTTTATTTCCAAGCTGCTTTTGCACTTCTTCGCACGATATTTTCATGCAATTGAGAGAGGTATTCAGAATGTTATTTTTGTCTATCTCTTCTACTGTGCCTGCCTGAATATGGTAAACAGCCGAGTTTACTATTACTTCATATAACTCTTCTCTGTGTTTTTCAGACAGTTGTTTTGAATCATTCAGAATGGCAAGTTTTTCAAATAGTTCTTTGTCATGGCTTTTAAAACAGACTGCTGCTGCAAAAACAGGTCCTGCTCCCGGGCCTCTGCCTGCTTCATCCGTGCCTATGACATAGTCTGTGTCATTTTTGTTTTCTTCGTCAAAAGAAAAAAGTTCTGTAATTTTATTCTTCTGTTTTTGTAATATCGTCATCTAAAATAAATCGTCCTATACGTCCTGCACGAAAATCCGTAAGAACCATTACTGCTGTTCTTGTTATATCAGGTTGAGAATTTTTTACTATCCAGTTCCTGCTTTTTGCAACTGCTTCAAGTGTAATTTCTTTATCCAGGTTGTAGTATTCTTTTACTTTTTCAGGGTATCTTGCAGCAAGGATTTCGAGCAATTCTCTTGCTACTTCTTCGTTTTCGTAAGCATTTTCGCTAACCGAGTTTACCATTGCAAGTTTGCCTGCTTTAATCTGGTCTTCCTGTTTTAATGGAATTATTCCGGGTGTGTCTAAAAGGTCGATTTTGGGGTTAACCCTGACCCACTGCTGTTGCCTTGTAACACCTGCTTTTGCACCTGTTTTTGTTTTGCCTTTTCTTATTAATTTATTGATTATACTGGATTTACCGACATTCGGCATACCAACAACCACTACACGGGCAGGTCTTGGCAGCAGACCTTTTGCAACAAGTTTATCAATTCTTGGTTTAGCGAGTTCTGTTACTTTGTTCACAATTGTTGAAATGTCGTTGTTTTTTGATGCACAGGATGCGATAACAGGAAAACCTGTTTTTTCTTGATAATGATTTATCCACTGTTTCAGTGTGGTTTCGTCAGCAAGGTCAGCTTTATTTAGAACTATAAGTCTTGGTTTTTCGCCGAGAAGCTTTTTGATATCAGGGTAAACAGAACTGTCCGGAATACGTGCATCAAGCACTTCAATAACAACATCAACAAGGTTGATGAGTTCTTTCAGTTTTTTTTCAGCTTTTGCAATGTGCCCCGGGTACCAGTGAATATGTGCCATAAGCTTTCCTTGATTATTCTGTTAAACAATTATAGTTGAAAACAATATTAAGAACTGTAAAAACAGGTGTATTGATAATATGTATTATGTAAAAAGTTTGGTTTTGAGGAGGCATAAGGAATTTACTTCTTCGTTCCGATTCCGTCCTCCGTCCTCCAAAGTCACTCCGAAGCAAACACCTTATGCCTCTCTAATTTTTCGAAAAACAAACACCCTGCACTTTCTTGTTTAAGGTCAGAAGTTTTATTGAAAATCTTATACGTAGCTTTGTAGAACAACTTATCGAAACAACTTCAAGGCGAGTGTGTCTGAGGCTGTGTAACAGCCGAGTTCGCGAGCCTTAAGTTGAGATTAGTTGGACTAAAAGCGAAGTATCTGGATTTGAAATAAAATTTCTGACCGGAATAATAAGACTTTTTACATAATACATATTATCAATATATAGCAACATGCTGGCTGGGTTTGATTTATGCTGACATTTAAATACAAAAAGA
>CALUPU010000006.1 GCA_944322725.1 Candidatus Gastranaerophilales bacterium
TTCTCCTTTTATTTTTGCCTAAACATTTAATGTTCTTATGCCACAATTATCGTACGAAAGCAAACATTTTACAAGATGTTTAAGGCGGTTTTGCTTGTAGAGGCGAAACTGAGGGCATATGACGACAAGTTTGAAATTTTGCTGCTCTTCCCAAAATATGACTAAATGTTATTTTTAGAATCGGCTGTATGCTTCTATGCAATATAGAAAAATATTTTACAAGTTATTTAAAATTTAAAAGTTCTGAAATTTCAATATTAAACGCTTTAGCAAGTTTTAGCAAAGTCAGGTATTTTGCTTCGACAATACCTGCTTCAATACGGCTAATTGTTGAGGGTTCCAGTCCGTTGCGATAGCATAATGCACTAAGCGTAAGTTTTTTATCTTTTCTTAGTTTTTTGATATGTCGACCAAGTTTTGTTAATTCTTCATGTTGCATGTATGCAATTTTAGTGTTATTTTTAATAAAAAATTTGCATGCGTGCAAAAAAGGAGGAAAAATTGTCAATTCTTAATATTTGTTTGGCTTGTGATGACAATTACGCTCAATATGCCGGTGTTGTTATTGCGTCGGTTTTGTTAAATTCTAAAAAAGACGAGTCGTTTGTTTTTTATATTATTGCTCATAATTTGTCCGAAAAAAATATTGTCAATCTTTTTGCATTAAAAAATATTAAAAACTGTGAAATAAAAATTATTACACCTCCAGAAGAATTTTTTGAGGTGTGTAAGGAGGTAAAAACACTTACTCATATAACATTGCCATCTTATTTCAGGCTCAGAGTCGCCAGCCTGCTGGATGCGGAGGATAGAGTTTTGTATCTGGACAGCGATCTTATTGTTGAGAAAAGTTTGAGTGATTTGTATTTTACGGATTTTAAAGACAATTTTTGTGCAGGTGTAGTTGACTATCTCGGACAAGAGCAGGTGATGGTGAATTCCGGTGTTCTTTTAATAAATTTGCAAAAATGGAGAGAAGAAAACGCAGAAAAATTGATTTTTAATTATATAGAACATAATAAGGAAAAAATTTCATCTGGAGATCAGGAAATAATAAATGCAGTATTTAAAGACAAGATTTTGCTGCTTCCTGATATGTGGAATGTGCAGACACTAAATTTTTATTCTTTTTCTAATTATGAAATGAATTATGGAATTGTGCATTTTATAGGCGGCTCAAAACCTTGGTTGTTTGGTTCGTTTATGCCGTTTAAGAAAAAGTTTTTTTATTATATGTCAAAAACTGAATGGGGCTGTCCGTCTTTATTCTGGCAGTTTGTGTCAAATGTATACAGCTATCTTCGGTATTTAAAACGGGTTCCTTTTTTCTGGCTCAGACCCAGGTTTTTTAAAGCTTTGAAAAATGGTATTGCCAGGGGATTGGGCTTTAAATTAAAAACTAACTTGATATAGTCAACTGACTCTCCATTCTTTGAATCATACAAGCGCGAAAATGGAATGTTTCTGTTGTAAGGGGAGTTTTCTTAGTTCAGTTCCCTGTGATTCTGTTGAAGCCGTGCATTAATAAAGTCTGTTTTTTATTAACAAGTTTAGCACGAGCAACAAGCGGAATGTTTTTTTATTTTACAAGAGCATACAGTCGATTCTATCTTTCATAAAACAGTCCACAGCAATGTTTTATGAGGCAGAGTGTTTATGATCAGAAAAAAACAAAAACTATCCCAAAGCAAAGAATATTGAGACAATTATTCGCCCTGTTTTTTGCATTTAACACCGCGTTTGGTTGCGTCAATAACCTGCAGTATTGTTTTGTCGAGGAGTTCAAATTCTTTTTGTTTTTCAGGCGGTTGTTTTGCTCTCCATTCATTAAGCATTTTGAGAAATTCTTCTCTGTGGATAACGCATTCGCCTGTTCCGACTTTGCCGGAATATTTTTTGACAAACTCTTTATTAAAGTTTTCGTATACCTGTGTTATTGCCTCGGAAACAAGCTGGGCATTGGTGAGCATAACATCAATATCTTTATTCATGTTATCTTTGTCTTTTTCGGACATGAAAAACATTCCGTCCAGAGATTTTTTGCCAAAGTGTTTGCCCTGCCCCATTAACGCAGTAGCCAGTGACGCAGAATAGCTTGCCATTGCCATATCACAGGTTATTCCCCAGCTTCCGTCCTGTCCGTAGAAGTGTTTTTCGCAAGAGTTGCCGCCAAATGACACAACAAGTTCGCTGAATATTTTTTCAAAAGACCATTCAGAGTTTAGAGCGTCACTGAAAAATACAGCACCGCCAAAGGAGCCTCTGGGGTCTAATGTGATAAAGTTCACGGTATTTCCTAAGTGATCGGGTCTTTTTTCTTTTTTTGCAAGTTCTTCCATGATTATGCCGTTTGTGGCATGTCCGCACTCATGAGAGGTTACGAGTTCTTTTCTGTATGGAGGTTCCTGTGCGCTGGCAGGTCTGCCCGTTGTAAGTTGCAAGAAGGCTTCTGTGAAGTCTGTTTTGTCGACTGCTTTGTGTTTTCTTTCTTTTGCAACATTTTTAGCTTTATCCAGAAGTGTCAAAATTCCGATGTAGGATGAACGTTCCATGAGCATGTTTATATGGTCTTTTATAAGTTTTTGCTCTTCTTCGTCACCTGCGAGTTTGATATTTTTTTTCTTGATGTAGTAGTTTATGATTTCGTTTCTTGCTTCTTTATTCATAAAAGGAGATTCAACCTCTATCTGGTCAATAAATTTAAAAGATTTTGAGGTTGCTTCGCCAATATAACCGGGGTTGCTCATTGAGCCCATTACTATGATATTAAGCCCCTGCTCCTGCGCTTTGTTCATCTCTCTGATAAGCTGGGACATTGCTTTTTCATGGTATTGTGAAACATATTCGCCGAAAGAAAAATATTCAAAGTTTTCTATAAATAAAACAGCTGATTTTTTAGGGTTTGTTTCTGCCTGTGTTTTTACCATGGCAAAAAGTTTTTTCATTGACGCTTCAGGACTGAGGTTGCCGCCTCCGAAAAGGTCAACGTCTTTTGTTCCGAAATCAACCGCGTTGATTTCTATATAAGGTGTTTTTGCTTCGCCTGCTATTGCCTGTGCCGTGTATTTTCTGCCTGCGCCGACAGAGCCGTCTTGAGAGTAAATTACAAAGCCTTTTGTACCTATTGATTTATCCTTGATTCTTTCAACAATGGATTGTGCTTCTTTTTTTGTTGCGGGTGAGCCTACCATGTCTTTTAGCTTTATTCCCGTATCAAAAATTATTTTTACCGCATTATCGTTGTCTATGGGTTTGAAAACTTCTTTGGCTTCTTTTATGTAGTTTTGTACATCGGTGAGAGAAATATTCTGCTTATCTACATAATAAGACGAAACAAGTTCCATTACCTTCTGTGCTTTTTCAGGGTAATTGCCCGAAAGCTGATTTGCCGCTTCTATACATTTTTCCATTGCGGCTTTTGAAAAATTCTTTTTAATTTTTGACATAAGTTCAGGAGTTTCGCGAAAAGCTTTCTTTGTCTGTTCCATATTCATAAGAGGCAGAGATACCTCGCCAAAATCAGTAAAATATCCTCGAATTGTCTGACTGTCACTGTTATTGTAAAAGGTATCCTTGTCTGCAACCATCACGAATTTTATATTTTTGGATGCAGATTCAAAGGTTTCGATATTAAGTTCATCAATTGCAAGCGAAGAAAGTTCATCATCCATGATGTCCATAATTATAACGTAGTTTGTGTCTTTATCTTTACCGAAATCTTTTATTTTTCTTGTAATATATCCGTCGTCAATAAAACCTTCTCTGTTCAGGTTCAGGATTTTTGTATTATTTTTGTTGAGGCTGCCAAAACCGTTATCATCCTTTTCAAACAGGTTTAACAAGCTGTTAATCAGGTAAGAAGGATAGGTATTTTTTTCATGAAGAATAATCATGTTTGTACCGACTGCAAGATTTTTCCAGATGTTTTTTGCTTTGTCATCGTAGAATTTTAAATGAGTGCGCTGATTTATGGGTCTTTTGTCTATGTATACAGCATCTTTCATTGCGTTTCTGAAAGGAAGGGTTATTTGTTTTTTCAAAGAGTCGCTGTTCGGTATCATGGCTGCGGCAAAAAGCATGTTGTCATGAACAAGTCCGTCTCCGTCTGAGAGTTCTCCTCCCAAATCGCTCGAATTTTCCTGATTGTATATGCTGTATACGTCATTGAGATAACGCTTTGCAATCGGCAGGTTTTTTGATGATTTTGCCGGTGACGAGGGCATTTCCTCCAGCTTTTTATCTAAGATTTTAATTTCATCCTCAATTATAGGCAGCAGTTTATCTCTTTTTTCTTTGTTTCTGAAAACATTTTTACCCATGTCCTGCTCAAAGAAGAGTTGTGCATCGTATGAAGATTCGTCGCTGTAGCTTATTTCGCCCGAGTTGAGTTTTTCTATGTAGTCTTTAATAAACTCAACACCTGCTTTCAATACGTGGATTCTGTCCACTTCTTTGTGTCCGTATTGTTTTGCTATTTTTTGTGCGTTGTTCAGGAGTTCTTCTGCGGGGTCATTGAGGTTGTCAAGGATAAAAGCAGATTTATCGAGATTAGTTTTGGCTGCGCTGCCGAAACTGACATAATAGCTGTGAAGTAATTTTAACGATGGTTTTGCTTGTTTGGATTCTTGTTTTTCGTACGGGGGGGATACAGATGTTTTATTGCTGATTTTTGTTGTATTTACGATAGTTTTGGGGCTAATGCCGTATCCGATTTTTTGAATCATGTTTTTCTCTCTTTGCTTTTATGTGCATTCCAAAGCAAAACACAAAAAATATTTCACTTTATACGGATAAAAAATGAAATAGAATTTTTTTGTTACATGATTTTTGAAATATTAAAATATTGTAATATTTTTTAGTACAAAAACATAATCAAAAGCTTGCGTCCAAAGAGCATTAAGCCTATCAAGATACTGGTCATTGCTGCAATCAGTACAACACCTGCGGACAGATCTTTTGCCAGTTTTACCATTTTAGAATATTTGTTTTTGTACAGTGCATCGAGTGCAAATTCTATAACAGAGTTAAAAAGTTCTGCCGTGATAACAAAACTGATTGCGAGAATGAGCACGCAGTATTCAATGCATTTAAAATTAAGAAGTATACCGCTTAATATGGCAAGGAAGCCTACAAACAAATGAAAACGGTAGTTTCTCTGTGATTTATATGCAACGCTCAGACCCTGCAGAGCGTATGACAAACTTTTTCTGTATCCGCCGGATGTAAATTTCGACATTATTCTTTATTTCCTATCATTTCCTGCTGAATTGCCCACATTTCTTTCAATGTTTTTTCATCCTGATGGTCATATCCTAACAGATGGAGTATGCCGTGTGCAAGCAGAAAATATAATTCGTCTTTAAATGTTTTGTTTTCGTGGCTTTGGTCAAGAGACTGGCTGAAAGCCTTATCAAGAGAAATAATTATCTCGCCGAGGTTGATTTCGTTGTCGAAGACAAATCTTTCTTCAACAGGACTGTCTGAAAAAATTGCAAAAGTTATGACATCGGTTGGTGTGTCTTTGTCTCTGAATTCACGATTAATCTCTTGGATTTTTTCATTATCTGTAAGCACAACATCAAAGTATAAAAGGTCAAAATCATATCCTTGGAGGCAGGATTGGTCTACCAGGTCTTTTTTAGACAAAAAATATTCTGTCATTTTGACTGCATCCCGGGTCATTTGAGCAGTATCAACAATACTGCCGTCAGGAGCGGTGAAATCCTCTATAGTATTTTCTATAAATATATTAATCTCTTTTTTCTTCGTCATTGTTGTCTTTTTGCTGTTCTTCCGCATTATTTTCAGACTTTTGAACGTGTTTTTGAATCTTTTTTTCTATTTTTTCTTCTTCTTTTGTAGTGATTGTGTCAGGTGCTACAAACTTTTTCTTGAGAGTTTTTTCTTCGAGTTCTTGAATAATGTTTTCATGGTATTTGATTCTCTGGTGGTGTGCGGCTCTGAGGTTTTTGCTCAAAGCTGCAGCAATGGTTTTGAGGTCTTTTAATGTAAGAGGGCTGTCGGAAAGCTGTCCGTCATTGAGTTTTGTCTGGATGATTTTGTTAATCATTCCGTCAAGTTCTTCCTGAGAATGGTCTTTGAGGGTTCTGGACGCAGATTCTACGGAATCGGCAATCATAAGGATAGCTGTTTCTTTCATATTAGGACGCGGTCCTGTGTAGCGGAATTGTTCCTCTGTTACTTTTTCCGCTCCTTCTTCAAGTTTTGCCTGATTATAAAAATAGCTTGCTATAGAGTCGCCATGGTGCTGTACAATGAAATTTTGCACTATAGGCGGCAGTCCGTATTCTTTTGCAAGGTCAATACCGTCTTTGGGGTGGGCAGTGATTACCATTTTACTCAATCTCGGATTGAGTTTTGTATGCGGGTTTTCAATACCGAAATATGTCTGATTTTCTACGAAAAACAGAGGTCTTTTAAGTTTTCCTATATCGTGATAAAGCGCCCCTACACGTGCAAGCACAGGGTCTGCTCCGATTGCTTCGGCTGCTGTTTCACAAAGGTTTGCTACCATAAGACAGTGGGCAAAAGTACCGGGTGCTTCAAACTGCAGGCGTTTCAGCAGGGGCTGGTTGTTGTCGGCCAGTTCTGCAAGTCCATATGGGGTAACGATTTTGAACATGCTTTCCAAAAGCGGAATAATCCCCAGAACTATAATGCCTGACAAAAGACCGTTCAGCGTGCCTACTACGGCATTTGTCCAGACTATATGCGAGCCTATCGGGTTGATTGAGTTTTCTATCAAATAAATTATCAATATCAAAAACAGCATTGAAAAGCCGATTTCTCCGCCGATTTTAACAAGGTCAAATCTTCTTGAATAGCGAACTTTAGATGTGGCAATAGCTGCAATAAGGCAAACCATTATAAACACCGCCGCAGGCTGGATAGGAATCTGTTCTGTCAGAGATATAAGTGTGATTAAAATTGTTGTGGTTATTACAGATACTCTCGGGTTTGTGAAAACGGAAATCAAAACCGCAAGTGCCGGAAACGGCAGAAAATAGAATGAGGCACCTGTAGGCAGAACCGTTGCCAGCGCAGACATAAGCAGAGACAAAAGTGCAATTACCGACAGGTAATTTTTAGTTACATACAGTTTTTCATAGTACATGAGGCAATAAATAAATGTAATAATACTCATGCAAACGAGAGCAAATATGCCTGCGATGCCTTTTGCATTAAGTTCCAGTACGTTGTATCCTGCTTTTTGAAGAGCATCCTTTTTAACACGTGTTACTGGCTCGCCCGCAAATACTATTTTATCGCCTTTTTCAAACTTTACTACGGTCGGGGCAACAGAGTTTATAGCGTTTTTCTTTGCGAGTTCAGTTGCTGTTTCGTCAAATACCATATTAGGAACTATGACCTGTTCCAGAAGTGCTGATATCACTCTGATTTCACCTTTTGAGGTTTCAAAATGGGTGTTTCTCAAAATCATTGTAGCAAGGTTGCCCTTTTCAAAGTCTTTTTCCGTAACACCCTGATTGAGAACATTTGTCAGTGTTTTTGATGCCTTTGTCAGAGTATTGTGCAGGCGCTCGTCATTGGAATTAATGAGATAGTTAAGAATATAGTCTTTATAATAGTTATTTTCAAAGTCGAACAAAAGCATCATTTCTTCTTTTTTCTGATGATAATTTGTTTGTTTTGCTCTGATTTGTTCTATGGCTTTGATTAGGGTTGCATAGTTGTTTTTGATATAGGTATCTTCTGCGGGAGTCAAAATAGGCTCGATTTTTTGTGCAATTTCTTTTTTATTCTGCTCTGTTTTAAATGTATCCACAACTTTAATAGTTTTGGGTGCAACAATATCTTTTTTGCTTGTGCCGTCTTCTGAAATTATGCTCTGGAAAAGGTAATAGCGTGCACCCAGTGTCGCTGTCAGAATTACTGCAAATGATACAAAAATAAGCAGGTTGATTACCTTGGAAGACGAAAATATGTCTGCAAGCATGTTCGTAAATTGAATTTTTTTCATATAAATATCTCGTTTTAATAGCTATTTTAATTATAGATATTTTAATACTTACATTAATAAATGCAATCCTGCGCGAGGAGGAGCAGCAGGATAGTATTTAAAAGCATGCGTATATTTTATTTCAGGCATGCCGTTATTTGAAAAATTTTCCCTCAAACAGTTGATGTAAAACAGTTTAAAACCTATAAAATTAACATGTAAAGGCTATTAATTTAAACGGTATTTTATTATGAAAACAAATTCAGCAGAAATTGTAAATTTTGATGAAAGAAGAATGACAATATTTGACGTATTTGCCAACCAGCATCCTGTCATAAACGGCTGGATTATGCTAAGTGCTGTGGCTATAGTTGTTCTGTACGCTATTACTTTTACTACAATATAAAATTAATTTTATTAATAAAAAAACTCACCGCTTTTATTATGCGGTGAGTTTTTTTGCTTATGCAATCTTTGAAATCGGACTAGTTGCCTGCCATCTGGTTTGCAACTTCTTCTGCAAAGTTGTCCTGTCTTTTTTCAAGACCTTCACCCAGTACGTAGCGGATGAAGCATTTTACGTTTAATTTACCTTCAACAAGCTGTGCAACAGTCTGGTCAGGATTTTTAACAAACGGCTGTTCAAGAAGACATCTTGAAGCCATAAGTTTGTTGATTCTGCCTTCAACGATTTTTGCTCTGATGTTTTCAGGTTTTTTAGCCAAATCTTCTTTACCCATTTCGATTCTTGTTTCTTCATCAATAACTGATTGAGGAATTTCTTCTCTTGAAACAAATTCCGGAGCGTTAGAAGCGATGTGTAAGCAGATGTCTTTTTCAAGTGCTTCATCAGCGCAGTCAGTGTTCAGCAATACACCGATTTTTCCGTTGTGGATGTATGTTGCAGGGTTGCCTTCAACAATGTCGAATCTTCTTACAGTGATTTTTTCACCGATAGTTGCAACTTTTTCTTTGATAATATCTTCAACTTTTTTGCCGCAGCCGCAAACTGTGCATGTAGAAGCCAGTAATTCTTCAACAGAAGCGGGTTTTGTTGCAACAACCTGTTTTGCAAGGTTAGAAACTAATGCCTTGAATTCTTCATTTTTAGCAACAAAGTCAGTTTCGCAGTTAACTTCGATAATAGCGCCTACATTGCCTTCAACATAAGAACCTACTAAACCTTCTGCAGCGATTCTGCCCATTTTCTTTTCAGCAGAAGCAATACCTTTCTGGCGAAGGAATTCCATAGCCTTTTCCATATCACCGTTATTTTCTGTTAATGCTTTTTTTGCATCGAGAATACCTGCACCGGTTTTTTCTCTAAGTTCTTTTACCATAGCAGCAGTTACTGTCATAATTTTTTATCCTCTCTGTATTTTTCATATTGTCAACTGACTCCGAAAAACGGAAGTTTACCAAGTTCATGGGGTCACTTCCGTATTCTTAATTAGTCATCAGCGATTTCAGAGAAAAATCTCTTTGTTCGCAAAATTTTAACTATGCTTCAGCAGAAGCTTCTTCTTTTACTTCTTCTGCTGTTACGCCTGCGTCTTCAGCTTTGATAGTTTCAGCTTTAGCGCCTACAGCTTTGTTTTCTCTTAACTGTTTGCCTTCCAATACAGCATCAGCAAGTTTGGAAGCAATCAATCTGATAGAACGGATAGCATCATCGTTACCGGGGATGATGTAGTCGATTCCGTCAGGGTTAGCATTTGTATCAGCCAAGCAGATTACAGGGATATGTAATTTGTTAGCTTCTGCAATAGCAATGTCTTCTTTTTTCTGGTCAACAACAAAGATAATGTCGGGCATACCGCGCATTTCTTTGATACCGCCTAAAGTTTTTGATAATTTTTCGAGTTTTTTAGTCATTTGAACAACTTCTTTTTTCGGAAGTTTGTCAATGTGACCGGAATTAACGAAGTCTTCGAGTTCTCTCAATTTGTTAACTCTGCCTCTGATTGTTTCAAAGTTAGTCAACAAACCGCCTAACCATCTTCTGTTGATATAATACATTCCGCATCTTGCTGCTTCTTCTGCAACAACTTCTGTAGCCTGTTTTTTAGTACCAACAAAAAGAACATTTTTGCCTCTTGCAGCAAATTCTTTTACGATGTTGTAAGCTTCATCTAATTTATCGGAAGTTTTTCTCAAATCCAATACATAGATTCCATTTCTTGCACCGTAAATATACGGTTTCATTTTGGGGTTCCATCTTTGTGTCTGGTGTCCGAAGTGTACACCTGCTTCGAGTAAATCAATCATTGATGCTACCGGCATCTGTTTCTCCTTTTTCTACGAATTTCAACATACTGGGCGGGTTATGCTTCTGCACTGTTTTCAGGCATCTGCCCCAACGTTTTCCGTCTGAAATTCAATTACTGTACTACATATAAAATTATATCCCAAACATATTTTCTGCAAACAACCTGATTAGTGAGGATTTGAACATGATGTTACAAAGCGTTACAAAGTCTTTGGAAAAATGGTTATGAAAAAATAATAAGATTTTTTAATCGGATACTTCTCTTTTAGAACAACTATTCTCAACCACAGGCTCGCGAACTCGGCTGTTATACAGCCTCAGACACACTCGCCTTGATGTTGTTTCGATAAGTTGTTCTACAAAGTTACGTATAGGATTAAAAAACCTTATTATTCTTTCATAGAGATATTTTCTTTGACAAATTCGCTGATTTTATCAAGGCCCTTTTGTAAAACATCAGGACTTTTGCAGAAACCGACCCTGAAACAGTTCTCTTCCTCAAAACAGCACCCCGGGGTCAAAAACACGCCTTTTTCTTTTGCAAGCCTGTCACACAGTATTTCAGAAGGCATATCAAAATCATAATAAACCATTGCCGTAGTACCCGCCTGCGGCTTTACATATGAAAAATGCTTTTGAGTACAAACCCATTTGTCAAGCACTTCAAGGCTCTGCCTTACAGCATCGCAGTTGCGTTTTATGATTTTGTCGGCATTTTTCAAAGCCAGCGCAGCAAGCAACTCATCCGTAACAGAACACGAAATCATATTGTACTCGCGGTGGCGTGTAAAGCTTTCAAGTGCTTCTATATCCCTGCACGCTATCCACCCGAGACGCAGTCCTGCAAGAGAAAATGTTTTTGACATCGAGCAAACGCTTATACCTTTTTCGTATATGTCAGCCATTGAGGGTATTTTTGCCTCATCGGGCGAGAGCCCCCTGTAGACTTCGTCACAAAGGATATACGCGCCTGCTTTGTCAGCTATTTGTGCAATTTGTTCGAGCATGCACAAAGGCATAAGAGCGCCTGTCGGGTTGTTAGGGTTATTTATGCAGATAAGTTTTGTATTCGGAGTTATCAGGTCTTTCAGTTCTTCTAAGTCAGGAAGAAATCCGTTTTCTTTTTTAAGCTTCAAAACAACCGTATCAGAACAAAACGAGGCAGGAATAGAATAAAGCTGCTGATATGTAGGAATCAAGGAAACGACCCTGTCAGAGGGCTCAACAAGCGAGTAAAAAACCAGATGATTTGCTCCCGCAGCACCGATGGCAGTTAAAACATGCTCCGGTTCAACAGTTTTATAAAGTTTTGCAATGCTTTTTTTTAGTTCAGGATTACCTTTAATGTGCCCGTAGCCCTGTTTTAGCGAGCACAACTTTTTAAAAAATTCGTCTTTGTTTTCCTCTGTCACTGCAAACAATTCTTCAAGCGACATTGTATTGACCGTTGTGTTGCCAAGGTCGTATTTTGAGTATTTTTCATACTCGTTCATCCATTCTTCTACTTTAAAAATATCTATATTCATAAAATTTATTATATTTGAAAAAATTTACGTTTCTATAAATACTGCTGAAATTACAAAACTTGTATGGTTAAATATTTTATATAGAAGTTGGGGATGGAAATGCAATACGTACCGTTACACTTACACACAGAAAACAGCCTCCTGGACGGCGCTATACGTATAAAAGAATTGTGTAAATTTGCTAAAGAAAATGATATGCCTGCTGTCGCAATTACCGACCACGGTAACATGTACGGTGCAATCCAGATGTATGAAACAGCTAAAGAAATGGGCGTAAAACCTCTTATAGGCTGTGAATTTTACGTACATGACGGTGATATAACCGAGAAAAATCCTGCAAAGACCCATCCGTGGCACCTTGTGCTTATTGCAAAAGACCAGACAGGCTACAAAAACCTTGTAAAATTGGTTTCTATAGCTAAATGTAAGGGCATGTATTACAAACCCAGAATTAACCACGAACTGATTGAACAGCACCATGAAGGGTTGATATGTCTTTCAGCCTGTGTACAGGGCGAAGTTGCGCAGGGCTTTATTCAGGGCAACAAAGAGGCTTCTTACGAAGCGGCAAAGTTTTATAAGGGACTGTTTGGCGATGATTACTACATAGAACTTCAAGACCACGGTCTGGAAAAACAAAAGATGTCCAACCCCGGTTTGATAGAACTTGCTAAAGAACTTGGCATTAAAATGGTCATTACAAACGACAGCCACTATCTTAAAAAAGAAGATGCAGACTGGCATGATACGCTTTTGTGTATTCAAACAAACGCACTTAAGGAAAGTCAGGACAGGTTCCGTTTTCCAAATGATGAATTTTATGTAAAAACACCTGAACAACTCCGTGATTCATTCAAATGGATGGAAGCGGACATGTTCGAGGAATGTATTAAAAATACGGTGGAAGTAGCGGACAAGTGCCATCTTATTATTGAAATGGGCAAATACCATATCCCGTATTTTGAACTTCCGCCTAACTTTACATCCGAATCATATCTTGAATATCTAACATTAGAGGGTATTAAAAAGCGTTACGGTGCACTTACGCCAAAACTTAAAGAGCGTATGGATTACGAACTCGGTGTCATCAATAAAATGGGTTTTGCCGAGTACTTCTTAATTGTTTCGGACTTTATACACTTTGCCAAAAGGAATGATATTCCCGTAGGCCCGGGACGCGGTTCGGCAGCGGGCAGCCTTGTTTCTTATGCGCTGGAAATCACAGATCTTGACCCTATTGCACACAATCTGTTGTTCGAAAGATTCTTAAACCCTGAACGTGTATCAATGCCTGATGTCGACATAGACTTTTGCGTGGAGCGCCGCGGTGAGGTAATAGATTACGTAACCCAAAAATATGGGGCTGATAAAGTTTGTCAGATTATCACTTTCGGTACGCTGGCTGCAAGAAACGCAATGAAGTCTGTAGCAAGGGTTTATGACATTCCGTTTGCGCAGAGCAACCAGTGGGCGCAGCTTATTCCTGCCGAGCCGAAAATCAAGATTGATGATGCTTTAAAAGACGGCATGGAACTCAAAAAACTCTACGACACAGACCCCACAGTCAAAAAACTTGTGGATATGGCAAAAGCTATAGAAGGGCTAAAAAACAATACGGGTATGCACGCAGCGGGTGTAATCATTTCCAAAATGCCGTTAGAAGAAATTGTGCCTGTTGAACCATCAAAAGAAGGTTTGATTGTAACAGAGTACACGATGATTGAAGATGAACATATCGGTCTGTTGAAAATGGACTTTCTTGGACTTCGAAATCTCACCATCATCCATAATGCCCTAAAAATGATTGAAAAAAGAACGGGAGAAAAAGTAGATATCAACAATATCCCTCTGGACGACCCTTTGACATATGAACTGCTTCAAAAAGGCGATACAGACGGCGTATTCCAGTTAGAATCAGCAGGTATGAAGAAGCTTGTAAAAGACCTGAAGCCCTCTGTGTTTGAAGACTTAGGCGCCCTTGTTGCACTTTTCAGACCCGGCCCGTTAAACTCCGGCATGGTAGACGACTTTGTACAGCGTAAACACGGCCGCCAGAAGATTGAATACGCTCACCCTGACCTTGAGCCAATCTTGAAAGATACCTACGGCACAATCGTTTATCAGGAACAAATCATGCAGATTTTCCAGACCCTTGCGGATTACTCGCTCGGGCAAGCGGATAACGTCCGCCGTATGATGGGTAAGAAACAGTTAGACAAGATGGCAGAGCAGAAAGGCTTGTTCGTACAAAATTCCGCAAAACACGGAATGACACAAAAACAGGCAGAAGAACTTTTTGAACAAATCGAAAAATTTGCTGCATACTGCTTTAACCGAAGCCACTCTGCTGCGTATGCTTTTGTTGCTTATCAGACAGCATACTTAAAAGCACACTATCCTGTTGAATATATGTCGGCTCTTCTTTCAAGCGTATCTAACGATCAGGAAAAAACTCAGCTTTATATCGGCGAATGCCAGAAAATGGGAATAAAAGTGCTCGCTCCTGATGTCAACAAGTCAAACGCAAAATTCACACCTGACGGAGACAACATCCGCTTTGGGCTTGCGTCTATCAAAAACGTTGGCGAAGGCGTTATTGAACTCATTGAAAAAGAAAGAGAATCTCAAGACGGCGAATTCAAATCCCTCTATGATTTTTGTACAAGGATAGACTACAAGTCATACAACACGCGTACTTTAGAGAGTTTAATCAAATCAGGCGCTTTTTCTAACATTGAAAAGAGCAGAAAACAGCTGATTGAAAATCTGGAGTCACTCATTTCTTCTGCAAAACGCCAGAGCGAAGCTAAATCACTGGGTCAGGCAAGCCTTTTTGCGGGAATGACAACGAGCACGGGCGTTGAACTTGACTCATACACGCTTACGGGCAGTGACGAAGAGTTTGATGACAAACAGATACAGGCTTTTGAAAAAGAATACCTCGGATTCTACGTAACCAGTCACCCGCTCTCTAGCATTATCGACAAGCTTCCGTTTTTGACAACGCACAACATTGCAGAACTCAAAGACATGCCAAATGACAAGTTTGTCACTATTTGCGGACTCTTGACTCAGGTGCGGCAGATTCCGACCAAAAAAGACCCCACGAAATTTCTTAAAGCAGGGATTATTGAGGATTTAACAGGCAAGGTTGAGTTTGTGGCATTCCACAAAACTTTAATAAACTATAATTCGTTTATAGATTCAGAAAAAAAGGTCATCATATCCGGCAAAGTCCAAAAACGCGACGAAGACCAGTACAATATCATTGTTGACTCCGTAAAACCGGTGGATAACAGCAGTATTGTGACTATTTTTTTGAAGGACGAAATGAAGTTTGAAGAACTCGTAGGGCTCAAAGATGTACTTGCGCATTTTAAAGGCGGCGACCCGCTCGTTATGAGTGTAAAAGAGCCGGACGGCAAAAATGCAAGGATTCTGTGCGATTCTCATTTTTGGGTCGATGCGTCAAACGACCTTGTGCATGCTGTTAGTAACAACTTTGACGATAGGGTAGCTATTTCCATAAACTCTCTTGATGAATAGTGTTTATAATTTGTGATTTGCGGGCATTATCCATGTGTGTGAAAGGGTGTGCCTATGGAAAAATTTATTGCAAAATTAAAAGAAATACTGAAAATGACAGCATTCATCTGCCGCAAAGGTCTGTCAACGATGTTTGCAACATTTTAGATTTAATTAAATTTTTGATTTAAATCTTATTTTGTTAATTCTTTAACAAAGTTTGGCAGGGCAAAGCGTGCAATGTGATATTCTTTGTTGTAGATTTTGCACTGCTTTGTAATTTTTTCTGCTCTTGCTTCATCAATATAATCAAGCGGTTTAACGGTTTCAGAGCAGAAGCACCAGCTCCAGTAGCCGCCGGGGTATGACGGAATCGGGCCTGTGAAAGTGTCAACAATCGGAAACACTTTTCTTAAAAGAGGATACATTTTCTTCATCTCTGCTTGATTGATGAAAGGCGATTCTGATTGTGCAGCCATTATTCCGCCTTGTTTAAGCGCTTCTTTAACGTTTGTGTAGAATTCTTCCGTAAATAAGCCTTCTCCGGGGCCCATGGGGTCAGTTGAGTCGATTAAGATAACATCGTAGCAGGCTTTTTTGTCTTTGATAAACTCGATTGCGTCTTCTATTTTGACTTCGACTTTGGGGTTGTCGAGTTCGCAGCCTATTGTGGGGAGGTATTTTTTGCAGACGTCTACAACCATGCCGTCGATTTCGCACAGCACTACTTTTTTTACTGTGTCGTGTTTGAGCACTTCTCTGATTGTGCCTCCGTCCCCGCCGCCTATAACAAGCACGGATTCGGGGTTTTTGTGCGACATCATGGGGATATGAGAAATCATTTCGTGGTAGTAAAATTCATCACGTTCCGTTGTCATCATAAGACCGTCGAGTGTAAGAACTCTGCCCATGGATTCTGTATCAAAGATATCAACTTTTTGAAATTCGGATTGTCCGCTGAAAAGAGTTTCTTTAACGGTCATGCAGCAGCCGAATCCGTCTTTGCTGAGTTCGCAGTATTTCATATCCAACATAGTGATTTTCCTTTTTTAACTATTCAGTGTTTATGATTATATCATGTAAAAATTTATTAAAAGATAGCAAAAAAATATATATTTTAATTTTATAATTTTATTAATAATGTTGAGGAAAAATATGAAGATTTCAAGATTAAATTCAAACAATAGTGATAAAAAATAAAGAAATATGATTTTCATAAAAAATCAAAAACAGAAATAGCAGCATGTCTTCTTGGAAGTGCTGCGGTAACAACGGCTTTATATACATCTAAATCCAAAGAGCCGGTAATCGACTTTTTAAGATTTGGCAATTGTTTAGAAGTTTTTAAAAAGAAATCCTCTAAAGCGTCTAAAATATTGACAGTTGCTGCTATATTGCTGGATTTTGCTTTTTATTACTCACTTGGCTCTGCAATATTTATGGTAATTCATAAAAAAAGAGCGCAAAAAACGAATAATCAAGCATAAAATAATATTTACCTAAAAAAGCCGGAATCTGTTCCGGCTTTTTGGGTATGTATTATTTAATTGTTTACTTTGTCATCTTGTAGCTGATGCCGGCTCGTTTCATGCGTCTTAACGCTTCTTGAATTTCTTCCACCGGTCTTGTCAGCGCAATACGGAAGAAACCTTCGCCGCATTTGCCGTAGCCGTTTCCGGGCGGCACAACAACATGTGCTTTTTCGAGCATTACAGTAACAAACTCTTCGCTTGTAAAGCCTTTTGGTACAGGCAGCCACAAATAAAACGTAGCTTTAGAAGGTTCTACTTTCCAGCCGAGGTCTCTCAAGCCTTCTTCCATAACCTCTTTACGCTCTTTATACATCTGGTTGAGTTTTTCAATCTGTTCTTCGGGTGCGTTATAAGCCTCGATTGCAGCTTCTTGAATAGCTTTAAAAGTACCGGAGTCGATGTTGTTTTTGATTGTGCCGAGTGCTTTAACAGCCTGTTCGTTTCCGCACACAAAACCTACCCTCCAGCCTGTCATATTGTAAGATTTTGAGTGAGAATAAAACTCTATAGCGCAGTCCATAGCGCCTTCAACTTCGAGTACCGAGGGGGCTTTGTAGCCGTCGTAAGTCATCTCTGAATAAGCCATGTCAGAGCAAAGCAGGATATCATATTTTTTACAAAAATCCACTGCTTTTTTATAGAAGGCTTTATCCGCAACAGCCGCAGTCGGGTTGTTGGGGTAGTTTAAGAACATGAGTTTGGATTTTTTTGCAACTTCTTCAGGTATTGCGTCAAAGTCAGGCAAGAATCCGTTTTCCGCCTTCAATGGCATGGAATAAGGTGTTCCGCCTGCAAAGATAGTTGCATTTTTATAAACAGGATACCCCGGGTCAGGCACGAGTGTGTAGTCGCCTTCATCCACAAATGCAAAGAAAACATGCGCGATAGCTTCTTTTGAGCCGATGTTTGCAAGCATCTGTGTATCAGGATTAAGTTCAACGCCAAAGCGTTTTTTCATCCAACCGCAAGAAGCTTTTCTAAAATCAGCTGTACCGTTATAAGGCGGATAGTCGTGGTTTTTGGGGTTATCTATTGCCCTGTGCATAGCTTCCACAACAGACGGGATAGTCGGTGTATCAGGGTCGCCTATGCCAAGAGAAATAATCTCATGCCCTTTAGCCTTTGCTTCTGCAATCTTTCTGTCTATTTCCGCAAACAGGTATGGCGGGATTTTATCTAATCTTTGTGATTGTCTCATATTCTGCTCTCCTGTTAAATTGTTTTAAATATTTGTTCAAATTATAGCATAATTTACGGTTATATAAAAAAACCTCCGCAAGGGAGGCTTTTTTTATTATTTTTTATGCACATTTTTTCTTAAAGCACATCGGAAGACAAATCAACGCACAAATCAATGCTGATACGCCCCAGAATGCGAGAGCGCCGTTCCAGCCGAATTTGTCAACAACAAGCCCTGTGCCAAGACCGGAAAGCATTGCGCCCACGTAGCCGAATGTTCCTGTAAAGCCTGTTACGGCAGAAGCAACTTTCTTTGAACTGGATTCGATTGCACAAACACCGCCAATGAGCATTTGCGGGCCGTATGTAAAGAATCCTGAAAAACCAATTAACAAAATATCGATTACGCCCGAGCCGTTGATTTTTATCACATCCGCAAGAGATTTGCCTGTCAGCGCAAGAAATGCGCCGTCAATAAAGTTCGGTCCTGTACCGTTAAAGTACAAACCTGTCATACATACGATTACACCGAGCAAAAAGATTACGTTAATCGGTGCTCTTGCGCCTTTGAACACTTTATCTGAAATTACACCCGCTGAAATTGTTCCGAAAAATCCGAACAAAGGCAGGCAGGCCAGTTTCATAGAAGCAAGCTCAAGAGTATTATCTTTTGCTTCTACAAGGTATTTGATAATCCAGTCTTCCGTACCGAATCTGATAACGTAAACAAACACATACGCCATAGCCAGTGCCCAGATAGCTTTGTTTGTCAAAACATTTTTAACAAGAATCTGAATATATGTCATGCCGTCGTCTTCGTCTTCTTTTTTGGCAGCAGCTTCTTCGTGTTTGTGCTCTCTGTATTCTTCAACATCAGGAAGTCCGATTGTCTGCGGTTTGTCTCTCAAACGGTTGAACATCCACAAAGCAATGATGATTGCCAATGTGCCCGGGATATAAAACGCAGCCTGCCAGCCGAATTTTGCAATAACAAAGCCGGAAAGTATTACAGCCAAAAATGTACCTGTCTGATGTGATGTAGACCACATAGCCCATTTTGTAGCCCTTTCAGAGTTAGAAAACCAGTAAGTAAGGCTCTTTGCAACAGGCGGAAATCCCATGGACTGGAACCATCCGTTGCATCCCCAAAAGAATGCCAAAACCCACAACAAAATTGTTGCACTTGGCAGTCCAAAGAATGTAAACTTACCGGGAGTAAATACAAAAAAACTCAACGCAAAGCAGATATTAGCAAGACCTGCCAGAATCAAGCCTGTAGGCAAAAACTTTCTTACATCGGAACGGTCTGCAATCATACCGTTAACAAATTTTCCGATAGCATAAGTAAAGTACAGCGAACTTCCGATAACCCCGAGTTCAAGGTTTGAATACCCGAGTTCCTTACTCATGGAAGGCAGGGCTGCTGCAATATTCTTTTTGCAAAGATAAAACATTGCATAGCCGATAAAGCAGGAATAAAACATTCTCAATCTGAAATGAGAGTATGTTTTTTTAATTTGTTCTTCGTCTTTAATAGGTTCCGCTGCAGGCGGTTCTTTAAAAAATTCCAATAATCCCATAATTTCACTCTCTAATTGTGTGCGCAGTAAAAAAATTATCCCAAAAACACATTGCAATTACAATTTAAGTTTAATAGTTGTTTACAAGGATTTGAAATCACGCTAAAATCGTATTATTCACTGTTAACGGAGTTTTTATGGAAAATTTATCAAATTTTATACAGGCAAATTCATTAATGATTTCTGCAGCCATATTGATTATTGCTTATATATTTATTGCGTGGGAAAAAATATCAAAAGTAACTGTAGCAATGATAGGTGCGGCAATAACGCTTATGCTGGGGCTTCTTGCGCAGTCTAAAGGACATGAGGCCGCAATAGACCCGCATTATTTTATAAACTTTGTGGATTTTAACGTAATATTTCTGCTTGTTTCTATGATGATAATTGTGAGCATTGCAAGCAAAAGCGGTATTTTTACGTGGATAGCTAACGAATTGTTAAAAAAAACCAAAGGTCATCCCGTTAAAATCCTTCTTGTACTTGGATTTTTTACGGCATTTGCTTCTGCGTTTTTAGACAACGTAACAACGGTAATCCTTGTTGTGCCGATTACGTTTCTTGTAGCAAAATATCTTGATATAAACCCGCTTCCTTACCTTATTACAGAGATTCTTGCCTCCAACATTGGCGGTACGGCTACTCTCATCGGCGACCCGCCGAATATCATTATCGGAAGCAAAGCAGGGTTTACGTTTATGACATTCCTAATGGAATTAACAGACATTGTGCTTTTGATTCTTGTTGTGACTCTGTTTATCCTGTGGCTGTGCTTTAGAAAAGACCTTGTTGCAGCAAAAGACAAGATGGAAGCTGTTGCTCATCTGGACAACAGCAAAACCATTACGGACAAATCTCTTGCAATACGCTCGGGTGTTGTGCTGGCTCTTGTTATTTTAGGATTTATACTGCATGACATTATACACATTGAATCGCACGTTATTGCGCTTGCGGGTGCAAGCTTTTTGATGATATTTGAAAGCCCCAAAAGGGTTCTAAACGGTGTGGAATGGAACACTATATTCTTTTTTATAGGCTTGTTTATTATCATAGGCGGTTTTGAGGCCGCAGGCGGCATAAAAATTATGGCACAGTGGATTCTTGATGTGACAAAAGGCAACGAGTCTGCTGCGGCAATGCTTATTTTGTGGGCATCAGGAATTTTGTCAGGTATTGTGGACAACATCCCCTACACCGCGACCATGGCGCCAATGATTTATCAAATCCAGCTTGTAGAAGGGGCGCAATATGCTCATCCTCTTTGGTGGTGCCTGTCTTTGGGTGCTTGTCTTGGCGGTAACATGACCATCATCGGTGCTGCGGCAAACGTTATTGTGTCAGAAACAGCTGCTGCACACGGAAAACCGATTCCGTTTATGAAGTATCTCAAATACGGTGCTTTGATTACATTTGTTTCTCTTGTAATGAGTTCAATTTATATCTATTTTAGATTTTTGGTTCATGCAGGACATTAAGGTTACTAATCATTATTCTTGATTATTTCAAGTTCTTTTAGAATACCCTGATTAATCTCAAGCACATCAACGCCAAGATTGGATAAAACCTGCATTGCAACGGAATCAGGCGTCTGTGTGATTGCCCAAAGAAGATTTTCGGAAGCGATTTTTGTATTCTTATGTTTTTGGGCTTTTTCCCAGGCAATTTCCAGAATTTTCTTTGCCCTGTCAGAAAAAACAACTTCTCCAAACGAATAAGAATTGCCGTATCCCAGTACTTTTTCTACTTCAATACGCGCATCTTTGATGGTTATACCCAGCTGTGACAGCACTCTTGCCCCTATTCCCGCGCCTTCTCCGATAAGACCGAGGAGAATAAACTCGCTGCCGACAATGTTTCTGTTCATTGACTGGGCTTCCCGTTTGGCAAGCCTGAGGATTGTAAGAGTTTCAGGCATTTGTTTTTCAATGGGTTTGATTATCTTATGCGCAAGATTATCGTCATTAATATTAAATTCTTTGAAAATGTTATAAGCAATACCGCTTTTTGCCTTTAGTATGCCGAGAATAATATGCTCGGGCTTTACGTTTGCAGAACCCAGTTCCTTCGCTGTTTCAAACGCAAGAAGCATTGTTTTAAACGCATTGGGTGTAAAAATTATCTGTTTTTCTTCGAATTCCGCCTGACGCGATGAAACTTCGTTCAACTTAGAACAATAATTTTCAAGATTTATGCCGGATTCGTTGAGTAATTTTGTTACATCAGAATTGGAATCCTCGAGCACCGACTGAACTATCTGCTCTGTTCCGAGAATCTCGTAATGAGACGCGGTGAGTTTTGCTACGGCTCTGTCTAATATTTCTTTTGCATCTCCGTCTTTAAATATTGATTGAACCGTAGAATACGGGCTTTTATCGCTTCTTCTTTCCACTTCGGGGTGGATTTCATTCTTTTTATTGTTTTTTTCAATGAGTTTTAAAAGTGTTTGTTTGAGTTTTAGAATATCAACATTGTTGTCTTGAAAATCTTTTAAAAGTTCTTTGTCGGATTTTTCTGCAGTCAGTACAAGCGCAATCAATAAGTGTTCCGACATAATATAAGAATTTTTCTTTTTGGCAAGTTCCGATGCAAGTTTGATAACTTTTTGAGAACCTTCGCTGAATGCTATATTAGTATGTTTGAACCGGTGCGAAACATCGCTGTATTTTTTTAAAACGTATTCTTTGTATTTTTCCGTGTTCATTCCGCCGTAAGCAAGAAGACGCGAACAAATATTTGACTTAGACTCGAGAACCCCGAGCAGTATATGTTCAGGATAAATCTTATAAGTATGTGAATCGGCTGCTTCTTTTTGTGCCAGAGATATTATATTAATTGCTTTTTCCGTAAAACGTTCGAACACAGGGATTCTCCTTAATGAAAATAATAATTACCAATATTATACAACAAACACTGTTAAAGCAGCTACAAATCCCGCAAGAGCAAAGAAATGCAGGAGCCTTTTGTCTTTTACTATTGCAAAAATATTCAGTGTGACTGCTGCCATAATGATTACAAGTCCTGTAACAGGCAGGGATAATTCTTTTGTATATCCTGTATTTATCATTTGTTGAAGACTAAACATAAGCAGTACCGCACAAATTATAAAACCGAAATTTAGCACAAGTGTGGAAATATTCACAGCACGACAGTGTTCATCTTTACAAATATAATCAAACCAGAATTTACCCAGTATCATTGATGCGGGGAATATTGCCGGAAGTGTGATGCTCATACCGGGCATAAGCTGGAACACAAATATAACCGCAAGAAATATGACATTCACAAGCATAAACCGCTCAAGCGGCTGCAGATTATTAAACTTTGAAAAGTATTCGCCGGTTTCTTTTAAATGTTTTTTAAAATACACAATAATCTGAGACAGAAACGAGAATATCCATGGCATAAATCCGACAACAAACAGATATAAAGAGCCTGTCAAAATCTGTATTATATTTCCGTGTTTTATAGGTTCAAACCGCGAAAATATCTGCATGCCATGCTGATATGCAAGAATATGCCACGGCAGAGAAACAAGAATAAAGAGAATTATACCGGGTATAAAATATACGGGTTTAAAAATTTCTTTCCATCTGCGTGCAGCGATGTAAGAGAGAAGTATGCTTACTGCAGGCACGACAAATGCAAAAAGGTCTGCAGTCAGGATTCCCAGTCCTGCAAAAATGTATGAAAGCCACCAGAAATATTTTCTGTATTTTTTCGAACCGAACAGGGTATAAATCCCGGTATAAAATGATGCAGCAATGCATACGCTCAGCATAGTTACTATAGAAGAAAACTTTGCGTGCATAATATATTCAATACAGGTAGCAAGGATTATTGCAGAAATAATTCCGTATTTTTTGGAGGAAATTTTTCTTCCCGTCCAGTATACGGTGAATACTCCGAATACTGCCGTTAAAGCTACCGGCAGCTGTATTTTTATATCAGTTATACCAAAGGCTTTGACTGATAAAACCTGAGGGAAAAAGTATAAGAAATAGCAAAGAAACATAAGCAGTATAAAGGCAAAAGCCTCCTTGTATTTTTTAAAAAAAATCATAAAGTTTTCTTTGTTCATCAATCTTTTTAACCTCTTTTTTATTATTGCAATATATCTTTCAAATACGTTAAACAGGTATCAACACATGCGTTTTTATCGTATTTTTGTATATCCAGCCATATTATGTCCTGATTTTTTCTGAACCATGTGAGTTGTCTTTTGGCGTATCTTCTTGTATTTTGTTTTATTTTTTCCACGCATTCATCGTATGTTATATGATTTTCAAAGTAATCAATAAATTCCTGATAGCCGATAGTTTTTTCAAGACTTTGAATCTTTCCGTATTTTTCATACAATTTTTTTGCTTCATTTTCAAGACCCTGACGAATCATCAAATCCACGCGATTATCTGTTCTGTCATAGAGAAACTGTCTTTCCTCACCGTTGAGATGCCCCAAGCCGAACCATCTTACGTCATATTCCGGTTCTTTTTTCTTTTGTGCTTGAGACATGGGCATTCCCAGTGTTTGGCAGACTTCCAATGCACGTACAATTTTTACAGAATTATTCGGGTGCATATTCTGAGCAAGCACCGGGTCGTGTTCGCAAAGCATTTTGTAAAGTGCATCAACACCCTGTTCTTTTTCTATGTTATGCAATTCTTCGCGCAGTTCTCTGTTCGGAGGAACTTTCGGCATATCGTAGTTTTCCAGAAGAATCCTGAAATACAGACCCGTACCTCCTGCAACAACAGGGATTTTGCCCGTTGCAAAAAGATTTTCCATGATATTTTTTGCTCTGTGCGCAAAATCAGCAACACTAAATTCTTCTGCAGGCTCCACAATGTCCATGAGGTGGTGTTTTATACCCTGCATTTCTTCTTTTGAGGGTTTTGCTGTTGCAATATCAAACTCTTTATATATCTGTCTTGAGTCTGCAGAAATAATCTCCGTGTTCAGTTTTTTTGCCAGTTCAACAGCCAGCGATGTTTTGCCTGATGCAGTAGGACCTACTATAGCAATGACAGTTTTTTTATTTGTTTTCTTCATAATACAAAAATATTAATACCACAGCATAAGTCATAAAATAGAAGGATATTATCAATCCGACAATTGCAAGTATCAGATTCAGGTTAAAAACAATGCTGAGTATCGACAGGATTATATTTAAGAAGAATAAAAACAGCATTATTCCGAGTGAACCGAAAAAGTGTTTGAATATAAAAACAATATTTCTGTTAAAAGCAGTGAACGGCGACCACAGTACATACAGACCTTTTTCAGATTTGTCATACAGCGCAGGGTATAAAAACATTGTCAGAAGAGTGAACAGTGAGGCAGCCCCGCCCATAAAAAGCATCCAGTAGTTTATTGCTTTTATCTGGTCAAAACTCAAACTGTATACATATTTGTGCATTTCCGCAGGGGTTGAGTTGGCAGCAGCAAGGAATTTTTGCATATCTATGTGCGGATTCGGCAAAAACTGCTGTCCGAATTTGTAACATGCAAAAAGCAGAAGAACATACAACACAACATACACAACCGTGGTTAAGGAAACGCCGAGAAAATACTCTCCTACACCGGGGAAAAACTCTTTACCAAGCGCAAAAGAAGCTGCGGCAATTTCCTGTTCGTCTTTGTATTCGTCTCTTTCAACCTTGCGGTTGTGAGCAATGGCTTTTTTTATCATATAAAACCATCCTGCAAAAAATGCCGTGCAAAGAAGGATATTTGCTCCGAGAAACAGCAGGTGCAAAATTTTGTTGGTCTGCTGTGACAATCCTGCCAGCGTAAAGCTGATTATTATCAAAAATATAATCAATGGCTGTGCAAGAATAATATTATCTTTTGTAATGCCGAATGCTTTTTTTATATATAAACTCATAGACCTGATTATACCATATTATTTTGAAACTTGTAGTATAATTTTTATTGTAATATCAGTCCTAAGTAAACGGGGTAATAATATATGAGAAGCGATAACGTAAAAAAAGGCATACACAAAGCAGCACACCGTTCATTATTGTACGCAACGGGAGTTGCAAAAGAGGGTATGAAAAGACCTTTTATCGGTATTGCCAGTTCCTTCTCAGACCTTGTACCAGGGCACGCAGGCATGAGAGACCTTGAAAGACAAATTGAAAAAGGAATCCACACAGGCGGAGGACAGGCATTTATCTTTGGCACGCCTGCCGTATGCGACGGTATTGCAATGGGCCATTGCGGAATGAAATATTCACTTCCGTCACGCGACTTGATAGCAGACTGCGTAGAAACAGTAGCCGAAGCTCATCAGCTTGACGGACTCGTACTTTTGACAAACTGCGACAAAATAACGCCCGGTATGCTTATTGCCGCATTGAGGCTGGATATTCCCTGCATAGTTGTAACAGCAGGTCCTATGATGGACGGATGTTCCAAAAATGAAGTTTTAACAATGATTAGAGGTTCTTTTGAGGCTGTAGGAAAGCTTTCTGCAGGCAAAATCACGGAAGAACGCCTTCACGAAATGGAAGAAGAGTGCTGTCCGTCAGCAGGCTCCTGTCAGGGTCTCTACACTGCAAATACAATGGCGTGCCTCACAGAGGTAATGGGTATGAGCCTTCCTTTCTGTGCAACGGCTTCGGCAGTTTCTTCTAAGAAAAAACAGATTGCGTTTGAGTCAGGCATGAAAATTGTCGAACTTGTTGAAAAAGGTGTAAAACCCTCTGATATCATTACAAAAGACTCAATGAGAAATGCGATTGTCACAGACCTTGCTCTGGGCGGGTCGACAAACTCTATTTTGCACCTTCTTGCAATTGCAAACTCGGGCGGAATTGATATTTCGTTGAAGGATTTTGATGAATTGAGCTATAAAATTCCTCAAATAATCAAACTCGACCCCTCTGCTCTGCCTACGATGACGGATTTGCACAATGCGGGCGGTATCCCCGGAGTATTAAAAACTCTCTACGGTAATACTCCCGAACTTAAAGACACAAAAGGTGTTTCAGGGCTAAAAATCTCTGAAATTGCACAGGCTGCGTGGGTTGATAACACAATTGTGCACACACTCGACAACCCGATTACATCAAACCCCGGATTGGGTATACTCAAAGGTAATCTGGCTCAAGACGGAGCAGTAATAAAAATTTCAGGGGTTGACCCGTCTGCCCTTACTTTTGAAGGAACGGCAAAAGTATTCAACTCAGAAGAAGAGACAATGGATGCAATAGACAAAGACCTTATAAAAGAAGGCGATGTTGTGGTAATCTGCTACGAAGGTCCCAAAGGCGGCCCGGGTATGAGAGAGATGCTTGCTCCTACTTCCATGATTGCGGGTAAGGGGCTTGGTGCAAAGGTTGCATTGATTACGGACGGACGCTTTTCCGGCGGTACGCGCGGTTTGTGCATAGGGCATATCTGTCCCGAGGCTGCTATGGGCGGAATTATAGGCTTGATTAAAAACGGTGATAAAATTAAAATAGATATACCGAAAAGAAAACTCGACCTTCTTGTAAGCGAAGAAGAACTTGAACGCAGACGCAAAGAATTTAAGCCTTTTTCGCCTAAAGAAGTTAAAGGATTTCTTGCAAAATACGCTAAAACAGTACAAAGTGCCAGCGTTGGTGCAGTAACATTATAATAATTAATAAAGGATAAATTTATGTCAGGACACTCAAAATGGTCAACAATTAAACACAAAAAAGCTAAAGTAGATGCACAAAGAGGCGTTGCTTTTCAGAAATATTCAAGAGAAATTATAGTAGCCGCAAAAATGGGAGGAGGCGACCCTGCCGCAAACTTCCGTTTAAGAACAGCTATTGAAAAAGCAAAAGCAGGCGGTCTGCCAAATGACAACATCAAACGTGCAATAGAAAAAGGCTGCGGCGCTGGTGCAAGCGAAAACTATGAAGAACTCACTTACGAAGGCTATGGTGCAGGCGGTGTGGCTGTGATTGTTGAAGCAATGACAGACAACAGAAACCGCACGGCAGGCGATATCAGAAGCTACTTTACAAAATTCAACGGAAACCTCGGTGAAACAGGCTGCGTAGGCTGGATGTTTAAAGATGCCGGTGTTGTAACTTTTTCAAAAGAAGATAACGACTATGAAAAACTTTTTGACGAATCCATCAATGCGGGTGCGGATGATTTTGCAGATGAAGATGATGAGTACAAAGTTGTTACAACACCCGAGAACTTCCAGAATGTTGTAGAATCGTTAGAGAAAGCTGGATTTAAGCACACAGGTGCGGAACTCACAAAGCTTCCTCAAAACACACTCGAAATTACTGATGAAAAAACCGCAAAGATGATTCTTCTTCTTATGGACAAGCTGGAAGAACACGATGACGTACAGAATGTTTATTCAAACTTTGATATTCCTGATGAGGTAATGGAAAAAGTTCAAATGTAATAAATTTACAAAACTTTTCATTGGCACTGCTCGATTTGATATTGCTAAAATAATAATTAATAATATTATCTAAGCATAGTTGAGTAAGGATAGGATTATTGAAAAAGAAGAGATTTAAAAATTTAATTGCCGTACTCGCAGCGGTGTGTGTTTTTCAAACTACGGCATTTTCAGCAGAACAGGCGGGCGGGCAGCCTCCTATGATGAAACCTCCCGTAAAAAATCAGGCAAATGATTTTGTAAAAAATACACGGGCAAGCAACAAACAAGGAAAAATTGAAATCTATACGGATGATTCCGGCAATCAGATTTCCAAAGCACAAAAAGAGCGTTCTAAATCATTAAAGAAAACGTACAAAGGTGTAACCGATAATGAACGTCTCATGGAAGCTATGGAGCTTATGAAGAATGGGCTCGGCAGCTTTTCAAGAAAAGCAATTCTTGGGAATAACTTATCGGGAAAGCCCATGATTGTTAATTTTGAGGATTTGAGCAAATTCGGACAGGCGTATACAAATTTTGACGCTCTCGGGTGGAAGAAAAAAGAAAGACTTTATATTTATATCAATAAAAAACACGAAGATGCTCCGCTTCCTGCTCTTGCGGCAGTGTTATCGCATGAGGCTCTTCATCAGGATGATTTTAATTCACTGAACGAAGAGACTTATGCTTGGACTCTTGAAGCCGCAGTATGGACACAGTTATCTGAAAAGGATCCAAGATACAATGACAGCATGCATCCTCTTGTTGTAAGAGAAAATACACTTAAAAAGCTTTTCATAAAAGGTAATTATACGAGTAAGTTTATCAGAAAAACAGTGTTTTCTAATCCTGGTTATGCAAATCTTCCATCGCGTTCTCCCGGGTTTGAGGATGATAATTTGTAAGTTATTTTGTTGTGAGAAACTTTATTATTTTGTAAACCTTTTCCAGATTGATACGATCATTTTCTAACGTATGTACGCGTTCGATAATTTCATCAATCAATACATCAGTATTTTTTAATTCATCATTCGAAAATAAATCTTCAGTTGAAATGTTCAGGGCTATCAATATTTTTTCTAAAGTATTAGCTTTAGCAAAGTTGATACCCTGTTATATTACTAAGATTTCTTGGCGAAATATCGATTATTTCTGCAAGTTGTTCTTGAGTAAATTTTCTTTTTTTCTAAGTCGTTTTATTTTTTCGCCTATTTCTTTTTTTATATCCATTTAATTTACCAGAAATGTTATATTGAATTTTTTTGTTTAATCCGATGTGAAATATCATGATATATTAACTTTTGTAAACCTGTAATGAGGCAATATTGCTATATTTATGAATAATATGAAATTTAATTTCATAAAATTAAGCAATTTAAAAAAACAAAATACTTCATATAAGAGTAAGGAGTTTACACAAAAAGAAATTTCCTAAAGCCTAAACTCCACCCTACACTATAGTTTAGGCTTTTTCTTAAAAAATAAGTATTCATAAAAGTAAAGTAGGTTAAATTTTAGACAAAGAAAGGAAGGTTAATTATGACAAGTTTTGCAGTACAATACCCCCTTGTTAAAGGTACTATTGGGAACAGAATGGACAAATCTGTCGAAAAGACAAAAAATAATGTTGCTTGTGCAGCTAAAGTTACAGGTACAGCTGCAGCAACACTTGCAGCAACAGTTTTCCCTTTATCAAAAATTGTTAGCTTTATGGGAGACCCGAAGACATACAAAAATCCAGCTTGGAATCGTATGATACATAATTATTTTAAGGTTTTTGCTAAGAAACTGATCAATAAAGGTAACAAAATATGGGATACGGGTTGGAAGAAACATATTGCTAGTATTAATAAACATAGAGTTAAATATGGCAAGGTTGGCATAGTTCGCCAATTAATACACGAGGCTAAATTGGGCTTGGTAGCAGCTTTAAGTCAGGGACTTGCGCTTCCCGGCCGGATACTAGCTTCAATTGCAAGAGTACCGGCTCCCCAAAAGGTTTTAGCTTCAATATTAGGACTTGGCGGTATTGCAATTGCAAAAATTGTTAAGAACCATAGCTACAAAGCAGGTCAAATTGACCAGAAATATACGGACAGAGCGCAATTACAAAAAACATTGTAGTATTCTTTAAAAACGAACCATAAAGTGCGATATCAAAATACCGCACTTTTAATTTTGATAATACATATTATCAATATATTATTAGAACTTACCGCCTCTTAAGTAGTACTCGGAGCAGCCGAGTCCGTTTGTATGCGGGGTGCATTGTCTTTCAAGCTGATTGTTTGTAAATTCTGCACCAAAAGCTTCTATTCTGTTTTTGTATATGTATATTCCAAAAATGTCGTCCCCAATGCGATTAGGTTTTTTTATGCCGTTAAGGTCAAAAATTGCCGTTGCGCAGGGCACTTTGTCGCTGCACTCGCAGTCCAGCCATCTAAACCCTACTATATTTCCGTTTTCCTGATAGGCAAAGAATTTTGTGAAAACCATTGATTGCATTGGAATCTGTGAACCGTTCTTGAACCTATAATGGTAAGATTTCAGGGGATTCGGGTTTCTGCTCAAATCAACATTCAGGTAAGGGCTTATTACCTTAAAAATTTCAGGTTCTTTTTCCGTAACATTGCTGCGGCAGATTTTTTCAATCACATCAGCATCGCTAACATTAAAAACTTCAAAGTTAGACTGCATTTCAGCAAAACTGCGTTTCCAGCCGGAGATTATTTTAGCTTCTTTGGAGTTATTGAAAATGGTTGGCAGGCAGAGTATGACTGTGGTTGCCAGTAGGCAGACCACAATCATTATTTCTACCATGTTAAATGCTTTAAGTTGTTTCATCATCATTGCTTATATTGCCAGATCTAACTGTTTCTTTCATAAGGCTTCAGTATCATCGCTTACCTTGCTAAATCAAGTTGTTTTTTTTCTTTCATCAGCTTGTCGTATATCCATTCAGGGATGAAATTTTTGCCCATGATTATCTGACCGTTGTTAGGGTTTGGTGCGTGAAAATCAGAACCGCCTGTAATAATAAGTCCGCATTTCTCGGCAATAGATGAATAATACTCGACCATCGCCGGCGAGTGTTTTCTGTGATAAGCCTCCACCCCTCTTAAGCCGTAATGCATAAACTCTTTGATTAAGTTTTCAGCGTCTTCTACGTCAAAAGGATGCGCAAAAACAGGGATTCCGCCTGCATCATAGATGATTTCTATAGCTTCATGCGGAGAGATTGTTTTTCTCTGCACATAAACTTCAGAGTCATTATTTATGTATTTATTATAAGCCTCCATAACACTCGTTGTACCGCCTGCCAGAGTAATTGCTTTTGCAATATGAGGACGTCCTATACTCCCTCCTTCTGCTACAAGGCTTTTGAGTTTATCAAAAGTCACATGTATACCTTCTTTTTTGTTTAAAAGATGGAGAATCTGTTCTGTCTGCTCGATACGGGCTTTTTGCTGCGACTTTAACATAGCCTGAAAGTCACTGTCATCACGGTTCATAAAATACCCGAGGATATGGATTTCAACATCTTTATAGATTGTATTGATTTCTACACCCGGAAGTATCTCAAGATGTTTTCCGCCACTGTCAGCGATTTTTTTTGCATAGTTCAGGGCTATCGGATACGCCAGGACATTGTCGTGGTCAGTAATTGCGATAGCATCCAAACCCGCGTCAATAGCAGTATCCACAATCTTTTCAGGCGAGAATACCCCGTCCGAATAGGTTGTGTGAATGTGTAAATCGACTTTCACCTTTCTATCCTTTCATCATGCTGTTACCTCACTGTAATCTTTTATAAAATGAATTCTTTCTATGCTTTGTGCCTGCCCTGAAACGGCATCAAAGTTCATTGAAACGGCATTGAGTTCAACAACGGGGGAGTCATCTATATCAAAGCGCTCCGGTATGCTTGTTACAAGTCGTTTTAAAGAGCCTTCATAGCCCATGCCTATTATGGAATTGTATGCACCGCAAAATCCTGCGTCTGTGATATATGCCGTGTAATCATTAATAATTTTTTCATCAGCTGTCTGCACATGGGTATGTGTGCCAAGAACAGCACTGATTTTATGCTCTGAACAGAATCTGCCGAAACAAATTTTTTCTGCTGTTGCTTCTGCATGAAAATCTACAATAACAATCGGGGCAGATTGTTTGATATTTTCGATTTCTTTTTCAATAATCTCCCACGGAGAATCAACAGGGTTCATAAAAGTGCGGCCCAAAAAATTCATAACCGCAATTTTTGTCCCTTTAATATCAAAGATACGATACCCGACCCCGTAAGTACCTTTCGGGTAATTCCACGGACGGATTAATTTATCAGAATCATTGATATATGAATAAATATCCTTTTTATCCCATATATGATTGCCTGAGGTGAAGCAATTTATCCCGATTTCAGACAATTCATTATGGTTCTTTTCTGTCAGACCGAAGCCATGGGAAGCATTTTCCACATTGGCAATTATAAAATCATACGGATTATCTGACGCATTTAGAACGCCCAGGTAGTCTTTTACTATATTTCTCCCGGGGCGTCCTACAATGTCGCCTATAAATAGTACTTTTATTAGTTCATTCATGTTTTGCCTGCGTGTACAGGTCAAATCATTTAGCAATTTCTGTAGTTCTGATTTCGCGTACAACAGTAACTCTGATTTGACCCGGATAGTCGAGTTCTTCTTCAATACGCTTAGCAATATCACGGGCTAACTTTGCACTTGCCAGATCATCGAACATGTCAGGCTGGACAATAATCCTTACCTCACGACCTGCCTGTACCGCAAAAGACTGTTTAATTCCCTCATAGCTTGAGGCAATTTCCTCTATTTTGTTAAGTCTTTTGATGTAGATTTCAAGAGTATCTCGTCTTGAACCGGGGCGTCCGGCTGATATAGCATCCGCAAGTTTTACCAGAACTGCTTCAATCGTATTTGCTGTAACATCGTCGTGGTGCGCTTCTATTGCGTGAATAACTTCTTCTTTTTCACCGTAACGACGGGCAAGTTCAACACCAAGTTCAATATGCGTACCATCTTGAGTCTGGTCGACAGCCTTGCCTATGTCGTGCAAGAGTCCGGCACGTTTTGCAATCTGAACATTGGCGCCGAGTTCTGCTGCCAGCATTCCTGCAATGTGTCCGACCTCGAGCGAGTGTTTCAAAACATTCTGACCGTAGCTTGTTCTGTAATACAAACGTCCGAGTGTTTTGATTAACTCTTTATGAAGATTCAAAACGCCCATATCAACGGCTGCGTTTTCACCTTCTTTTTTAATTTTTTCTTCAATTTCTTCCTGAGCTTTTTCCACCATTTCTTCGATTCTTACAGGGTGGATACGACCGTCTGAGATGAGTTTTTCCAGTGCCACTTTTGCAATCTCACGACGCACAGGGTCAAAGCTTGAAAGAACAACTGCTTCCGGTGTGTCGTCAATAATAAGGTCTACACCTGTCAGCGTTTCTAAAGTTCTGATGTTTCTGCCTTCACGTCCGATAATACGGCCTTTCATCTCGTCAGAAGGAAGATTAACAACAGATACGGTTGATTCAACAACCTGATCTATTGCGCATCTTTGCATTGTTGTAGAGAGAATATCCTGCGCCATTTCTTTTGCAGATTCTCTGATTTTTGCTTCGTTTTCTTTGATAAGCTGCATCTGCTCCTGTTGAAGATCTTGTTTTAACTGCTCCATCAGCATATGGCGTGCTTCTTCGCGCGACATGCCTGCAATTTTTTCAGTTTCTTCAATTTGTTTTGCAATCAAATCAGCAAGATAGTCTTCTTTTTCAAGAAGTTCATCCATTTTTTTCTGTGTTTCATAAACTTTGTCGTTTGCTTCTTGCAGTTTGTCCTCGAGCATATCTTCTTTTTTCAAGAGTTTATCTTCTGCTCTTTGCAAATCCTGCCTGCGTTCTCTGACTTCTTCGTCAAATTTTTCTCTTTCATTATGCAATGCTTCTTTTGCCTGAATCATTGCTTCTTTTTTCAAAAGAGTTTCTTTTTCGTCGTTTTCTTTTGAAAGTTTTTCATAAAGTGCCTGCACTGTTTTTTTCTTTTGCCAGATTACAAATGCTGTACCCATAGCGGCAATCAGGGCAAATGCTAAAACTGCAGTTAATAAAGTCATTGTGTCGATTGTCCTATACCTCTTTTTTCTATATATACACATAACCCAACACGCTGTGCGCGTATTCGGTCTAATTTTATTTGTGTTGTTGAATTTTTATCAATTCATATAAAAAATATTTAATTCTATATACTAAACTAAGATAATAGTATCATATATTCTTGTTTTTTAAAAGAAAAAATTAGAAATTACAGCCGATTAGGGCTTATTTGTTACTTTTTTGGAAAAAGTTTTTGCATTGATTCTTTATAAAACTCTTCGTATCTGTCTTCAAGAATAGCTTTTCGTGCTTCTTTTACTAAGTCAATAAGGAATTGAATGTTGTGAATGCTCAAAAGTATGGCTGCTGTTGCTTCGCCTGCTCTGTACAGATGCCTTATGTATGCTTTTGTGTGATTGCGGCACGCATAGCAGCAGCAATTTTCATCAAGCGGGCTTGCGTCACGCTCAAATTCTTTATTTTTTATAATTTTTCTGCCGTTATGCGTAAAGAAAGAACCGTGGCGGGCGTTTCTTGTGGGCAGTACGCAGTCGAACATATCAATTCCGCGCAAAATTCCGTCAAGCAAATCTTCGGGAGTGCCTACGCCCATGAGGTATCTGGGTTTTAACCTTGGCAGGAGCGGGGCTGTTAATTCGACAAAATGATTTTTTACATTTGCCGGTTCTCCTACACTGACACCGCCTATGGCGTATCCTACAGCGTCAAAAGTTGAGATTACTCTTGCGCTTTCTTTTCTTAAATCATCATAAAATGCTCCCTGTACAATCGGGAAAAGTGCCTGATCATCTCTGGTGTGCGCTTTAAAACATCTTTCGAGCCATCTGTGAGTGCGCTCCATTGCGAGTTTAGCTTCTTCGTATGTGCAGGGATACGGTGCACACTCGTCAAATGCCATTGCAATATCAGAGCCCAAATCCTGCTGGATTTCCATTGAAATTTCAGGGTTAATAAAATATTCCGTACCTGTTTTGGCGTCTTTAAATTTTACGCCGTCTTCTGTTATATTTCTCAAATCTGCAAGGCTGAACACCTGAAAACCTCCTGAGTCGGTCAGGATTGGTTTATCCCAGTTCATCCATTTATGCAGACCGCCGAATTCTTTTATGAGTTTATTACCCGGTCTTAAGGAAAGATGGTATGAATTGCCCAGAATAATCTGCGCTCCTGTGTCTTTCAGATGGTCGTTTGTCATCATTTTGACAGCAGAATTTGTGCCCACCGGCATAAAGATGGGCGTTTCAATATCTCCATGAGGTGTATGCAAAAGACCGGCGCGTGCTCCGGTCTTTTTATCTTCTTTTAACAATTCATATGAAAAGTAATCTGATTTCATGTTTTCCTTATTCTTCGGGCATGCTTTCCCAGACGTATTCCATCATAGTTTTCCAGTCTTCACAGAGTTCTTCGGGTTTAAAGTAGATATTGATTTCTCTTTCTGCGCTTTCGGGACAGTCAGAGCCATGGATAGTATTGCATTCTTTTGTTTGTGCAAAATCTGCTCTTATTGTACCTACCTGTGCATCGTTAGGTACAGTAGAACCCATCATGTGGCGCATACCTTCGATTACGTTTTTACCTTCTACAACCATTGCAACAATCGGACCTGATGTTATGTAGTTAATCAGAGATTGATAGAACGGTTTTCCTTTGTGTTCGGCATAGTGTTGTTCTGCGATTGACAGAGTCGGCTGGAGCATTTTTAGTCCTACAATTTTATAGCCTTTATGCTCTATTCTTCTGATAATGTTTCCTATCAAACCTCTTTTTACGCCGTCAGGTTTAATCGCAACAAATGTTCTCTCCATCAAAAACCTCCATTCAAGTCTATTGAAACATAAAAGACCTTTTTAGGCAAACGCGCTAAAGGGTAGAAATTATTCTTGTTTATTTTATAATAAGGATTGTGAAAAAATGTTACAAACAGAGTTGCCGATTAGCATTTTTTTTTATGTTCAAACTTCATGTAGGTGTGAAGGAATGAAACCTATTAGAAAGAACAATTAGTATATTATGGGTTTTGCTTATAATAATTTAAAAAGAATTTGTGAAAGTCTGGGTGAACACAATGATGCTTTATATGCTGTTCTTGCAATTGCCGTGTTCAAGGGTGTTATGCGTCCGACTTTTACAATGATGGACAAAAAGTCGGATAAAGAAACTAAAAAATATGCTGCTTTCAGAGAAGGTTTGACAGAGGCTATTGCTTTTTGTTCTTATATAGCTACTCATAAAATATTTAAGACACTTGCCCCTGTGCTTGCAAAAAAAACAGGCAAAAGCGAAAAGAAAATTGCAAACGGATTGTCGCTGTTCAGTGTGTGTTTAACGGCAGGTGTGCTTATTCCTGCGATTTGCAATGTGACTCTCAAGCCGGTTATGGATTTTGTTAAAAAGGTGAATGACAAGAAAAAAATTAAATTCGGCAATAAACCCGAGCAGGGCAAGCTTGATATCAGAGAAAATGCTGCTGAAACCAATGCTGATATAGGAAGTGCGGCTGCTGTATATTCACCTAAGCTTTCGCCTAACAGCAGATTACTTATGGAATCATTGTACAATGCACGTATGCAGAATTACGGTATGAAGGTAGGTGGCTGATATGAGTATGTTCGTTAATGCAATTACAAGCAATGCTTTTCAAACAATCGCCCAAAATACCGATGCCTGCGTAAAAATAGAAACAGGTCTAAAAGCTATAGGCAGACCTGCGTTTACTTTGATAGATAAAAATACTGACAAAGAAACAAGAAAATATTCGGCAACAAAAGAGCTTTTATATCAGTTGTTATGTTTTGGTATTTATGTAGCGGTTATTCCTCCGGTATTTAAAAACGGCGGATTTAAATTGTTCCAGAAGATTTTTAAAAACGAAGGTCTGCCGAATTTTAGAAGTGCAAAGCAGATGCTGTCATATTATCACCTTGCACACGTTCCGAAAGAACGAAGAATGGATCCTCAGTATCAAAAATTCTGGGATGCTATCCCTTCAGATATAGTTGATATAACAAATAAAACAAAAGAGTTTAAGGATGGAACTCCTCTTGTTGAATATTTAAAAAATTGGAAAAAAGACGATATTACAAGCGGAGGCAAAATGTTTAAGCTTGCTAAAGGTTCTATAGAACTTTCTTCCATAGTCGGTTCCGTTATTGGTTTGACCATACTTGCACCTGAGATTAGCCACCTTATTCTTCACCCGATTATGAATGGGCTGGGTATGGATAAAAAATCCGATAAACAAGAACCGCAGCAGACAAAAGTTTTGGATAAGAAAGCGTAATCATATTAATTTTTATTCCGTTTTGTGCTATCCTTTTTTGTAAAGGTGGAAATATGAAAATCATTGCGCAAAATCTTGTAAAAATATACGGAGACAGAACTGTTGTTAATGACATCAGTTTTGAGGTAAACAAAGGTGAGGTTGTGGGGCTTCTGGGGCCTAACGGTGCCGGCAAGACAACGACTTTTTATATGGTTGTAGGTCTTGTTAAAGCTAACGGCGGTAAAGTTTTTCTTGATGACAAAGATTTGACCGATGTGCCGATGAATGTCCGTGCAAAAGAAGGTATCGGTTATCTTCCTCAGGAGGCGTCAATTTTTAGAAAATTATCTGTTGAGGATAATATAAAACTTGTTCTGCAGATGAACGATAAGCTGCAAGAAGACGAAAAGCAGCAGAAGCTTGAGGATTTATTAAACGAATTCGGTATGTGGGAAAAGAGAAAGTTTTCTGCTATTTCCTTATCCGGCGGAGAAAGAAGAAGGGTAGAGCTTGCAAGAGCACTCGCAGCAAGTCCGGAGTTTATTCTTCTTGACGAGCCTTTTACGGGGATTGACCCGATTGCTATCGGTGAAATCAAAGACAACATAAGAAAATTATCCGAAGAAAAAGGGCTCGGGGTATTGATTACAGACCACAACCCCAAGGCTACTCTTTCTATCACGGACAGAGCATACGTAATTTTTGACGGTAAGATTAAGATTCAGGGTAAGAGTGTTGAGGTTGCAAATGACCCTGTTGCAAAACAGTTCTATCTCGGAAAGGATTTTACTCTGTAATGAAATTGCGTAAAATCGAATTACCTTTCAAGATTTTTGACGGATATATTACAAAACAGGTATTTGCTGCTACTCTGGTGTGCATTTTTCTTTTTGTTGTAATCTGGATTGCTCCCGAGACCCTTTTGAAGGTTATTAAAAGAACCTTGGCAGGGATTTATACCCCGTGGGTTGGTGTGCAGTTATTGATATACGAGATTCCGAAAATTGTAGGTAAGGCTTTGCCTGTAGGACTTTTGCTGGGTACATTATTTACTTTTGACAAATTAAGCAAAGACTCTGAACTTACTGTTTTAAGAGGTATAGGGCTTACGTTCTGGAGGATTGTATATCCTATAATTATTTTTAGTATATTCGTATCTGTTTTATGTTTTTCGTTATATAACACCCTTATTCCATACAGTGAAAAGAAGATAAATGCGCTCAAGCATGAAGGTTATGAGACTCATTTTGTTTATACTGTAAAGGCAGACAAAGACCAGCTTAAGAAAATTATTGTTGTACCAAGGTACTACAGCGACATGATAAGCCGTCCTCTTGTATTGAACTTTGATTCTTCACAGTATCAGGACACGAGTGTTTTGAGCAGTATTTTGCAGGCGGATTATGCTGTGTATACAAAAGACAGCTGGGTAATCCATAATGTAAAAAAATACGAACTTACAAGAGACGGAGTTTTTAAGAGTATTACCAATATAAAAGACCAGCAGGTTCTTTCAGGGGAAAAGGCAAATATTGCGTTTAAGATTATGTCTTATTCCACCAAGAAAGAGAGAGAACTAAACAATTCCGAAATCACGGAATATATAAGGATGCTCAAGGATGAAAATCTGAGAGACGAATACAGATTTATGCTCAACAAGTATCTGCAGAGATATTTCCATTCTGCAATATGTGTTCTTTTTGCGGTGTTAGGTTGTTTGCTCGGTTTTTCAAAGCCCAGAGAGCAGAAGCTTGTTAATTTTGTAATCGGGATTGGTATTGTATTCGGTTATTATATTACGCTGCCGTTTTTCGACATGTGTGCTGAGAAAGGGATATTGAGTCCTTACATTACTTCTTCAATTCAGCCTATAGCTATTTTGATTGCCATATTTATATTTAAGAAAATAAAAGATTTGTAAGAGATTACAGAACCGCGTGCGGTGCCGGCATTGAAGTTTTTTACTTATTTTCTTCAAAGTAGTTTCTGATTATTGTTACTGCCATGTTGCTTGTGGAGCGGTTTTCTTTTTGCGCCTGTTCTTTTAGTTTATCAAGCAGCATTTTTTCTATTACTATTACGAATCTTTGTTTGTCTTCTTTGTATTTTTGCATAACCTTTTGCAATCCTTTTGTCAACCTTTTACCATTAATTTACAACAGTGTAATATTTTATGGTTGACATGTAAATTGCAAAATAGTATGATACTATCATATTTTATTGTAATAATGCGGGTGGCATATTATGACTCTTAAAAAACAAATAAAAGACAATGCAGAAGACATCTCTCTGTTTTCTACGCATGCAAGAATCCTTAGCAAAATTCTTCTCGAAGACGAAAGAATTTGTTCAAAAACATACATTCTTACATATTTTACGGACTATCTTCTGGAAAAAATTCATACTCTGTCGGAAACTATAGCGGAGGATTCATTCAAGTTATACGATTAACTAACATTGGAGTATAATAGTTCTGTATTCAGAGGAATTTACAAATGAAAAAAATATTATCACTCACTGTTTTGTTTTGTGCCGTGTTGTTTTTTACAACAGGAGCCTGTCCTGTCAGGTGCAGCGGCTGTAAAAATATAGAAATAACAAACAACAAAGGGCTTTATATAATAAGAATCCCGAAAGAAAGAAACTCTAAGGTATATCCTTATGTAACAAGTCTTTTGACTTACAACAACGAGGTTTTTAAGCAGACGAAAGCAGAACTTGTTATAAATGCAGGATATTTTGACCCGAACAATCAAAAGACGTCTTCTTATGTTGTAATAGACGGGAAAACTGTTCTTGACCCAAAGACAAATAAGAGCCTTATGAACAATCAGGCACTTATGCCTCACTTAGACACTATATTGAACAGAACAGAGTTCAGAGTCTTAGACTGCAAAGGCGAGACAAGATATGATATTGCACCCCACAATGCGAGAGCGCCTTTTAAGTGCAGTATTGTACATTCGATTCAGGCAGGGCCTATGATTTATCCTGATTTGAAGCTGTCACGGGAATATTTTGTGACAAAAGACGAGAACGGCAAGGTTACAAGAGACTCTATTACAGCGCTTAAAAAATGTGCAAGAACCGCTATAGGTATAAAAGACGGTGATATTTACATTATCATTGCGAACATTTATCACAAGCTTACTCTACCCGAACTTTATAAGGTGTGCGAGGATTTATGTCTTGAAAAGGCAATGAACTTTGACGGCGGAGGCTCTACATCATTGAATTACAAAGGCACGGGCAATCCGGAGTACAAGAATTTTGAAATAACATCAGACAAAAATAAAAATGCAAGAAAATTAAAATCTTTTCTTGTTATTGAATAATTTATTAATATTATATTAGTATGGCAGATTCGTTGGACAGTTTTTATAATGTAATGCAGCAGATGGAGCAGGCAGGAAGTGCCTTTTTGACAGAAGACTTTGAGGCTCCGGGGTTTTGTCTTGAGTTGAAATATTGCAGGCATGATTTTATTGCCGATGTTAACAGGCTGCTGCTCGGTTATGATATTGAACAAAAAAACGCTGTTACATCGCGTTTCGGGTTTGTGCTTGAAAAAAGCCCGCAGTGGCTTACTTTCAGGGGGTATCCGTCTGTCAGAAATTTAAAAGAAGATGATATTAAAGATGTCAGTGAAGTCTATGATTGTGTAAAAAGGTTTACCCTTGAAAATGAAATATCAGTAGAAAACAATCCTCTGCTTTCTCATTATCTCAATGTTATTGCCGGTGTTTTTCCGGAGTTTTATACGATAATAGGAAAAATACAGCACCACACTCACAGTTACAGTGTGGATGTGCATACTCTAAAGGTTTTGCAGGGGATAATGCTCAATCGTTTATACAGAAATCTTTCGTTTGAGGACAGGCATGTTTTGCAGGCTGCTGTTTTAATGCACGACTTTACCAAGAAAGAAGGCGAGATAGACAAGTCTCATCCCGAGTGCTCTTCAAAAGATGCTGCTGTGATATTGAGCAGGTTTGATATTTCTGAAAGCTTGAAAAAGAGGATATGTCTGATTATAAGACATCATGACTGGTCTGAAAGATACAACAGAGGCATTACAGCAGCTTCGGAATTTGCAGAGATTCTTAAAAACGGGAATGATTTTCTTATGCTCTACATAATGGCTGAGGCTGACCTCAAGGCGGTGAAAAGAGGCGGTGCTTTTTATGAAAAATACGGGTCTGCGCTGCACAGAGGCTACGAAGAAATAAACACGCTTATTAATATGCTTATCAGTGCGGCATAAGATGGTATAATATTCTTATGTTTATAAAGTCTGTTGAATTAAAGAATTATAGAAACTACAGGGATTTGAGTCTTGATTTTACAAAACACAAAATTCTTTTGATAGGTAAAAATGCACAGGGTAAGACCAATCTTCTGGAATCTTTGTATTATCTTTCCTGTCTTAATTCTGCACGTGCAAAAAACGATTCAGAATTAATAATGTGGGATAAGGATTTTGCAAAACTGAAGGCTGTTGTTGAAAAAAACGATATGGAAAAAGAACTCGAGGTTTTGATTAATCCTCCCAAACGTAAGGAAATGAAGGTTAATCAGGTTAAGAAAAGCAAGTCTGCTGATTTTTGCTCCAACTTGTCCGTTGTTTCTTTTTCCGTTAATGACCTGCTTTTGCTGCGCGGTGTGCCTGAGGACAGGCGAAGCTGGCTGGATATGGCTATCAGTCAGATTTATCCCGCTTATCCTGACAGGATTTCCAAGTACAATAAAATTCGTATTCAAAAAAACAATCATTTAAAAGACATTAAAGGCAATATCAATGCTGATACCTCGCTTATGGAGGTTTTTAACAGCCAGCTTGCTGTTGCGGGAAGCAATATTATATTTTTGCGGTTAAAGTTTTTAAAAGAATTGCAAAAGATTGCCATGGAAAAGCACTTGCAGATTGCAGAACATGAAATTTTAACCACATATTACAATTCGACTGCGGCGGGGGATGTGGATTTTTCTTCGAACGAGGATTTGTCTGTTGAAGAGATTGCTCAAATGTTTGAGCAAAAGCTTAATGAGAGAAAGCTTGAGGAAATTATCCGCGCGCAGTCTCTTGTCGGACCGCACAGGGATGATGTATCGTTTTTTATTAACGGAGTCGAAGCCAAGAAATTTGCCTCGCAAGGCCAGCAAAGGACTGTTGTTTTGAGTTTGAAGCTTGCGGAACTGGAGTTGATAAAAGAAAAAATCGAAGACACGCCTGTGCTTTTGCTCGATGATGTGCTGGCTGAACTCGATAATATCAGGCAAAATTACCTTTTAAATGCAATTGGCAGTGAGACGCAGACTATTATTACGTCTGTGGACACGCTTCATTTTGATGAGGAGTATTTAAAAGATGTGGAAATTTTTAAAATTGCTGAAGGTGCGCTTGCTGATTAGATAATAGGCTGTATTGGACCGTGTGAATCTGATCCGCCTGTCAGAATCAGGTTGTATTTTTCACCGATTTTTTTAACGGTTGAGGCTTTATGGAATTTGATTATTCCTCTGTGGCGTCTGTACGGGTAGAAAACTTCGATGCCGTCAAGACCTAGTTTTATTAAACTTTTTACAAACCGGTCAAGGCTGATTGCCCAGTAGCAGGCGGGGTGTGCAAGCACTGCTATGCCTCCGGCGTTGTGTATTGCCTGTATAACATCTTTCGGGTGTCTGTGATTCAGAAGGCGCACGATATCCGCTTCGGTTTCTTTTTTGTTCTTGGCGCACAGGTTCAAAAGTTCTGTGTTATTTACATCTATTCCGTACCCGAGAATATGCACAAGAACGCCTTTATACCAGCAGTCAAATTCTATTGCGGTTATAACTTTCGGACTTTCGCTGTTGAGCACAGGTGTTTTTTTATACGCTTCGACCGTATTGTGGTCGGCTATGGCAATAAGTTTATAGCCTTTATTTGATGCGTCCTGCACGAGTTCTTCGGGGGTGAGTTTGCCGTCAGAAAAGCAGGAGTGCATATGAAGATCCGTGTTTGATTCAAAATCCTTCTGTGTCAATGATGACAATAGTTCTTTTATATTTTTATTTTGCTCGTCCATATTTTACATGTTAATATAAATAAAAAATAAAGAACAAACAGGAATAAAACGGTGGCAAAAAAGGATTCTGCATTTTCAGGTATATTAAAAATATTTTTTAACGGTGTGAAGTTATACTTTTTGAATTTTGAAAAGTTTTTCAAATATATGGCTTTTCCTGTTTTCGGGCAGATTATCGGTATAACTTTAATCTTTTTTGCTTCTTATATTTTTACCATCCATGTAAGTGCACTGACATCAAAGAGTCCAGTTTTTGACAACATACCGTTAGTGTTTTTGATATTGATACTGCTCACGATTCCCGGGTTTTTTATATTCTGTAAAGCGTTCTGGGATTATTTGATTGCAATGGCTGCACTAAACTCTATGGCAAGCACGCTTCTTGAGGGTGGAAAACTCGATGACACGGGTATCCATTCGGAATTAATAAAAAGACGCACAGGTTCGTACATCTTATTTTTATTGATATTAACATTGATTAATCTGTTTTTATCCATTCCCGTGTTATGGGGTTTATGGGCAATAGCTTTTGTTTATCTGGCTTTGAGTTTTCAGGTATTTGCTCTTGAAGAAGACAAAGGCGCATTTGATGCAATAAAAACAGGTATAAATTTAATAAAATTCAATTTCTGGAAAACCGCATTACTGCTTGTGATACTCGGTGTATTTACTTACTGGCTCGTGCCCGGGCTTGTCAGCTGGGGATTTGAAACAGGCAATCTCGGAGGATTTTTCTCTTATCCCGTTGACAAGTATGTTCAGCTTTTGCCTCTTGCTGATTTCAATGCTCTGCTTGCGCAGGCTCATATACCTTATACAATCAAGAGTTATACGCTTGCACAGCATATTGTGCTCAGTGTTGTAAGCTTTGCCGTATGTGCTTTTGCACTGCCTTTAAGGGCAATATGCTGTACGGAGTTGTACAAAGAACTTACAAAAAGAAATTATGCGGGCAAGATTGCTGCAGACAAGCTTGCTGAACGTGCACAGAAATCCAAATCCGGCAAGAAGAAAAAAATTGAGGATGATGAAGACTGATGTTTATCTGCAAGAATTGTAAATCCGTTGATAAGTTTGAACTTATGTTTGCGCCCGGATACAAAGGTGCAAAAAATTACAAGCAGGAATACAACAAGGACAAAGATATTGTCATAACAGTTGACGGATATACTTTTATCCCCGATTTGAATTTTATGAACCATCACGCTGTATGCAGATACTGCGGACAGATTTACATGTGGGATTATGCTGACGCCGGTAAAGGCACAAATTGATTAGAGTTCAAATCCGTACGGCAGGAGTTCGTCTATTGTGAACACAGCGCATTTTGAATCTTCGCTTTCAAGAATGATTTGAAGCGAGTTGTTTTTTGCAAATTCTGCCATCCACTGACGGCAAGCACCGCAGGGCATACAGTTTGTTCTGTCTTTTGAAAATATGGCAATTTTTACGAGTTTGCCTTTTTCACCTGCTGCAACTGCGTTAGACATTGCGTTTCTTTCCGCGCAAAGAGTCAGTCCGTAGCTTGCATTCTCAACATTACAGCCGAGGTAGTAATTGCCTGTATCATACAGGGCGCAGGCTCCTACATGGAAGTTTGAGTATTTTGCGTATGCGTTTTCGCATACTTGTTTTGCCAGTTCTAAAAGTTCAGCGTTATTCATATCCGTTAAAACCGCAGCTATATAATCTGTTTTTCTATTTTACAATATTTTCGGAAATTTTAAACCCTGCAGACTTAAAATACTGTATTTAAGGGATATAAATTATTTTTAAATTAAGCATAATGTTTTTAAGACAATGGGGATAAGTATGATTTTTTGTAATATGAAGAAGTTTTATATAAGTATTGTTGTATTGGCTGCGGTTCTTTTCAGCTTTGCTGTTGAGGCGTGGTCTGCACCGCGTAAGATTCCGACTATTGCAGTTTTAAGCGACACGAGCCACAGAAACGGAACGAATTATCTTGTGTGCGGGGCTGCATCTGATATTATTGCTGCGGATATTATTAACCGTCTTAATCAGACAGGACGTATCAAAGCGCCTCTTTTAGGCGACAATATGTCTGCAATTACTCAAAGAAACATTCCGCTGTATTATGTGACATTTTTTAAAGAATACAAATACAACTACAATGTGGATTTTGTTAATTTAAGAAGGCTGACAAGAAATATCAATGCCGATTATATTCTTATGGTAACAAGCGGGCTGGATATTCAGAGTCAGTTTTTAAAAGAAACATGGTGGAACAAATGGGGTATTTCCGCTTCCGAGCCGGTTGTTCCTACATACAAACTCACTACAATGCTTACTCTGATTGACAAAAGAACCTATAACGTTGTATGGCAGGATTTGTACTTAAGAGACATAAAAGCTGATAATCTTGACCTTGGCATTGTTCAGTTTTCGCCGAGTTATGCACAGCTTGCCAAGATTAAAAAATATTCAAACACTATGTCTGAGTATGTTGTGAATAATATAGACAGAGTTGTTAATCCGTGGATTGTTCCGCCCGAAGAGCCTAAATCTGTTGAAATGAGAAGCAGATTCCTTAACGAAGGTACAAAAGTTTATTATCCTGCAGTTAACGGTGAAGTTGTTAAGCAGAACTTTAATGAATTCAAGACAGAAACCCAAATGCGAATAGAAAACCATAAACGTCAGCGTATGCAGAAGAAACATATTGAAAATGTGAGACGTCTTGAACAAAAACAAAAAGAACAGGAAGTTCAGCAGGTTAAGTCTAAACAGCAGAAAGAAGCTAAAAAGAAAAATGATGAGAGACTTTTTGACTCCATAAGAAATAATATTGATGATGTGACAAATACTCTGCCTCCTCCGTCTCAGGAAGAGACAAATATCAAGCCTGCCGTAGAGGTTGTGCCAGCTGAATCAAAAGATGAGCCGAAGATTATCACACCTGTGATGAACCGGCCGTCAGAGAGCCGTATGATAGAAGTTAAGCCTGCTGTTAATGTTCAGCCTCAAAAAACAGTGCCCCAGGCTGCACCGAAAGAGATTAAGCAAACACCTCAGGAAACGCCGCAAAATCACGTTCCTCTTTATGATTGGAATCTGAAAAATATTTATCTGGAAAAAATCGGCAGGTTAAGTAATTTAAATTAGTCTGATTAAATTATATACGACATTTTATGTTAGTTATATTATTATAATATAAGACAAACTCCGGAGGCATATTTTGGCAGAGAAACTCAAAATAAAAGGCGGAAATGCACTAAAAGGCGAAGTAACAATAAGCGGTGCTAAAAATGCGGTGCTTAAGCTTATGGCTGCTGCTATCCTGCCAAAAGGTGAGACTGTTATCCACAATGTGCCTGAGTTGACTGACGTAAATATAATGCTCCATGTTATAGAGGGGCTCGGGGTTAAAACAAATTATGACAAGGCATCAAAAACCGTTGCCATAGATTCTTCGGATATTACCAGCATAACTGCTAAATATGAACTTGTCAGCAAGATGAGGGCGTCTTTTATAATTCTCGGTGCGCTTGTTACAAGGTGCAAAGAGGCTATTGTTGCACTTCCCGGCGGATGCGCTATCGGCGAGAGAAGAGTTGATTTCCATATCAAAGGTTTGGAAGCACTGGGTGCTGAAATAAAAATTGAAAACGGCTATGTTCATGCAAAAGCACACAAGCTTGTCGGAACGGATATTTATCTGGATATTCCTTCTGTTGGTGCAACAGAAAACCTTATGCTGGCTGCTGTTCTTGCAGAAGGTTCTACAAGGATACAAAATGCTGCTCAGGAACCTGAGATTGTAGACCTTGCTAATTTCTTAAATGCAATGGGTGCTGATGTTTCCGGTGCAGGTACATCAGAAATTGTTATAAACGGCGTAAAGCAAGAAGACCTAAGACCCATTGAATATACGACTATTCCGGATCGTATTGAAGCCGGTACTTATATGGCGGCTATTATTGCTACAAGAGGGAAGGGTTTAATTAAAAATATTCTGCCCTCGCATTTGACATTTTACAACTCAAAGTTGATTAAAATGGGTGCTAATATAAAGCTTGTTGAGCCTACTGTGCTTGAGGTAAGCTGCAATCAGAGGCTGTCTGCAGTAAATATAGTTACGCAGCCTTACCCCGGATTTCCGACAGACCTTCAGGCTCTTGCCATGGCTATGCTTACTACTGCTGACGGTGTAAGTATTATTACGGAAAGCTTATATGAAAACAGATTTATGCAGGTGCCGGAACTTCGCAGGATGGGGGCTGACATTCATCAGGAAAGAAACCATGCGCTGGTCAGAGGAGTATCTTCTTTGACAGGTGCAAATGTTAAAGCCAGCGACCTTAGGGCAGGTGCATCATTGATAATAGCTGCATTAATGGCGGAAGGTGAAAGTGAAATTGAAGCGCTTCACCATATTGACAGAGGATACGAACTTTTTGAAACAAAATTTGCCAATTTGGGGGCAGATATAGTAAGATACAATGATGAAAGCGATGTTTTTAACAACGCGGTGGAAATTAACAAAGGGAATATAAATGCCTCAATATAAAAGATGGTACGATCATGATCCGGTTTTGATGGAAGTTGTTGAACTTTTGCGCAATTATCAGGATGAATTGAGAGCGCAGGCTGAAATTTTCCTTGCAAAGATTGAAGAAAAAGTATCTAAAGAAACAATAGACAAGTTTTATGAAATGGTTAAGCCTATCAACGGCAACAGATGGTATGACAAAGATCCTGTTATTTCCAAGACAGTTGAGTTGTTAAGGGTTGTGCCTCCTGAAGTTCAGAAAGCTGCTGCTGAGAATTTTATAAAGTCGCTTGAAGAACTGGGGATTGATAAAAACGCAAAAAACGTATAATTATTTGCGTATAAAAATTTGAGGAGCGTCTTTTGGGGTAATCTGTTTGCCGTTTATAAACAGGGTATCTGACGGTGCAATGAATATTTCATCAAAAAATTCCAGCAAGGATTTCAGGCTTCTTACAGGCAGTCGTTTTTGTGTTTTTTCATCATAAGTACTTAATCTGATATTCCAGCAGTCCTGTTCTTTGCAATAGGCAAAATCAGCTTTGGAAAACTGATTTTTAAATGTTTTGAAGAAAGACAGATTATCGCATATTTCGGATAAGGAGTTTTTAAGTTTTTCAAAGTTTGGAACCGAATCCTCTGCAATATGTCTTTTTTTTGCACCGATTAACAGTCCGTTTGACGGAGAAATTATATTTGTTTTGATTGTTTCTATGGCTTTACCCAGATTTTCGATTTTATCCCACAGATGAAAGCCCACTGCTGTTTTTTCTTTTCGTGAAACAAGCCCGCCTCCTGTACAGGTTTTTATGTTAACAGTATAAAAGTCTGCTGCTTTTACAATATCATTGTGAGTTCTGTCTGTATAATAGTGTATATATTTACCTTTTTGAAGGCTGTCAAAAACCTTTTGCGAAGTTACTATGTTTATTTTTGATTTGAAAGAGATATCTGAATTAGTTTTCATATCAGACATAAATACCGTGAATAAAAAAATTTGTCTTTACAATGTAAAATCTTTATAAAATATTAATGTAAATACACTTTTAAAATTACGGTTTTTGAAATAAAATCTTATAATTGAAGCAGATAATTTGAGGATAATATAAAATGTGTGGAATAGTAGGATATGTCGGTTCAAAATCCGTTGTTGATATTTTGTTAAACGGTTTGAGTAAGCTGGAATACAGAGGCTATGACTCTGCGGGTGTTGCTGTTAATTCCGAAGGTAAGATTAAAGTCTACAAGGCAGAAGGTAAACTCCAGAACCTCAAAGACCTGCTTGAAAAACATAAATCAGAAATTAAAGATACCACTGCAGGTATTGGTCATATCCGCTGGGCAACGCACGGTGCGCCAAATACTACCAATGCCCATCCTCACACATGCAATTGCGGTAAGCTTGTACTTGTACACAACGGTATTGTTGAAAATTACAAAGAATTGAGAGAAGAATTAAAGCAGTACGGTTGTGTTTTTAAGACAGAAACAGATACGGAAACAGTTGCACATTTGATTGCGCATGAATATGGGAAGGTAAATGATTTACCCAAAGCTGTAAGATTAGCTGCAAAAAGGCTTAAAGGTGCGTATGCTCTGTGTGTTATGCATCAGGATGACCCGAATATGATTGTAGGCACAAGAAAAAATGCGCCTTTAATTGCGGCGCTCGGACAGGGCGAAAATTATCTGGCAAGTGATTCTCCTGCAATTATCGAATACACTAAACGCGTTATTTATCTGGATGATGACCAGTTTGCTGTTTTGTCTCCTACAAGTGTTCTTATAACAGACATTGAAGGCAGACAAATCGATAAAAAAGAAGAAATTCTTCCCTGGGAGCCTGTTGCAATGAGCAAGATGGGTTACAAGCATTTTATGCTTAAAGAAATCCATGAACAGCCCGATGTAATCAGAAATGTTCTTTCAGGCAAGCTTCCTGATATTAACAAGCCTATTGTTCTTGATGAAGTAAAACTTACAAAAGAAGAAATTAAAAACTTGAAAAGAATAGAAATCATTGCCTGCGGTACATCCTTGCATGCTGCAATGGTTGCAAAGTATATTCTTGAAGCATTTACAAATATTCCTGTTGATGTTGAAGCGTCCAGTGAATACATTTACAGAAAAACCGTTACTGACGCAAATACTCTTGTCATAGGTATTTCGCAGTCAGGTGAAACTTCTGATACAATCACTGCCATCAGGCAGGCAAAGTCTGTAGGTTCTCATGTTTTGATTATTACTAACAGACCTGATTCTATTATGGCGCGTGAGGCTCACAGTCTTATCCCTGTAAATGCGGGTATTGAAGTCAGTGTTGCGGCAACAAAATCGTTTAATGCACAGTTAATTGCGCTTTATCTTTTTGCGATGTATATTGCAGAGATTAAAGATTCTTTTGATTCAGACAAGATTAAATCATTAAAGCATGAGATGCTTTTGCTTCCGCAAAAAATCGAAGCAATTCTTTCTCACAAAGAAGATGTGATGAAGTGTGCAAGAGCATTTGCTTCTTACAAAAACTTTATTTATATTGCAAGAGGAATCAATTTCCCAACAGCATTAGAAGGTGCATTGAAGCTTAAAGAAATAAGCTATATCAATGCAACGGGTTATCCTGCAGGTGAATTAAAACACGGTCCTATTGCAATGCTTGATGAGACTATGCCTGTTCTGGCATTGCTTATGCCGGGAAGCATTGTATATGAAAAAGTTCTTTCCAATGCAGAAGAGGCTAAGGCAAGAAATGCAAGGATGATTGCTCTTACATCTGCTGATGATCCGCATCTTAACGATGTTTTTGAGTACATACTCAAGGTTCCTTCGGTGGATGAGTATCTATCTCCCGTTATCGCGTCTGTACCTTTGCAGCTTTTAGCGTATTATATTGCAGAATTTCTCGGCAAAGATGTTGACCAGCCAAGAAATCTTGCAAAATCCGTTACTGTTGAATAAACAAACAATCGCACAAGTATGATTATTACTGAAACCGTAAAAATTGAAAAAACTGATGACTTGACCTCAGGCTATGTTGAGTCTAAAATTAAAGACCCTTCCATTAACCCGTTACGCTGGGCTATAGTCGGTGAAGATACAGATTACTGGACTGTTTCTGTATCTTATGAAACATATTCTTGAGAGGCAGGATAAAATGTCATTTATTACAAATATTAAATTATACGGCAATACGGTTTCTATTTATCGTTCTAAAAGCGGCAAGACAATGCATGTGCTTAATGATAAAATTGCGGATGGTATTTCAAGAATAAGAACCGTTGTATATGATTCAACAGATAATCCTATAAAATGTAATGATATAAAACGATTTAATGGCAAAGTATTGTTTCATGATGTTTACACAAAGACATCTGTTGGTTCAACAATGCTAAAACGCCGTAATCAGACAGCACAAGATTTGCCTCATTTGAAATTTTCACATCTTGTTGAAATCTTTTTCAAATAAAAAGCCCCTGCGACTCAACAAAGCAAAGGCATATTAATAAATTAGGATTATGAACTTATCAGCTGCAAAACTTCCTGCAGCAGTGATTTGTTAGTTTGAATAAGTTTATTTGCGACGTCCATTTGCATTTTTGCCTGCTGGTAGTACGAAATATTGGCTTTGAAGTCGCAGTTTGACATTTCCAAAAGTCCTCCGCGCACCTCGCCTCTGCCTATTACAGGACGTCCTGATTCTTCTGTTTCAATAAACTCGCCCTGTTTTATTTCATACAATCCTTCAGGGTTGTGGAAGTTCATGATTGCAAGTTTATACAGAGGAACTACAGTTTTGCCTCCGTCGGCTTTACCGTATAAAATGCCATCGCCTTTGAATTCAAATTCATCGTATTTTCCGAGATATTTGCCGTTATTCGGGTCAATCCAAAGTTTAATATTGGTTGTCGGGATATTTACTGCGCCGCCTTTTATACCTGTTTCTGCATAGATGTCTGCATCAATGGGTTTTGTCCCCTGCATGATTTCGCCTTTATCGTTCAGGATATAACCCTGTACTGTATATCCGCTTGTATTTTTGTAGACACCTTCTTTATCAAAAGTGAATTCACCGAGCCTTGAATAGACTATTTGTCCGTCCGAACGGCGTAAAGTAAAGTATCCTTCACCTTCAAGAAAGACATTTTCATTAGAGGTACCGGGGGTTGATTTACCCTGACCCGTATTTTTGTTTAATCCGTCTATAATACCTGTATTAAGGAAGGTTTTGAAGCTTGCCTGAGTTTCTCTATAGCCGGGTGTATAGATGTTTGTAAGGTTTTCGGAGATTGCATCCATCCAATCAGCCGTATTTTTCTGTGTATTTAGAGCGTTTACAAATGAATCATTCATTTTTTACTCTCCTTTATCTTTTTGTTGATTTTGTTTTTGTCTGTTCTGGTTTCCGTTGTTGGACTGTCTGTACATAAGGTCGTTATACGGAAGGTTCTGGTCATCAAATCTTTGTTTAAGATAACCTATATTATTTCTGAGATATGCTTCGACTGCTTTGTCTCCAGGAATAAACTCTGCTGAGACCTTGCCTTTTGTATCCACTTTCAGTATTACAGATACGTTATTGTCAAAATCTACACGTACGGGTTTTTGGTCGTTGTAGGCTTTTGTTATTAAATCCGTAAGAACTTTTGATGTTTGCTGGGTTTTATATGTCGGGCCTATTTCATCTGCAAATTTAATAAGTGTTGTATTTTCTCCGTTTTGCTGCATTGCAAACTGTTTGTTATCCACTAGGTCGGCAAAGAATTTTGCATCTTCTTTAGAAATTTTAACCGTGTCATAGTTGTACATTGATTTAAGATTTTTTATACTCTGTACGGTATCAAAGCCGAATTTGTTAATATACTGTTCGTTAATCATGTTCTGGTTTGGATTTTCTTGAGGGATTTGTTGTTCGATATTGGCTTTGTCAGTATTTTTAGGCTCTTCAAGAAGTTTTTTAAAATCGCTTTGATTTTCTTTTGAAGAATCTTCGGTTTTTTCTTCTTTTTTTGCAGGTTCGGATACTTTATCGCTTTTTTGTATTGACGGACTGTCGTTCACATTTACCTGTGTTTGAGTTGATTCTGTTGTTGTCGGAGTACCGGCGGAGATGTTCATTTTATTTAATCCTTTGCTGGGGTTGTGTTTTGGGGTGTTGCTATTTCTTCGTTATAAAGAGGGTTTTGCATTAACTCTGCAAGTTCTTCTTCTTGTTTTTCCTTTGTTTTGGCAAAGTATTTTTGGATTGCCACTTCGGATAGTTGTTTTAGTTCTGCCTTTTTTTCTTCTTCTATATAGGCTTCTTTTGAATGCTCTTTGTGTTTTTCAAGAACTTTTACTGCTTTTTCGAGTTCTCTTAGTTTGTCTTTTTCTTCTTCCAGTGCTTCCTGTGCTTTTTGTCTGTCAGCTTCAAGTGCTTCACCTTTTACATACAAATGTTTCAGGTAGGTGTCATAAGCCTCGTACATGGAAAAATCTGCGGAGCGCATGTTGATTCTTGTCTGGGATATTTCTTTATTGTTTCTGTCTATTAACCCTTCTATCTTGAGAACCAGAGCCTGTGCGTTTCGTACATTTTGGAGTTGTTCTTCTTTTTTGCGGATTCTGAAGTCCAGAATTTTTTGGAGTCTGTAACGAAAAGGCATGGTATCCCACGATTTACTATTACACTAATTCATTATTAAGTATTGCCCTAATGATTACTACATACGTTTGTATGATTATGTTTTAATAATACAAAATTAAAAGTCAAACCTTTGCTCTCTATATACTGAAAATCAGCGTAAAACAATTATTACAAATTGTAAAAAAGACTTTTATTCTGAAAATGCTGTGGTAGACTAGTTTATGGAGATTTGGGTAAATTTTCATCTATTCTGACTAGCAAAAAAATTTTTGAGAGTTCTTATATTATTAGGACTACATGCGATTTAAGGGAAAATATGATTACTGTATCAAACGTAAGCAACAATCAGTTTAATAATCCTGTAAATTCCGGTTCGCACTCCGGAGTGTCCGGCAAGACTTATATTGAACACAAGAAGCCCGACAATCGCACCTATAAGGAAGATAAACTTCTTGATAATACTTTTAAAAACAGAATGAATATCAGTATAAGCAAAATGCTTGATATTCCTTTGATTCATTTTCCCAGAGGTTTAAAAGGTGCACAGGATTATACCTTTTTTGAATATTTACAGACTGCAAAATTCCCCTATTATGTAGGCGGTCCTATTCTTGCTGCTTTATTCTATGCAGGTGTTAAAAAGGATAATTTTAAGTCGGCAAAAGCTGCCCGCGCTGTAGCTAAACATATGGCTCTGGGTGTAGGTTTGTATTATCTGGGTGCGGCTGCTGCAAAATCTATAATAAATCATACTGTTAAGCTGTCGCGGGGTATTGATTTGAGGCATCCTGTTGCACAAGCTGTTTCCACAACAACAAATCAGACAGGTATGTATAAAAAAGATGTAGAGTTCCATACTGCATACGAAAGCTGTGAATTTACAAGAACTGATCTTTTATATGACAAAGAGGGCAAAACACCGGAAGAAATTAACAAAAATTATATTGAACTGGGTAAAAAATACGGTGTAAAAGGAAATCCTGCAGATATTGATCAAACCGTAAAACCTTTGATTAAGAAGACGATAATTATGGCAAGAGCATGGCAGTACGCTTTGACGGCTTTCTTTGTTACTCTCGGAATCGGTATGGCAAATCAGCCTGCGTGGACGGAATCTTCTGCAGACGGTTTTAAAAATACAATCAGATACGGCATATTGGGAAGAAAAGTTTCTCTTAAAAATCGTATTAATAATACTAAGAAAGCTTTTTATGATTACACGATTAAACCTTTTGCAAAAAGCTTTATGCAATTCTGGAAAGGTCACAGCAAAGCTTCTTCAATTGTTGGAAAGTCTGTTATTCTTGCAACGGCAGTAGCTACTCTTACTGCAATTTCTTTGATAGTTGGAAAAACTTCCGCAAGAAGTCACAAAATTGAAAAAACAGATTCTCCGAAAGAAAATGAGGTGCAAAAATAGATGGGCAGTTTAATTAACTCTATACCTGTTTATAAGCCTCAACAAGCGCCGCAGAAACCTGTTCCTGCTGTTTCTGTATCGTCTCATGCTGCGCCTTCTAACCGTTTACTCAGTGACATTATTAACAAATATCCGCAGGATAAGATTTATACATATGTTCCTGCTGAGCCGTTAAGTCCGGCAAGAACAAAGCCGGTTGGGGTTTCTGCCAGAAAACCTTCAGGTGAACTTATTAAGGAGAATTTTTTCCAGTCTGTAGGCCGCACTGTAAAATCATACGGCGATTATGCAAAATATTTTTATAATGCTGCATTCAAAGGCGAAGGAAAAGATTATACGGTAGGCAAAATCAATGACCTTTCTATCAGAGCAGGTTCTCTGGGGATTGCTACTGTGCTTGCTGCTTCAAAAATATTTCCGTTTGCAAGAGGTATGGAGTTTGTCGGTCTGGCAACATGGTTTGCCTCAATGGCTGTATGGCCGAAAATTCTCGGGGCGCCAATCAAAGCTTTGTATGGTGTTGACATAAATCAGAAATACAAGAATTCCGACGGGATGATTAAAGATGTTTTTGAAGACAATCAATACCGTCCGATGGATATTTACAGATATGCCGACAAAAATGGAAAACCTTTAACTAAAGAAGAGTACTTTAAAAAGTATGACCATGAATATGTTTATCTTGAAAAAATCGGTGACAAACTCGGGCTGGACAAAGATATCAAGAACAGAAACGAAGCAACCATGAATAAGATGGGGCAGGTTGCTGTTCAGGGAAGAACTCTGTGGATGATGACAGCCGGTGTTATGACGCCTGTTGTTTCTTCTATTGTTGCGGATGCTGCCCAGAAGCCTCTTAAAGATGCAATTGAAAAAACAAGATATACAAAAAATGAGAATATTCTTATAAAATTGGAATCTAATGTAAGGGAACTTTTAGGTGAAAAGGGTAATGTAAAAGTTACTGACATAGACAAGATTTATGAAAAACTGGATTTAAAAGTTTCTCCTAATGTCGAACATCGTTTCAACTCTCTTCTTTCGGAAAACGGTGAATTGACACAGGCGCAATTTAACGAGTTAAACAGATTTTTTGAAAAAAGATTCTATGGTACGGGATACTATGATTCTGTTCGTGCTGCAATGAGCAAAGACAGCAAAATGACAGAGCCTGTTATCAATTTAACCGAAGAACTGAAAAATAAACTTGTGGAAATTTCCAGACAGTCTTTTGAAGAAGTAATTAATGCTCTGCCGGAAAGCTATAAACGCCAGATTCCCGAAAAAATCTCTAACTATGCAGGCATGAGCGAAAATGAAATAAAAGCTTTGTTCGATGATATGTTTGTCCAGGGCAATGTTCGTCTTAATCTGCAGCAATCTATTGCGTTGAAAGACAGAATGCCTGCTTATGCTATTGCACGTTTTGAAGAAGTTAAAGGTCGTAATCCTTTCTTAGTCAAACTTGTCAGTAATGCAAGAATTAAAATGAACGAAAAGCTTAATGCTCTTTATGAATCAGAGAAACGATATATTGTTTCCGCTGATGAGATGAAGAAATTATTCCGTTTCGGAGAATTGAATCGTCAGTTAAAAGGCAGATTGAGCCTGTTTGAACGCGCTACTATCAAGAATATTTCCGAAGCAGCAACAGCTGTTGCCTGGGAAAGGGTTCCTCAAGAATATCTCAAGGCGCTTGGATTCAGCAACAAAGAACTGGCTGCTCTTGCGATATCAGATTCATCTTTTGCAAGCAAGATTATTACAAAAAGATTTGAAGCTATTGCCTCTAAACCCGAAGAGTATCAAAAAGTAATCAAGACAATGTCCGAGTTTGCGAAGAAAGCTGTTTCCAAAGAAGAAAAAGCCGTTATTCGTTTAATAGGAACTATTGATAATCCGGGTGTTTTGATAAAAGTTAAAGAATTAATGGAATCTGTTGCGCAGGCAAACTTCGGTCACAACATGCAAGAAACTATAACTGCTTCTTATATGCAAAAAATTCGAAATGTTCAACGTAAGATGAGAAATACGGTTGATTCTTTTGTTCGTCCGATAAAAGCTCTTGATTTGTTCCACAGAATTGATGATGCTGTCAGCTGGGTTGTCGGTGCTGCGGAAGAAGGCAGAGGCGGATTTGCGGAACGCAAGAATAATCCAGCTTATCATATGTTTGAAAATATGTCTTATGCTAAGGCAAGAAAATCCGTTAACAGATATCTTAAAGATATTATTCTGCAAAAGAACGATATCAATAACTGGACAACAAAAATGGAACATGATTTGCCCGGTGCAAAAAGAGGTTTGAAGTACTCAAAAGATGTATTGTGCACCGTAGCTGACGTGATATTTGAGGAACTTCATCCTGATACAGTTCGTGCAATCAGAGGTGAAATCCCTGAGAAATTTGCAGCAAATGAAGATTTTATTACCAAGATTAATGCTAATAACAGGGTGATGAAGGCTAAGTTCCTGCGTATAAAAAATGAACTTACTAAAGAAGACACTCTGGTTATGCAGAGTCTTGGAGATATTGTTGAGATTTTGAAAAACGGCAGTCCTAATGCTAAGGAAGCAAGAGTTAAAGCTGCAAAACTTTTGCAAGAGATTATAAAGGACAAACTTACGGATGTACGGTCTAACTGGGATCTTAACGAACTTAAGAATTATAAGACTGTTTTAGATGATTTTATTACTAATAAAGCCTATTCTGTAATGCCGAATGGTGAAAAATATGGTATTCAAGGTGCTATTGATTTATTAACTAAAAAAGGAAGTATGACTGAATTCTGGTCTTCAAACAAGGCTATATCTGAATCTACCGGTAAAAATATCACAGATTTCCTTTCTTCTGCCGCTCAGAATGTAAGAGCAAGAAATAAATGGACAAAACTTGTATACGGTTTATTGTTTGGAACTCTTGCCGTATCTGCTGTTACTATTGCTCGTATGGGCAGAACAAATATATTTAACACTGATAAATACGAATATAAAAACAAAGCCGAAGGAGCCGACAGATAATGATATTGAATAACATTACATCTTATACTCCGCATGTGAATTTTAATTTTAAGGCATCTTTGCTTAATCAGATGATGCAAAAAAACGCTGCTTCTTCTGTTTCGATTCCTTCTGAAAATACATATATCCCGAACACAAATCCTGGGTATATTCCGGTTGTTTCACCTGCTGCTGAAAAATATAATAAATCAGTGCGTCAGGGCAGTCTGCTTACATCAATGATAAACAGGTTGAATCCGTCTATATCCGTACCTGTAGCTGCTCCTGCTGCTGTTTCTCCGTCAGCGGTGATTCCGGTTCAGGGGTATAGGAATAACCTGCGTTCAATGTTCCAGAATAATCAGGCAGTTATCTATGCAATGATACCGAGAACTTTTAATGCTAAAGATACTGACGGAAACGGACTTATTGAAGGTGATGAAGAGCCCGGATATTTTACAAACATGGTTGAGCGCCTTGATGAATTAAAAACATACGGTATCAATACTTTACACTGGCTGCCGATAAATCCCCCGGGTGAAAAAGCCGCAAAGGGTAATGCAGGTTCTGTATATGCTCCTAAAGACTATTTGACGATAGATCCGGCTCTTGATGATCCGAGAAATCCTATGTCTGTTAATGAAGAGGCAAAGTATGCTATAAATGAATGCCACAAAAGAGGCATTAAGGTTATGGTAGACCTGCCAAGCTGCATGTCTGTAGATTTGTATGATGCAAGAGAGGATTTGAGAGCTACTGATGCAAACAACAATCCTAAAACTCCTGAAGGCTGGGAGGATATAAGGATGTTCAACCCCTGGGAAGATGCTGATCGTAAAATTTTGAACAGAGCACTTCTCGATTATCACAAGAAATTTATTGATTTGTGTTTGGAACTCGGTATAGACGGTATAAGAGCAGATGTAGGAAGAGCCAAACCGCCGGAATTCTGGGATGAACTTATTTCATACACCAGAAGCAAAGATTCTGAATTCGCTTTTCTTGCGGAATGCTATACATACGAAGATGCTTCTCCTATGAAAAATATGCCTGCTGATCGTCCGGAAGAAGCTTTAGAGTCAGGATTTGACTCTTTCTACGGTCAGTACCACATATTCCATCAGTGGAAAGCAAAAGATTTTCATAAATTTGTTGAACAGAGTCTTGATATGACAAAAAATCATGATAAGGGTAAGTCACTAATAGGTTCGTTTGCTACACACGATGACAAGAGCCCTATGTCTAACGGCGGTCCTGATTATTGCATGATGACAAATGTTGTGCAGGCTACACTGCCCATGACCAACCCTTATATAGTAACCGGTTTTGAGTCAGGTGACAGATATATTTATAAATATAAGGATGAATTTGTACACAGGACATTTAACGAGTTGCTTGAATTGCCTCTTTACAAAGGGACAGTTGAAAGTTTATTGACTTTAATTGATGCCAAATTGTACATGGATGAACTTAACGAATCAGGCAATAGCAATATGACAATAGGTCAGTTGTCTCAGGATTCTAAATATTCAAAAATTGTTGACGCACTTTCTTCATTTGAAAATATAAACAAGTTTATACAAAGTAATCCTTCTATAACACTTGCACAAATCCAAAATATACCTGTATTAAAAGAGGACTTTGGATATGTTCAGACGCTTTATAATCAGGTAAAATCATTGAAAGTTCTAATGAAATCAGATAATGCGAGAAATATGAGTATAGAACAGCTGAGCAAATCTCCTGAATTTAAGAACATAATTCAATATTTTGAAAATTATTTCCTGACAAAAGACAATATAAAATATTATGTTTCACCTGAACATGTGGATATTTTTAACAAGGCTGCAAAACCGGAAGGAGACAATCCTGAAATAGGTCAGCACTTCGGCTATCTTATGAACTGTGTAAGACCAAAATACGGTGAATTGATTACAAAGGGTAATTATATAGAACTGAATGTAAAAAATAACGGCAGGGATGAGGTTATTGCCTATGCAAGATGCAAAGACGGCAAGACACTTGTTACAATTGTGAACCATGATGTAAATGCGAGACAGAAGGTTAAAGTTGAAATCCCCGGTCTGAAGTCTACTCAGGTTCTTACTGATTTATCGCCTAAATACGGCACAGGCAGCAGCTGGGCAGCAAAAGAAAATGAAATAGAGATTGATTTGGGTCCTGCTCAGGCTCACATATTCGAAGTAGACACGCCTTATCTTACGGAATCAGTAAGTCCTGACAAAGTATTCCAGCAGAATTTATAATTTGTCTGAAAATTTGAGACAGGAAAAATTTTGAATTAGACTTCTAAGAAGAGTTTTCTTCCTACGATATTAGGTTTGCCGTTATAATAACCCGCAAAATAACCGCCTCTTACAGGCTGGTTTTTGCCGTAAAAGTTCGTATTTACAGATGAATTTGACATAAAAGGATTAGATGATTGTGCTGCAAAAGGGTTTACCGATGCGGGTTTGACCGGTGCAATTGCTGTTGATCTTGATGGAGTGAGTGCTTTTGATATGAAGCCTACGAGATTTTCAATCATAATAATCCTTTCCGGAATCTAAAAGGCGGGGAACCGACCGAATCCTAATTTACCACTTTTTTGTTTATAAGAATAATTTAGTATTAGTCATGATTATTATAATACTTTATTAAAATTTGTTAAGAGTATTTTTCAAAAAATCACCCGAACTGCGTATGCAAACAGAGTTTGGAAGTGGCAGAATATTATCAACAGGAGATGAGTTTATGATAAAAAAATGTCCTTTTAATTTTGATGCCTGCACACCGGAATGTGCTTTATTTATTGCTCCTACAGACTTAAATGAGTTGGTTTCAAATCGTTTAACAAGTATTGGTGTTTATGACAGGACTCATGGTATGTGTTCTTTTAAAAATCACGCGTTAGCAAAAAGCAGAGAAATTTTTGAAAAAAGTCAGGCAAATAAATTTTAATTTTTAGAAAAACTTATTATACTTAAATCATGAGTGAGATTAATCTCGGACAATTTATAAAAAATGTGTTTGATTACAGCACAGGCAAGCCTCCTGCTCAGCAGCCCGGAAAGGTTGCTAACGAGAATTTTCAGCGTGCACAAAACGAAGCAATGAAAATGGTTCAGCAGACTGCCCAGAATATTGCAAATAACTTTGTGCGTCAGCAGGACATACTCAACACACAGATGATGTTAAAAGAACTGTCAAATGTGGAAAAGTCATGGCTGATGAAAAACATGTTTAATTTTCCTGAGAATATTGCGCAGCTTCTGGAACAGATTGTTACACAGGGCAAAGCCGTAAGTGCTAAAGAGTTGTCATTGCTGATGACGCAGGAATTGGATATATCAAAACTTCTTGTACTTTTACAGACCAACGGCAAGACCGCATTGGACAAGCTTGCAAAGATGATTGCTACAATGAACCAATCCGGGATATATAACACCCAGCAGTTAAAAGAAATGTCTGTTTTGATAAATGCCTGTATACCTGCAAATGATGCTTCTCAGGCGCAGATATTGAAGAGTTTTATGGTTATGTATCTGCCCTGGCTGCCTTTAAACGAAAGTGCCGGTTTTAATTTTGGTGCGGATGCTGCCTCAGAAGAAGGCAAAAGTGCCGGTGATGACACTATAACGATTGTTATTACTACTAAAAACTACGGCATTGTTAAAATTCTTTTGTTTAAAGAAAAAAATGCTTTTTCCATGGATGTTAATTGCAGCGAGGATTTCCCTAAAGAGCGTTTTAATGAATCTGTCAAAGGAGAGAACGCGCTTCATCTTGAGTCTAATCCGACATACACGGTCAGAAAATCACAGGAAAATGATAAAGAAAATGAGTTGAAAGTAGAGTTTTCAAAGTCTGCAAAAATTTCTCCTCAGTTATTGATAATTGTGCATGCAATAATCAGGATAGTTACAGAGTTGGACAAGATAGGTTCTTTACAGCAACAGAGAAAAAACTCTTAAGCTGTTTTTATATTTTGTGTTTTCAATGCTTTTTCATATGCAAGAGATTTTAAAAGGCTTGCTTTTAAAACATCGTTCAATGATTCGTGTTTTTTGTAGATAGAATTTTCTTTTCTGTCAGAGTATTTTTTCATTATTTTATTAAAGCCTTTTTCAATTCTTCTTTAAGGATTTTATTGTCATAATCCAATCTGCCGATGAGTTTGTTCAAATGGCGTTGTGTTTCTCTGAATTGAGAAAGGTTTAAACTCTGAGCTCCGTCAGAAGAAGCATTATCAGGGTCATTGTGAATTTCTATCATAAGACCGTTTGCTCCTGCCATCAATGCAGCTTTGCTCATAGGTTCTACGAGGTATCTTCTGCCTGTTCCGTGGCTCGGGTCTGCTATAATCGGCAGGTGTGAGTATTTTTTAATAATCGGTATTGCCGCTATATCAAGTGTATTTCTTGTAAATGTGGAGTCAAAGCCTTTTACTCCTCGTTCGCACAGGATAACCTTATCATTATCGTTTGCCATAATGTGTTCTGCTGCAAGCAAGAATTCTCTTATTGTTGCCGCCGGGCCTCTTTTTAAAAGTACGGGTTTGCCTGCTTTGCCTACAGCTTTGAGGAGTTTAAAGTTCTGCATATTTCTTGCGCCTATTTGAATGAGGTCAACATAGTCGCAGAACATATTCACATCTGCTGTATCCATTACTTCTGAAACAACGAGCATATTTGTTTTTTCAGCAGCTTCTTTGAGGTATTTGAGTCCTTTTTCGCCGAGTCCGTCAAAGTCATAAGGAGAGGTTCTGGGTTTGAAAGCACCGCCTCTTAAAAATTCACAGCCCATTTCTTTTGCTGCATTTGCCACTTCCATAAGCCAGTCAAAGTCTTTTTCTACAGAGCAGGGACCGACCATCATAACAGGTTTTTCCAGTCCGCCTACTTTGACTCCGTTTCTGAATTCTATTACTGTATCTTCTTCTTTTGATTCTCTGGAGGCCAGTTTATACGGCTCCTGTATGAGTTTAACTTCTCTAACGCCTTCAAAAGATGCTACAGATTGGGGTTCGATAAGTCTTTTATCTCCGATGGCTGCAAGTACTGTCATTACATCGCCATGGTTCAGAACTATTTTAAAACCCTTATTTTCCATATATTTTTTTACAACATTGATTTGTTCTACTGTTGCTTTGGGTTCCATTATTATTATCATGTTTCGCGTATCCCTTAGTTTTATTATTTATACAAGATTTTTTTCTATTATTTTGTCAGCTCCGATAATTTCGTCTTTTACCGATGATTTTATTATTGTGTTGTTTGCACATACGACATTTTTTAGCTGTACATTATCTTTTATTTCTATTCCATCCCACAGGATAACGTTATCAAGTGTGACATTTTTACCGATTTTACAGTTATTGCCGATTACAACGTTATTGAGAAATTTTACGCTTTCATCAATAGTACAATCTTGTCCTATTGTATAAACCGAGCCGAATTTTCTCATAATATTAGGATCTTTTATCATTACTTTACGATTTAAGGCATCCCAGTTTGATTGTATATACTGGTCAATCGTTCCTATATCCGACCAGTAGCAGTATATTCTGTACACATTGATATTTTCTCCGGCTTCAAGAAGGGCGGGAAAAACATTTTTAGCAAAGTCATACATTTGCCCTTCAGGGATAAAGTCAAAGATTCGTTTATTAAAAACATATATACCTGTATTTATGTAGTTGCTTTTAGCAAGTTCCAGAGGCGGTTTTTCCTGAAATTCACAAACGGTATGCTCTTTTGACGGAACAACTACGCCGTATTTCGGAACTTCTTCGTGGTCTACGGCAACTATTGCCATTGTGGCTATACAGCCGCTTTCTTTATGGGATTTAACTATTTTTTCTAAATCTGCATCGTGAAGACCGTCTGCGCTCACTACAATAAAATCTTCTTCATCTTTAAAGAAAAATTCGCATTTTTTTACACCCCCTGCAGTGCCTGAAAGAGTTTCTTCATAGATACTGTTAAATTGTATATCTACAGGGGAATTTTCACTGTATCTTTTCCGGATATCTTCTGCAAGATAATGGGTATTCGCAATAACTTTTTCCACCCCGAAATCTTTAAGTTTTTCCAGCAGAATATCCATTACTGGTTTGTTCAACACCGGTACGAGAGGCTTGGGAACCTTTTGTGTAAGAGGGTCAAGTCTGGAACCGACTCCTGCTGCCATAACCATTGCCTTTTTAATCAAAACTGCTCTCTCCCGAATTAAATATAAACTATGAAAATTGTATTATAAATTTTGAGCCTTGTACATTTTATACGCCTAATTTTAACATTAGGTTCACAATTGGCGGTATTTAATGATATCATATTGAAATAAAAAATACGAAAGGAAAGTTATGTTAGATTTATCCGCGACTTATGAGGTTGTTATATTTTCTGTAGGGGACACAAAAGCAGGCACAAAGATGGGCAAGCTGCAGTTGAAGAATCTCTCTGATGACAGTGTTTTAAACTGTATTCTCTGGGAAGAAACGCTCAATCGTGTTGACAGCAAGGTTTTTAGAACAGGGAATCATGTGAAAATTCTCGGCGGTTCTTACAATGAAAAATATAATAACTGTCTTGTGTCTAACCTTGAACTTGTTAAAGAAGCCAAGATAGGTCTGGATAAAGATGAAAGAGACAAGCTGTTTTCTTCAATTGTTGAGTATTCAAACAGGATTGAAGAAGATGATTTGAGGAAATATGTAACGGAACTTTTATTTGAGTATGAGGATAAATTCAAAATAGCACCTGCAGCAAGGCTTATGCATCACAATTATCTTGGCGGGCTTGTTGAGCACACATTTGAATGTCTTGAGATTGCGGATTGTTTGATGAAAAACCTTTACAAAAAAGTGAATGCTTCGTATGTTTATGCAGCTTGTATTTTACATGATTTCGGCAAGATATTTGAATACAGGATTGATGAAGAATCCGGTTTGATTGAGTATGACGAGGATTTTCCTAAAGAATGGCTTACTCACTCGCAGTGGGGTTTTTCAAACTGTATGGCAAGAGGATTTAAGACAGTTGCAAAGATGATAGCAGCGCACCATGGAAGAAGCGAGTGGGGTGCGATTGTTGATTTGAATGAGCGTGATTTAGAGCCGTTATTGTATTTGATTCACCACATTGATGATTTGAGTGCGAAGTTCGGGCGTACTGCAATTGTTGATTTAGGTTAGTTATGGGTATATTTGATACTTTAGGCAATTTGATTTTAAGTATACTGACTATTTTCGGCAAGTAGTTGGTTAAACCTGCACAAAATATTTAGATAAATAACCTGATACTTCGCTTTTACATAAAATAAAAAACCGGAGGTTATCCGGTTAATAATTAAGCAATAAGTATTTACTAGGGGAATTATATGAGACTTTGTATTAAGCAAAGATGTTTACTATTTTTTCTTCCTGCTGTTCTTTGCCTTTATTAGTGTTCATTGAGTTGAAAGAGAAGGGATTTGAACCTCTTTTGTCTTTATCAAGTGTTTTGGAATTTGATAATTCGATTGTTCCGGGAAGGTTGAAGATATTTTTGATTTCAGATTTTTCTCCTTCTGCAACAGGAGCAATCAATTTGCCTTCAACATTTTTTGCAGCTTTTGTTGCGCCCTGTGCTGCCATTGTGTTGAGGTATTGTACGTTAGCAATAAAATTCTGGTTTAAGTTGATATCAAGACCTGCATTTCTTACAGCTATTTGTCTTGTTGTATCGAGGTTTGTTCTCTGGCTGTAAAGGTCGATACCAACTTCGGGTCTTCTGAATTTTGATAAGTCAACTACGTTTGTATCGATAGCAGATTTGCTTTCGGCTTTTGTGAAAATCTGTTTTGTGATTTCGCCGATTGCAGATGTATCAATGTAGTTTCTGTTTGTATTTAATGTGATGCCAAGACTCATTTTTATCATACCCCTTATTGCTTGTACTTTTTATATCGGCAAAGTGTAGTGGATACTTTATGTTTTTTAGGTTATAATTTACATAAGTTTACAATTTGGCAAAAGGAAGGAAAATAGTTGCTTTTCTTTTGTATTAACTAAAAAAGATGGTATAATCTAAAAAAAGACAATTAGAGGAAATAATAATGAACAAAAGCCAATCTACAGGTATATGGATAGTAGTTATACTGCTTATTTTGTGTCTTGCTTCGATGTTGTTCCCCGGACAGACTACGGATACTAAGGATATTTCATATTCTCAGTTCTTGAGTAAGGTACAAAGCGGTCAGATAGCATCTGTGCAGATAGACAAAGACACGCTTATTGCAAAGCCCAAAGCACCTGCAAATGAGCCTGTTACATCTGTTAATAAGCAGAAGCACCCAGTAAATATTCAGTACAGAGTTATGCTGCCGATGAATGATATGAGTATTTATCAGAAATTGGAAGATAACAAAGTAGATGTAAATGTGAAAAAGCCCAGTGATACTTCGCAATTTATGGGATTTTTGTCTATTATACTTCCGTTTGTGCTGATTATCGGTTTTGTCATTCTTATGGCAAAAACTCTTCAATCAGGCGGGTCTCAGGCTATGTCTTTTGGCAAGAGCAAGGCTAAGCTTATGCTCGACAGCAAAGTAAAGGTTACGTTCAAAGATGTTGCCGGTATTGATGAAGAAAAGCAGGAACTTGAAGAGATTGTTGATTTTCTTAAAAACGGTGAAAAATATATAAAACTCGGTGCCAAAATACCTAAAGGCGTGCTGCTTGTAGGTGTCCCCGGTACGGGTAAAACCTTAATGGCAAAAGCCGTTGCCGGAGAAGCAGGTGTTCCGTTCTTCTCTATAAGCGGTTCCGACTTTGTTGAAATGTTTGTCGGTGTAGGTGCTTCGCGTGTAAGAGACCTTTTTGAACAGGCTAAAAAACATCAGCCCTGTATTATATTTATTGACGAAATTGATGCTGTCGGCAGACAAAGAGGCGCAGGCATGGGCGGCGGACATGATGAAAGAGAACAGACTCTTAACCAGCTGCTCGTTGAGATGGATGGTTTTGATGAAAACACTAATATAATTGTTATTGCTGCAACTAACAGACCGGATATTTTAGACAATGCACTGTTAAGACCCGGTCGTTTTGACAGACAGATTGTTGTTCACAGACCTGATATTCTCGGACGTGAACAGATTCTTAATGTACATGCAAAAAACAAGCCTCTGGCTGATGACGTGGATTTAAAAGTTCTTGCAAAAAGAACACCGGGATTTACCGGTGCGGATTTGCAGAACCTTTTGAACGAAGCTGCTTTGCTTGCTGCACGTCATAACAAGGATAAAATTGAAATGCCTGATCTTGAAGAAGCGATAGACAAGGTAATTGCAGGACCAGAAAAGAAAAGCAGAATTATTTCTGACGAAGAAAAAGAAAACACGGCTTATCATGAAGTAGGTCACGCACTTCTTGCCAAGCTGTTAAAAGATACAGACCCGCTTCACAAGGTATCTATTATACCGAGAGGTATGGCTCTTGGTGTAACAATGACGCTGCCTGAAAAAGATCATCTGACATTGAAAAAATCTCAATTGTTAGACAGGATTACAATGCTTCTGGGCGGCCGTGTTGCTGAGGAAATAGTTTACGGACCTGATTCAATCACGACAGGTGCGCAAAATGACCTTGAAAAAGTTACTGCAACTGCAAGAAACATGGTCACAACATACGGTATGTCCTTTAAAATGGGTAATATGGCATACGGAAAGAGTGAAGAACATGTATTTATGGGCAGAGATTTCGGGCATTCAAGAGATTACTCCGAAGAAATTGCTGCTGATATTGACAGAGAAGTTAAGAGGATTGTGGATGAAAGATACAACCTTGCTAAAGAACTTCTTTTGGGCAACAGAGATATGCTTGAAGTAATTGCAAAAGAATTGCTCGAGCGCGAAACTCTGGATGAAGAAGAATTTGTTGCAATCATGAAACGTGTGGAAGAATCCAGACAGCCTCATGAGATGTAGTTTTTTGGGAAAAATTAGAATAAAAAAGACCGGTTAAATTACCGGTCTTTTTTTATTTAACATTATTTTTTTAGTATGATAATCATATGGAAAAAAAGAATATGAATAAAAAAGTTTATATCGAGACAATGGGCTGTCAGATGAATAAATCTGACACTGAGAGAATACTCGGGATGCTCTACCACTTTGGATATGAAGAGACATCAGAGTCTAAAGACGCGGATTTATTGATTGTGAACACATGTTCTATTCGTCAATTGTCTGCAGACAAGGCATACAGCCTTGTGGGCGTGTGGGGTAAATGGAAAAATGATGAACGTCAGAAAGAATTGCAGGGCAAGCCTTTTAAAGAAATCAAGATAGCCTTCTGCGGTTGTGTTGCTCAGCAGGACAAAGAAAAGCTTTTAAAAAGATTTCCTTATGTAGACCTTGTGTTTGGTACAAACAATGTTTATGAACTGCCTGACCTTATAAAAAGGATTAATGAAGGTGAGAGAGTTTGTGCTACAAACGAAACGCCGAAAAAATTTACAGACGGTGAAGAAGAAGCAAAGTATGAAATTAAACGTGCAAAGAGTTTAAATGCGTGGATTCCTATTATGGAAGGCTGCAACAATTTTTGCACATACTGTATTGTGCCTTTTACAAGGGGAAGAGAAAGAAGCAGGAAGATGTCCGAGATTATTGCAGAGACGAGACAGGCAATAAAAGAGGGATTCAAAGAAATTACTCTTCTCGGGCAGAATGTTGACAGTTACGGGAAAAATCTTGAGGCTGAAAACGGTATAGAGCCTACTTTAGCAAATCTTTTAAGAGAACTAAACAAAATCGAAGGCAAGTTTAGAATAAGGTTTGTAACCTCTTATCCTACGGATATTTCTGATGATTTGATAAAAGCTGTCAAAGAGTGTGATAAGGTTTGTGAATTTTTCCACATTCCGATGCAGTCGGGAAATTCAAAAGTTCTAAAGGAAATGAACCGGCGTTATAACCGTGAGCAGTACGGTGAAATTGTGAAAAAAATCAGAGAAACTTTTGAAGATGTTGCTATTACATCTGACTTTATAGCGGGATTTCCGGGTGAGACAGAGGAAGAATTCCTTGATACGATGAGTGCAATTGATGAGTTTGAACTGGATTACTCAAACACGGCAGCATATTCACCGCGTGTAAAAACAAAAGCTGCAAAGTGGACTGACAGATTTATTGATGAAGATACAAAATTTGAAAGGCTTGCTCGTCTTAACGAAAAAAACAGGGAAGCCTGTTTAAAGTCTAACGAAAAATGTGTAGGCAAGACTTTTGAAATTCTTGTTGAATCATATGAAGATAAAGACGGAAAGATTATTCTTGCGGGTCGTGCTCCGAACAACAAGATAGTACATTTTGAGGGCAGTAAGAATTTAGTTGGTGAATTTGTAAATGTAAAGATTACGGGTGCGAGCACATGGCATTTACGAGGTGAATTGTAATGAAAAAATTCCTTTTAATTTTATTTGTTTTATTTGTTTTTTCCATGCAGGCAAATGCCCTGAAGATAAAGAATCAGCTTCAGTTAAACACATTACAAAAAGCTGAAGTTATTTCAGTAGAAGACGCTCTTGAAATTAAAACAAAGATTAACAATGTTTGGACAGCGGCTTATGTATCGAATTTAAACTGTCATGAATACAGCAGGGTTTATGCCTTAAAAAGTTCCGGAGGTAATACCTATGTAAGACCGAGACAGCGTACTGTCAGGATTAGCCGTGCTGTAACAGAATATTTGAACAAAATATTTGATGAACATGAAGGCAATATCTACTTCAAGCCTAACGGAGTCGGATTGTTTGGCAATCTTGTCGGTGAGTTTTATATTGGAAATGACAGTTTGAGCAAACATCTAATTGATAAGGGATATTGCGATTACGTACAATAAATGTTGTATAAATTTGTCTAATAAACTATACTGACTAGTAAGGAAAACAGTAAAAAGGAGAGTTTTATGGCTATGCGTTTTGATGCGGGCGAGATTATTACGGCAATGATTACGCCGATGGACAAAGACAGAAAGATTGATTACAAAGCGCTGGAAAAACTCATTGAACATTTGATTGCGACAGGTACGGAAAGCATACTTGTTGCAGGCACTACTGGTGAGTCGCCTACTCTTACACATGATGAAGAAGTTGAGTTATTTAATTTTGTTAAAAAAGCTGCTGCGGGACGTGTAAAACTTATTTTTGGAGCAGGTTCCAACTGCACAAAAACTGCTGTCATGGCTACCAAAAACGCCGAGCAGTGCGGGGCAGACGCTGTTTTGTCAGTAGTTCCTTATTACAACAAGCCTTCTCAAAAAGGTTTAATTGAGCATTTTTCAACGATTGCAAAGTCTACTGAATTGCCTGTACTTTTATATAACATTCCCGGCAGAACAGGTATAACTATGAAGCCCGAGACAATTGCTCATCTGGCTAAAGAGCATAAAAATATTTTTGCTGTTAAGCAGAGTATTGCAGATATGGATGTTATTACAGAGACAAGACGTCTTTGTCCTGATGATTTTGTTATATACTCAGGTGATGACAGTCTTACTCTGCCAATGGTTTCTGTTGGTGCACACGGTGTAATCTCTGTTGCTTCGCACATAATAGGCAGGCAGATGCAAGAAATGCTGAATCTCTACAAAAACGGTAAAGTTGATGAGGCTACAAAGATGCATTTGAAGCTGTATCCTTTATTTAAAAAAATCTTTATGGCTCCGAATCCGGTTCCTGTAAAAGAATGTCTGAAAAAAATGGGTATTATAGAGAATTATGTAAGACGTCCTCTTGTGGAACTTGATTCTGACGAATGCAAAGAGTTGTATGAGGTTTTAAAAGATTATATTTAATAAAGAAGAGCCCGCAGCAGTTACGCTGCGGGCTCAAAGCAGAACCAAATAATCAATGCGGCTTCTGCTTTAATTTCTTATGTAGACACCATTCTCGGACAGCCTGCTCCCGTATACACTGAGATTAAAGCTACACCTGAAAGAAGCATGTTGATACCGATTAAGACGCCTATAGTGAACAAGGCCGTTCCCGGCATGCCAAAGAGGATGATGAAGGCTAAAGCGAATTGTGCAAGACCGGCAATCAGTCCTACCCACCAGTGTTTAAGCACACCTTTGCTTTCAAAGGCTATAATCATTGAGTTTATACCTTCAAGTACAAAGTAGATACCCACACCCATTGTTAATAAAAACAGGTTGAACAGAGGACGGATTGTCAAATATGCACCGGTACCAATCATTAGCAGTGCTATAATTGCGCTTAGCCATGATTTTTCTATTTCGTCACGTCTGATGATAGAACTTACAAGTTTGTATATCCCCGCAAGAATCAATGCAACACTTATCATCAAGCTTAATGCCAGTGTAGATACTTGCGGCAGAAGCAAAAGAAGCATCCCGATTATCAGAATGAATATACCTTCTATCAGAAACGTATTACAGAATCTTTTTACCATATCTGCCATTTTACGACTCCTTTTTCCTTTCACTGTATCATTGTATAGATTTCAACTTGTCTTTTCATTAGACAAAGCGGGTATGTTATTTTTTAGTACTTTACGACAGTTTTTTTTGATTAAAAAAGTTTATCCTCAAGGATAAAAGAAATGTGCTATATATAAAAACGTAAACTGTTTACAAAAAGTTGTAAGCACAATTTACATAAACAGGGACAACTATGCCTGAATGTCCTAAAGGCAGATATATACTTCAATTTATAAGGAGAGAGGTCGTGAAATTTTATTGCTGCGGTCTTGTGTATTCAACTCAAGACCCCGAAACTTACTGGTGCATTGAAACATATCATTTAAAAAATCCGGTCGATGATATTATCGGCGGAAAGAGGATTTACAAACAAATTGTTTACACGCTGTGTTGTAAGAAACATGGCTGTTTAAAGCTTGAACTTCACAGTTACGGCAAAGTTGACGGAGTTTTAAAACTCCTCTATACCCAGTCTATCAAAGGTCAGGGTGCAATTACATTTTTAGAAAGGACAAAAGCTATGAGAGTAAGACAACCACAGTGCTGTCCGTTGAAAGCTTATCAATACTCAAAAAATATTCCCTGGGTATACGGCAAGGCAGTAAACAGTACAACTCAGGTAGTAAGGTATTTTGATGAGTCCGGTAACAGGCAGGTTTTTAAGGCTCAAAATCCCGATGGTCAAAAATGGCAGTCGGAGATTATCAAATCAGAAATTATCAAGAAAGGAAAAGTATGAATTATCCTATATTTAACATACCCTACAAAGAAGCTTATACCAGTTGTATAGAGTTTCAGACTCAAATTAACGAAAAAATGAAAGGTCGGGAACAAAGATATCCTGTCTGGACTTATCCCAAGAGAACATTTACTCTTAAATTTGATAAAAATTTTAAAGGCAGAAAAAGACTTGAAGATTTCTTTATTCAGGTAATGGGGCAGGGGCAGCAGTTTGAGTTTGTATGGGAAAAATCTAAAGGCGGAAACGATAAAACCTACTTATGTTCATTTGATTCGGACAGTTTTAAGCAGAATATAAATGATTATGGATTTTCCGAGTCGGAATTGAAGCTTGTTTGTATTGATGATACACAGGTTGAACAGGTTGGTGAGCTTGATTTTTATCACAGGGCTGACAGTGAAGCATATATTGAATTTTACACAATTGTGGACAAAATTTTTACTGCAAGAAATGAGAGAACTTCTTACTGGGAGTTGCCAAAGAAAAGCTGGACTCTTACTTTTGAAAAAAATGCAGCAAACAGAAAAAAACTTGAAGAGTTTTTTATTGCCAAAAGGGGAAGGTTTCGTTCTTTTGACTGGACCTGGAGAAAAGATTTAGGCGGAGACGGCAAGACTTACACTGTAAGGTTTGATGAGGATTCTTTGCAATCAAATATTGATTCGTCTGGTTTTGGTGAAATCAAGATTAAGCTGAGAGAGGTTTTTCCTAACAACAATCCATATCTGGAAGTAGAAAAAGATGAGATTATACCCAGAAAATTATTAAAAATTGAAATTGAAGGCGGTTCTATTTTTATTCTTGATAATGAAACAATGGAGTCGTTAAGGTATAACGGAGAGGATTATTTTGGTGCACCGTTAGTTTACGATGAAATTGTAAAGGATGACAACACCAGTGTTTCCAAATTGAATATACAACTTTCGAATGTTGGTCTTTCTATATCCGGAATTATCGGTCAGAGAGGCGATGTTATTACAAATGCGCCGGCTGTACTTACACTTGTTTTTCTCGATGTGAACACAAATACTCTTCTGGGAGATTACAAGCAGGTATTGTATGCCGGACGCTGCAATAATTTGAAGCTTGATTATGAAAATGCCTCAATGGATATAGAGACATCTCTTGGCGGATACGAGATTCAGGCTCCTGTCATGAAATACCGTACGACCTGTCAGGTTCGTCGTTTTAAGGATTGCCGCTGCGGATACACCGGTGAAGAAACAAAATGCGACAGAACTTTTGAACGATGTCAGGAATTGGAAAATGAACTTAATTTCAGAGGATTCCCTCAGATGTACAACGAACTGGTTATTAAAGTTTAGATATTTTTTATAAGAAAGAAAAAGAAAGAAAAAGAGGTAAAGATGTTTACAAATTTTGATGTAAAAAATACAAAATATGATACAGACACTATTCAAAGATTGTCTGATTACAATGATTATCGCAATCTTTATGAAGGTGATTTTAATCGTGCATTTAATTCCACTGTTTTAAAAATCAGAAAGCGTTATCCTCTTGATAACACTACTGCACAATCTTTAATCAGCATAAATTTATTCTGGGCCTTAACTGATTTTTTCAAAGGTTTTTTAACCAATCAGGGAATTACTGTAAATGTTGATGACAAATTACAAAATGTCTGGGATGAAATAGCAAAGGACAACAATTTTATTTCTGTTTTAAAGGAAGTGTATATAGACAATTCCCGTTTTGGCAACGGATTATTTAAAGTGGCTCTTGAAAACGGAAAAGCTAAAATATTTTCTGTTTGTCCTGATTGCTGGATTCCTGTTTTTAATCAGGGGAATCTAAATGATTTATTAGGGCATATTCTGATTTATCCTCTTGAGATTATTGAAAACGGTGTTAAAAAGCAGTTTAAAAAGGTCGAAAAACATTACAGAGGTTATGTTGAAAACGAGATATGGACATCAAATAACGGTGAATTTGGGCGCCTTTTGACAGCAGAAGAAATGAAACAGTTTAATGTTTCGGAAGTTGATGATTTTTCCGAATACTGGGAAGATTTTCTTGTATTTCCTACCAAGAATACAACAGAGAGTGATTCATATTTTGGTGAAAGTGACTACAAACGCTGTAAGTCTGTCGTGGAAGAGATTATGCTCACGGTAAGCCAGAATTCTAAGATAATTAACCGTCATGCTAATCCAAAATTATCGGGCAGCGAGCAGAATCTTGAGATGAATCCTTTAACAAATGAGAGAGTTTTTCCTGATACGGACTTTTTAAAAGTTGGTACGGACGGTGTTAAGCCCGAATATATTACGGCTGATTTGCAGGCTGATGCGATACAAAAACATATTGATATGCTTATGAATTTCTTCTACATTCTCACAAAAACTCCTCCTCAGGCTTACGGGCTTGATATTGCCGGCAACATGTCAGGAGAAAGTTTGAGAAAAATTTTCATTGCTGCTCTTTCTAAAGTGGATGACATCAAGCAGGTATCTTTCACTTCTACTATTCAAAAGGTCGTACAATGTGCTATGGCTCTGAATTCAACTTCTGTTGAAAGTGTTAATATTGCCTGGGGTGAGCCGATTCCTGCTGATTATTCTGAGATGGTTGATACGGAAAACAGCAGAGTTTCTGCCGGTACACAGAGCAAGCTTACTACTATAATGACGCTGGATAATGTTTCCGAAGAAGATGCAATGGCTGAGTTGGAGAGAATAGAACTTGAAAAATCAGAAAAGATGTCTTTAAAAGATGCTCTTCAACAGATGAAAAAAGACGATGGTACTGAATCTAAATCAGAATCTCTATCTGAATCTCAAACACCGTCAGGTAAGGATTTTGATGAAGGTACAGGAGAACAACTTGAGCAAAAGATTTAAAAAATTAAAAGCTAACAGAAAATATGATAATTTTTTTTAAAAAAAATTTGTTTTAATAAAAATATGGACAAAAATTTATCAAAGGTAATGAAAGAACAAGAAAAGCAAGATTTTTTGCAGAAAATGAAAAAAATTATTTCAAGCAAAAAGAGATTTTGGCTTGTTAATGTTTTTGGTTTTTTAATATGTTCCATAGCAGAATTTTTTGTTTGCTGGCTTGTCAGAACTGATTTTAATCTCAGTTTTAGCCCCTTAGATAAATCAGATTTTGAGAAACCTGACAATAAGCGTTCTGTAGCAAAAGCATTTTTTGTTATTTTTCTATTAATAATTTTGCTTATTGTTACTTTAAAATTCAGCTAATTGAATTATGCTGTAGTTAACATTCTTTAAAGCAGGTAAATTTTATTTACCTGCTTTATTAGAAAACAAGAGTTGTGTCATACTTGTTACTATCGGGCGCGTCCTGCTTAGAAATTTTGCTATGGAATATTGCCTGAAAGATTACTTGCACGCTACTTTTATATACTGTATCATTTGTATATGAAGAAATTTTTTGTATTACTGGCAGTTTTGACTATTTGTACTTCTGTATCTGCATATGCAGATACAAGAGATAAGGATTATGAGCATCCTATTGATACACAGGAGAGTGCCTGCAAAACCTCGGCTGCTTCAACTGAGGAATGGGTAAAATGTACCATGAAAGCGACGAATCTATGGTCGGCAGAGGTAGACAAATACTATTCTCTTTTATACAAAAAGCTGAAGGATGATGCAAAGACTGCTATGTATGATGACCAGAAATACTGGAATCTATACAAAAACAATGAATTTAAGGTTATAGACTCTCTTTACAACAAAGATTTTGAAACTAAAGACAGAATTATACTTCGTGTATCTCAAAAAAGAGATATTGTTAAACACAGGGCTCAGGCTCTACACTCATATTACATACAAACATTCCCCGAGACAGAAAATGCCAATGAAAAAATTCCCGTTAATACTATTTATAAACCTGACAATATTATTCAGCGCGGTTTGCGTTACCTCGGCATTTGATTTTGCTGCGATGTCAATAAATTTTAATGATATAGATTCTAAAACAGACGCTTCTCAGATTTACTGGCGATGGCTTTTGAAAAAGGTTCAGCTTAATCCGATTAATGCAGGTTTGCATGGTGTTTATCAAAGAGACAGTGCTGCGGTATTTTTTGATTTGGATGGTGATGGTGTGGACGAAATTCTTGCCACTCATTATTCAACTGCGTCCTCAGGCATGGGGGAATGTCTTTTGTACATTTTGAAAAAAAGTAATGACCGTTACAATGAAATTTCCCAAAAAATTTATTTTAACCCTGCTATACCTGTTTATATTCTTCCTCAAAAGACGAACGGGTTTAGAGACATTGAAGTAAATAATCTTTTGGATTCTCATTCTCATATCTGGGTTTATGACAAGAAAAAAGAATTATATATAAAAAAATCTGAAAAATAATTGAAAATTTTTGTAAAACGGAAAATATGATAACTTATTTTCCGTTTTAATGTGCATAATAAATAAATGATTCGGCAGTCAGTCACTGCTCGATTCCAGCTATATTAATTATTACGGCATTTATTTTAAATGCCGTTTTTCTTTATACTTTTTACTAACTTACACACTGGGCTGTTTTGCCTTTTAAGGCTTTGATTTAGCAGTCCCCAATTTACAGAAAGGAGTTCCTATGTCAGGTACACAGGACTTTAATTCGTCTATACATTTTTCAAAAGAAAATGTATCGGATGGTCAATCAGGAATTGACAAAAACTTAGCAGATGCGGTTCAGGAAGCCGCAATTGAGGAAACCGTAAAAGAGCTTACACCTTCACAAAAGATGGATGCTCTTATTCGCGGCACCTCGTCGGGCTACATGAAAAGAGAACTTGAAAAACTTCGAAAAGAAGCGGCAAAATACCGTAATTCTACAAAAGCCGAAGAGCAGGAAAAGCTTGAGATTCAAGCAAAGGCTCAGGAGATTCAAAAAGAACTCGAATCTCTTAAAGCGCAGCACAGAACTCTGTCTATTATTCAAAAGCTGGATAAGGCAGGTTGTATCAAAAGTGAACTTGTTGCAAAAGATATTCCTGCACAAATATCTCTTTCAGAAGATTTGGACAAATTTATCGAGAAATACAAAGAAGAGAACAAGTTCCTTTTCAAAGCCCCTAAACAAAATGCCGGAGGTAATTTTAAAGCATCCGGTGCAAAAAATCTTACGCCCTCACAGCAGATGGATGCATATATACGCGCTGCTTTAGGTCGTTAAGACAAATATTATTACGATAAAGAAAGGAAAATTTAAATGACATTAGATGCAAAAATTATTACGCGTTCGAATGCAGAAGCTTTGATTCCTACGGAGACTTCTAACGAAATTATCAAAGAAGTTCCTAAATCTTCTGCTGCATTGCAATTATTCAAACAATTGCCTAACATGAGTGCAAAACAAAAAACTCTGCCGATTGCTTCGACTCTTCCGACAGCATATTTCTTAAACGGCGATACAGATATGAAAAAGACAACAAACGCTGAATGGGACAAGCTGACTCTTACTGCAGAAGAGATTGCTGTTATTGTTCCTATTCCGGAAGCTGTATTTGAGGATTCTCAATACTCTATGTGGGATGAAATCAAGCCTCAAATTGTTGAAGCATTCGGTATTGCTATTGACGATGCTGTATTCTTTGGTGTGAACAAGCCTGCATCTTATCCGGATGCTATTGTTACAGCTGCTATTGCAAAGAAAAATACAGTAGAAGTCGGCACTAATGAAGATATTGCAGGTGATATCATTGGTGAAGGCGGCGTTATGTCCAAAGTAGAAGATGCAGGTTACAAGGTAACAGGTTTTTATGCTGACAGCAAACTCGAAGCCAAGTTCAGAAACCTCAGAGACAAAAACAACCAGCTGCTCTACACTCCCGGTTTAACCTCCGAAATGCCGGTAAGTCTTGTCGGTCGTCCGATGATGTATGACGAAACAGGTGTATTTGATGCAACAAAAGCTTTATTGATTGCAGGTGATTTTACAAAAGCTGTTTACTCAATCAGACAGGACATTACTTACAAGGTGCTTGATCAGGCTATTATTCAGAACACAGACGGAACAATTGCTTATAACCTTGCTCAGCAGGACATGGTTGCATTACGCTGTGTTATGAGACTCGGTGTACAGGTTGCAAATCCTGTGAACAGAAAAGGCGGTACAAGCCGTTATCCGTTTGCAGTTTTGACTCCTGCAGCAAGTGAATAATAGTCTTTTTGTTTTACGGGCAGCGGTGCGGTTTCGTGCCGTCTGCTCTTTTAAGAGTTTTTGTTTTGGGAAATTTTTTGATTCTTTTCTAATTTGTTTTGGAGGAGTTTAAGGAGTCGTATAGTAATAAACAAAACAAAGATTATCAAAAAATATTTTGGAGATTGATCACAAACAGCCATAACCCAGATAATTGGGATAAAAAATAAAGAAATCCCTATATCTAAAAAGATGTCATAAAAAATATTGTTTAGTATAAAAGAATTTTTGATTTTAGATTTAAATAACCAATCAGCTACATATGCATTTAAAACAATAAAAAATATAGTTATCATGAATGGTAGTAAAAAAAGCATAATATAAAAATCTATACCGGAATTATTATGGTTTGGTCCAATAGGTAAGGTAAGTTGTAAAAATAATAGACTTATCCACCCACAAATGGCTGTTATGTGAGTACCATATAATTTTTTAGGAGCGTAAAGGTCAAGTTTCATTGATGTCTCTCTTTTCTGATTTTTTTTGGAAGAGTTTAATTAGTCGTATAGATATAAATATTAAAATAAGAAAAATGAACGGTGTTATGCTGCATTGACCAGTAAGCCAAATTAAAGGCAATAAATAGAAAGTTAATCCTAAATCAAAAATAAAATCATAAAATTGATTTTTTAGTAAAAACGTATTTTTGACTTTTGATTTAAAAAATATTTCCAAGATATAAATAAACAAAGCAATTAAGATTGAGTCAACAAATAGACCAAGCATTATTATGTATCCTCCTAAGCCTACATAATCACAAACCGGTCCTTTATACGGATTAAAACAAATATAAAAGAATAAGAATACATATCCTGATAATGCCAGAACATGACTGCTGTAGTAGTTTTTAGGAGCGTAAAGGTCAAGTTTCATTGATGTCTCTCTTTTCTGATTTATTTTGAAGAGATTTTAAAATCCTAATAACTGCAAAAATAATGAAGATAATGAAAATAGTAGTAAATTTAAAGAATATAATATCATACCAAAAAATTGGTGTAAAAATTAGAATAATGCCTGTATCAAAAAAATAATCATATGTTTTATTTTTTAAAAGAAATTGATTTTTAGCCTTAGTTTTGAAGAATGTCTGGAGTAGATAGAATAATATAGCTATTAACAGGAAATCTATAGGTATTAGTGATGTAATGCCATAGATCATGCCGGCTCCAGTTCCGGAATAGTCTTTTCCTGTCGGAAATATAAGAAGAAAAGACAGAAAAGTAATCCAGCCTCCAAATGCTAAGATATGACTGCCATAGTAGTTTTTTGGTGAATAAAAATCTAATTTCATTTAGTAAGTTTAACATATTGTCACTTGAAAGGAAAACAAAATATGCAAGATACAAAATTAGACGAAGAATTAAAAAAATTATCAATAAATGTTTATCAAAGAGGTCAGGAAAAGATTCCGGACGGATGGAAAAAAATACATGTAGAAGAGAATAAAAAGACCGGATTTTACGGTGAAGTATACAAATGCGGTGATGAACTGGCTGTGGTATATAGGGGAACTGATACAGCAAGAGGTAAGAAAGAAAGTGTAAAAGATTTTTTAGTCGGTGATTTACCTATGGGTTTTGGGATAACATCAGGACAATATGCTGATGCGAAAAAACTGTATGATAAAGTACAAAAATCATACGGAGGTAAAAGAATTATTTTGACAGGACATTCTTTGGGCGGAAGTCTTGCACAGCTTGTTTCTGCAGAATCAGGACGTAAGGCTGTTACTTTCAATGCATACGGGACAGGGGATATTCTTGACAGAATGGGATATAAAAATCAAAGGCTGTTAGATATAACAAATTATGGAAATGAGGATGACCATATTTTCAATAGTAAAATTAAAAGACAGCCAGGTACAACTTACATTACAAATACTGATTTAAATCCTGATTCGATTGTTCAAGCCGGTGATGGGAAAATTGATATTATAAACTTTGATAACCATAAACTTGAAAAAATGGATGGTCTGGATAAGTCAGTTAGACTTGGTGCAAATGTTGGACCTATAGCAACCCCCTTGTTAAAAGGTTCTGTGTCTTATGATGATTACGACCCTTATACACAGAAGGCGGAGGTTCTTGCCAAATTGAAAGAACCGCAGGAAAGTCGTCTGGAAAAGATTAAGAACAAGATTTTTAAATCAAAAGATGAAGAAAAAGATTTTGATGAAGATGCGGACTACAGCGATTATATCAACGAAGTCACAAAAAACAACAAAATATACACAAAAGAAGATCTTGCCTCTATGTCTGAAGATGAGTTGCAACAAAATCAAAAAGCAATAGATTATCAAAAACAAAAAATCGGTATACCATCAGCAAAACAGGCAAAGGCTTCGGGTATGGTTTATGTCAGCGGTTACACAAGAAGCGACGGTATTCAGGTAAAAAGTTATTACAGAGCCAGACCAAGTTTTACATAAGTAAAAATTACATTTAAAAAAGAAAGGAAAAACAATGACACTTGTATTGTTTGAAAATTCCTTTGTCACCCTTGAGGAGGCAGAGGCTTATTTTGATGAGCGTTTTGATTCGGACGCGTGGACAAATCCGGATTCAAAACCTGATGATGCTGTTAAAGAGAAGCTTTTGATTACGGCAAGCAAAAAAATTAACTCATTTGATTTTGTAGGCTCACCTCTGGAGGTAGGCCAGAAAATGTCTTTCCCCCGTGATTACGAACTGCCTCAGGATATCAAAGACGCTGTGTGCGAAGAAGCGTATTCGCTCTTGACTCAGGAGTCAAGTGTACACAAGAAGAATCAGGAGGCTAATATATCCTCTATTTCGCTCGGGGCAGGGTCTGTTTCGTACAATTCCTCTTATTCTTTTGCAGAGGATTCCATGCTTGTATCAAAGACGGCTCTTTACCTTGTGAAAAAGTGGATTAAAAAAGGCTTTTTTATAGATTAAGAGGGGAGGTAAAGATGGGTTATTACACAAATATGCTTACTGATACGGCTGTTTTAAAAACAGTTAACGGCTGTGATGCTGACGGCAGACCAAACATTATTGCTCTGGATGAAATTGACTGCCGCATAGAGTTCAAACACTCTCTGTCCGTTGGGGCTCAAGGGCAGGAACTTGTTTGTGCAGGACGTTTATACACGGAATCCGTTGTAAAAGTTGATGACATTATTGAATTGAAAGACAAGGAATTTAAAGTAGTCAGTGTCAGTCCATATTATCCGCTGGGTGACACAATTTGTGCAATTAACGAGGTTTATTTTGTATAAAAAATTCCGCTGCACAATATAGAAACGACAGGAGAAAAGATGATTTTAGATGATTTTAAAAGCTTTATTATTCAAAATTCGCTCGCGCAGGAAGAAGTAATAAAGTATGATTATGACTCGGCCAAGGGGCAGGATGTTCTGCTTCTTACTCTATATGACACTGCGCCCTGCGATCTTGCTATGCGTTCGGGTATAAGAATTACGGTAAAATTTGCCGATTTAAAGCTTTCAAGAGACACATGTTTTGCTTTATACAACCTGCTTTTTCCAGAGGATAATTTCCAAAAAGCAGTTATTATAAACGGCAGGACAATGCACTTGAAGCTTAACAAAGGTCCTTATTTTTCGGATAAAGACCCCTCAAAAAGACACGGCTACGTGTTAGACATTACAGTTACTTACAACAGATAGGAGAAAAAAATGGCACTTAAAACAGTAACAAAACTTTTCGGTGTGGACGACGCCAAGTTGTTTCCTGTTACGGAAGACTCCGAAACACAATTTACCTGTGGGGAAGGGATTGACCTGCCCGGTGTGAGACAGATTTCTTTGACTTATGAGATAGAAGAAAAATCTCTTACAGGTGATGAAAAAGTTTTAGAGGTTTCAAACAAAATCAAATCCGTAACATTCAACATGGAATATGCTAAATTGAGTCTTGAAGTGCTCGCTCAGTTGACCGGCGGTACTTATACAACTACAGGCTCAGGCGATTCTGAGACAGGCGTTTTTACTTTTGGCGGCGGTGATTTACCAAATTACTTCCAATTAAAAGCACAGATTCTTGACACAAGCAACGATGGCGGTGATGTACATTTCTGTATTTACAAGGCAAAAGCTACGGCAATACCTTTGAACGGAGTTCAAGATGACTTTGCTACGTTGACCTTTGACGGTAAAGGTGTTTATACAGAGCATGAATTTGGTGAAGAAGGTTCTAAGCAGACCAAACTCATTGATATTGAAATTCATTCAAAAGCTAAAGACCTTGCTGCGACTGTGGATGTTTCTTCGTCATAATTTTGCGTGACTCGCGCCCGATATAGTCCAAAGAAGCACACTGGCTGCTTTTTTGGACGCAGGGGCGTGGTAATCCAAAATGTTCTGTTTGAAGTTTATTTTCATTTTATAGATTATATCACATTTAAAAATCAGGAGGAATAATGACAGATTCTATTATACAAGATACAAGGTATCTTTCTGGCAGAGTTTATTACAATAAAAAATATACGAGAAATTTGGGTTACCAACTGCTTGAAAAACAAGAGAATACCCGTAACGGCTTTTTTGCAGAAGCTTATTACAAGAACGGAAATCTTCTTACTGCCCGCGAAGAGAACTATCCAGTTACACAGTCCTCTTCTATCAAAAACAAACAATAGGAGTGCCAACGGAAGAACAAGCCCAAAAAGCAGTAAGCAAAGGAGGAATGGTATTTGTAAACAGTTATACCCGCTCAGACGGAACCAAAGTAAGGAGTTATTACAGGAGCAGATAATAAAAATTAAAAACTAAACGGAAAATGCATTAATTTTTTGCTGTTCCTTATAAGTAATAATGTAAGTATGAAAAAGTTTAGTTTTATAAAAATATTTATTGTCATTTTACTTCTTATTTCTGTATGGGCATTTTTGATTGAGCCGGAAATTATTACAGTAAAGCATTATCGCTTAAATAATGAAAAACTTGCCGGTATCAGAGTTGTATTTGTTTCGGATTTGCATTTGAAAAAGTCTCATCAAAGCAAGCTTAAAAAAATAGTATATAAGATAAATAAACAAAAGCCTGATATAGTTTTATTTGGAGGTGATTTTGTAAATCACGACAGTGATGATTCTCTGGATATTGAAAAAATGGCATTTGATTTATCATCCATTGAGTCAAGATATGGTGTTTATTCTATTCTCGGAAATCATGACAGATGGTTTGGCGCAGAAAAGCTAAAAAAAGTATTGGAAAGAAATAATATAAAAGTTCTTGTGAACTCTATGCTATATACTGATATCGGGACAAACAGAATTTATATTGCGGGTATTGATGATTTGATGATGGGAAGTCCTGATATTAACAAAACTCTTAAAAATGTACATTCACCCGTAATTTTGATGAGTCATTCTCCTGATATTTTTCCTGACGTACCCAAATTTGTTGATTTGACTTTAGCGGGTCATACACATGGCGGGCAGGTTGTTATACCTTTTAGAGGACCTTTTTGGGTTCCTTCTGACTATGGTTCCAGATATGCGTCAGGGTTTGTTGTTGAAGACAGTAAAAAAATGATTGTTACAAAGGGCATTGGTACGAGTATTATACCTGTACGTTTTAACTGTTTGCCGGAGATTGTTGTTATAGATTTTGAATAGAAAAATATTCGTATTTTTTTGCTGTGCTCTTGTGCACGGCTCTTTGTTATACTAAACGGAAAGGAAATCTTATGGGAAATTACAAAGATAAGTTAAAAACGCAAATGACTGATGAGCAAAGATATATTTTAGAAAAGGCTTTAGAATATCAGGAAAAACTGGGTTTTGAAAAAGATGGTGACGGATGGAATGATGCTACGGATGGTTTCAGGCATGCATGGGGTTCTGCTTATTTAAGTTTAAAGTACGGCAATACAAAGTCACACGCTGCCACAAGTTATTATGAATATAGAGAAAAGGGGCAGCCTCGTGAAGAACGGGAGATGGATGAGTGGAATAATTCTGTAGGCAGAGAAATTGCGAAAAATATAAGAAAAGAAAATAAAGATATTGAAAAGAGTTTTCAGTGGTCTCATATAGAAGATTTGATAGCTGTAAAAGTTTTTGAAAAAATTAAAGAAAAGAAGGTTATTACATCCACTACTGACAAGCGTCTGAAATCCAATAATTCAGGCTTAAAAAATCTTGTGGATAAAACTTCGGGCCATACAACAGGTTATGCTTCATCTATAGAAGACACGGCAGAAGAACAGGAAAGCCTGCGCGACAGACTGCTTCGTTCCCGCGAAGAGAAACTGGCCCACTACACAGCCCGCCTCGCAGAATCCCCCGAAAAAATAAAAGAAAAAGAATCAAAACATATAACTCTCCAAGAACTTAAAGCCCCCCAAGAAGCTAAAAAACAAAAAGTAAGAGATATCATAGAGGGCAAAGTACAGTTCGATGAAAACAAAGATTACTCCTCCTACCAAAATAAAAAAAATAAAGATAACAAAATCTTTACCCAAGAAGAAATAAATACAATGTCAGATGAAGAAAAACAAAAAAACAAAGAAGCAATCTTCTATCAAAAACAAACAATAGGAGTACCAACGGAAGAACAAGCCCAAAAAGCAGTAAGCAAAGGAGGAATGGTATTTGTAAACAGTTATACCCGCTCAGACGGAACTAAAGTAAGGAGTTATTACAGGAGCAGATAAATTATATTTTTACAAAAATCTTAATAATTTTTACAAAATTTTTGTAAAACGGAAAATACAATAATTTATTATTGCTTCGTTTGTCATAATTTTACTTACAGGTATATAAACATACTTAATTTTGGATACGTAAAAGAGAAGGGTATTATGAAAAAGATTACAAAAAACGGTTACAAGAAAATCGAAAAGGAATGTTTGGGTATAGTTATTGAAAAAAACATGGTGTTTATGGATGAAATATTTATCTATTCAGAGATTACACCGTCTGAGTTTTATGAGGCAAAGCTGCATGAGTCGGTTTTGTTAAAGGATGCGCTTGCCATTAATTGCGCAAAACTTAAACGAGATTTGCGTATTAAGTGGTTTGATAGCACGAATGCTACTCTTAATGCTGCTTTATACAAGCTTGTTTGTACGGAAGAAGAACGGCGCGCTCTTTCTTCTTCTGCATCATCTCGGAATCAGCAGGGCAGTGATGTTTGTACTCAGGAAGAGTATTTAAAAAGTTTAAAGGAAATGGGAGAGGCAATAGAAAATGCCGATTGATTGGACAAAATCTAAATACAGCAAAAAGCACAGGCTGTTTTTGAGTAAAAAACCAGAAGATATGGCATTTTTTACTCTTTGCGACGGTGCAGTGCGTTCAGCAAAGACTCTGTCAATAATATACAAGATACCGCAATTGTTTGATTTTGTGGGTAACGAATATCTGAAGGTTTTTTCAGGGTATTCTAAAAACACAGTCAGAAACAATGTCCTTGTTGAACTTTTACCTTACTTAAAAAATTATCACGGAGCAAAGGTGAAATTTAACTCTGCCAGCGGAGAACTTGACATAAAATTGTGGGGAAAACTCTACAACTGTCTTGTTGTTGGCGGCGGGAAGTCCGACAGTGATTCGAACATTCAGGGTGCCACCTGGGATTTTTGGTATGCAAATGAACTCCCTAAGCATCATTACGGATTCTACAACATGGCGCTCTCCCGTCTTACGCCCGAGAATGCACGTGCTATTGCGGACAGCAACCCCGAGAGTGCAAATCACTGGCTTTATCGGGAGCGGATAAAGCCTTTTCTTGACGGCGATGAAAACATCAGGAGTATTTTTGATTACTGGCATTTTACGATGGAAGACAATGCTAATTTATCCAAATCTTTCATTCAAAATCAAAAAAAGCTATATCAAGGTGTATTTGAGGCAAGGAAAATAAAAGGTCTCTGGGTTGTTGCTCAGGGACTTGTTTATGATACATTTAACGCTGAGAAACATACGTGCTCGCACAGGGCTGTTCTTGAAAAGATTCAACGAAATGAATTTATTGAGTATTTTCTCGGGCTGGACTGGGGGTGGATTCACCCGCTGTCGTGCGGGTTATACGGTGTCACAAAAGAGGGGCGGTATTACAAAATAGACGAGTTATACGGTTCACGGATTAATGAAGAACGCGTTGTTCAGTGGATTTTGGACAGGCAAAAAGAATACGGAAGGTATTTCCGGTTTATCAACTGCGATAATGCCCGTCCGGAGCAGAATCACAAGCTGCGTCAGTCTCTTTGCGGGATAATCGTACATGAGAAAAAGCCCAAAGTTGTTGACAGTATCGGTATAATGCGCTCAATTATTAATTATGACAGGCTGATTATTAACAAAGACAGATGTCCTAATACTCTGCGTGAGTTTGGTTTGTACCGTTATCCCAATGATGATGAGCGTGAGGCGCGCTTTATTGACCTTGATACTCCTTTAAAAGAAAATGATGACACTATGGATGAAACCCGCTATGCGCTTCATTTTTATGAGACAAATTACGGTTATAAATACGCAATTATGCATTATTAAAAAAGTTTATCCTCAAGGGTAAAAGAAATGTGCTATATATAAAAATGTAAACTGTTTGCAAAAGGTTGTAAGCACAATTTACAGAAAACAGGTATTTTTATGCCTTTTTTATTTTAAGCCCCTGCTTTATGCAGGGGCTTTTGGAAACAATTTTTTAAATACATATTTTATAAAACAGTACCTTTAAAGGCGCTGTTTTTGTTGTACAAAGAAAGGACAAACTATGATTAAAGACATTTTGAACCGCCCTTATGAAATTAGTATAGAGGGTGAAACTTACACTCTGGATTATGACAACAAGGCATATGCAATGCTTGAGCAGCTGACGGGCAAAGGGCTGTTTCGTATTTATGATGAATTTGTTATCAAAAACAACTTAAAATACAGCGATTGTATTGAGATTGCATGTTGTGGAATGCTGAAGAATCATAGTCAGGGTGAGATTGCAAAGGCAAGAATCGCATTAAACGAAAAAAGATTTCTGTTTTTACAGAATATAGCGCCTATTACTCTGGCATTTATTGAGCCTTTGACTCCTCCGGAAATTATGCAGAAGAAAGAAAAAAAAGCTGCAGCTTCGTCACTAAAAAAAAAGAAGAAGTAGAGGCTGAGCAGGACTTTGACTGGGTAGGCGCATATACTATGGCAACAAGTATTTTAGGCTGGAGTGATGCGGATTTTTGGGCTTCTACTCCTAGAAAATATTTTGCTGTTTTGTATACCTACAGTGAGATAAAAAGTTCTTTGTTTACAAAGGCTAATCAGGAGGTTCTGGTCGGGAAAAAAGCATTGAGTGCGTTATCAGATATTGCAATGAGAATCAGGTAGTTTTTTCATATTCTAACTCCTTTACTGCCCCTGTTTTTGCGGCAGGGGCTTTTCTTTGTATTGACAGAATACCGGAAGAAACCGAGAGGCAGATGAGAGAGATAACAGTTTATATTATTCACGAGTCATAATCAACTCGCCCTGTTCGTTGTAGCAATTGTTGCCAATCCAGTGTGCGATTAATTTTTTGTTTTTGTCAAAAACGAATTGTTCGTGATTTTTTAATGTATACATTACGGAACTTAAGTTTCCTTTATTATCATATGCGATAGATTTTTTAGGGTATTTTCTATTTATACGAAAAACAATACCTTCTAATTGTCCGTTTGAAAAATATACATATGAAATTTGTAGATTATTTTTATAGATTATAGAATACGACCCATCAGAGAATTTGGTTATTTTTTGTTTATTAAATTTGTTTATATCTATTAAGTAATCAGTATAATCTGACATATTTATCTTATTATTAACATTTTGAAAAGCTTCGTTGCGAGCAGTATCAACAGTATATTATATGTTTCCTTGAAGCTTATAGGCAAGAACTTCGGAATTGCTAAGAAGAAATAAAACAAATATTAAAATAATTTTTTTCATTTTGTAATTATAACATATTAATTAGAAAGGACTGTTATGACAATTATTGAACTAGAAGGAAATGATAATAACACCAAATTAGACAGAGCGTTGGAAGAAGCCGGAAGGCAGATGAGAGAGACAAATCAAAAATTTGCCGAAGCATAAAATAGAAGAGTTTAATAGCGACTTCGAGTGCTTACTAAGTT
>CALUPU010000007.1 GCA_944322725.1 Candidatus Gastranaerophilales bacterium
TTTTCCTCCGATAATATAAAACACATGATAGTTTTTTTTTGACTAATAATGCTATTTTGTTAAGATTTATTACTCCAACATCCAGGGATTTTCATCAGATAATCTTTTCATAATAGCTTTAGCATTTTCAGAGATGTCTTTGTTTTTGTGAGTCGATAATTTTTCAAATTGTACATACTTGGTATATTCAAAATTTTTCCAGAGATTAGGTTCAGCATCATCAACCATTAGTTTTTTAAGAGTTTTCATCATTTCAGCTATAGTGTCTTCTGAATATGAGGATAAACTTTCTGGGTCTATTTTTGCTCTTATAGGTATTATATCTTTTGGTAATCCGACCTTTCTGACAAGAATAGCATACTCTTTCATAATGTCACTGTCCATGGAGAGTTCGTATTCAGGACTGAGTTTTAATAAATCATCTCTGGTGCCGAATTTTTGCAGAGCCTTGAGCCCGAGAATGCTTTTATCCTTATTCATTGGCTTAACAGGAGGGAATACGTCAAGAAACTCGTCCCAGATGCTTTTGATATATTCTGCTTTTTCTTCTGTTTGTAAATCTTTTACATTCTGAATATAGATGTTCTTATTTCTGTTTATTTCTGCTGCCATTATTTCGAAGTATTTTTCCGGCATTTGCTCATCTTCGAATCCTACTGCTGCTTTTAAAACAGCTTTGTTTTCCTTTATCCATTGAGCGTCTATATTCTTATTGTTCTGCAATTGTTCAAGAACCTTTTCATAATCCATGCTAAAGTTCGGCTCGGGGAGTATGGAGCCTGCTGCTTTTTTCGCAGCGGGAACAGCTGCTTTTTTTATTTTTTCAGGTTTGATAGATTTTGTTGTACGACTGAATACACGGTTGTAATAATAATCCGTCTGGTTTTGAATATAGTCAGCAAATCCGGATACAGCCTCAACAGTTTTGCCGACAACTTTTTTGACGCTGTCTTTTATACTGTTCGGTATTCCTTTAAAAGAGCAGCTGTCTGTACAGCAGTCGTTTGTATATGGGTTTTTATTATACACATTACTGTTGTATTTGTTTTGGCAACGGTTATAGGGATTGTACGGGGTAATTTGATAAATCTTCATTTTGTACCTCTTTATTTTTATTAAACTTCTACTTCAAAAATCAGGTCTCGCTGTGAGTGCTCAAGTTTTTTAGCTTTTTGAGCCGCCAGCACCGCTCCGCCTCCTGCTACGAGAAGAGCAATTACGGTACCTGCTACAACAGGATTTCCCAGAGCTGCTCCTGCAGCTGACATAATGCTGCTTTTTGCTGCCAAACCGCCTGCTGCTGTTGCTATTCCAACACCTGCTTGCTGAACAGCTTCCAGTGGATTGAGGTCAGGCATCATATCAAAGAATTCACCGAACGGAGAATCTTCTGTTGTTGTGTTTAGACCCAGGTTTGCCCAGGAAAGATTATTGGTAATTTTTGCTGTTTTGCTGATATCTGCAATATGTTTCAGATAGCGTGCACTATCATTCATACCATCAATAATACAATGCGACAGCAATATGCTTTTGGTTTTGTTAAGAATTTTATTTGCAGGTGCTTTTTGTTTTGCCATTTGAGAAAGAAGACGCAAATCTTTTTTTACATTGTCGTCTGTTTTGCTGTTTGTTGCCGCAGTGATAATTGCAGGAATGATTTCTGAAAATTTTTCATCCACGATTTTTTGATGTTCTGCAGGCAGAAGATTGTAATCCCTTTGCATTTGCGATATCTGTGCGGAAAGCTTTATTGCCGAATCATCCTGTATCTGTTGAGATACTATCGTACGGTTTTCCAGAGCATCTTTCAATGATACTGTCATTTCATTTGTTTTGATTTTTATATCTTCCAGATTTATGTTAATTTTTTTCAACTCATTATACATTTCCAAAAATACGCTGGAATTTCTTGCCTGTTCATTTACCTGTGCAAGCAGAGAATATTTCTGATCGTTTTTATACCAATCTTTTTTGATTTCTATATTCAAAAGTGTCATTTCTGATTTTGTGAGTTTGGACAGATAATTGAGTTTTTCTTCTTCTGAATTTTTCTTAAAGCTGTTTATTTTACCCAGTTTTTCGAGGTATAAATCCGCAAAAGAAAGTTTATCGTTCGGGGTATCTACCTGTCTTTGGGGCATTTGTATTTCAGGAATATAGTTTTTCTGCTGAAGCATGTCATAAAAATTATCCAGCTGTTCAAAGTAGAAATCCTGCTTTTCTTTTACTGCTAATGAGAGTTCTTTTATTGCCTGTGACGCAGGTTTTGTATTGTGTCTGTTGTTTATAATCTGCCAGATATAATCTCTGCTGTCAAAATTGTATTTATCATTTTCTTTGCAGCAGGCATCATAGTATCTGGCAACGAAATATTTTCCGTCCGTATCAAAATTTCTGTAGTTCTGGAATTTTTTTAGTTCTTCATTTTTCTTTTCTTCTTTGTTATAAAAAATTTCTTTTTTTAATTTTATATTTAAAGCAGGAACAAGATTGTCTTTTTCCCATTTTTCAAAAGCCAGACCATGCAGGATATTTATCGCATAACGGGCATAAAATAAAGACTCCTTTTCCTTTGCATATTCCAGAATACTTTTGGCATTTAAAATAGCAGAGTAATCTTTGTCCAGCTGTGTGCCTTTATCTTCAAGCAGTTTGCTCTGCAGGTAAGACAACATAAGTTTGAAGGCTCTCTGTTTTTTATCAAAATCACTGTCTTGGGCGAGTATACGTCCTTTTGTTTTTTCATTAAATTCATTGCATAGACGCGTTTGTTCATTTAGCACAAAAGTTTTTGCATACTGTTGGTTTACTGTTTCAGAAAGTTCTTTAAAGTTTTTTGTTATGGTTTGGGGTTTTTCTTCTTTTATTACTTTATAAGCTGTATTAAACCACGCTTTTACAAGTGCGGATTTTATTGTTTCATAGTCTTTTTCATCTGATTTTTTTATTACTTTATTTATGTTTTCAAATTTATTATTTACTGCGTTTTTGATTATATCAGCAGTCTTTTCTTCTCCGATTCTGCTCGAGTTTTCCCAGAAAGGAGTAAACACTTTTTGTTCGTATCTGACATCATCAACGGATTTTAATATGTTTTCATTAAAAATATTAAAACCTGTTTCGATTTTATCAAACAATTCAGGTGATTCCGTGATTTTTTTGTACAATTCTTTATCTTTTTTAGCATACTCAAGAGCATTTAAAAATTCGTTATTGTAGTTTTCTTCAAAAGTGTTGCTTAAAACGCTGTTTACATCATCAAGAGTGTTGTCGAGCATATTTATTGCATTGTTTATAAAATTTTTATCGCTTTCATATCCTTTAAAACTCGGCATATATAAAGCAGCTGTGTTTGGATAAGCAATGACACCGGTTTTATTGAGTGTCATTGTTGTTAAACTATGTACATCAGATTGTTCTCTGTTTTGTGACAGAGGGCTTTGAGGTCTTGTTATTGCCGGTGTTAATTGTACTATTCGCATATGCTTAACTCTTTGTTGTAACATTTAAATTTTTCGATGAGTTTTTCATCAGTACCAATAAATTGATTGCGGATGTATTTTCCCCCTGAGGCAATATTTTTGCCGTAATATTTTTTGTGAAATTCTTCTTCCTCTTGAGTTACTTGCGCTGTAGGATATTTTAACTTTAAAATTTCCAGACATTTATTGTGCATTTCTTTTGAAGAATTTGGTCTTTTGGTATTGAATAAACTGCTGTTAAATATTGCAAGTCTTGCCAGTGCCGCATAAGAGTTTGCAAGCTGTATATCTTTATCCTTAAGACGTTCTCTGATATTTACCGCTTCCATAAAATAGTCCTGAGAATCTTTCAGGTTTTTATTTTTCAGATTTATCAAACCGAGAGTTTCATAAGCAGCAGCTATTTTTCTTTTTTCCGAATCATTCTTTTGCATCAAAACTTCATTAATCTCAGATGTTATTGCGGTCGGTTTTGAGTTTTCAAATTTTTTGTCCAGCAAAAGTTCAAGATACCTTATAGTGTGTTTTTCTGCATTATAATAATCTTTTGCTTTGTAATTAATCAGTGCGGCCTTAACTATATCTTTGGTAATTATATCTTTTTTATAATTCTTTTCATTGAGATAATTTATTGATTCATTTATTGCAGAGGCAGCTTCTTTGTATAACATAGCGTTATACAATATTAAAGCTTTGCTCTTATAAGCAAAGTATATGCTTTTTTGTAAATCTTTATTTTCAGGTGTTTTATTTAAATCTTCTAATAAATCTTTTAACGCAATATCAACCTGTTTTAGACATTGTTGCATGTCGTGGTTCAGTTGTATTTTTGCAAGGTTTGAGAATACTTTTGCAAGTGATTTATTGGTTTTATTATCCGTATTATCAATAACTTCAGCTGTCACTTTATCAAGCTGTTCATAATTACTATTTGAATAAAGCCGTTGGAGTTCTTTTGAAAGATAATGCGTATTATACAATGATTCTACACTGAGGTTTTTAATCTCGTTATCAATTTGCTCGGCTTCATTTGGCAACAGCTTTTTAATTTTTTTACACAAATCAAAGATTTGTTTTTTGTTTGTGTCATCAGCTTCAATCAAAGATTTTGCTGTTTTATAATATTGTGCTGCAGCCTGTTTATCAGCATCTGCAAAAAAATCACCCAGCATTTCATTGAGATTTATTTGATACTGCTTATTTTGTATTGATGGCAATATACTTTGTGCAAAATCACTAAACTTTTCTGAGTTTTCAATAAAAAGATTTTTTGCTATAGAATAATCTGCGATTTCACGTGTCTTTTGTAATCCTGTTTTTTTCGATATTTCTGAAACATTTTTGAAAATATTTGTAGATTTATTCAAGTTTTTCTCATCTGATGTCTCAAAAAGATTTATACCTAAAAGAAGAAGATAATTAGTAAACTCTTGTGTATAAACCCGGTTTTCTTTTTTTAGCAGGTTAAGATTTTCGAGGATTATATCATTACTTTTTTCATAGTCACCGGATTCGGACAATACAAGCGCTGTCTTTAAAATCACGTCATCATCTCTGAGTCCGTTCGTTTTCATTATTTTATATGCGGATTTTATTTCATTTGCCGCTTGAGTTTTGTTCTGCTTATTATCATCAGCTATTGATGACAGATACAGATATATTTCATTTAGATAAGGATTTGATACATCTTTAAAAATTTCGTCGTCTAACTCAATTTGTCCAAGCGGTACATTTGTTTCGTAATAATTTTTTATGATATCACACCGTATATCCTTTTCTGCAGCAGATATATTGCGAAAAGCTAAATCATAATTGATTTTTGCCTGTTCTATATCTCCTGTTTTTTTATTAACAGTTCCTATAATGTTATTCAGTTCCGGGTCTTTATCTATCTGTGTATTATTAACAAAAGCTTCATATAAGATTTTTGCATCTTTATAGAGACCTTTTTGTGCCATTAAAAAGATTGAATTATATAAAATATTATTTATATTTTGGTTTTCCCGTTCTTGTTCTTTCTTATTTTCCTGTCTTTGCTTTTCATATTTTTTTACTATATCAAGACCGGATAGATGCTCGATAGTATTATTTTGCCTGAAAGAAGGGCTTTTTATATTTTGAAAACCGGGCATTGCAAGAAGCTTCATCTTATATATTCCATTCTTTTTTATTTAGTTCAAACTCTTTTTCTGTTACTCTTTCAATATCAAAATCTATATCCTTATGTTTTTTTTGTTTATCATAAGGAATATTTTGTTTGATTTTTTCGTAGAAATTTTGGGCATTTTTATAAGCGCCTGCATTTTCAAAAATTTTTCCTATTTTGTAAAATATTTTGTTTTTTGCGGCTACAGTCTCATCAGGTGTAAATTCGTCCATTACGTATTGAACAATTTGTACACTGTCTGCAGGTGCAATTTTATCAGAGATATTTGTCTGATAAAAATCAGAATTATTCTTGTTGTTATTTAAAAAATAATTATTTCTAAAAGGTAAAATTTTCATAATAGCTTGATTCTCTATTTTATTATTTTTTAATAAATATCATCATCGGAGTCATCGTCATCATCGTAATCATTATCGTCAACATCCGTATTATCTGTGTCAATATTATCGTTTGTTATATCTTTATCATTATCAGAGTTGTTTAACGTATCATATGGGCTGTAATCTTCGTCCTCGTCATCATGTTGTATATGTGTGTGTTCGGTATCAGCCTTTTCTTTATCATTTTGGAAAGTCTGGGTGTAAGTATCTTTAACTGATTTTATTTGCTCCATTGAATTTTTTGCAACATTTGCTGTTCTGTTAACTACCCTGTCTATGGCATCAGGAAGAACTTCAATACCTGCAAGAATCCCGCCGCCCGTAGTTAGCAGAGTTTTTAATTTGTTAGGTTTATAAGTGTTGTTTGAGTCGGGATTTTCTTCATTAGATGAAGGTTGAAAAGTATCTTGTTCTTCAAAAAGAATAGGTACATAAATCAAATCATTATCCTTAGAACCATAATCAACAGTCTTTTTAAAGTTTGTAACAGGTGTTTTTAAAAAGAATGCATTTGAAATTTTCATAATTTTAACTCTCCTTCTTTATTGTTCATTATAATAATCGTGAAAAAATTTTTTTGTTATTATATGTTTAAAATTTTAATAAAAATTAATAATATAAATTCCTGTTTTAAAAGATATCTGCTTATTATATGATATTTTACGCCCGAGTATTTTATAAATTATATATAATTGTGTGCTAAATTTAGAAATAATTATTTCAAAAATTCGTTTATTGCAGCAAGAAATTCATCCATATTTTCTTTTTCATTTTTTAATATTTTATGAGGTTTTCCGTCAAAATATATAATGGATGGAGTTGTTATCATTGAATTAGATGCAGAAACCTCCATGAACAAGTGTTTTTCATCTGTATCAGATGATACTTTTATAACTTTTATATTTTTGTTATCAATTTTTTTAATTACTTTTATTGTAGGTGTCTTAGTGTCAGGAGTTAGTAAAGACCTGCCGTATAATGGCTTTCCCGTTTCTGATGATGAATATTGCAGCCAGAATTCTTCGCCTATGGCATTTTTCATAACAGGAGTTTCTATTATTTTGTGTTTTGATATGTTCTTGTATTCGATACCGTTAAATTTAAATTTTTCTGCAGCTTTTTCTGCCTGTTGTAATTTGTATACTGCAGACTGAAAACGGTTCTTTAAACCTGTTTCGTATGTGTGTATCGTTACTCTTGGAGCGCCGGCAGTTGTTTCTGTTTTGAGTTTTCTGCCTTTAAAATTACTTTTGGAAGGAGTGCAGTTTAATACGGTTACATACATATATATGTCCTTTATGTTTCGGGGTATAAAGGATTAATGCAGCTGAAAATAATATTTGCTATTTACTTAACAAAAATTATCATATTTATAAGCAAAATAGTAGTTTACACCGCCTCATCTTCGGGCTGCATCTTATTCATTGGATTCCAGCTGTCTTCAAGATTATTTTTTATTAGATTCTGATAAAATTTTTCTTTGTAATCAAGCAGAGAAAGCTGTTGTGTCAATTCTTTCATTTGCTCCTGCGCTTTGGCTTTTGTTGTTTGAATAATTTCATATCTTTCCGGTATCGTGGAATCTCCGACAATACATAAATCTATATATCGTTTAACAAGCTTGTTTTCTGTACCTACTGAACGCAGACATTTTACTATTTTTACCCATTCAAGGTCGTTATCGGAAAACATTCGGATGTTATTTTCGTTTCTTTTTACAAATGGAAAAAAACCGCTTTTAGCCCAGAATCTCAGAGTATGTTCTGATATATCCATCATTTGTGCAACTTCTTTGATTGTGTACATTGCCTTTCCTCCGATTGTTAAATATGTTTATATTTTATCATGAAAAAGGGTTGACTGATAGTTACTCTCAAGATTAATAATGTAAACATAAGGTAAATTTTAAAGGTGAACTTATGAAGTCGAAAATTATTAACCAAACATTTGATGAAGAACGCGCTCTATATAACCTCAAAAATACGGAGGTTGAAAACTGTATTTTTGCCGGACCTGATGATGGAGAGTCAGTGTTAAAAGAATGCAGGGATTTTTCTGTTAAAGACTCTTCATTTTCTCTCAGATACCCTGTGTGGCATGCAAGAAACTTTTCTGTTGTTTCATCTCAAATGGATGAAAATACGCGTGCACCTCTCTGGTATTGTGAGAACGGAAAACTGCAAGACTGCCGTATTACAGGGGTAAAGTGCCTTAGAGAATGCAAAAAAATTGAGGTCTTGTCCTGTGATATAGAATCTCCTGAATTTGGCTGGAAGTGTTGCGGCTTAGATATAGCGGATTCTAAAATTGATTCTGTTTACTTTCTATTTGAGTCAAAAAATATAAAAATAAATAATCTTAATATGAAAGGTAAATATTCCTTCCAGTACACAGAAAATATGCATATAAAAAATTCAGTTCTTGATACGAAAGACGCTTTCTGGCACGGCAAAAACATTGTTGTTGAAAATTCTATGCTAAAGGGCGAATATCTCGGCTGGTTTTCAGAAAATCTTACCCTGATTGATTGCAAAATCATAGGCACACAGCCGCTTTGCTACTGCAAGAATTTAAAACTCATTAACTGCGAAATGGTGGATACTGATTTGTCCTTTGAATATTCCGATGTTGAAGCGGATATAAAAGGTCATGTGATTTCCGTCAAAAACCCTAAGTCAGGTGTTATAACTTTAGACAGCCTAGATGAGTTAATTTTTGAGGATGCTGTTATGCCATGTGACGGTAAAGTCATTATAAGAAGCGAAGTTCAATCCTGCGCGTAACAGTTTATTTTTGATATAATTAAATCAGTAAATTCAAGGGAGTTTGACTGATGTATTATTACGCTGACCTGCATATTCATTCAAAATATTCCAGAGCAACCAGCAAAAGCTGTAATCTTGAAGAACTTGCAATCTGGGCGCAGAAAAAAGGATTGAGCGTAATATCTACAGGTGATTTTACCCATCCGGCTTGGTTTGAAGAAATAAAAGAAAAACTTGTTCCGGCAGGAGACGGTGTTTTTAGACTTAAACCAGAAATAGAAAAACAGATTTTAAAACCTGATAAACCGGTATGGTTCATATTGTCAGTAGAAATTTCCACTATATATAAAAAATGGGATAGAACCAGAAAAGTCCACCATGTTGTCTTTTCACCGGATTTGGAATCCGCGCAGAATTTTAGACAAAAACTGGGTGCAATAGGCAATATATCATCAGACGGAAGACCTATACTCGGGCTTGATTCTCGTGATTTGCTGGAGGTCGCGCTGGAGTCAGGCGAAGGCTCATATATTATCCCTGCTCACATCTGGACACCGTGGTTCTCTGCATTAGGTTCAAAATCAGGGTTTGATTCCATTGATGATTGCTACGGCGACCTTGCAGAGCATATTTTTGCGGTTGAGACAGGCTTGTCCTCCGACCCGGAGATGAACTGGCATGTTTCCAGTCTTGATAAGTACAGACTTGTGTCAAACTCGGATGCTCATTCTCCGTCAAAACTCGCAAGAGAAGCAACAATATTTGATACTGAGCCTGATTATTTCAGCATTATGAATGCACTGAAAACAGGTAACGGATATGTGGGAACAGTCGAATTTTTCCCCGAAGAAGGCAAGTACCACGAGGACGGGCACAGAAAATGTAATGTGTGCCTGAGCCCTGAAGAAACCAAAAAACTCAACGGAATATGTCCTGTCTGCGGAAAACCCCTAACAATAGGCGTTGCATACAGAGTAAGTGAACTTTCAGACAGAAAAGGAGAGATTGTTACACCTCCTGCAACAGCAGGAAAGGTAGTGAGCCTTGTTCCTCTGCCTGAAATTCTTTCAGAAATAATGCAGGTTGGTCCTGCAAGCAAGTCAGTGACTTTCGAATACGAAAATCTTATTCAAAAACTCGGCTCTGAATTATCTATTCTTACGGAAGTACCTGTAGAAGACATTGAAAAAGTACATTCACCGCAGCTTGCCGAAGGCATAAAAAGATTAAGAGCAGGAAAAGTCATAAGGCATGCGGGTTATGACGGAGAATACGGTGTAATACGCTTGTTTGAAGATAACGAACTTGTAAAAAAAACTTCGTAAATCTTAAACTCAATATTGATATTCCCGAGTCAAAACAGGAAGCAAAGAAAAAAGCGGATTTTTCTACTGTTTCAAATTTTGAAAAGCAGAATGTTGAGCTCAGGCAGTAACAAAGAAAAAATCCTGCGACCTGGATGGATATCAAAGGGCTGCAGTAAAAAGCGAGGCAAAAAGACTGCTTATTACAGCAGGTCCTGGCTCTGGTAAAACTACTGTTCTCACAAGGAGAATAGCATATCTTGTTTCCGAAAAAGATGTTCCTGCGGATAATATCCTTGCCATTACATTTACAAGAAGGGCTGCGCAGGAGATGCGCGAACGTTTGCAAAAACTCTTACCTGATTTGTACGAAAGTATAAATATACATACCTTTCACTCAATGTGCTTTTCTATCTTGAAAGAAAATGCAGCCAAAGCAGGCTTAAATCCTGACTTTAAAGTAATAAGCGAACAGGAAAGAGAGTTGTATAAAGAGGACTTTAAACCTGATGAAGCACTTGGTTTTGATGATTTAATATCGTACACATTAAAACTTTTTGAGCAGAATCCTGACATACAAACCTTTTATAGGCAAAAATTCAAATATGTTTCTGTGGATGAATATCAGGATGTGGACGAAAACCAGTATAAGCTTATAAGGCTCCTTGTGCCTAATGAAGGAAATATCTGTATAATAGGCGACCCGAATCAGGCTATCTACGGCTTTAGAGGCGGTGATTCAAGATTTTTTAATAATTTTTCACAGGATTATCCTGATTCTCAAATTGTCTGCCTTCGTAACAACTACAGCTCAACAGGTGAGATTGTTAATGCTTCAAACCAGATGATTGAATCTTACAATATTGTCTCACAATATGACAGTCCGTATGAAAAAATCACTATACATACGGCGCCAACAGACAAAGCAGAGGCTGAATTTGTCGTAAGTACAATCGAGAATATGATAGGCGGAAACAGCTTTTTCTCAATTGACTCAGACAGGGCAGACGGCTCTGAAAAAGATTTGTCTTTTGGTGATTTTGCCATTCTTTACAGAACTTCTTCCCAGCTGGAGCCTCTTATTGATGCGCTGGAACGCTCAGGCATGCCTTTTGTTAAGCTGTCAAATGATTTGCTCTGCGATAAAAAACCGGTTAGAGAATTATTGTCCTTGCTGCGTAAAGACAGTCCGGTTGCTGAACAATTAGAAGCTTTGTCAAAAGTTTTTGAAGAAAAAATTGATGATAATATTTTAAAGTTTTTAAAAGAAACAGCTATAGAATGTGCGGACAGAGATGATTTTGTACATCAGATTTCTCTGCTTACGGAGGCTGATACGCTGGATGAACGCGCTGACAGGATTGCTCTTATGACTCTGCACTCCTCTAAGGGACTTGAATACAAATGTGTTTTTGTAACCGGTCTTGAAGATGGAATTATTCCGCTGTACAGAGCCAAAACACCGGAAGAAAAAGAAGAAGAGCGCAGACTTCTTTATGTCGGTATGACAAGAGCGCAAAGAAGACTCTTCTTATCCCACTGTTTAAAAAGAAAATGGCTCGGTACTTACAAAAACCTTGAGATTTCGCCATTTCTTGCAAAAATAAAAGAAGATTTACTTAAGTTGAGTAAGTTTGATAAAGAATACAAAGAAAAAGATAATACGGAACAGTTAAAGCTGTTTTGATGATAAAAAAGAGGCTTATTAAAAGCCTCTTTTTTAAATGGTGGGCGATACTGGACTCGAACCAGCGACCCCCACAATGTCAATGTGATGCGCTACCAACTGCGCCAACCGCCCATTTATTTAATTAGTCAAAGCCATAGCTTTGAGATGTGCTACCACCCTCTCCTCGAACGTGACATTTAGTCACCTTCTCGTCGGCAGAGTGCCAACCGCTCATTTTATTTATTTTTAATATTATCATAAAATTTTTATTTTCAAAATATTAAAATAATTTTCTCATTTTAATGAGACATTTTTCTATTTTTTCTGCTATGTATGAGTATGAGCCTGTTATATTATTTTCTTCATTGTATTTAATTGCACTAAACAAAAGTTTAGAGAGTGATTCAATGTCGTAGAAAAGGGTTTCCAGTTCAAATATGTCTATTGTAGAATTCTGTTTCATTTTTACCTCATTGCATTTTAAGATGTATTATTACATAATATAATGTAATTTTCAACGTAATAATAAAATTTCAGATAATATTTTATTATGAACGAAAAATCAATTATTAATGAAATTAAAATTCTGGCAATGGACAGGGATATGACTCTGACAAGGGTCGCAGAATTACTTTCACAAAAATTAAATAAAAAGTATTCCATGAATAATCTTTCTCAAAAACTGAGGAAAGAAACAATCCCATATAAAGAAATCAAGCTTATTGCTGAGATTCTGGATTATGATATCAGATTTATTGATAAAAAAAGAATGCACTAAAAAAGACCTCATTAAGAGGTCTTTTTAGTAAATAGGCGGCACCCAGATTCGAACTGGGGATAAAGGCTTTGCAGGCCTCTGCCTTACCACTTGGCCATGCCGCCAAATTATTTAAGAATGGATGAAAATCACACGACATTCAAGAAATCTTTGATTTCGTAGAATGACGGGTGCTGGCGATTTGCTTTAGCAAATCGAACACGTAAACCGTAATACTAGCAAACTTGTTTGCGTAGTAATACGAGGTGAGAGTCTATCTTTGGCTTTTAATGTACGAATGGAGCGGAAGACGGGACTCGAACCCGCAGCAGCCTGCTTGGAAGGCAGGTACTCTACCATTGAGTTACTTCCGCGTAGAGTTTTTTGTTTTTGCGTCCCTGCCTTCTCGGCAGGTAGTAAATCTAACTTCGAGTGCTCTGCACTCTTGGCATTGAGTTACTTCCGCGTAGAGTTTTTTGTTTTTGCGTCCCTGCCTTCTCGGCAGGTAGTAAATCTAACTTCGAGTGCTCTGCACTCTTGGCATTGAGTTACTTTTACAAAAATTATAAGTATCGGGATGACACGATTCGAACGTGCGACCCCTTCGTCCCAAGCGAAGTGCGCTACCAAGCTGCGCCACATCCCGACCCTTTTGTGGAATCCGACGCGCACTTCGTGCTACCTCTCGTTCGAAATGACATTTAGTCATTTCTCACTCGGCAGAGTCAAGCTGCGCCACATCCCGATGTATATAGGAACGCAGCTTGGTAAATTTCTATACGGCACACAGAAGCATTGCTTCTGACTCAGCCTGCCTCCACTCCGGCTTGACATTTAGTCAACCCTGCGCGGAGTCCTTGCCACATCCCGATGTATAACTATCAAATTACTATTATCTTTTCAAAGTACTATTAATTTCGTAACTATGAGTTTATCAACAACAATTGTCACAGTCAAGAGATATAACCTCTTATATTGACTACATTTTTCTTGTAACTTTTATCAAATGCCAGCCATGACGGGTTTTTACCGGGTCTGAAACTTCACCTATAGGCGTCTCAAATGCTGCATTTTCAAACTCCGGCACCATCTGACCTCTGACAAAATATCCTAAGTCACCGCCTTTTTCTTTTGACGGGCATTTTGAATATTTCAGAGCCAGTTCTTCAAAGCTTTCACCTTCTGTGATTCTTGATTTTATAGCCCAAGCCTGTTGTTCGTCATCCACAAGGATATGCTTTGCTCTTACAGTTTTGAATTGTGAGCCGTCTTCTGCCATTACGGCATTTGACTGCATATTTATTACAGGTACGGTACACAAACCGCAAAGTATAACCGCACAAATTATTTTAATAAAAGTTTTTGCATATATTTTCATAATTTTCCCCTTTTTATTATGATTTAGATTTTAATTAAAATTTTAACAAAAAACAATTATTTAACAGGACTATTTTATAATTTATCAAGGTAATCGACTTTTGGACCTTTATCAATCCTGTATTTGTTTAAAATGTCTGAAATCTCTCCTGCTTTTAATTTGTTGAGCGGGTCAACCTGACCTCTCGGGACAGCATATACTCCGTATTTTTTATGTAATTTCTGCCACTGCTCATTATTTAGCTGCCTGTTCATTTCGTTTAAATCTTCTACACCCATATGCAAATGCCATACAGCTGTCTCTCCTGTTCTGCCTACGATTCCGATTGTATCTCCGGCTTTGACATATTCTCCCGGTGCCTTGATGTCAAAATACTTACTGCCGTTATAATCCTCAGGTCTTGCCATGTGGTCGTAGGAATACATTTTTCCATCCGGAGACATGATTTTGATGCTATTTGCAATGAGGTTTTTCGGGTCTTTTTCAGGAGATTTTTTTGCACTTACCACAACACCGTCGGTCGCAGAGGTTATATAAACCGGTTTTGGGGGCTTTCTTCCGTACAACCGCGGGTATATATCCAGCCCCAGATGAGCTCTGCCGGCAGGTCTCGGAGAGCCGAACTGCCCTGTTGAAGGGATATACGGATGAAGTGCGGAATCTATGGGGAAAACGTATGATGTTTTTATTCTTGATGTTTTCAGGATATTTTGTATCTTTTTTAAATCCTCCACACAATAAGTATGAGAAACCCCTCCTCTTTCGTTGATTACAGTAATGGGAATAAAATTTTTTAATGATTTTTGCACTTTTTCAATGCGGTGGGGTAATGTTTCACATTTTAGAATTTCGTCATAGCGCGGGAGGTTTTTTACAAAACTGTCCTGTGCTACTTTTGCGGGTGTGCTCAATAAGACTGCAGTAAGAATAACTTTAGCGGTTTTTTTGATATTAAATTTATTAACAACAGGCAATTTATTTATTCTCATATACGTTTAATTCCCGTGAACAAATATTTTTGCCATTAATTTTTATACGCGTCCGTAAGCATCTTCGTATCGAATTATATCATCTTCCGAGATGTAGTCGCCTTTTTGTACTTCGATAATTCTTAACTCTTCGTCATAGGGGTTTTGAAGCGAGTGTTTTGCCTTTAGCGGTATATCAATACTCTGTCCTGCCTGCAGATGGTTTTCTTTTCCGTCAAGTATAACCAGTGCTCTGCCTTCAAGCACAACCCAGTGTTCTGAACGGTGATTGTGAGACTGAATCGACAGCTTATGTTTTGGTGAAACACTTATTACTTTTGTTAAATAGCCTTCACCCTGCGCAAGACACGTGTAATAGCCCCACGGGCGAAAGACTGTTTTGTGGACTGTTCTTGTTTCTTGGTTTTCTTTTTCAAGCCTGTCATACAATTTTTTGACATCCTGAGCCTGGTCTTTTTTGCAAGCCATTATTGCATCTTCTGTCTCTACAAGGATTACATCCTCGAGTCCTGATACAGCTACAAGTTTTTTTGCACTGTATATCAATGAATTTTTTACATTGTCTGCAACAACATTGCCTTCAATAACATTACCTGCAGAGTCTTTTTCTTTTAGGTCATAGATTGACTTCCACGAGCCTATATCAAGCCAGTCCGACTCAAGCACAACCATAACGGCTTTGTCTGTTTTTTCCATTACCGCGTAGTCAAAGGAGATTTCAGGCATGTTGTCGTATACATCAAACGGAATATTCAACCCGTTTGAAAAATTCAGGTCTTTTACATTATCACTGATTTTATGGCAGTGTTTGATGGTTTCTTCTCTTAAAACAGATACCTTGCCTGTAAATATACCGCTGTTCCAAAAGTAGCTGCCGTCTTGCAGATAGTAATTTGCCTTTTGTTCGTCCGGCTTTTCTACAAAGCCTTTAACCTGATAATAATTATTTTCTTTGTTTCCGGCTTGTATGTAGCCGAATCCTGTTTCCGCGTAAGCAGGTTTAATCCCGAAAGTAACGATTGCTCCGTTGTTTATTGCATTTAGCGAATCTTTTATTGTTTTTTGAAATGCTTCAACATCTTTTATAAGGTGGTCTGAAGGCAGAATGATTACTTCCTCGTCTTTATCAGAATTCTGTCTGATATATTCAAGCGCACAGAATATTGCAGGGGCGGTATTTTTGACGCAGGGTTCTGTTATTACAATACTGTTATTAGAAATTTGGCGCAATTGGAATTTTACATCATTGGAGTGTTTAATATTTGTAATACAGATACTTTTGTTTTCTTCAACAAGGTTTTCTATTCTTTTGCAGGTGCTTTGAAGAGGGCTGTCTTTGCCGTCCAGTGAAATAAGCTGTTTGGGGTATAGTTCTCTGCTCAACGGCCACAATCTGCTTCCTGTTCCGCCTGCCAAAATTATTGCGTACATTCTCACTCCTTTAAATTCCGTTAAAACTTACACAAATTATACTTTAATAAAACACAGATTTCAAAGATTATGGTATGATATAGTCACTTGAGTACTTTACGGGAATGAGAGTGAAATGTTATCAACAACTGTAATCAACTGTTTTAAAAACTTAAAAATACTTTGTATCGGCGATATTATGCTGGACAAATTTTTATACGGGGATGTGGAAAGAATCTCGCCCGAGGCTCCTGTTCCCATTTTTAAGATTGTTAAGGAAAAATCCATGCTCGGCGGCACGGGCAACGTTATTGCAAACCTTGCTTCGCTCGATGTAAAAACAATGTTTATTGGTGCTGCGGGCAATGATGATTCCTGTGTGATGCTGGAGTATTTTTTAAAACAGACAGGATGTGAGTATTCTCTTTTGAAGTCAGACAAATACCCTACAACTACTAAGATAAGAATGATTGCAAACAACAATCACCTGATAAGAGCGGACAAAGAAACAGAACTGAAACTTGAACATTCTCAGATAGAACAGTTCAGGAATTTTGTTGAACAAGCGCTTCCAAAATGCCACATAGTACTTGTTTCAGATTATAAAAAAGGTCTTTTGACAGATGAAACCACTCAAATGGTTATCTCTCTATGCAAACAGTACGGAAAAAAAGTTCTTGTAGACCCCAAAGAAAGAGACTTTGCAAAATATTCAGGTGCAGATATTGTAAAGCCTAATCTTAAAGAGTTTGAACTTGTGTCCGGTGAAAAGTTTGATACTAAAGACCCTGACTTTAAAGAAAAAATTGCAGCTGCTGCGTATAAAGTAATGGAAAAATACGAAATAGAAAATCTTCTTATTACATTGAGCAAAGACGGCATGCTTTTTGTCCCATCTGACAAAACACAGGAGGTTCTCCATATACCTGCGGAAGCAAAAGAGGTTTATGATGTGTCGGGTGCGGGAGATACATCTCTTGCTGTGCTTGGTGCTTCTATTGCTGCGGGTGTTTACATAAGCGATGCGATGAAACTTGCCAATCTTGCTTCCGGTATAGTAGTTGGAAAACTTGGTACTGCTTGCGTTTCACCTTCCGAACTTCGCAATGCAATTATTAGCGAAAATGCAAAAGGCAAGCTTTCTCAGAGCCTGAAAATAGTTTCTGTTGATGAAGCTGTTGAAATAGCAAAAGAATTGAAATCGCAAAACAAGGTAATAGGCTTCACAAACGGATGTTTTGATGTTCTTCATCTGGGGCATATTCATTCTTTTGCGGGAGCAAAAAAAGAATGCGACTGCCTGTTTGTCGGCATAAACTCCGACAACTCCGTGAAGAAAATCAAAGGCGAACAATTCCCGCTACAGGACGAAAAAACACGCGCTTACGTTGCAGCATCACTGGAATTTGTGGATTATGTGGTATTGTTTGACGAAGACACTGCTCTTGAACTTGTTAAGAAATTAAACCCTGATGTAATAGCAAAAGAAGGGTTTAAGATAGAAAACTGGCCAGAGGCACAGTATGTAATCTCACAGGGCGGAAGAGCAGTAGAATTGGAACGTATTGAGGATTACTCCACAACCGCAGTTTTGAATAAGATAGATAATTTAAAGGGTAATGGTGTTTTAAATGTATAATATAGAACAAGATTTTGAGACAATCAGCAGTAACTTTCAGAAGATAAAGACCCTTACTCCTGTGATAGAGAAGGTTGCAGATGCTTGTATAGAAAGTATTAAAAACGGCGGGAAGGTAATGTTTTGCGGAAACGGCGGCTCTGCTGCCGACTCACAGCATCTTGCCGCAGAACTTGTCGGACGCTACAAAATGAATCGACCTGCACTCAATTCCGTTGCTCTGACTACCGATACATCTATTTTAACTGCGGTCGGAAATGATTTTGGATACGACACGATTTTTGAACGTCAGGTTGAAGGCATAGGCAAAAAGGGCGATGTTCTTGTTGGACTTTCCACAAGCGGTAACAGCAAAAACGTACTGCTTGCAATGGACAAGGCAAAATCTATGGGTATCAAAACCGTTGCAATGACCGGTGAAAAAGGCGGAAAGATGAAGGAAAAAGCCGATTTTGCACTCAATGTTCCATCTGATACAACAAACCATATTCAAGAAATGCACATTGCAGTGGGGCATATTCTGTGCGGAATAATTGAGAAAGAATGCGCTCCTAAAGTTAAAGCTTTGTTTTTAGACCGTGACGGCACGATTAATGTGGATTACGGCTATACTTTTGAAACAGAAAAATTCGAGTTTACAGACGGTATTATTGACCTTTGCAAAGACGCTCAAAACAAAGGCTACAAGATATTTGTAATCACCAATCAGTCGGGTGTTGAGCGCGGTTACTACACGATAGAGCAGATGGATACCTTTAATGCCTATATGAAAGAGGAATTTCAAAAACACGGTATACAAATCACAGAAGTATACTGCTGTCCGTATCTTGAACATCCTGACAGAAAGCCTAATGCAGGCATGTTCTTGAAAGCCCGTGACAGATATAACATTGATATGGCAAATTCTGTTGCAGTGGGCGACAAGGAACGTGATACGGAAGCAGCAATGGCAGCGGGTGTAAAGGTATCTTATTTGTTGAGCAAAGACGCTGCTCAATCGAAAGGCAGAATAGCAGCTTCCTTAAGAGAAATCAAACTGTAAGGAATAAGTGGGAATTGAATTGATTTTCATAGATGCTCTTTTTCTCTAAAATTTATCAAACAATCGGGAATTGTGGAGATTCATAATAATTAGGTTCATCTCGCCATATATGGATAAATTCAGGTTTGAGAGCTATCAAATATTCATCCGGTATGAATTTTGTCATTGTATCAATAGCTTCGTTAATTGTTCTTTCAACCATTTTTTGAGTAGGCACTTTAAAATCTTTAATTTTATCTACATAAACATCCTCATCGCTAAGTACAGAATTACTGGTGAAAACAGTACTTAGCCTTGATAAATAAGCCTGAAATTTTGATTCATCTTTTTCTAATTCTTTTAAATATCTATACTCATCTTCAAGTTGATTTCTTTTCGTATAATCAAGTATCTCTTTATGTGCTCTATGCACATCTTTAAACATTCCTTTAACCATAATATTAGATTTGATTTTACGTCTTTTTGTTTCACCATTTGTATACGGTTCTAAAATTAAAAGTATATTATCAGATCCAACATTTTTAAATTTTCCGTCTATAGATTTAAAAATACTATTAATTGTATTAAAATGTTCATCAGGCATTTCGTGTTCAGAAAAATATGTATTCACTATTCTTACATCTGCCTTAAAGTTGGTTTTCTGGTTGTTTTTATTATTTCTTTGATAATTTGATGAATAAGTGGAAATAGGATTAATTTTCATAGATGCTCTCTTTCTCTCTTTTTGATATTTTAGACTATATCACAGTTGATATATTATAGTATGTCGTATTTGATATGTTTTTATAATTTGTTACAATCGTAAGATTAAATTTTGAATTTGCTAAATGTGTTTGAAACAGGTATTTTGTATGGAACAGGTCGTGTTGTTTCAATTTGTTTTGTTTTATGTTTATCCTTCATTAATTTTTTCTGAAAATAGTTTGCTGTTATGTTGCGTGCAATAGGTGTAAGCAGGTTGCTTGCCAGAACTGAGGCACCTACAGCAGTAATAACACCTAAGCCGTTTTTATATTTTTTAAAGTTTCTTTGTGCATCTTTTAATATTTGTATTTCTTCTTGAATCTGTTGAGAAGTTTTAAAATTTGCAAATCGCTTGTGGAATTTTAAATTACCACGCTTTTCCAATTTGAAATTCAAATATTTTATTGAACCTTGCCAAAATTTTGATAAATTGCCTTTGATTTCTTTTATTTTTAATAATTTTTCATCTTGAGAAAAAAGCAAAAGCTCTCCTTTTACAATTTCTCCTAAACTATTAGGTTGTGAAGTTTGTAATTTCATAAGGGCATCATGAGTTTTTTGTGTTACAAAACAACAGCTTTCCAGCAGCCAGTCGCCTGCTTTTTTTATCGCAGCACAAACAGTGTAATAAAGCGTGCAGTTTATCACACCGTCAGCAACCTCCTGCGGTATAAGGAATTTCTTTTCCTTCTTGTCTATATCTTTGTTGCGCGCAATCATCCCGATTTGAGCGAGTGCGGAAAATACCCAGCCTAAAGTCCCCAGCAGGATAAGACCCTTGCCCGCATCACTGCCGCAAGAGTTCCATACGCGATTAACCAGTCCTTTTAAAATATTAACCTGAGGCATTATTCACCTCCGGCATTTTTTCCTTTTCCACCAGCTTTTTCATTTTTGGTGTCAGTGCTTTGGTAATAATTTTTGTAAGCGGAGCGTCTATTAAAAAGTTTGTGAATATCATTGTAACGGTAGCAAATACTGTCCCTAGTGTTTTAATCGAGTTATTATAAATGCCCTCAAATTCTTCACGTGTCATTTCTTTGTAAAAATCAGGTTTGAATTCCGGCATCAGAACATCTCTGTTGCTTTTTCTTTTAATTGATGTGATAAACTTTTCTCCCTCTGTCAGCGTATATCGTGAAAATGCCTTTGCGCCTGCTATACAGCCGTATCTTACAAGTACACCCACCAGCGTGCCTGCAGCAATTTTGCCTATAGTTCTTGCAACGGAAACTGCTCTCGTGTCATCATCTGCGGCTTTGTTGTGAAAGTCAATCAGAGGCTGCATTGCCAGTGCCGTCACACCTTGAATCAGTCTCTGTTCGGGGGAATTAATATGTTTGCCGACGAAGTCTGAAATAAACTTCTCGGTTCGGGGTTTGATAATAATAGACATTTCACTTTTCCGCTTGTTGGTTATACAAAGCGCAAAGTTAAATTTTTTTGCTATTAAAAAATTTTTATTTTAAAAAATCGTAATAATTGAAAGATTATTTTTACTTTGCAAGCATAAATCCTGCAAAAGTTGCACCCAGTCCGATTGCAAAACTCAAGAGCATATACATTGCACAATGTAAGATTTTTCCGTCACGTAAAAAGCAAAATGACTCACAGCTGAATGTGCTGAAAGTTGTCAAACCGCCCAGAAAACCAACGGTCAAAAAGAGTTTTAATGCAGGAGGAAAAGCTTCTGCTTTGTGCATTGCTATACCGAAAATATATCCAATTAAAAAACATCCTATAATATTTGCGCTGAATGTTCCCCAGTGTGCAATACCGAAAAACCTGTTCGAAATTATAGTTATCAAATATCTGCAGGCAGCTCCTATTCCGCCGCCAAGGAATACAGCCAGTATATTTAACATTTAATTTTCCTCGATTTTGTCTTTTGCTATAAAGCTGAAAAGATTGCATATTGCTTCTCTGTGGCTGAATATTTTTCCGATACAGCCTGCATAAAGAAGCATTTTTATAAACCACAAATTTTGTTTTGTTCCGTAGCAGAGTCGAAACAGCAGGTATTTGCTTTTCAAAAATTCAAAATACATCCTTTCTCTTTTCTTCGGAGATTTGTTATGAAGGTGTATGATTTTTGCTTCCGGAGTGATAAAAATTTTATATCCTGCTTTTTTGATTCTGTATTGAAGTTCGGCTTCTTCCGAATACATAAAGAATCTTTCATCAAAAAACCCAGCTTTATCCAGTGCTTCTTTTCTGAGCATAACATCAGCACCTGTAATAAAATCAACGCTTTTGCATTCGTTGTTTTTATTTTCGCCTCTGTCTTTCATCTTTTTAAATCGTTTCGGGAAGAATATTCGCAGAGGGAAAGTTTTTATAAACAAATCAGTGAGGTCAAAAATATTTCCGTATGAGTGAATATTTTTGTTGTTTTCGTCGTAAAGATTTCCGCCGGCTGCCCCCATCATAGGGTCTGATTCCATAAAGTCATACAGGATTTTTATTGCATTGTTTATGAGAATTGTATCAGTATTCAAAAGAAAAGCGTATTTTGCATCAAATACACGAAGAGCGTGGTTGTTGCCCGCGCCGAATCCGTCGTTCACATCACTTTGTATAAACTTTACATCCGGAAATTCCTGTTTCAAAAGTTCGTCTATTCCGTCATAAGACGCATTATCCACAACATATATATCAAAATTCAGGTCTTTTGTCTTTTCATAAATTGACTCAATACACTGCTTTGTCAAATCTTTTGTCTTGTAGTTTACAAGAATTATTGATACATCTTTTTGCATATTAATACTCCCCGATAAATAATAACATGAATTATTTGAATTATTATAGTATAATAATTTAAAATTTGTGAGTTTATGAGGGAGTATCAAATGAGTACAAAAATTTCTGTTGTTATACACACATTCAATTGTGAAAATATACTGAGAGACTGTCTGGAAAGAGTAAAAGATTTTGATGAAATAGTAATCTGTGATATGTACTCGGATGACAAAACTCTTGAAATAGCAAAGGAATACGGCTGTAAAATAGTAATGTTTGAGCGTTCAGGTTATGCAGAACCGGCAAGAAACTTTGCTATTCAAAGCGCTTCCAATGACTGGGTATTTGTAGTTGATTCTGATGAGTGGGTAAAAGAGCCTTTGAAAAAACAAATCAGAGATTTTGTGGAAAACCCGGGCGAATATACGGGTGCAAGAATTGTTCGCAGAGCAAGAGATATTAATGATAAGACGGTTTATTCGGATGATACAAAACTTGATATACCTGAATACCTTATTAGAGTGTTTAGAAAAGATGATGTTGATTGGCCGCCGGAAGTGCATAGTTCTCCTATCATAAAATCAGGTAAAATTTATGATTTTCCTTATACAGGTGAAGGTGTTGTGCTAGATCATGTTATGGATTTTTCTTGGCATGATTATATAGACAAATTGAACAAATATACGGATTTTGAAGTTGAAAAACTTGTCAGAAAAGGCAAAAAAGTAAATATTTATTATACGTATTTTCAATCTATCTGGAGAACACTTGAAATGTTCTTTTTTGAAGGCGGATACAAGCAGGGCATAGAAGGATTTATCTGGTGTGCGGTTGCAGGATTCTACAAATTTTTGTCAAGAGCTAAATATCTAGAATACCTGAAAAAACAAAAACAAAAAATGAATTAACCTTTGTATAAAACTTAATAATATCTTAATAAAAAAGCCTTAATTTATAGTGCATTTTGCGCTATACTTGGCGTGTAAAATAAGAATATCGAGGAAAAATTATGTTATTAGGTGTAAATATTGACCATATAGCTACATTGAGAAATGCAAGAGGCGGATTGGAGCCGAATTTGATTCAGGCAGCATTGCTTTGTGAAAAAGCCGGTGCTGACGGTATCACAGTGCACCTTCGAGAAGACCGGCGCCACACCCGCGACAATGATGTTATTGAGTTAAAAAATATTCTCAAAACAAGATTGAACCTTGAAATGGCACTGACTGACGAAATGCAAAAGATTGCACTTGATGTTAAGCCTGAAAATATATGCCTTGTACCTGAAAAACGTCAAGAGGTTACAACCGAAGGCGGTTTGGATGTTGCTTCACGCGTTGAGTTTGTAAAAGACTTTGTGAAACCGCTTGTCGAAGCGGGTATAATTGTCAGCCTCTTTATTGATGCTGATAAAGAACAGGTAGAAGCAGCCGCCAAAACAGGCGCTCAGTTTATAGAACTTCATACCGGAAGATATTCGGAAGCCTGGGGAACTGCGCAGGAAGAAAAAGAAATAAATCATCTTAAAGAAGGTGCTGCTCTTGCTAAAAAACTCGGGCTCAAAGTTAATGCAGGACATGGGCTGACTTATGAAAATGTTCACAGGATGCGAGAAATTCCGGAACTTATCGAACTTAATATCGGTCATAATATTATAGCCAGAGCAGTATTTGACGGTTTGGAAAAAGCTGTAAAAGATATGAAAGATTTGATTGTTTAAGATTGTCCGAGAAAATTTTGCGATAAGGAACATGAGCAAAATTTTTGAGTGTCATTTGAAAAGGTGAGTAAGATGACGGAAATGTTGAGTTTTCGGCAGCTTACGACACTAGATTAGATTTTTGTTAAGAATTTTCAATCCGTACTTGATATTACACTGTGTTTACAGTAGGGTAAAATAAGAAACTAATCTTTGAAAGGAATATAGAAATGGCAAAACAATGCGCAATATGCGGTAAAACAAGACTTAAAGCAGCTAAAATTTCTTTTTCACATAAACAACATGTGCACAGACAAGAAGTTAACCTTCAATCTGTAAAAGTTAAGCAGAACGGCACTGTAAAAAGAATTGATGTTTGCACTTCATGCATCAGAGCAGGCAAAGTTCAAAGAGCCGTATAGTTTTTTTAAAACATTTTTAAAAGCCTCCTTAAATGCGGGAGGCTTTTTTTGTTTAAAATTTCAACCATTTACCTGATAGCCAAAAATATTTTTGTACTATGATAAATCTATACAATTTGTGTTTTAATCACAAAAGTGATAATATTACGATAAGTAAAAACGGTAAAAGAGGGTACATACTGTGTCAGAAGGTCATTTAATTGCACATTTAGGTCAATTTAGCGTTAATGTTGATACAGTTATTACGATGTGGATTACAATGGGAATCCTCATTGTTTTTGCCTTTCTTGCAACACGTAAAATGTCTATTATCCCTACAAAAATGCAGGCTGTAGCAGAAGGAATACTGGGTGCGTTTGTGGGATTGACCGATTCTATGATAGGTAAAAACGGGCGTAAGCACATACCTCTTCTTGCAACATTATTCCTGTTTATTTTAACAGCAAACCTGCTTGGGCAATTACCTTGGAGATTGTACCACCTAAAAACCGGTGAGCTTGCTTCTCCGACTAATGATATCAATATGACAGCCGCAATGGCTATAATGGTTTTGATATATTACGTTTATCAGGGCGTAAAGGTTAAAGGGCTCAAGTACTTTTTACACGAGTTCAGCGCGGTAGGTATAATAATGGCGTTGATTGAACTTTTAGAAATGGTTGTAAGACCTTTCTCACTGGCTCTCCGTCTTTTTGCCAACATACTGGCAGGCGAACTTTTGATAGTTACTTTTGTCGGACTTTGTGCTTATCTTTTGCCTCTTCCGTTTATGCTTTTTGAGGTATTTGTGGCATTTGTCCAGGCGCTTGTATTTATGCTTCTGTCCACGGCTTACATAGCAATGGCTGCACAGGAAGAAGAACATTAATTATAAAAACAACAAGAATTAGTAAATAAAAAAGGAGAAAATTATGGCAGTAGAACAAGTAGCAGTTGAAGTTGCATCAATGGCTAAATTGGGTGCAGGTATTGCAATCGGTTTTGGTGCAATCGGTGCAGGAATCGGTTTGGGTATTGCAACAAAGGGACTTTTGGATGCTGTATCAAGACAGCCTGAAATTGCAGGTAAAGCATTGATTTACTTCATTATCGGTGCAGGTCTTGCAGAAGCTTGTGCTATCTATGCATTATTCATAGCTTTGCAATTACTTGGATAGCGGATTCAGGCAGGCACGAAGCTGCCTATGTGAGCAGGGTTAATGCAGTGTAAAAATTTTAGAATAAAATTTTGGAACGAAATTCTAAACCTTGTGAACGTCTGTAATCCAAGACGCGGTATTATAAGGAAAACAAATGGAAATTAACGCAACTATATTAGTATCAGCAATAAGTTTTATCGTATTCATTTTTATAATGAACAAAATTTTGTACAAACCCGTGCTAGATATCATGGAAAAAAGACAAAATTATATTGACGCAAATAAAAATGAAGCGGATGAACATCACAAAAAAGCAAAACAACTTCTGGCAGACAAAGACGCAAGAGTTGCTGAAGCACAAAGAACTTCGCGTGATATAGTTGCGTCAAAAGCCGATGCAATCAAAGAAGAAAAATCTAAAGTAATAAATGACACAAAAAACAGTGTCTCAAGCTACTTTAGTGAACAAAAACAAAACCTTGCTCACCAGAAGGAAGAAGCTGCTGCTAATATGAAACATGATGTAGCTGATCTTGCAAACCGTCTCACCACAAAACTTATGGGAGAAGGCATTGTATTTGAACCTGTAGGTGAACAGGAAGTCGAAGAGGTAATGAAGAAAAATGCTTGATTTTAGCTTCTCTAACATATTACATTCAAACGTTATTAACTTTGCTATAATGATTGCTTTGTTTGCTTTTATTGCATACAAATTGAAAGTAGGACAGAAAATAGAAGATATGACAGCTTCTATAAAAAGCAAAGTGGAAGAGTCTGATGCAATCAAAGAAGAGGCTAAAAAAGATTTTCAAAACATTGCTGATTCACTTGAACATATAGAAGACGAATTAAAAGCTATTGTTGACAAAGCTGAACAAACGGCAAAATCATTTGAACAGAAGGCAAGAGAAGACCTCGATAAATCTGTAGCTTTGCTCAAACAAAATATTGAAAAGCAAATTGAAACAGAACAAAACCACATAAAAGGCGAGCTTCTTAACAATGTTGCTTCCTCTTCAATTGAAATTGCTCAAAGACAGATTAAAACAGCACTGGACAAAGACAAACAGCTGCACAGAAAGTATATAGAAGACTTTATTAACAGCATTGATAAAGCAGATGTATAACGGATAAGAAAAATGACGTCAAAAACCATAGATAATAAATTAATACCACTTGCAAAAAGATACTCTGATGCTTTGAGCGAAGTAGCAAAAAGCAAAAATGAGTTTGATAACGTCAAGAATGACTTGCAGACAGTGTGTGAGGCAATGGACTCTGTTGTTGAACTTGCAAATTTTCTTGCTCATCCTGTTATTCCGCTTGCGGAAAAAAAGGAGATGGTAAAGTCTGTATTCGAAGGTAAAATCAATAACGACGTATTAAACCTTATCTTTATACTGCTTGAAAAAAATAAAATAAATCTTCTCGGCGCGATTCTTTATTGTTTTGAAGAATCAATGGATGAAGCTAATAATATACTCAAAGTCGGTGTTGTATCTGCTGTTGAGGTGGATGAAGACTTAAAACAAAGATTGAAAGAAAAACTCGAACAAAAACTGCAAAAGTCTGTGAAGTTTGAGTTTGATATAAATCCCGAAATCATTGCAGGGCTTGTTTTAAAAATTCAAGACAAAACCATAGACGGTTCAATGGCTGCAAAGCTTGAAGGATTTAAAAAAGTATTAAGATAGAAAGTACAATCAATAAAGGAAAGTAAAATGGCAACAATAAGACCGGATGAAATTACTTCTATAATCAAAGCCAAAATTGAAAACTACGCTTCCGAAATGGAAGTTTCAAACATTGGCTCTGTACTGGAAGTTGGTGACGGTATTGCCCGTGTTTACGGCTTGCGTAATGCAATGTCAAACGAACTTGTCGAATTTGAAGACGGCAAAGGCACACTGGGTATTACTCTTAACCTTGAAGAAGACAACGTAGGTGTTGTTATACTTGGTGAATATCAGCATATTAAAGAAGGTATGACTGTAAAAACTACGGGCAGAATTGCTTCTGTGCCGGTAGGCGACGGTCTTATCGGAAGAATCGTTAACCCGACAGGTAAACCTGTTGACGGCAAAGGCGATATCCACTACGAAAAAACAAGACCTGTAGAAAGAGTTGCTCCGGGTATTGTTTCAAGAAAATCCGTTCACCAGCCGCTGCAAACAGGCTTGACTGCGATTGATGCTCTGACTCCTATCGGACGCGGTCAGCGTGAGTTGATTATCGGCGACAGGCAAACAGGTAAAACTGCTATTGCAATCGACACAATCATCAACCAGAAGGGTCAGGATGTAATTTGTGTTTACGTTGCAATCGGACAAAAAACTTCTACCGTTGCACAGCTTGCAAAAAAATTGGAAGACTTCGGTGCAATGGATTACACAATCATTGTTTCGGCTACTGCTGATGAATCTGCTCCTTTGCAGTTTATTGCACCGTTTGCGGGTGTTGCAATTGCTGAAGAATTTATGGAACAGGGCAAACACGTTCTTATTGTTTATGATGATTTGACAAAACACGCTCAGGCTTATCGTGCAATGAGTTTGCTGTTGAGAAGACCGCCGGGACGTGAAGCTTATCCCGGGGATGTATTCTACCTCCACTCAAGACTTCTTGAAAGAGCTTGCAAATTGAGCGATAAATTAGGCGGCGGTTCTATTACTGCGTTACCTATCATCGAAACTCAAGCCGGTGACGTTTCAGCTTACATTCCGACAAACGTAATTTCTATTACAGACGGTCAGATATTCTTAGAAACAGGCTTGTTCAACTCAGGTATCAGACCTGCTATCAACGCCGGTATATCTGTATCTCGTGTAGGCGGTGCCGCTCAAACTAAAGCAACAAAACAAGTTGGCGGTAAATTAAGACTTGACCTTGCACAGTTCAGAGAATTGGAAGCTTTTGCTCAATTCGCTTCTGATCTTGACAAAGCTACTCAAGACCAGTTGAGAAGAGGACAAAAACTTACAGAAGTTTTAAAACAGCCTCAGTATTCACCTTTGAGTGTTGCTAAACAGGTAAGTATCCTGTTCGCTGCAAACGAAGGTATACTCGATGATATCGATAACAAGAATATTCAAAAATTTAAAAAAGAATGGTTTGAATACTTTGATGCCAATATGTCTGACCTTGCTCAAAGACTCAACGATGGTGCTGCTTTGAGTGATGAAGACAAAAAAGCACTCAAAGAAAACTTAGAAACATTCAAGTCATCTTTATTCAACGCATAATTTGTAAAGTTTTCCGGCTTATTCACTTTGTGTAAGCCGGAAAACAAGCATAATTAAAGGAAAATCCATGCCAAATTTATTAGACATAAAAGACAGAATCTCAAGTATTCAAAATACAAAAAAAATTACTAAAGCTATGAAAATGGTTGCGGCTGCGAAGGTGAAAAAATCGCAGATTAAAGTAATCTCTGCCCGCCCGTTTTCAAGGGCTTTAGGCGAAGCATTTGCAAAAGTGCTTGCAAGTACTGAGGGCTTCTCGTCTAACGGTCTAAAAATTGAAAGAGCAATAGACAACTATCCTGTACTTATGCAAAAAAGAGAACAAAAAACCGCAGGTATCCTTGTTGTTACTTCAAATAAAGGGCTTGCCGGTGCTTATAACGCAAACGTTATAAGGTTCACTTTAAAGAGGATACAGGAATATAAAGAAAAAGGCATAGATTCTAAACTCTTTATTGTCGGTACAAAAGGTGTTGCTTCTTTGAAAAGAAGAGCACAGGAACAGGGCTTTGAGATAGTACAGACTTATACAAAAATTTCTCAGGAGCCTTCTTCTTCAAACGCTATTGTAATTGCAGAAGATATGGCTCAGGCTTTTGTAGACAACAAAATTGACAGTATAGAAATTATTACTACCCGCTTTAAAAATATGATGTCATACAAAGTTGAGGATTGGAAAATTCTACCTGTTGATGACGTTGAAAAAGCACTCGGTGATAAACATGCAGAATCTCACTCAATAGACCCGCTTATGGCATTTGAACCTGATTCTGATCACATTTTGCAAAAAATTGTCCCTATGTTTATTACAAACATTATCTATCAAGCGTTGTTGGAAGCGGTTGCAAGCGAACTTGCTGCTAGAATGACAGCTATGTCCTCGGCAACAAATAATGCTGATGAAATGATAAGACTGCTCACAATTGATTATAATAAAGCACGTCAGGCGGCTATTACGCAGGAAATCTCCGAGGTTGTATCAGGCGCTGATGCCTTGAAAAATTAGTACAATTTGGTATACAATACACTAGACGTTATAAAACAGAGAATGGTTATGGGATACAAAATATTAAGAAAAAAAGAATTATGTGCAAACCAGTATGAATTAACTATTCATGCTCCTTACATCACAAAAAATGCACAGGCAGGACAGTTTATAATTCTTAGAGTCTCAGAAGACGGTGAAAGGATTCCTTTAACCATAGCAGATTACAATAGAGAAAAAGGTGAACTGACTATTGTTTTTATGGCGGTTGGCTACACAACGAAACAGCTTGCGATGCTCGAAGTCGGAGATGAACTTGTTGATATTGTCGGCCCTCTCGGACAGCCTACTCATATTGAAAAGTACGGCACTGTAGTTTGTCTTGCCGGCGGTTACGGCGCAGCTCCCTGTTATTTAATTGCAAAAGCTTTTAAAGAAGCCGGAAATAAGGTCTATATGATTATGGGTGCCAGAACAAAAGATTTAATTTTCTGGCAGGATAAAATGAAAGATGCCTGCACAGAACTTTTTATAACAACTGATGACGGCTCACTCGGTACAAAGGGCTTTGTAACAGGTGTTATGGAAGATATTATGAATAAAGAAAAGGTTGATTACGCAATTGCCGTAGGTCCTATGCCTATGATGAGAGCAGTTGCGGAATTGACGCGCGGCAAAGGAATCAAGACAGAAGCAAGCATGAACCCGATTATGGTTGATGGTACGGGTATGTGCGGTGCGTGCCGTGTTACTGTGGGCGGAGAAGTTAAATTTGCCTGTGTGGACGGACCGGATTTTGATGCTCACAAAATCGATTTTGATGAAGTTATAAATCGAACAAAAATTTACAAAGATGAAGAAAGAAAACGCAGTGAAAACTGCAACCTGTATAAACAGGCAGAATCACTAAAATAATAATAACTAGGAGAATTGATATGGCTTCAATACCAATATGCCCTTTAATGAGCGCAGGAAATGACATAGAAATAGTTTGTGCACAGGAAAAATGTGCCTGGTATCTTAAAAACTATAAAACTTGCTCTGTATATCTTTTGGCACACAATGCCGCGCTGGACATAAAACAAAAACAATCGCAAATAAGCGGTAAATAATAAAAAAGAACTGATGTTGTATCAGTTCTTTTTTTATTCTTCTGTTTCTGGTTCGGATTCCGGTTCAGCTCCGGGGTTTTTTAATATATTATTTAATTTTTCAATATCTTCGTTTATTATTTGACCGGTTACAGCTTTTGTTAAAATAGCTTGCAATTTTTTGTAGTTTTCATCTGTGCATACTGCATTTTGTGCTTTAGCTTCTTCGCCAATCTTTGCTTCAGCTTTTGCGGTATTTCGTCTTTGAATTATTGCGTTTATTTTTGCTGCTGTTTTTTCATCAAGTTTACCGGTATCATTTGCATTCTTTTTAATTGCATCCGCCGGTACTTGCGGATATTTGCTTATTAGAGCAAGTGCTTTTTCTTCTTCTTCTGTATAGGTTTCTTTTGTTGGCTGATAAATTGCATCTAACTTTTTAGCATTTAATTCATTATATTTTTCAGGATTTTCTTGTGCATCATTGAACATTGCCTCTGCAGTAGCTGATCTTTGTGCTTGAACTTGCTGTTCCTGATATGTCTGATACTGGTCTAAATATGTATTTTGTCTGGTATTCATATCTCCAATAAATGAATTGAGCATTGCATCAACATTTACATTCTGATTTTGTACAGGTGCATAACTGTATGATGAAAACTGCATATTATTCATCTGTTTCATTGCTTTTACAGCAAATACTCCTGACATTACAGTGCTGCCCATCATAAGACCGCTGCTGAGACCGGAGAGCAATTGCCCTGAAAAATCATTTGCATTGCCTCTGTTAAAGGCCCAGGAATTGCTAAAGAATCCCAACACTCCTGCACCTGCAGTTGCAATAAACGGCATTGCTGCCATAAGACCATTGCCTAGTTTTTGCCAGAAATTCTTCTTTTTGGGTTGTTGCTGTATATATAATTGTTGTTGATATTGCTGGTATTGTGATTGTTTTGCTCTTGCTTCTTCTAATGCTTTTCTTTGTTCTTCAAATTTAGCATATTCTGCCAATTCTTCAGTAGTCATTTCTTCTTTTTTCAAAGACAAACCGCTTGCTTCCCAGAGTTCTTCTTTGGAAAGTGTCGCGCCGGAGGTTGTCCAGATGTCACCTTTGTCTATTCTACCGTTGCCGTTCTCATCCTTAACGGTAAAGGTATCATTTCCTCTTGTAATAGTAAAGGTCGTTACACCATCTGTTGTTTGTCTGTTTACTTGAATGTCTGACATGATATCCTCAATGTTTTATTCTTATATATATAAAGTATATACAAAATGAATAATTGCATGGTTTGAGGATTTTTGTTAACAAAAGTTAACAATTATTCGATTAATCTATGCCAGAGGCAGTTTTATAACAACGCTGAAAATATTGTCTTTTGTAGATTCAAGTTCGATAGACCCGTTCATTGCAAGTATAAGACCTTTGACTATAAAAAGTCCTAAACCTGTCCCTCTGGTTGTCCTTGTTGTTTTATCATCAATTCTTGTAAATTTACCAAATAGCTTCTGCAGTTTTTCATGCGGGATATAGTCATAAGAGTTTGATATTTTAACAATTGCGTGATTTTTATCCGTACTTGCCTCAATCAGTATAGGGGTATTCTCATAAGAGTACTTGTATGCGTTTTCAATCAGGTTGATAAAGACCTGTTCCAATCTGTCTGTATCAGCAATAACATCGGGCAGATTCTCGGGAATGTTTATTCGCACTTCTCTGTCTGCTTTATGTTTTGTGGACAAAACAGCGTCATTGATTGAATCGGTAAGGTTTACCTCCCTTGGTATGAGATTAAGCTTTGCCCCTTCTATATCAGGTATAACCAGCAAATCTTCAACCATCCTGCTCAGGCGTTCGGACTGATTTTTTATGATTTTAAGGGATTTTTGTATTGTCTCTTCATCGAGTTCTATATCCTGCCTCAAAAGACGTGAGGTATAACCTTTTATGCTGGTTAAAGGTGTGCGAAATTCATGGCTGACCGTATCAATCAGGTTTGAACGAAATTCGTCCAGTTTTTTCAGTTCTCTGTTTGTATGCTTAAGTTTTCTGTAGGTATTGTTGATTTCATCAGCCATTTTGTTAAATTCTTCTGCAAGAAAGACTGTTTCATGCGGTGTAAAAACGCTTGTTAAAAGCCTTACCTTGCGTTTGTAATTCCCTTTTGAGAGAGCCATAATACCTTTTATCAGCTGGCGGATATTGATATAAAGGTAATATGTATACAAACCTACAACAAACATAATAAACAGCGCTGACAGACACAAAGCCAGTATAATTTTTGAACGTGCCGTGTTGATTGTTGTTTTTGTAATATGATGGGTTGTGTTTACAATGATGGTTGTTTCAGGGTCAGAAAGCTTATAATAGGCAAGAGGCTGGTTTTTAACCTTTCCGAATATTACGGAACTGTCTTCAACAAGTTTTTTCGGCAGAGCATAGGTCACTCTTTTAAAGTCTTTTTCGTTATAATTGTGTGCGGCAACAAGTTTATTTTCTTTGTTGAGAATATAAATCTGCCTGTCGTCATTTCTGTATATGTTGAAAACCTGTTTTTCAAAGACTTTTACGTTAACTTTTGCCATAACTGCGTGATAGTCATCAAGTCTTTGAAAAATCTCTATATTTTTATTCAATTTGTTGTATGAAGAATAGTCGTTCCATTCTTTGTATTTATCCTTCTGAGCCTTATTAACAATATATAGTTCTGAAATTAAATTAGAACTTTTTAAAATATCCTTCATATAAATCTCTTTGCCAAAGTCCGAGGGAATATGGCGCAATGCAGTGACAATTTGGTTTAATTCGTCCTGACCGGATTCAGAAAAAGTTTCTATATTTGATGCAATAGACTCAGCAATACTCAATGCGGAGTATTGCAGTTCGTTTCTGACAGCGTGCTGGTTGATATTGTTAACAATAATTGCACTGATTGTCGTAGGAACGATTACTGCAAGCAGAAGAACAATTATAATCTGCTCAACGATTTTCAATCTTTTAAATTTAATAGGATTTTTCATTAATCTTGTCCGATTTCCGATATAGGTGTAAGTTTGTATCCGACGTTAGTTACAGTGTGCAGGTATTTGGGATTTTTTGTATCGGATTCGATTTTTTGTCTGAGACCGCCTACGTGCACTCTTACCATTCTGACATCTTCGTCAGAATCGTAGCCCCATACCTCGTCAAGCAGCACTGCAAGTGACACCGAATCGTTAAAGTGCTGCATAAGACAGTACAGTATTTCAAATTCAGTAGGTGTAAGCTTGATTTTTTTGCCTTCTATTGCAGTTTCGAGAGATTCCGGGAAAAGTTCAATATCTCCAATTTTGAGTATTTCCTGTTTAAAGGCTGTATCGCTGTTGGAAGAATCCGTATTTCTTCTTAAAAGTGCTTTTACTCTTAGCAAAACCTCTTGAATGTCGAAAGGTTTTACAAGGTAATCGTCAGCACCGCAGTCAAAGCCCTGTGTTTTGTCACCGATTGTGCCTTTTGCAGTCAGAAGAAGAACAGGAATATCGGGTTTTGCTTTCCTGAGGTTTTTGCAAACATCAAAACCATTCATCTTGGGCATCATTACATCAAGCAGTACAAGGTCATAGGAGTTTGTAACGGCTTTGTTCAACCCTTCCATTCCGTCACAGGCTGTATCTACGCTGTAACCGCTGTGAGACAGGTCAAATTCCAATAACTCTCTGATTTCGTCATCATCATCAACAACTAATAATCTTTTTGCCATTTATTATCACCCCTTTTATACGCTTATTTTCTCACATCATAGGGTTTGAGACAATAAAATGTAAAAATTTATTCATATCTCAAAGCTTCGATAGGATTGAGCAAAGATGCTTTGTATGCCGGGTAGTAGCCGAAGAGCATACCGACAAGTCCGGAAAAGCCGAAAGATATTAAAACCGGTACAGGAGAAATTATTACAGTCATATCAGAAAACAGGTCTACTATTTTTGAACCGGCAATACCGATGAAAACACCGATTAGCCCTCCTATTAACGATAAAAGCAGGGCTTCTACAAGAAACTGGATTCTTATATCCATTGCAGTAGCACCGATTGCCATACGTATGCCGATTTCTTTTGTACGTTCAGTTACGGATACAAGCATAATATTCATAATCCCGATTCCGCCTACGAGCAGTGATACTGAAGCTATGGAACCAAGCAGTAATGCCATTGTGTTGGATGCCTGTTTGGCTGTTTCCAGCATCTGTGTAAAGTTTCTTATTGTGAAATCATCGTCTTTATTTTTACCGAGGTTATGGCGTTCTCTTAAGAGTTCTGTTATTTCTGCCTGTGCTGATTCAAGACTTTCCTCATCTTTTGCCTGAACGCTTATATGTTTTACCATACCGGGGAAGTCTGTACCGAACAGTTTTTTCTGTGCTGTTGTAATGGGAATCAAAACGGTATCGTCCTGATCCTGCCCCATTCCGTTTTGACCTTTTGATTTTAAAATACCTATTACTTTAAAAGGCATACCGCCTATACGGATGGTTTTGTTAATAGGATCCATGTCACCAAACAGGTTTGTCGTAACTGTTGAGCCTAAAACCGCTACTTTAGTAGTGTTTTTAAGGTCATCCTGTGAAATACTTCTACCATCTTCAATTTCCCACATACGTATGGGCATATACCCGGGCGTTATGCCGTTTACGGTGGTAGACCAGTTCTGGTTGGAATAAACAAGCTGCTGCACCTGCCCTACTGTAGGTGCTACTTCTAACACGGAAGGACATCGTTTAAGCATTGCTTCTGAGTCTTTTATTGTAAGTGTCGGCTGTGTGCCGCTGCCCATTCTCACCCCGCTTGAGGTAGTAGAGCCGGAAAGCACCATCAAAAGGTTTGAACCCATTGATGAAATTTCTTTATTAATTCTTTCTTTTGCTCCTTCTCCTATGGAAAGCATAATAATAACCGCGCTAACACCAATAATTATGCCAAGGCTTGTTAAAATAGAGCGCATTTTGTTAATGTAAAGCGAACGAAGAGATATTTTAAAGGTAGATTCAAAATCAATCACAGTATTCCCTCCGAATTAACTTTATCCAGTGAGTCGAGCCCTTTTTGATATGAATTTTTTTCATCCGAAATAATTTGTCCATCTTTAAATCTGACGATTCTTTTGCAGTATTCCGCTATATCAGGCTCGTGAGTAACCAGAATTATAGTTTTGTTTGCAACTGCATTAAGTTTTACAAAAAATTCCATTACTTCGATAGATGTTTTTGTATCAAGGTTGCCTGTCGGCTCGTCAGCAAGTATTATTGGTGCATCGTTTACAATAGCTCTTGCTATAGCCACACGCTGCTGCTGACCGCCTGACATTTGATTCGGCATATGGCTTTCCCTTTTTTCAAGTCCCACAATTTTTAAGGCTGCTTTTGCCCTTTTTATGCGTTCTTCCGGCTCTATACCTTTGTAAATCATCGGCATTTCAACATTTTCGAGCGCGGAAGTTCTTGATATAAGATTGAAACCCTGAAAAACAAATCCGAGTTTCCTGTTACGTATAGCAGAAAGTTCATCCATTGACATTTTGCTTACGTCAATCCCGTCTAAAAAATATGAACCGGATGTAGGCTTATCAAGGCAGCCCAGCATATTCATAAATGTAGATTTTCCTGAACCAGATGCACCCATAATCGCAACAAATTCGCCATGTTTTATGTTCAGAGAAACACCGTCCAGTGCGTTGAACGATGTATCACCTGTTGCATATGTTTTTATCAAGTTTTTAATTACTATTAAATCCATAAATATGCATTCCTTATCATTTTATTGGAGATGTTCGTTTGGATTTTTAGAACATTCTCATTGGAGGACGTCTTGTTGCCGTTGTTGTATTTTTGTCTCCTTTTTTGCTCATTATGACTCTGTCATTTTCTTTTAAGTCTTTTGATATAATTTCTGTTTTGTCTGAATCTTTTGCACCCGTTGAAATGCTTATACGTACAGGTTTGTTGTCTCTTAATATCCACAAGCCCTGTTCTTTATATTTTTTACCTCCTGTTATTTCTTTAGGAGTAAATTTGAGTGCGTCAGTAGGTACGCAGATAACATTTTCACTTTTATTTGTGATTATAGATGCATTTGCTGTCATACCGGGAATCATTTTCTGGTCTTTGTTATTAACATCAACAATCACTGTATATGTTACAACGTTAGAAACCGTTGTGGGGGCAATACGTACCTCTGTTACTTTGCCGTGAAATACAGAATCTGCATAGCCGTCCAGTGTATATTCTACTTCCTGACCTTTTTTGATTTTTCCTATGTCGGCTTCTGATACGTTTACTTCAATCTGCATGTTCGTTAAATCCTGTGCAACCTGAAATAAGGTAGGTGTCTGGAAGCTTGCTGCAACAGTCTGACCTACATCAACCGCACGCGATACAACTATGCCGTCAACAGGTGAAACAATTCTTGTATATTTTAAATTTGTCAGATTGTTGTTTAATGTTGCCTGTGCCTGATTGATTGTTCCCTGTGCTGCTGCAAGCTGTGCCACATCTGATTTGTAGGTTGCCTCTGCAAGGTCAAGGTCGCTTTTTGCTACATAATTTTTTGCGTAAAGCCTTTTATATCTTTCGTAATTTTTTTTGTCATAAACAAGCATTGCTTGAATTTTTGCCTTGTTGGAGCGTGCTGCTTCAAGGTCTCCTCTTGCTTTGTCTACCTGTGCCTGAAATAAAGAAGGGTCAATTTGTGCCAGCAGCTGCCCTTTTGTAACTTTGGAGTTGTAATCTACGTATATGTCTTTAATCATACCTGATACCTGAGAACCGATATCAACAGTATTAACCGGATTTACCGTGCCCGAGGCTTCTACAGCTTCTGTTATTGTACAGACTCTGGCAGGTACTGTGTTGTAGCCCGAATCTCTGTGCTTGTTAAAATAAAACGCAAATCCGCTGACAAAAAGGACTGCAATAAGTGTAGACACTGATATAATTATACGTTTTTTCATCGTACCCCCATTGATTTTTGGAACTGTTCTTTTGCTACGTTGTAGTCAAAGACTGCCTGAACGAATGCAAGCTGTGCATTGTTATAGTTTGTTTGAGCCTGCTGCAATTCTATAAAATTACCCAGCCCCACGGTGTATCTTCCGTCTGCAAGTTCGAAATTTTCCAGTGTTTGCTGTACTTTTTCAGCCATTTTGGGAATTTTTCTTTGCAGAACAACCATATTTATATAATTGTTTTGTACTTCAAAATAAATATTCTTTTTTGATAAATTTATGTTTTCTCGTGCAATATCAAGGTACTGATGACCTTGATCCACGTTATATTTTACACCCATTATATTTAATGTTGGCAGGCTGGCATTTACTCCGATGTTCATACCTGTATTTGCAACTTCACTGTTTCTTCTGTAATTGTAGCCTGCACTGAGGCTTATTACAGGCATGTACTGCCTTCTTATTACTTTTAAAGATTCTTCCTGTACTTTTTCAACCATTAATAGGGACTTTAAGTCGGGACGGTTTTCATAAGCTTTTTCTATTGCTTCATTAACCGGAAGTATAAGAGGCTTAAATTTGTAATCCTGTAATATATCCTGTTTTTCAATACCGGAAGTGAGCAGGGTTGTTTGTTCGTATTCATTATCGCCGCTTTTTGCAGGTACATAAGATATGTTTACTGTTTCACTTGATGTTTCTGTTCTCTTAAAATTAAAACTTTCCGTGTTTTTTATATTGTATTCAGGAGCGTCTGTCAGATACATTGCGTTGTTTAAGTTTATTATTGCAGCATCGTATTTTCCCTGTGCATCAATAAGAGAAACTTCTGCGTCCGTCAAATATACCTGTGCGTTGACAACATCAATTTTTGATTTTAATCCTTCTTGAAAAAGCGCATTGGTTCTGTCGTAATTAAGTTTGTTAATTCTGACGGAGCGTTCATATACATCCTGATTTGCAAGTGCGGCAAGAGCCTTAAAATAAGCAAGTTTTACATTGTACACGGTATTGAGAATCGTGTTTTCCAGATCATATCCGACAGATTCTTTATTGTATTTTTGCATATTTATGTTGGCAACAGTTTTGCCAAAATCCCATATAAGCTGGTTTATACCGAGATTCAGCTGATAATAGTTGTTGCTTTTTGATGTACTGCCGCCCTGATTATAGAAGCCTCCGCCTGAGCCCGAGTTTCTGTTCTGCTGAGAGGTAAAGCCTGTGCTTGCAGTAAGATTTGGAAAATATCCTGATTTTGCTATGCCCAGTTGTGAATGCGCAATTCCTTTTTGTGTTGTATAGATTTTTATGTTCGGGTCGTTTTTCAATGCTATGTTTATACAATCATCGAGTGAATATTCAATAAATTCATTTTTTTCTGCTTTAATTTGTACTGCCGGAGTATCCTGTTTTTGTTCAATTTGTTCTTTTTTATTCTTTTTAAAAGGCAGTGAAAACGCATTGGCAGCAGGACACATACCTGTTATACAAAAACAGATAAGTATAAGTGATGATGTTATTTTTTTACAAAAATATGTGCTCAAAGCGAAAAACCTTCTATTTACTGAATATTCTATAAAATAAGCCGATGTTTTAAATCCTCTTATTATCTTAATTTTCTTAATTGTCAAAATCATTAGCCCGGCAGGGCTATTTAAAAGAGTTATATAATAATAAATCTTTTATATAAAAATAAACGATTAATTTTTATATTTGTTCATTAAGTTATAAATTTTGTAAAATTTTTTAGGATGTAAACGTGAAAAAAATTTTTTATGTGTTTTCATATAGAAAAAGGATTCTTTTATGTTTACTGTATCTATGCACGCATTAGTGAAGAAAAAAGCTGTATTCAATCCTGCATTTAAAGGGGATATGAATACTGTTCGTTATGTTATTGTTGATGGTCACGTTACAGACGACAAAAAAGTTATGGAAGATGTTACAAAACAACTTGTTAAGTCATTAAGATACTGCAACGAAGACAATGTAGAATTAAGACGCTCCGTGAAAAAAGCAATTCCTGAATATTACTGGCTTAACGGATATCAAGAAACAAAATTTTTAAAACTTAATATGCTGGGTAAGGAGTTTAATATAATCGTTGGTAATTCTGCGCAGAAGTTGAAATTTATATGGGAGCAGGCAGGAGTTTCTCTTGCAGAGAAAAAAAGACAGGCATCAGATGTGGTAAAAAGACTTATCTATGACAAGACCTCCAAACACATTGCAATAAATGCAGTCTCAGAAACAATAAAAGGTAAAGTCAAATATATTATAAAAAATATATTTGTTACCATATAGAAGAAAAAACTTTATTCGGAAGGAATTTGATTGATAACACTTCTTTTTGCAATGGGTTTTCCTTTTGCATTATATCCGGTATTGCCTACCCAGTGGGCTTTTAGCTTGCCGTTTTTTGTATAAGCATATTGTTCATCTTCTGATATATAAAGACCTATGGAAATTAAATTTCCTGTCAATGCACTATATTTACCGATTTTGTAGGGGTATTGACCTTCTTTGTGCTTTGTATCAACATCTATGGCAACAAGAGTCCCTCCTGCTGCGTAATAATATGCATAATCAGGCTTGTCTTCATAAACCACAACATAACCCTTTACGATTCCTTTTAGCATTTCAAAGGACATAAGATACCTGCCTTCGGGTTCTGTATTATTTTTCAGGGCAAGCAGATTCTCTTTGTTGTTTTCATCATAAAGATATGGTTTTATGTGTTTTTTATCAAGTTTTAATTCTAGCCCATCAAAAGCAAGTTTACGAGCAGATTCCACCGTAAATGCAACGCTCCCTCTAAGAACGGTTTCCTCTGCAATGCAGGGAAGAGATATATTAAGTAACAAAAATAATATTATGATTATTTTTTTCATTTTTACACCAATACTTCTTTAAAAAATTTTCTTGTGGAATAAAACAGTGTGTAATAAAACAAAAGTAAAATATTTATCTGCAAAAGCGGAAGAACCGAAGAATTTTTTAATACATACCACAGCACTGCTGCCAGTATAAAACAAACAGCAATATGCAAAATTCTTTTGAATGGAATTTTCCACTCGAGATTAGGTATAACAACAATAACTGTCAATATGAAATATAAAAGATTTGAACACAGAGTTGCTATGCCGACTCCAATAAGCCCGTAATTTTTTATTAACAGAATGTTCAAAACCAGTCCGATAACGGCAGAAATCACTTTCAGCGTTGTAAGTATGTAAGTCTTGTTTGCAAGATGGTACTGGTAGGTTGTATAATCGGTAAAACTCAAAAAGAATGCACTAAATGCAAAATAAGGCAGCAGCACAGCTGCATTTCCATAACTGCGGCTGGCAAAGATATTAATAATGTCTTGTGCATAAAGACTCATTATTGTCACAACCGGCAGCGATATTAACATATAATAACCTGTAAGCTTTGATATAACGGGACGTACATCAATTTTATCTTCAAAAAGATTTATGATTCGGGGATATGCAGCAATTGTAATGATTGCAAACAGTGTCATAAGAATAGGAAAAGTCATATTATATGCCGCACCGACAAGACCTGCATCACTCAAGCCGTGATAATGAGTCGTGATAAACTTGTTGCTCTGGTTAATTACCCAGAGGCTTATCGCTGCAACTGCAATCGGTATACCGTAAATGAATATGGACTTAAGCATTTTAAGGTTCGGCAGTTCCGAGCGCAAAAAGCCGAGAATATTTGTCTGAAAAATTAATATTATATCTATAATCGTTATGGAAACAGCCATTGCAATCAGTATAGATGCAGCACCCAGATTGAAGAATTTTAATATTAAAACAGCAATACCTATTGTTAAAATCTGATTTATAATTGTGGAAACAGTAAACGCACCCGGCTTTATCTGTGCTCTTAATACCTGAAACAACAGTGCTCTTATTGCAACAGGAATAATTAGAATCAGCAGGAACATAAATATTTTAGGCGGAATGTTGAAATATTCATAGAACTTGTTCTTGAAAATAAAGCATAACAAATACATTACACAAAGGTTGGAAACAAGTATCATGACAAGAGTGGAAAGATATTTAGGTATCCTGTCACACAGCTGATTCTGCCTGAAAAATCTTAAGCCCGCAAGCCCTATCCAATCTGAAAACAATATACACAAAAAACTCAATACAGCGAGAGAGATTGCATAGATTCCATACTGCGAAGGAGACAAAAGATGTGTGTATATTGGGACTATTAATGCATTGCCCAGCAAGCCGAAAATCTTAGACGGTGCATATTTAAGCATATCTTTGAAGATGTGCTTCATAGGAATTGCGACTTCTTGTATATATTTGTCAATTTCCTTTGTCATTACCGCAAATTATATCATATAATAAATCCTCCTGATAAACCTTTACTAAATTTTAAAATTCATTATTATAAAATTATGAAAAGAATTGCATTATTATTTATGAGTTTGTTTTTTGTCTCCGGATGTCAGTGTTTTGCAGATGATGCGGATTTTTGGGATGAACCGATGAAAATAGATTCCGCTGCAAAAAGCCAGCAAAAAGCTGTTACTGATCAGGAATTTGAAAAAGTCTTGAAAATGTTTAAAAAGAAGAAAAAGGATAAAAAGGCACCGGAGGGCAGTCCGATAGGTCCGCAGATTCAAGAAAACCAGACTCCTGCTGATGCAAATGCCTTCAAAGTCACATATGAGGAGTATCCTACAGTGATGATTCCGGTCACGCTTTTGACAGGTGATTCTGCAGAGATTCCGCCGGGGTATTACAGGATACTTTCTGTAAAAAAAGACCATGGATATTTTTTGAATTTTTATCAGGGAAATTCGCTTGTAGCAAAAGTTCCTGCTGTTAATACAGGGAATGACCATAACCAGAAATCACTGAATTATGCAAAAGTTATACCCGTAAACGATACTTTAATGAACGTGATATACGGTGACATTGATTGTAATATCGAAGCAAGATTGGATATTAAGCAGTAGATTTTACATACATATTGTCTTGAATATAATAACAATCTTTGTTATTATATATACATATATTGTTATTAATGAGGCAATTATGAACATATCTTTAACACCGACATTAGAAAAATTTGTGCAGGATAAAGTTGCTTCCGGATTGTATAATTCAGTAAGCGAAGTGATAAGAGAAGCTTTAAGACTTATGGCATCAAAAGATGTAATTTCACAAGATAGAATTGCACAGTTAAACAAAGATATTGAAGAAGGCTGGAATGACAAGACTATATATACTGGTCAAACTGCAATGGAACAATTAATGCAGAAATATGAATAATTTTGAATTGGAAATAACAAGTAAGGCTTATTCAGATATAGAGGTAATTCTGGATTATATTTCTTCTTATAATAAAGTAGCTGCACATAAAATGATAAAATATTTATTCAAATCATTTGATTTTTTATGTGCACATCCAAATTTAGGGAAAAATAGACCCGATTTTACATATTTGGATGTAAAATTTTATGTTGTTAAGAAACATTATTTAATAGTCTATAGATTAATTGATGACAAAAAACTGAGAATTTTAAGGGTTTTGTCTGCTTATCAAGATATATGTTCTCAATTTTAGATTGAATATTTCTGTTTGAAAATAATCAGCCAGTTTATTGAGCCGTTAGGTAATCTACCGAGACATCGACTGCAATATAGAGGCGGTTGTGCGCATTAAAAATTAGCTTATGCAACCTGAACGGTGTAGCCTAATTCTTTTATAATTTTTAATGCAGTAGAAAGCTGCGGCTGTTGTTCTCCTTTAAAGATTGCATATAGATTGCTTCTTGATATACCTGTCTTTTTTGATATACCGGAAATAGAATCTTTGGCACGAACCGCATATTCCAGTGCTTTTAAAAAAGCGTTCAGGTCATTGTCTTGCAAAAATTCTTCAAAGCCTATGTTTATCCATTCTTTTATATCTTTGTCAGTTTTTAAGTCATTTAAAATATATTCGTTAAAGGATTTTGATTTATTCATTTTTAAGCCTCCAAAGTTCAAGATATTCTTTTGCTTTTTCTATATCTTTAGATTGTCTGGATTTGTCTCCGCCATTGATTAATAGAACGATTGTACTATTTTTTTCTGTATAATATACCCTGTAACCTTTGCCAAAGGCGAAGCGTAATTCTGAAATTTCATTTGATAATTTTTTGCAATCACCAAAATTGCCATCTTCTATACGCAATATTTTTTGGTTTATACGTTTTCTTGTAACGCTGTCTAATGAGTTTAACCATTCAATCACAGGTGCTTTGCCATTGGGAAGAATAAGAAATTCAATCTTGTAATGATTCATATTTTTATTGTACTGTGTACAGTACAGTTTGTCAATTCTGTTTAGTGGTGTGGTTATCTATATGTTATAAATGGGGTTGAGAACAGGGGCTTCGCCCCTGTTGTGGTTTTAATTAGAAACAGTTATGTTTTGAAAAGATTTTGACCACAACTTGTCGTGGCAAAATCTTTGAAAAAACAGTACTGTTTCTTTTGATAAAGCGAGTTTCTTTCTTTTGGTTCGTTTTCTTTCTTTGCTTCGCAAACAAAGAAAGAAAATGAACATTAAATAAAAAAATACTTTTTATTAATCAGGCAAATACACTGAATAGACACTACTAATTTTTGTTATTTTTTAATAGATTAAATGTTTCTGTTTGAAAATAATCAGCCAGTTTGTCAAGCCTTTCAATTGTAATGTTGATTTTTTGTTTTTCCAGTTTTGAGATATATGAATTTTCAAATCCTAAAGTCAAAGACAAAGCTTCTCTCGTCAGCTTTGCTTCAGTTCTCAATTTCTTGATATTTTGTGCAAGAATTATTTTAGAATTTTGATTCATAGTCAATATTCTGAACTTTGTTTATAAAATTTGACAGGAATGTCAGTCCATAAATGTTGCAAAATATTAAATAAAAAAATCCCTTAATGGAGTGTTAAAATAGTTGGATATTTTTTCTAATCTATCGATTGTTATATTTACTTTGCATCGTTCAAGCTTGGAAATATATGAGTTATCAAAGCCTAATGCAAGAGATAACTCTTCCCTTTTTAAATTTGTCAAGAGCCGTAACTCTTTGATTTTATTCGCAATTGTTTTTCTAGCATCTTGACTCATAATCCAATAATGGATTATTATTTAACACAAGTACAGGAATGACATTCCATATTTGGAGATAAATATGAAAAGACTAATTCTATCACTTATGCTGCTTTGCACATTAACTCAATGCGCCCACGCTATTGGTATTAACAAATCAGCCTTCTATGACAAAGGCTTGCTTTTTTCGGGTACAACGTTTCCTCAATCTACTGCCAATGACATCAACAATGAGAATACACAAAAACAGCAAACTCTTAAAACAGGCATGTCTGCCACAACAAACTTTCTCGGCTTAATTGAAGTAGGCAACGCTTCAATCGACTCTGCAGCAAAACGGGCTAATATTACCAAAATTCACTACGTCGATACAAATGTCAGCAAGGTGTATATCCCCCTGCTGTTTATTCCAATCTATGCAAAAACCATAAGAACAACAGTTTACGGAGAATAAAAAGGAGTATCTCAATGAAAAAATTTATTACAACAATGGCACTGCTTGCACTCACTGCCCTGTTTAGTCAAAGCATGGCAAACGCTACGGCACTTTTCTATACAGATGCAACCTATCCTGTAACGGCAACAGGTGTAAAAGTGGAAAACCTGCATAATCTGAAAAAAGGCACTGCCTCATCCAGTAATATTCTGTACCTTATAGAAACAGGCGACGCCGGAATTGAACAGGCTGCCAAAAACGGCAATATTAAAAAAATAACATACATAGATGTTAACGAAAAAACTGTTTTTATCTTCTGGCGAAAAATTACTGTAACGGTTTATGGCGAATAAAATTTAGAATAAAAAAGAGGCTTTAAAAAACCTCTTTTTTTTATGATTAAACTTCTACATATTCTCTTAAGCGTTTGCTTCTGTTGGGGTGTCTGAGTTTTCTTAAAGCTTTTGCTTCAATCTGTCTGATACGTTCTCTTGTAACACCGAACAACTGACCCACTTCTTCGAGTGTTCTCTGTCTGCCGTCATCCATACCGAAGCGGAGTCTTAAAACATCTCTTTCACGTGGAGACAGACCGCTCAATACTTCAGCAAGGTCTTCTCTTAAGAGTTCGTGAGCAACTGTTTTGACAGGAGCGTCAGCGTCTTTGTCTTCGATGAAATCACCGAGTCTTGAATCTTCTTCTTTACCGATAGGAGTTTCAAGAGAGAGAGGTTCTTGTGCAACTTTGATGATTTCTCTTAATTTTGAGATGGAAATATTCATTTCCTGTGCGAGTTCATCTTCGGTCGGTTTTCTTGATAACTCTTGAGCAAGTTTTCTTGTTACTTTTTTCAGCTTGTTGATAGTTTCAACCATGTGAACAGGGATACGGATAGTACGCGCCTGGTCAGCGATTGCTCTTGTGATAGCCTGACGAATCCACCATGTTGCATAAGTTGAGAATTTGTAGCCTCTTTCGTGGTCAAATTTTTCTGCCGCACGGATTAAGCCGAGGTTGCCTTCTTGAATAAGGTCTAAGAAAAGCATTCCTCTTCCTACATATTTTTTTGCAATAGAAACAACAAGTCTCAAGTTTGCCTGAACAAGTTTTCTTTTAGCAATAGCACCTACGTTGCCGCCTTGAATAATTTTTCTGGCTAAATCGATTTCTTCATCAGCTGTTAAAAGTTTGATACGGCCGATTTCTCTTAAATACATTCTGACAGGGTCATCAAGAGAAACACCTCTGGGGACTGCCAATTGCGGTTCATCCTCAGAGTCCATATCTTCTGAAGGCTGCATATATATTTCGTCTGCTGCTGTTGAGCCGGATTTTCCGATGATTACATCAATACTGTCTGTTGTTATTGTTTCGGGTTCGCTAAATAAATCATCACCTGTTGTATCATCATCATTTTGAAGTTCGTCTTCATCAATAATACTAACGAGTGATTTGTCTGACATTCTTTTTCTGCTCATTAATTGTCTCCAGTTCTTAGCTTGTTTTTATTTTTTAAAAATTCTTTTAGTTGAATCTGCTGTTCAATAGCCTTTAATTCGTCGTCATTTACCTGTTTGTATTGAGAACGTAAATGACTTTGCATTTCCTTTTGTTTAAAAGCATTAATAGTTTCAATATTTTCATTAATTGCTGTTTTAAAATCTTTTTCCGACAAATTTTTAAAACTGTCGGATAAATATATCAAATCTGTAATTAAATCTTTGACTTCATAGTCCTCGGCAAATTCTGTGTACAGGGCTTCGATTAATTCTTTAACATTATTTATCCGTCCGACCAATTTGTCAATTGTATTTTTTACAATTATTAACGTATTATTTGTATATTCAATTTCCTTTAAAATCGCATTTAATGTTTGGATACTATATGTACTTTCAGTTATTAAATACATCGACAATAAATTTTTTTGCGCTTTTTCAGAAATATTTAAAGATTTCTTTACAATTGGTGCGAGTTTCTTTTCCTGCTTGGGCTTTGGAGAAAAAGTGTCAAACTCACCTTTTTTCAAAGACTGCTTTAACTCTGTTATAAGTGCATTTTCATCAATTTCTAAACGTGAAGCAACAATCTTTGTATATTCATTTCTGACAATGTTATTGTTAATCTCTGAAAGGTACGGAATTACTTCTTTTACAATGGCGCTTTTTTCAACCGGCGTCATCCCTTTTTTATAGGATTTTAAAACACTGTCGATTTGAAAATCCACAAGTAAGGGTGCCTTCAAAAGTTCCTGTTGATAGGCTTGTGCGCCGTTTTCTCTGATAAATTCGTCAGGGTCTTTGCCCTCGGGCGGTACAACAACCCTGAGTTCACACGAATATCTGTCAGATGTTTCTGAAATTGAAGCAAAACTTTCATCAAACTGCTTTATGCTGCCGAGTCCGGCAAAAGCTTCTTTTATTACCTCAGCGCCTCTTTTTGTCGCCATCTGTCCTGCTCTGTCCGTATCAAAAGCAAGATAAATTTTGCGGGAAGGCGTGTATCTAGATATAAGTTTTACATGGCTGTCTGTCAGCGCTGTTCCGCACGCCCCAACGGCATTTTTTACTCCGTTTACCTGTGCTGATATTACGTCAAAATACCCTTCCATAATCACTATGGAGTCATTTTCTTTTATAGCTTCTTTTGCCTGATACAGCCCGTATAAAATGTGGCTTTTATTGTAAACAACTGTATCCGGAGAGTTCAGATATTTTGGGTTTTGTCCAGCTTCTATTGCACGTGCTCCGAACGCAACAATATTGCCTTTTTCATCAAAAATCGGGATTGTAATTCTGTTTCGGAATCTGTCTATATATCCTTGAGCGTTTTCTCTCTTTATTATAAGCCCTGCTTTTTCCTGAATTTCTTCTGAATATTTTCCTTTCAATGCCTTTTGCAATCCGTCATAGGCGTTTGGTGCAAAGCCGAGCATGTATTTATTTATATTGTCGTCGCTGATTTCTCTGCCAGAGAGATATTTATACGCTTCGGAACTTTTATTTTCCAGAAGCGTCTTTTTATAAAACTCTGTTGCATCTTTCATGCAGGAGTAAATTTGTTCTTTTATATCTTTATTATCTTTTGATTTGTCAAAGCCCTGCGGGAGTTCTATACCCAGCAGTTCCGCCTGTTCTTTAACAACTTCATGGAACGACTGGTTGTTGATTTTCATAAGAAAACTCAATACATCTCCGCCCTCACCGCAGCCAAAACATTTGTATATCTGTTTTGCAGGGCTTACGCTGAAAGACGGCGTTTTTTCATTATGAAAAGGACAGCACCCCCAGTAGTTTCCTCCGGATTTTTTGAGGATTACATATTTGGAGACAACATCGACGATATCCAGTCTGTCTTTTATCTGTGTTACAACATCTTGATAAGTTAAACCATTCATCTTGATAAATATTATAACACAAGCAAACTGTTACAAATGTATTACATTGTTATATACGATTTTAACGAAATTTACATTAAGTGTACTTTGGACTTTTCAAAAGTGAAAAGATATGTTAATATTCTTAATACAATTTTTGTTAAACAGGCAATTTCTTTTCCTAATATGTTTTTAAATAAGTGTGAAGGTATAAAAAAGAAATTGTGTGTGAAAGGAAGTCTCTAACATGATGGAAGTTATTTCGAAGTTTTTTGAAGAATTGGCTGCAGGTCTTTATGAATTAGCCCCTGTATATATCTGTGTAGAATCTGATAATTATAAAAAATATTAATTACGTATCGGAGTTTGGGGATTTTTACCAATAATTTTGCGCTTTGTTAAGCCTTTGGGTTTTGCTGTTTTTGCTGTATAATAATACTACGGTTGGTAAAGCAAAAGAGAATTTTTATGGGCGAAAGCATTAACGTAATCATTATTGATAAAGAGGAAAATTCCAGAAATATTATAAAAAATTATCTTTCTTCATTCGGCGATGTTAATATTTGCGGAGAGTTTTTTGATTACGATTTGGGCTGTGATTTTGCTTTAAAATCCGGCAAAGTTCTGATTTTTATTGATGTGTCTCAAGAGCCTGATAAAGCACTCGATGTTATAAAGAGGTTAAAAGAAAACTCTAAACAGTCTTATATCGTTGCTATGTCTAATAAAACATCAACTGAAACAATAATTAAAGTTATGAGAGCCGGCGCAAAAGAGTTTGTTACCAAGCCTTTTATAGAATCTGAATTTAAAACGCTTGTTGAAACTATTACTGCAGAGTTCCGAAATATTGAAACTCCGGATACCTGTAAAATTATATCTACTTTTTCAAATAAAGGCGGTATCGGAAAGACTTCTATTGCCGTTAATCTGGCTGTAGAACTTGCCCAAATGTCTAAAGAAAAAGTTGCTCTTATTGATTTAAATTTACAGCTTGGTGATGTTGCAACATTTCTGGATATGACGCCTCCGTTTGCAATGGATTATATTGCTGATAATATCTCGCACCTTGATGAGGAAGAACTTTTGAAAACTCTTACAAGGTATAAGAATACAAGTCTTTATGTTATTGCAGATCCTTTGAACATAGATAAGTCAAAAGAAATTACAGCTGAACAAATAAAAAATATTCTTAATGCTTTGAAAAAAATATTTTCATACATTGTTATTGATATAGGCACAAATATTGACTCAAAAACAATAACTGCGCTGGACAGCAGTGATTTGATACTCTTGATTGCCATAGTGAACCTCCCTGCTATACGCAGTACTCAAAGATGTATGGATTTGTTTAACAAACTCGGATATCCGCCTGAAAAAATCAAATTGATTTTGAACAGATACATGGAAAACGAGGATATTAAAACATCTGATATAGAAGAGGTTGTTAAACAAAAAGTTTACTGGAAAATCCCTAACAATTATCTTACAATGATGTCAGCTATTAACAAGGGAGTTCCCGTAAGCGAGATTAATTCGGAATCCAATATAGCCGTTAATTATAAGGATTTTGCTTCAAAAGTTTCGGATTATCTTATTACGCAGAAATTAAATAAGGATTACAATAACCGAGAATTAAGAATATAATTGGAGAGGATATGTCACTAAGAGACAGATTAAAAAGCAAAAAAGAAGCCAGATTATCAGCACAGAGAGGCGAGTATAAAATCTCTATTGCTAAGGTTATTAAAGCCGTAAACAAAACAAAAAATGCAGCTGATTTGGGGAATATTATTAAAGAATTTTCTAAATTTTTGAATACTTTAGAAGCGCAAAATGCCCAAATAGTTTTCAGCGGTGACTTTGATACAGGTCAAAGAACCCTGCTCAACTGTATACTTGGCAGTTTTATAGATGACGGTTCAGAGATTTTTGACTGTTCTTCGGATGAGGAGCAGGAAAATAAACCCGCTGCAAAACTCATAAGAAAGAGAAAATCTGTCAAAGCCAGGCTTGCTGAAGCTGAAGAGTCAGATAACGAAGAATAAATTTCTACAGGAAAATTTTTCCTGCATTTGTATCAAGCATTGCACTTTCTCCAATGGGAAAAGTCTGCTTTTCCTGCTCATGACCAAATTTTAGACCGCTTATTAAAGGAACTTTTAGTTCATTTGAAAGTTCTTTAAAAAATTCAGCAAAGTATCTTTCGTTATCAATTCCTGAAAAATCACCCAGCACAAGACCCGACATATTGTTTTTAAATTCTTTGATGTTCAAAAGCTGGGTAAACATTTTATCTATCTTGTATACAGGTTCATTTATATCTTCTGTGACAAAAATAAATTTTTCTTCCGGTATAAAGTCAATGCCGCACAATGACTGAATTGTCGACAAATTGCCTCCCCAAAGTACACCTGATGCTATTCCTGCATAGATTACGTTCGGTCTGTCTATTGCAATTTCTTTTATACCATTTTCTATTACATTGAAAAATGATTGCTTTGTGTAGTCATTGATTTCCGTACCAAAGTCCGAATAAGCCATCGGGGCATTATATGTAACAAGCCCTGTTTTTTTATATATCATCAGCTGAAGAGCTGTTATATCAGAGTATCCGCCGAAAAACTTCGGGTTATTTTTTATAGCCTCATAGTCAATTTTATCAAGAATCCTTATTGCGCCGTATCCGCCCCGGCATGCAATTATTGCATTTATATCAGGATTTTTAAAAAATTCGTTTAACGCCTGTGCTCTTGTTTCATCCTCCGCACAAAGATAATTCTTTCTTGTTTTTGCAGTGTCTGAAACAACAACATTGTAACCCTGCTGTTCAAAAAGTACTTTTGCCTTTTCAATACGAGAAAAGTCTTTTATATCTCCTGCCACAGAAAGGAAACCTACTGTATCTCCTTTTCTTAATTTTGGCGCAATAATCTTATCCATAGTATAATTATATTATAGGAACAGACTTGGAGCAAAGTTTTGGCAGAAAGATATTTACCTCTATACAGAAAATACAGACCGCAGACATTTAAGGACTTAATCGGTCAGGAAAACATTGTAAAAGCTTTATCAAATGCGATTAATTTGAATAAAATTTCGCATGCGTATCTTCTTTGCGGACCGAGAGGAACAGGCAAAACAACCACTGCAAGGATTATAGCAAAATCATTGAATTGTGCACAGGGGCCGACACTGGAACCCTGCGGTGAATGTCCGAGTTGTAAAGATATAGCAAACTCTACACCTATTGACGTTATTGAAATAGATGCTGCGTCAAACAGAAAAGTTGAAGATGCAAGAAACATCTTAGAAAAAATTCAGTTTGTGCCTGTGAACGGCCGCTTTAAAATCTATATCATAGATGAAGTTCACATGCTTACAACAGAAGCTTTTAATACACTGCTCAAAACACTTGAAGAACCGCCTGAAAATGTTATCTTTATACTTGCAACAACAGAACCTCACAAAGTTCTGGATACTATTATTTCACGCTGTCAGAGATTTGATTTTAGAAGAATCACGACAGAGGATATTGTTGCTAGACTAAAATATATATGTGAACAGGAAAAAATTAGCATTACAGAAGATGCCTTGTTCACAATCGCCCGCAGTTCAGCCGGTGGTATGAGAGATTCACTTGCTCTTTTAGACCAGATAAGCGTTCTTGATGCAGACAAGGAAATAACATCTGATGACGTTAATGAAATGCTTGGCAGGCTGTCCTTTGAAATACTCTATGACCTAAGCACGGCAATAATAAATTCTGATACTCAGGCGGCTATTACATTGTTAGATAAGGTTTACAACAAAGGTAACGAACCTTTTCAGATAATTACAAACCTTATACAGTATTTCAGAAATCTGCTTGTTGTTAAAAACTGTACTGACAGGTCAATTGCTTCTGAACTTACACAGCTTAGCGAGGCTCATATTCTGAAACAAAGAGAGCAGTCTGAAACTATCGAACCAGAACAGATTCTTTATACAATAGAAAGGCTTTCTTTCTATTCAAAAGAAATAAAAGAAACGACAAACAGGTATTTGTGGCTTGAATTGTGTATTATAGAACTTGCTTCAAATATCAAATTTAGTTCATATTCACAGCTTTTAGACAGGATAGAAAAGCTGGAGGCAAGCGTAGTATCAGGAGATATTAAGCCTTCTTCCGTTGCACCTGCCCCTGTTTTTAAACCTTCAATAAAACATCAGGAACCTGAATTTTCTCAAGCATCGCAGCAGGCAGTACAAAAAGAAGAACCTGCTCCTGTAAATAAAGATGAACACATGGTTGAGCCTGAAATTCAACAGCAGGTACCAACTGTTGAACAGCCACTACCAGCAAAGCCTCAGATGTCTGCTCCGGCAGATGCAGGGCAAGACTTAGCTTCTGCTTGGCAGGGTATTTTGCAGAATATAGACAGTATTCCTTCGAGAATGTTTTTCTATAATCTGTCTAAACCCTTAGAATTAACTCCCCAAGGGGTTACAATAGCGTTTATGAAAGAGATTTTTGTTAAGCAGGCGCAGGAGGATTCTAAAAATGCACCGCTTAAAAAGGCTGCAATGAATTATTTTGGTGTTGATGATATAAATATCCACATAAAACTTGCTGACTCAAATGACGTTCCTGCTGTAAAACCCGCACTGGAAAATCTAGAAAGAAAAACACCTCAGACACCTTCCGTTCAAGTATCTAATGCTGTAGATTCGTCAGAAGAAGAGAACGCACAGCTTTTAAAGGAAACATTTCAGCCGGCTGTAAAAGAAACGCCTGTTCAAAAATCATCGGATGATATACCCGAACATCTGTCTGAACAATCAAAAATGGTTGTTGAACTTTTTAACGGCAAATATATTGAATAAAGCAAAAAAGTATATAAAAAAAGAAACTCTTTTTAGAGTTTCTTTTTTGCTTCTGCTAAATATCTTTTTATGCTTCGTACTTTTTGAAAAGTATTGATGCATTGTGTCCGCCAAAACCAAAAGAGTTTGTTAAAGCATATTTAACATCTGCTTTTTGTGCTTTGTGCGGTACATAGTTCAGATTTGCAACAGCTTCATCCTGGTTATCAAGATTGATTGTAGGTGGAACTATGCTGTTATTTATAGTTTTGATACAAACAATAGACTCTGCTGCGCCTGTTGCACCGAGCATGTGTCCGTGCATAGATTTTGTAGAACTTACTTTCAAATCAGGATTTGTAGAAAGGTCGCCAAATACTCTTGCAATAGCTTGAGATTCAGCAATATCGCCAAGACCTGTACTTGTACCGTGAGCGTTTACATAATCAACATCTTTAGGTTGAATACCTGCATCCTTAACTGCAAGTTCCATAGCTTTTGCAGCACCTGCTCCGTCAGAAGCCGGAGCAACAATGTCATAAGCATCAGCTGTTTGACCATAACCTACAACTTCTGCATAAATTTTTGCGCCGCGTTTTTTAGCATGTTCAAGTTCTTCAAGAACCAGAACTGCTGCTCCTTCTGACATAATAAAACCGTCACGGTCTTTGTCATAAGGACGGGAAGCCTTTTGCGGTTCGTCATTGTGTTTTGATAATGTTCTTGCACTTGTGAAAGCGCCTATACCAAGTTTTGTAATAACTGCTTCTGCTCCGCCAGCAACAACTACATCAGCATCATCCCATTGAATAGAACGGAAAGCATCACCTACTGAGTGAGCAGATGTTGCACAAGCTGTAACAACTGCTTTGTTAACGCCTTTTGCACCGTGCTTGATAGAAATTCTGCCTGCTCCCATATCTGCAATAATCATAGGAACTGTAAACGGTGAACATTTTGTAGGTCCTTTTGCTGTAATAATATCATGTTGTTTTTCAAAAGTATCGAAACCGCCTGCTGCAGAACCGACTATGACACCGTATCTGTACGGGTCAACATTTTCGCCTGCAACAATACCGGAGTCAGCAATTGCTTCATCAGCAGCAACCATTGCAAACTGGTTATATCTGTCCATTCTTCTTGCTTCTTTGGGGTCAAGATATTCTTCAGGTTTGAAATCTTTGATTTCACCGGCAATATGAACGGTATGACCTTCAAGCGAAATATTTTCGATAGTAGAAATACCGCTTTTTCCTTCTAAAAGACTGTTCCAAAACTTGTCAACACCGACTCCGAACGGAGAAACAATCCCTAAACCTGTAACAACAACTCTTCTTTTACTCATTACTAGAACCTTTTCATAAACTCAAAATAAAAGTCAAAATAAAAGGGATTCCAAACAAAAATACTATCCCTTTGAAAAATTACGGGGAGTATTGTTCATGCTCCCCGCAATTTAAATCTATTGCATTAAACTATGAATGAGATTCAATGTAGTTTACTGCGTCTTGAACAGTAGCAATTTTTTCAGCTTCTTCATCAGGAATTTCGCAACCGAATTCTTCTTCAAAAGCCATAACCAATTCAACTGTATCCAAAGAATCAGCACCTAAATCAGCTGTAAAGCTTGCTTCAGGAGTAACTAAATTTTCGTCAACGCTCAATTGTTCAACTACTACTTTTTTAACTCTCTCAAGAACTGTACTCATGTTTTTTCATCCTCTTTTTAATTAACTACGTATGTTTTCCAAACATTATTATACTATTTCAATATAAATATGCAATTTTGTAAAGCGTTAGTACAGAGTTTTAAAGATTATTTACAAATAATTTTGAACATAATTAACATTAAAAACAAAAGGCTTTCCGGATAAACAGAAAGCCTTTTGTCTAAGATAATCTGTGTTAATTATATCATCAAACCACCGGCAACTTCGATAGCCTGACCTGTAACATAGTCAGTATCAAGTGCCAGGAATTTAACAACTTTAGCAATATCTTCAGGTGTACCGAGTCTTCTCATAGGAATAGCTTTTAAGTATTCATCAATATTAGCCAATTCTGCAGTCATTGCTGTTTGAATAAATCCCGGACATACAGCATTTACTCTGATATTTCTTGAGCCAAATTCTTTAGCTAATGTTTGTGTTAAACCGATAAGACCTGCTTTTGATGCTGAATAGTTAGCCTGACCCGCATTACCATGGCGTCCTACAATACTTGACATGTTGATGATAGAACCTTGGCGCGCTTTCATCATGTATTTGACAACAGCATGGGTTACACAATAAGCACTGGTTAAGTTGATTTTAATAACTCTTTCCCATTGTTCCATATCCATTCTTATAAATAAACCGTCTTTTGTGATACCTGCATTGTTTAAAAGAATGTCAATTTTGCCATGTTCAGCTATCATTTTGTCAACAGCAGTCTGAACTTGTTCGTCATTTGAAACATCAAATTGATAGAAATATGCATTAACGCCCAAAGCTTTGATTTCATCAATAGCAGGTTGAGCTTTTTCTGCATCGCAAATATCATTGATAATGATGTCGCATCCGGCTTTAGCAAGTTCCAATGCACAAGCTAAACCGATACCTCTTGAACCGCCGGTAATTAAAGCAATTTTTTTGTCTGTCATAATTATTTCTCCTTATCTCTCAATTTTACATATTTATTATTTTTGATTTAACAATTCTGCAGCAGCATTTAACGATTCTTCGTCAAAAACATTAAGTACATTGATTGCAGGGTTAATTTTCTTAACAAGTCCTGCAAGAACCTTACCCGGGCCTATTTCAACGATTGTATCAACTCCGTCTGCTGCCATTTTTTCGATTGTTTGTGTCCACATAACAGAAGAATAAATCTGCGCGGTCATTTTTGCCTTAAATCTGATGGCAGAAGTCGTAGGCTCAGCATCAACGTTAGTGAAAACAGGGATTTTTGCGTCTTTTATCTCGCAATCGTCAAGTATTTCTGAAAACTTAACGCTTGCTTCCTGCATTAGCATAGAGTGAAAACCGCCCGAAACAGGAAGCGGAATAACTCTTTTTGCTCCGGCTTCTTTGAGCGCTTCGTTTGCCTTTGCAACCGCTTCAGCCTCACCTGTGATAACGATTTGTGCGGGTGAATTGTAGTTTGCAACTGAAACAATTCCGTTGATTTTCTCAATTGTGTCAAGAATGTCTTCTTTGCTCATGCCGATGACTGCTGTCATTGCGCCTTTTGTGGTTTCAGCAGCTGCGTTCATTTCGCGTGCACGTTTGTCGATTAATTTCATTGCTGTTGCAAAATCAACTACTCCGGCAGTATAATATGCGCCGTATTCGCCCAGAGAATGCCCTGCAACGCACGCAGGTTCAACATTTGTTTTTTCTTTCAGTGCTTCCAGTGCCGCAATCGATGTAACAAGGATAGCCGGCTGGGTGTTGATGGTTTGTTTTAAATCTTCTTCAGGTCCTTCAAAGCATAGTTTTGAAACGCTTCTGCCAAGAACTTCATCGGCTTTATCAAAAATTTCTTTAGCTTTTGCAGAAGTTTCGTATAAAGATTTGCCCATGCCAACGGACTGTGAGCCCTGACCGGGGAATACGAACGCAATTTTTCCCATATTAATTTCTCCTTAATAAAGTATAATTAAGCAATACCTTCTCTGAGTCTTACAATAACGGTTCCCCAGGTCAAACCTGCACCAAATCCGCTCAGGATAGCTTTACAAGGAAGTTTGATTTTTCCTTCTTCAATTCCCTCTGCCATTGCAAGCGGAATGGATGCAGCAGAAGTGTTGCCGTATTTTTGAAGGTTTACAATAATTTTGTCATCGCTGTAATTCAATCTTGAAGCCATTGCCTCGATAATTCTGTAATTTGCCTGATGCGGAATAAGATAATCAACATCATCAGGCGTCAAACCTGCTTTGTCAAGGCAATTGCTGATGGATTCCGGCATTGTTGTAACCACAAATTTGTATACCTCTCTGCCGTTCATAACGATTTTTTGCTTTTTTTGCTCACATGGTTCAACCAGCGGGCAGTTTTCGCCGTTCATCGGCATTACAATGAAATTGCCGTCTTTGCCGTTTGAATGCATATCCATTGCAATGATATCATCAACGCCGTCAATCGATTCTTTCAAAACAAATGCACCTGCGCCGTCACCAAACAGAACGCAGCTTGTTCTGTCGTACCAGTCAATAAATTTTGAGTTTGCATCTGTTGCAACAAGCAGAACATTTTTATAAATACCTGAAGAAATAAAGGATTTAGCAATATTCATCGCATAAATCATGCCCGTGCATGCCGCCGTGATGTCAAAAGCCGCTGCTTTATCAGCCCCGATTGCCGCCTGAATTTCACATGCCGTAGATGGATACGGATGAGCCGGAACAGAAGCTGCTGCGATGATTAAATCGATATCTTCTGCATTCATTTTTGCTTTTTCAAGCGCATTTTTAGCAGCTTTTATGCCGAGTGTAACCGCATTTTCTTCACCGGAAACCACGCGTCTTTCTTTGATGCCTGTTCTTGTTGTAATCCATTCGTCGCTTGTGTCAACGAGTTTTGTCAAATCATCGTTTGTTATTACCGTATCGGGTACACCGTAGCCTACGCCTGCAATCATTACAGGAATTAAATTTAATGACATAGATTCTATCCTTCGTAAAACTCTGTTATTTTCTTGTTAACTTCTGATTCCACAGCTTCTTTTGCCACTCTTACGGCATTTTTAATAGCATAAGCCATACTTCTGCCGTGAGAAATAACAGTAATGCCTTTAACCCCTAAAAGTAAAGCACCGCCGAATTCTTCATAGTTAATTCTTTTAAAAATTCTTTTCATTGCAGATTTTGCAAGAAGACCGATTACCATTGAAATCGGATCTCTTTTAAATTCCTGCATAATCATCTTAAACAGCATTGATGAAGCACCTTCAATACTTTTTAATGCAACATTTCCTACAAATCCGTCACAAACAACGACATCACAGTCGCCTAAAAAGATTTCTTTACCTTCAACGTTTCCAACGAAATTTAATCCGTCTTTGTTTTCTTCGAGCAGCTTATATGCAGCAAGGGCTAGTTCATTACCTTTGCCTGCTTCTTCACCTATGTTTAGGACACCGATTCTGGGATTTGAATTACCTAACACATTCTTAGAAAAAGCCGAACCCATAATTGCAAACTGATATAGCATATCTGCCGAGCAATTACTGTTAGCACCTGCATCTATTAAAACAACAGGCTTTTTCATAGTGGGCAGAGTTGTAGCAATTGCCGGTCTCTCAATGCCCGGTAATCTTCCTAATCCAAAAAGGCTGGAAGCCATAGCTGCACCTGTAGAACCGGCTGCAACTACCGCCTGAGAACTTCCTGTTGCAACGGCTTTAACCGCAAGCACGATAGAAGAATCTTTTTTCTTTCTGATTGCTGCACCGGGGGCTTCACCCATTTCAATAACTTCAGAGGCAGGAGTAATTTTTATATCAAGTTTGTCAATATTAACTCTGATTCTGCCTTTGGGAGAATTGATATTATTTGTTCTGATGCCGTTACGTCTTACATCATCAATGACTTTTTGTATTTCGTCTTCTTTTCCGACAAGTTCAATCGCAACATTGTATTCATCGGCAGCCCACAGTGCACCTTTTACAATCTCATGCGGTGCGTGGTCTCCACCCATTGCATCTATCGCTATTCTTGTCATAAAAAACTCTTCTCCCTTAAACTTCCATTAATTACCAAACAAATCAATATTTTTTGAATGCGCCGACTTTAATCGGCGCATTATAAAAATAATTTATTCTTCAGAAGATTTTTCTTCTTCAGCAGGAGCATCAGTTGTTTCTTCAGCTTTTACTTCTTCGATTGTTTCTTTGGCTTTAGTTTCTTCAACAACCGGTGCTTCTTCTGCTTTTTTCGTTTTTTTAGCAGGAGTTTTTTTAGTTTTTGCTGCTTTTTTAGGTTCTTCTTTTATTTCTTCAACAAAACCTTCTGCTTTTCTTGAAACAACTTTTCCTTTATATTGACCGCAAGCTGTGCATACTGTATGAGTCAAAACTAATTCACCGCAGTTCGGGCAAGTAGTAGTTTCGGGTACTGTTGCTTTCCAGTTTGATCTTCTGTGTCCTTGTGCTGATGCACCTGTTCTTTTCTTTGGTACTGCCATTGTTATTTTCCTTCTTCTAGTTATTAATCTTCAAATTTTTAAAAACTTCCAAACGCGGGTCTGAAACTTCTTTTTTTATGTATTTTTCCATTTCAGAATCTCCATTACAATTTATATCACAAACACAAGGATTTGGAATGTTTAATGTTACAGATTGATAAATTAAATCATCAACATCAACCTCATCAGTACCTGTCAATTCTGTGACAAAATCGCCGTCTTTGAGTTCGATTTCTTGTCCGGAATGCGCTTCTTCATTGGATATAAGGCTTCCGAGTTTATAAGTTTCGTCCACATCAACTTCAATATTTTTTGTAAAATCTTTCAAACATCTGTCGCAAACAAGCTTAACATTTGCAAAGATTTTTCCTTTTGCATTTATGAATGAACCATATGCACTAAAAACCAAATCCGCAACAACAGAACCTTCTGTTGAAAGATTTTTTACTTCGTTGTCGAAATGGATTTTAAGTGATTGGTTTTTAGCGTTTTTTATGTCATCTATGGAAATATTCATGGTTTTTTTATTGTATTTGAGACAAAAAGCGTTGTCAAAAAATTTTTAAAAGTATTAATAATTTTATGAATAATGACATACATATTTGTTTAAGATATTATTTTGTTAAGCTAAACGGAATTTAAAAGGATAGATTTTGATGAAATTAAAAGACACACTCGCGCAAAATTCATTTGATTATGCATATCTTACAAAAAGAATGTATAAATATCTAAAACCCTATATGTTCAGAATCATACTCGGCTTTTTGATTGCGCTTCCTGTCGGAGCACTCGATGGTGTAATTGCTTATGCACTAAAGCCGTATATGGATGAAGTACTTATTAAGAAAAACATGCTTCTTGCATATATTATACCGTTTGGTATTGTAGCTTTTGCTGCTTTGCAGGGTGTTTTAAGATACATAAACGACTATTTGACAAGCTGGACAGGACAGAGAGTTACAAATGATGTAAAACTCGGACTTTTTCAAAAATTGGTTCAAATGGATTCAAAGTTTTACGATGAAAATTCTTCAGGTATAATCCTCACAAGATACCTCACAGACCCTGAATTTGCATCTAAAGGTATACTTGATAATTTAAAAGCATTGATGAGTTCCGGTATAGGCGCACTTGCTCTTATTGGCGTAATGCTTTACAACTCCTGGCTGCTGGCTGCTGTCGGTGTTGTTGTTTTGTGCATAGCATTTTTGCCTGCAGTAATTATAAGAAAAAGAATCAAAGCCGCCTCTAACGCAACAATGAAAATCGGCGGTAATATCATGACCGATTTTAATGAGACAACTCAGGGCAATAAGATTGTGACTGCATATAATCTTGATGAGTACCAATTTTCTAAATTTTCAAAAGAAATCAGAGACTCGTTTGACGTTAATATGTCTCTTGTAAAAAGAGTCTCCTGGATGTCTCCGATAATGTATACAATTGCTTCTGTCGGTATTGCAATAGTAATGGCATTTGGTACATATCTTGTTCTGTCAGGACGGATGACAAGCGGAAGTCTGCTTTCTTTTGTAACTTCGCTTTTGCTTTTGTACAAGCCTGTTAAAACCTTCGGCAACACGCTTACAAATATTCAGACAATATTTGTTTCTCTTTGCAGAACGCTTGAATTGTTTGATATAGAGCCTGAGATAACTGATAAGGAAAATGCCGTTGAATTAACGGGAATCAAAGAAGGCGTTTCTCTTGAGAATGTATGTTTTGAATATGTTGAAGATACTCCGGTCTTAAAAAATATCAATCTTAACGCACATGTAGGAGAAACTGTTGCAATTGTCGGGAATTCCGGCGGCGGTAAGTCTACAATTGCCAGTCTTATACCAAGATTTTATGATGTTAAATCAGGAGCAATAAAAATTGATGGTATTGATATAAGAGATATAAAACTGGATTCTTTAAGACAAAATATTTCTGTGGTTTTTCAGGATAATTTTTTGTTTACCGGAACAATAAAAGAAAATCTTTTAATGGGTAATTTTAATGCAACGGATGAAGATATCGAACGTGTTGTAAAAGCTGCTCATCTGGACGAATTTCTTGCAGAAATGCCAGACGGTATTAACTCAGAAATAGGGGAAAGAGGAACAACTCTCTCGGGCGGTCAAAGACAGCGTGTAGCTATTGCAAGAGCAATGCTAAAGGACTCGCCTATTATTATTCTTGATGAAGCAACATCAGCTCTGGATAACAAATCTGAGGCAATAGTTCAAAAAGCTCTTGATAACCTTATGCAGAACAAAACTGTTTTTGTTATTGCACACAGGCTTTCAACAATTAAAAATTCCGATAAGATTGCTGTTATCAATGAAGGTGAACTTGTTGAACTGGGTACGCATGATGAACTTTTGGCAAGAGATAACGGTTTTTATAAACGTCTGTATGAAATGCAGTTCGCAAAATCAAATGTTGCTGCTAACTAATTGTAAATATTTGTAACGATTTATATATTATTTGCATACGGAGTATATCTTTAGTTTTTATATATATAGTGTAGAAATAAAAGAATACGGTGGTATGTTATGAGTAATCCATTTGCGATTAATTCAGATGATTTACTTAAACGAGGACAAGGTGTCAACGGTACACAAGAAACTCAAGGTTCTCAGAACACTAAAGAAACCAGAGAAGCGAAAGAAAAAGAACAGCTTCGCGGTACTAATGTTCTGAATGAGACGAACGGCGGCTCTATGGCGACTACTGACGGTACTTTTCTGAATTTCGACGGATTTGTCAGATCAGGAGCAGGTATGCCGAATACACAGATTGCTAAAGAACAGGCTCAAAAACAAGAAGCTCAGGCTGTCGGAAATGCAGCAGAAAAGGGTACCAGCGATGCCAAAGCAGGTAAATCTCAAGCTGAAGATATATCGCAACAGGCTCAGCAAGACCAAAATACAATGAAATCAACAGCCACTAAAGTTAAATCACAGGAAAAAACAACAAAAAGTATTGTTGAAAAAAATAATAACGAAAAAGAAAAACTTGAAAGTAAAAACAGTTCAATCAAATCTGACATAGACAGTATAAATTCAGAAATTGAATCATTAATGGCAGAAGATGGACAAGATTATACACCTGATGAACTTCCTGAGGGCAGTGCACAGGCTGCACCACAGCCACAGGCAGCAGATGCAGGCGGCGTTGATTCAGGAGTAATGACTTCTGCCGGACAGGAAACAACAAGTGCAAGTACAGGCATCGGTTCCCAATCAACCGCAGCAGGAGGTATTGACGCAGGCGGTCAGGGGGCATTTGCAATGAATTCTTTGCCTTCCGGAAACAACGCGGCTGCTCCGACATCAGAAACAGCAGTTTCTGCACAAGCACAGCAAGGTCAACAGTCGGGACAGACACAAGGTGCACAGAATCAAGGACAGTCTGGCGGTAAAGCCGGAGGCGGAGCAAATAGTGGAAATTCACTAAAAGCATACGCTTCAAAATTTACACAACCACAAGGTAAAAATGCGGATAAAATAGCAGATTTACAGGCAGAACTCGGAAATAAAACAAGTTCATATACATCAAATTTCGGAAAAATTACAAGCCTGAATAAGACAAATGCCAGTAAAGTTAAATCAACAACTAGCTATATAAAATCAGCACAAAGCAGCGCAAATAATACAAAAAGCAAAGCTGCAGATAATACAAAAAATTTACAGACTATACAAACAGTAGGAGCAGCAACAACTCTTGCAGGCGGAACATCAACATCTCTCGGAACACTGATGTTGTCTCAAGTCTGGACATTTGGAGCCTCTCAAACAGTCGGCGGATGGCTTGTCGGAACAGGTGTTGCAGCAACAACAGCAGGCGGATCGGCATCTATAGCAGCCAGTGCATCACAGGGTGATGTAAATGGAGCAATGAGTAATGCAAACTCAACATTGAATCAAGCAACAAACTCTTTAGTATCAATGAAAAACCTTGGTGTTATGGGGAAATAAACCCGATAAAAAATCAAAACTAAAAAAGCATCTTTATAAGATGCTTTTTTAGTTTTGAATAACTGTATCTTTATACAGCATTTTTTCTAGGGCCTCTTCAAGAAAGCACGCCCCTACAACACCGGAAAAATCACCCAATTTTGCTTTTCTAAATTGAATTTTTGAAGCAGGTACCGGCAGTGCTTTTGCTTTTGCCTTGGTAATGGTTCTTTCATAGAAAGCATCTATTGCATCAATCAAGCCTCCTCCCATAACAATGAGTTCAGGATTATAGAAATTAATTATTGTGGCAAGACCGTTAGACAGATAATCAGATGCTTCAAACAGAACCTGTGTTATGAGTTCATCCTGATGCTCCAGTGCTTTTCGTATCATCTTGGAACTTATTGCCCTGTCATCGCGCATAAATTCTGTAATGATGGATGGTCTGCCTTTTTTCAATGCCCCCAGTATTCTTGCTTCGATTGCAGTACGGGATGCATAAGCCTCGAGACATCCGTTTGCACCGCAGCCGCAGGGTCTGCCTCCTGCGTCTACAATGATATGTCCGATTTCTCCTGCCGTACCTGTTGCACCGCGGCGGACTCTACCATCCTGCGCAATACCCGAGCCTATGCCGGTACCGACAAATATACACACAAAATCATTAAACCCTTTGCCCGCGCCGAATTTCATTTCTCCGAGAGTGGCAATTTCGACATCGTTGCCTATAAAAGTCGGAATAAAAAATTCACGTTCCATAATTGCTTTTAAATTCAGATTTTCACAATTAAGATTCGGGGCAGAAACAAGTATTCCTTTCGCCCTGTCGACCTGTCCGGGAGCGCCTATGCCTATTGAATCTATCTGCGCAATATCAAAATGAGAGGTTTCTATAAGTTCTTTAATAGACAGTTTAAGCTTTTCAACTATTGTTTCAGCGTCTTTTTCTTTGCCTGTTTTTTGTTTGATTGAATAAAGAACTTCGCCTGTTGCTTTATTTACAATACCTGACAGGATTTTTGTTCCGCCTAAGTCAATTCCGATTGCATAATTTGGCATATATTAAATTGGCTCCGTTAGTCTGTTCTTAATTTTGATTATAGCATATTATTTTCTGATACTAAACTCACATCCGCAGTACTGCTGGCGGTAAAACTCATTCTTTTTCGCAATTTCCATTGTTTTTAGAAACCCGTTCTGCTTTTTAAAATCCTGCGCGAGAAAATTTATATTGTAGTTATGTGCGGCTTTTTCTCCCTCTGCAAAGATATTTTGGGAGATCTTATGCGGACTCACTGTAAGTGTTGTTGTAAAAATATCAATACCGAGTTCAGCAGTTTTTTTCGCTGCTTCATTAAGCCTGTATTCAAAGCATTTATTGCATCGCAAACCTTTTTCAGGTTCTTGTTCCAGCCCGTTTATGTATGCGTACCATTTTTCGGGTTCGTATTCGCCTATGATATACTCATATTCCTGCTCTTCGCAGTAGCGTATAAGTTCATCTCTTCTTCTTATATATTCTTCTTCGGGGAATATATTCGGATTGTAAAAGAAAACTACGGGATTGTAGTTTTCCTTCAAAAGTTCTGTCGGATAGCCCATGCACACTGCGCAGCAGGCATGGAGAAGAATTTTAGGTTTATTTTCTTTCAACTGCTCCCGCCTTTATAAGTTTTTGCTTAAGTTCTTCATATGGCATAATTCCGACTTTTGTTTCCATATTTATTCTTATTGCCGGAGTCCCGTCTATACCAATGGCATTTGCTTCATTGATTTCACGCTTTAGTTCTTTAAGCGTCTCTTCTGAATATGCATCTTTTTTCAATTGTTCAATATCCAGCCCCTTAATACTTTTGGCATTTTCAAGTATGGATTGTTCGCCTTGAAATTCTTTATCAAAAAGCATGTTATTCATATCCCAGTATTTACCCTGAAAACCTGCAGCGATTGCGTATTTTGCCAACATGCAAGAACCTTCATGCATCTGTGTTTTTAATAATGGATTGCACTCCATATCAAGAGGCAGGTTGTGGTGGACGACTTTTATATTTTTAAGTTCGCTCACTGCACGCTGGAGCATTGTGTTTAAGACAAAACAGAACGGGCACTGATAGTCGGTATACTCATGTACAACTATTTCTGCATTCTCATCACCGAGCGTATTGCCTGAAACTTTATACTCATGATTTCCGGAAGAGTAGTAGTTAAGTTCTTTTTGCATTTTTACCTGAGGAGCAAGTACGTCGGTAATTGCTGTGTAAGTAAGAACTCCGGCGGCTGCAATTAAGACAGCTGACAGTGCAATTGCATATTTTTTTACCTTTATTGCATCAATAAAGTCCTTAAAGCTTGTTATAAATACACCAAATATACTTTCGTCTTTAGGCTTTGCAACAAGACCAATAAGCAGATTGAGAATATATGTAAAAAAGCAGAGTATACAAATTTTATGGATTTCAAATATAGAAATTCCTGCAAGTATCATTGAAATTGTAAAAGCAATAATACCGATTGCACAGATGTATGAGAGAGGATTTTTAAAGACATCAAAATAGGCAAAGATTCTGAAGCCTTTAATAGAAATGTTTTTTAGCTTGTCCACATATGTAAAAAATAAGAATACAAAGTATAAAAATAATCCCCAGAACGCAAGAGGCACACCGAAAAATTGGGAATGGGTTGTCTTTGCTACACCGTCACAGTCAATCAGATCGTTTATTGAGCAGAAACTTGAGAGTGCGTACGGATTGAAATTTGCATCCCAGTAAATTATTGACAGTTTTATTGATGTAATAAAACCTATTAAAGCAAGAATAGTAAGCGTTATTCTTTTGGCTAAAGTCATCTTTATACCTCTTTGTTTTCAAGTTTGTTCTTAATCATTACAGAAGAACCCATTGCAATCATTGTCCAGAATAAGAACTGCACCTGCGGTCTGAAATATATTGTATCAAACATTCCATGCATCATCACACCTAGAAGGAGTAATATTGCTGAACAAACTACAATCTTATCGGCTACTCCGTTTTTCGCAACAGATGCTGTAATAAATTTATATGCATCAAAAATAAATAAGCCTATAAAAGCAAGGAATGCAATAAGCCCGAATATTCCGCTTTCCACAGCAATTTCTAAAGGTACGGAATATGTGCTCAATGCGTCATATCCTGTCAGCATATAAAGCCCGTATATTTCTCGAAATGTCTGGTTTCCTGCACCTATTCCCAGAATAAAATTATCACAGAACATTTGCCAGGAAGAATGATAAACATTCATTCTAAAAGATGTTGATGAATCGCCTCTTAAGATAAATATGGATAAAAGCCTTTTGGTTATTTGGGGTACTGCAATCAAAATAAACACAAAACCGCCTATTATTGCGGCAACAATTCTGTGCCACAATGCTTTTATTTTTTCAGCATATGAAAAATCAGTGTTTATTATTACAGTAACAAGAGCAATCATTCCCGCAACAATTGCCCCCAATCCCAGATATGCGCCTCTTGAGCCTGTTACAAAAACAGCAAGAGAGCAAATGACAAATACAGCGAGACTTGTAATAAAACGTTTTTTATTGTTTTTGACAAGACAGATAAAACCAGAACCTATTATGTACGGCAATCCTGCGACAAGGTAGCCGCCGAGAAGATTAGGGTTATACGGTTTTAATGTTCCATATGCACGTGCAATGGCATCTTCCGGATTTATATAATTGGAATCCTGCCATGTGGAAATTTGTTCTACGCCTGCAAAGTTTTGAAATATTGCAATAAGCCCCTCTATACAGCACAGGCTTGCTACAAGCATGAAAATCCATCGGATTTTGTTTTGATTTGTTTGGAAATAATTTGCCGCACAAAAGTAATAAAAGATATAAATAACGGTTTTTAAAAATCCGTGTATACTTTGCGGGACAAGCGTAGAGTTTATTGTACTGATAAAGCAGATAACAAAATACACAAAAATTGCTCCATCAAATTTTGTCATTGCAATTCCTGTACCTTTTTTCGTAAATAATTTTATAATTGTTAAAAGCACTACAATTATTGCAAATGCGCCGATTTTTTCACTCTCGAGAAATGTTGATGTAAATAAGGTTAAGGTAATAAACAAAAGTATTATTTCATCAATCTTTGACAGAATAAAACTGTTTTTAGCAATGTTCTCCAGTTTATCCTGAAAGAATCCGTAAAAATTGTTTTTTAAATCAATAAATCTGCTATCAATCATAATTATTCAGCACTTTTTTGTTCTTTCTCAACATTTTTCACAGGCGCATTAATAGCGTCTTTTTGCTCCTGCAAGTGTTTGTTGATTAATTCAACATCTTTGTCCTCAAGTACTTTAACATTTGAAATTGTTCCGCCTATACGATAATTGAAGCCTTCAAGGACAATAGGCAGACCGATTTTTATTTTGTTGCCGCCTACAACAGGACCGTCCTTTGTAATCTTTGCTTCATCAATGAGGCTTATTACAAAATCATATTGGAACGGTTGTGACAAATCATCAATCACAGCAAAAGGCTGTGAGGGATTGTCTATCGGAATGATTGCTTTTTTGGGCTGATAAGCAACATCGATAATCTGCAATTTTGTATAGGGGACATTTCTTATTGTAATAAATGATTCTTCACCTGCTTTAAAAGGTATCTCAGAATCGGTTACCGAGACGCTTTTTAGCATAACCTGAAAAGCAATTTTCTTTGTTGCTTCAACAGGTGATTTAGAAAATTTATTTTTGCCAAGATATATAAGTGCTCCCATCAAAAGCACTGCAATAACCGCAGCAATAATTATGTAATCAAAAGGTTTAAGTTTTTTCATCTATGACTCCTCAATGTTATAACACTATGCTTTTATTGTGTAATTCTCCATATTCATTTTGTTTAAGCTTGATTTAATTTCATCAATTGATGTAGTTGCACATCCGAATGAACGGATAACAATACTTGCAGCTATATTTCCGATAATTGCGGCGTATTTAGGCGGAGCACCTGCTGCCAGTGCAAGTGTAAATGATGCAACAACTGTATCTCCTGCACCCGTTACATCAAATACATTTGTTTTATTGAATACAGGTACGTCAGTGTGCTCCTGTTTTCCTTTTTCAAATACAGCCATGCCATCGCCTCCTCTTGTGAGAAGAAGAACCTGTGCATCTGTCATTTTTAAAATATCAGCACCTGCACTGTTTAAAGTCGCTGCGTCTTTTATAAAATAGCCAGCTGCTTTTTCACTATCAGGCTGGTTCGGGGTAAGAGCGTATACCCCTTTGTATCTGTGCATATCTTTTTGTACATCAGCTACGACAATTTTTCCATGCTCTTTTGCACAGGTTACAGTAGCAGCAATTATTCTGTCAGTCAAAAGACCTATGTTGTAGTCCGAAAGAATTACCGCATCATGAAGAGGTATTGCTTTTTCTATATTTTCAATAATTTTATCTTCTGTTTCTTTGGACGGCGGGTTTGTTGCAAGTCTGTCTATTCTTACAATCTGCTGTGTAACGGAGTGGAAGCTTGCGCCGGAAATTCTCGATTTAACTGTTGTCGGTCTTGAATTGTCCTGTACCATAAAATCAGTATTGATTCCTGCATTTTTGAATGCATCAAGAAGCATTGGACCGTAATAATCATTGCCGTATAAACCTATTGCAGAAACTTTGCCTCCGTTTATTGTTGCAAGGTTGTGTGCTGCGTTGGCGGCCTGCCCCAGTATAATTTTTGTACTGGCATGTCTGAGAATAAGAACGGGCGCTTCTCTTGAGATTCTTTCCGTATCTCCGTATATCATTTCATCTATGCCCATATCTCCTATTATCAGGATATTAGGCTCAGTAAGTTTATCAATATATAGTTCAAGTTTTTCTTTATCAAAATCAAAATTCTGCATATTTTTTAATATCCTTTAATTGCGGGTCATATTTTTAAAAATAGTGTAGTATAATATTTTTAGTTTAGCACAAAAATATGTTGCAACTATAAATAATAAGTAACATATAAAGCAAATACAGAGGTAAAATGACGGATACTCCTGATAGCAATAATGATGATTTTCACAGTCTCGATTTTGATGAAAAAATGGAGATAGAAAAACTTCAGGCTACGATAAGAAGCATGAGTAATTTTTCCGATGATTCGGAAGGATTTTTGTCACAAAGTCCAAAAGCGCTTATGGATGGAGGCTTTAATCTTGAAGCACAGGATTTGGAATTCGATCCGTATGCTGAAATTGAAAAACCCGTTGTAAGAACTCAGGGTCCAAAGGCAAAGAAATTTGTTGTTATGGTTAATGCTGATAATGTTGAGTTTTTTGATAAAATACCAATGGAAGAACGTACTCAGCTTTTTAATAATCTGCTTTCCGATTACAAACACGGTCTTGAAAATACTCAAAAAAAGAAACATCTTATAAAATTTTCCAAACATATGTTTGTCGGAATAATGACGGTTCTATTGTCTTTACCTATAATGTTTGTCGTTGTAAACAAGTCGATTGAATTGACTATTCAAAACTACAAAGATGTACAAAACAGTTTTGAAAAACTCTATGAAAGCAGAAACAGAGGCAGATTCAATACAGTACACAGAACAATATACTAAAATTAAAAAGGTTTTTGATGATTAAGGATAGCGAACTAAAGAATATAAAGTTTGAGAATAAACTTTACTTTGCCGGAATATCACTGGGATCTTCTTCTACAAATGAAACCGGTGTGGCAATAATTGACAGAAATTTAAATATTATTACGCTTGATAAGCTTTTTTCCATGGAGGATGTCAGATTCTTTTTTAAACGAATGGTAGGAAAACAGAATGCCATTATAAATGTTGCTTTGCCGGAAAACCCGCAAATGCTTAATGCAAAATGGAAATTGACCTCCCGCGAATATCAGCTTATTCAAAGCAGTGAACTTATAAACCATGACAGCGACTGGATTCAGAGATATTCTCATAGAGGATGTGACCTTTTTAAAGAATTAAAAGAGCATGGGGTGGATATTTTCAGGTATGATATACATGAATTAAAGTCGTCTCTTGGCTTAGCAGGGATTTATAAAGATCGTTCACCTGTTGACTGTAAGGCTCTTCAAAGTGCATTAAAATACAGATTTGGATTTAAAGAACTTCCTTCAAATATGCTTCCAGTCTCTCAGCTGGAGGCTATTCTCGGGGCATATCTGGGAATTATTATGGCTGATACAAAAACAGGTTATGATTGCAAGGTCAAAACAATATATCAGGATATCGAAGTAATAGGTCTTTATTTATAAATTTAAGTTTTCCTCTTTACAAAAAAAATTTATCATGTATGATAATAGTTGTCGAAAGACCAACACCACAGGTGTGTATATAACACAAAAAATTGTGGGGGTTTAGCTCAGCTGGTAGAGCACCTGCTTTGCACGCAGGGGGTCAGGAGTTCGAATCTCCTAACCTCCAAAAATAAAGGGACATCATCAGATGTCCCTTTATTTTTGGCTTGTTTTGGTAATGAGAACCTTCCAATGTACGAAGTACATTTAAAAGGAGTTGCGCGAGTGAGCTGAGGCTGGAGTGCTTTTGTTGAAAGGGCTGTAAGCCCTGTAAACAAAACACGGAATTGCCGTTAAACGCGAACGAGCAAGACCGAATCTCCTAACCTCCATCATTCAAAAAAAAGCTTATTTCTTTTTATGCCATAAAGTTTAATCTGCTGTTTGTTTGCAGGTTTTGTGCCTGCGACTTTATTGCAGAAGCTTCGGCTGCAACTTTGTAATCCTGAGAGGAAGGATCAGACGGTGCCATTGCTGCTTTTATTACTGTATTTGCGTGTTCTATTGTCTTTTTAGGGTTCTTTTTGTCAAGAACAGGCATTTTTATCGGAACATGACCTGCAACAGGTATTCCGTCAGAATTCTTTTCAATTGTAATGGCACCGGCAAAAGAACCGCCAGCTATTTTATGTGCCATTTCATGAGCATAAATATGATTATAATTTTTTTGAATTAAATCATCTTTTTGCTTCTGTCTTTCTCTTAACGGAGTAGAAAAAGAATTTGAAAAACTGTTTATTAACACACCAAGCCCTTTTTGTGATAATTTTCTCTAATAATATTTTACTACATTTATAATACTTTGTGAAGTGTTAAGAAAATTATGTATTTTTTTATAAAATCAAGAATATAATCTCTTAAAACAACAGCATTGTTAATAGTTGGTGATTTAGCACCATATATTAATGTTACGTTGTCTGTTTTTAAAAAATCTGTTATTTTTTTTATATCATCAGTATGGTATTTTAATTCATCACGATATTTTTTAGAAAACTCTTTAAACTTTTCATAACTATACTGTATTTTGTTCTGAAATAACAAACATCACCATATTTTCTAATTTTTTGTCAGGTGATAATATTAAAGTTATGACTGATTTATTCTATAAAACAGATTATATTTCACCATTAGGTAAGATTACCATTGTTTCTGACGCTGAAAGCATTGCAGGTGTATGGCTTGAAGGACAGAAATATTTCTGCAATACGATTGATGAAAGTATGATGGAATATAAAGATATAGATATTTTAAAATCGGCAGAAAAATGGCTGGACAGATACTTTGCAGGCGGCAAACCGGAGATTGCGGAATTATCTTTAAATCCCTCCGGTAATGAATTTAGACAGTCTGTTTGGAAGATTCTATGCGAAATACCATACGGTGAAGTTATTACTTATGGAGATATTGCAAAAAAAATTGCTAAACTTCATGGCAAAGAAAGAATGTCTGCACAGGCTGTTGGCGGGGCTGTAGGACATAATCCGATTTCAATTATTATCCCATGTCATAGGGTTGTGGGTTCAAACGGAAGCCTGACAGGTTATGCAGGCGGGATAGAAACAAAGATAAAGCTTTTGGAACATGAAAAAGTTGATATGTCACATCTTTTTGTTCCGCAACATAGCACTGCGCAATAAAAATAAATATAAAAAGGAGTTATGAAGATGTTAAATATAAAACTGAACGGTATTGATGCACAGGGTAATGAAAAAGAATTTTCTTTAAATGATTTTAAAGGGCAAAAAGTAATACTGTATTTTTATCCTAAGGATAATACATCCGGATGTACTCAAGAGGCATGTGACTTTCGAGATAATATTAACAGATTGACTAACTATGCTGTAGTAATAGGTGTAAGCCCGGATAGTATTAAAAGTCATAAATCTTTTAAAGAAAAACAGAACTTAAATTTTATTCTTCTGTCAGACCCCGAACACAAAATGGCGGAATCCTTTGATGTGTGGAAAGAAAAATCCATGTACGGTAGAAAATATATGGGTATTGAACGTTCTACATTCCTTATAGATGAAAAAGGAAATATCGAAAAAGAATGGAGAAAAGTGAAGGTAAAAGGTCATGTTGATGAAGTAATCAGCTATATTTTAAACTAATTTTCATACATGAAACACTCAGTTTCATGGTCATTTACAATGCCTATTGCCTGAAGGTAAGAGTATATAATTACTGTTCCGACATATTTCATTCCTCGCTTTTTAAGGTCTTTTGATATTGTGTCGGAAAGAGGTGTGCTAACAGGAAAATCGTCTGTTGTGTTTTTTATAATTTTGTTATCTGTGAAACTCCAGATGTAGTTTGAAAAACTGCCATATTCTTTTTGTATTTGCATAAAAATTTTTGCATTGTTAATGGAAGATATTATTTTATTTTTACTTCTTATGATTTTTTCGTTGCCAAGCAGTTCATTTATTTTTTCTTCTTTATAATTAGCAACTTTTTTTATATCAAAATTATCGTAAGCTTTTCTAAAAGCCTCTCTTTTTTTTAGAATCGTAATCCAAGACAAGCCTGCCTGAAATGATTCCAGTATCAAAAGTTCAAAAAGTTCTTTATCATCATATTTGGGTTTACCCCATTCTTCGTCATGGTATTTTTTGTAAATATCTGACTTTTCATCTACCCATCTGCATCTTTTCATAAATCTAATCTAATCTAGTGTCGTCTTTTTCGCTTCGAGCCTTCGAAGCTCAAAGACTCACCTTTTCAATTGGTCACTCAAAAAATTCGTTCACGTCGTTTTACTCCTTATCACGAATTTTTCTCGGACATCCTTATGTTAAAACAATAAATTAAATAATTAGTCAATATATGTCAAGCCTTCAAAAGATGTTTGATAAAACGTAATTTTATTATAAAATATCATTATTAAAGAAAAGGAGAGTTATATGATGAAACAAGGTATTAAGTATTTTGCATTAGGGTTGAGTGCATTTGTGATAGGTATGTCTGTTAACAACTATGCAATTTCTGATGTGACTAATAATATTGCGGTTGTTGATGTACAAAAGGTTGTAGCTTCTTCGGCTCAGGTTAAAGCACTGAAAGCAGACAGAGAAGCTAAAATCAAAGATCTTGCAAGCTTTGTGCAGACTGCAAGAACTAATGTAGCCAAAGAAAAAAATGCAGAAAAGAAAAAAGCATTAGAAGCAAAATATAATAAAGAATTAAATACAAAAAGAGATGCAATTCAAAAAGATTATGCAAAAAAACTTGCTAATATAGATAAAAGTATTTCCGCAACAATTGCACAAAAAGCAAAAGCAGCTAACTACAGCATGGTTATAGCCAAAGGTGTTGTTCTATATGGCGGTCAGGATATAACAAATGAAATTGCAAAAGTTGTAAAATAAATATTTTTATATCATCAAAAAGACTATGCAAACGACTTATTGCATAGTCTTTTTTTAATGTAATATAATTAATTGAAATTATTTAGGAGATATTATCATGAAAAAATTAGCAGTTTTTCTTGCATTGCTTTTTACTTCCGGCAGTGTATTTGCTTATGATTACCCTTCTTATGTAAAAGACGGATTAAAAGATGAGGATAGTATTTGCAGCAATCAAAAAACGCATAAATGGACAAGAACAGACGAAGGTTCGAGTACATGCTTCATAAAACAGATGACGCATGGCTCAGGTGGTTTCTCCGAATTTGAATATGGAAAAGAACATCTTGAAACAGGCAAAGACGGTACGACATATGAGTTTTTGTATAACGGTGATTTAATCGGATACAATGCTCATACACTGAAATTTTATAAACTTGTATTTAACGGAAAAACTATAACATCTGAAATACTCACTGTTCCTCAGATACAGGAGATTTTCCCTGATGTACAAATAGTAAATGTTTCTCAATTTAAAAATAATAAAATCACACTTACAAAACCATGGTTTCAAAATAAAACATATTTGATAGTTAATGACACAGAAAGAGATTTTTATAAATACCAGTTTGAAAAACTGGGCGGTTATGAATTGATAAGAGGTATTTTAAATGTTTCGAAATATCAAGTTTTGCCTGAAAAATTCGTATTTTCTCACTTTGGCTCAAGGGATAAAGACACACCGCCTTTATATATAACGGTAGTTAACGGTAAGTAATAATAAAAAAGACCTTTATACAAGGTCTTTTTTATTATTAGAATCTGAAATCTCTTTCACCGTGTTCTATTTTTATTAAATCCTCTTCAACTGCTGTTTTAATTTTTTCACCGCTTTCAAGAATCTTCATTTCTTTCTTAATGAATTCTTCTCCGAGTGCTTTAGTCTCGGGCGATGCATAGTCTTCAAGATATTCTTTTAATGTAATAATTGCATTCGGATGGCAGAAGTTGTGGATTTGCTGCTGTTTGCAGACCTCCATAAAACGCTCGCCTGTTCTTCCTGCCCTGTAACACGCCGTACAAAAACTAGGCAGGTAACCCAATTCCATCAGCCATTTTATTACTTCGTCAAGAGGTCTTCTGTCTGAAATATCAAACTGGGCAGAATCTTCTGTGTCCGGCATTGGGTTAAAGTATCCGCCCACACTTGTTTTAGAACCGCCTGACATTTGAGAAACACCTAAGGCTAAGAGTCTTTTTCTGCATTCTTCAGACTCTCTTGTTGAAACAATCATGCCTGTGTATGGTGTCGCTATACGAATGCAGGCAACAATTTTTGCAAATGTATCATCATCGATACCGTTGTCAAAAGCCGAAGGATCAATATCATCAGCTTTTTTAATTCTTGGAACGCTTATTGCGTGAGGACCTACACCAAAAGCAGCTTCTAAGTGCTCTGCATGCATCATAAGAGCAGTAAATTCATATCTGTATAACTCGAGTCCGAACAAAACACCCAGGCTGACATCGTCAATACCCGCCTCCATTGCTCTGTCCATGGCTTCTGTATGGTATGCATAATTATGTTTAGGACCGGTCGGGTGAAGTCTTTCATATGTTTCTTTGTTATATGTTTCTTGAAATAAAACATATGTTCCTATTCCTGCATCATGCAGTTTTTTATAGTTTTCAACGGTTGTTGCTGCAATGTTTACATTTACACGTCTTATTGCACCGTTTTTATGTTTTACGGAATAAATTGTTTTTAGTGACTCGAGGATGTATTCAATCGGGTTGTTAACAGGGTCTTCCCCCGCTTCTATTGCGAGACGCTTATGTCCCATATCCTGCAGAGCAATTACTTCGTTTTTTATTTCTTCCTGAGACAGCTTTCTTCTTGGGATATGCTTGTTTTGATGGTGATACGGGCAGTATACACATCCGTTTACACAGTAATTTGAAAGATACAAAGGAGCAAAAAGCACTATTCTGTTTCCGTAATAGTCCTGCTTTATCTCCATTGCAAGTTCAAAAATTTCTTTGTTTTTTTCTTCTATTTCACAGTCCAGAAGTACTGCTGCTTCACGATGAGACAGACCTTTTTTTAGTCTTGCTTTTTCCAGAATTTTGTCAATAACTTCAATATTATTTTTGTTTTTTTCGGCATACTGTAAAGTTTCTAAGACCTCTTCATGGCAAATAAATTCTTCAGCTTTGTGTGATTTTGGATTATACATAATACTCTTCTTTCTAAACCAACATTATTATTATATCACGCAAGATTTTTACGGTTAATAAAAAAGCTGTGTTATTATTAATTTATGTTTAAAACAATTTTTCTGACAGGTTCAGGCGGCTTTGTAGGAAGAAACCTGAAAGAGTATTTTCAAGATTCATACAATATTCTGTGTCCTCGAAGTCAAGAACTTGATTTGACGGATAAAGAAAGTGTGAAATGGTATTTTAAGTCCAACAGGATTGATTTTATAATCCACTGTGCTTCTACAGGCGGAGTGAGAAATTGTGCTGACCCTGTCAATTGTGAGAAAGACAATATATTAATGGTCAATAATTTGTGTGAGTCAAAGAATGAAGAAACAAGACTGATTCTGTTCGGTTCAGGTGCGGCATATTCAAAGAACAGGAATTTGCATAAAGTAAAAGAATCACAGATAGGTGACGTTATTCCTGATGACTTATACGGCAAATCCAAAATGAAACTGGCTCAACTTGCAGCTATTAGGGAAGATGTCCTGTGTCTTAATATATTTGCCTGTTATGGTAAATACGAGAAAGAAAGCAGATTTCCGACTTATGCAATAATGCAGAATTTGAAAAAAGAGCCAATTGTAATTAACAGGAATGTCATTTTTGATTATTTGTATATCTCTGATTTGTGCAGGATTGTAGAGAAGTTTATTGTTAAATTTCCGGTGAACAAAGTAATAAATGTGACACCGACAAATAGTATTTCTCTATATGAAATTGCCGGAATTATTAATGAAATAAGCGGATTTGAATCGAAAATTTCTTTTAAAGAACAGGGATTAAATTTTGAATATACAGGAGATAACAGTCTTTTAAAACAGGAAATTCCGGATTTTGAATTTACCTCTTATAAAGACGGACTGTTAAAATTATATGAGTTTTATAAACTGTCCGAGAAAATTTCGTGATAAGAAACGTGAACGAAATTTTTGAGCGGCTTATTGAAAAGGTGAATAATTGCTGGCTGCGGTGAGCCGGCAGCAATTGTGACACTAGATTAATTAATCTTATGCTGTTAGATAGCCTGTAAGGTAATTTTTGTATATTCAAACAGATAGTATTATTTGAATTATGAAAAAATACTTGATTTTAATATTACTTGCGGCATTTGCAGCTTTTGGCTTTTATATGTACAAGCAGTCTACATATACCCATATTACGGTTAGATTCAAAGAATTGCGTCCGTTTCACCACAGAATCCCTGTTTACTACAAGGGAATTATAATAGGCAGAGCAACTGAAAGACATCACAGTGATGATTTCCTTCATACAAATGTCAGTGTTGTTTTGTATCCCAAAAAGTTGATGCTGCCTATAAATACAGAGGTGCTTTTAAAAAAAGAAAAGCGTAATGATAAAGAACACGACTTTTTGGAATTGATTTATCCGGAAAAGCCATCAAATACAATGATTACTGATGGTACAGTTCTTAACGGAAAAGCAACTGTTGATATTGAGACATTTTTAAGAAATCAAAATCCTGAAGATATAGAGAATATTAAAGAGAACCTGTATATGGCTTCGGAAAATCTTAACAGTTCATTGGAGCAGTTGAGTATGCTTTTTGTAATGATACAGGATATTTTAAAAGAAAATGAAAACAGTATAAAACAATTTTCATCAAATCTTGCCAAATCTTCCGGTAATGTTAACGGCATTACTTCAAAAATCAACAGTTCAATCAAACAGGAAACGCTTAATCGTACCTTTGATAATATCAGTGCTGTAACAGGTGGATTGAGCGGAACAACGGACAGCGTAAATGAAGCAATGCCGAGAGTCGATTCAGCACTTTATCAGGCACAGGGTATACTGTGTAATGTTAATGCAATAACATGCGGTATAAGACAAACACTGGCAAAGCCTTTTGGCGGATTAAGAATTTTATTCGGTAAAAGTATTAATAATAAAAATTGTAAAACTGTTAAGTAAAATATTATAGAATAGAAGTATTTTGTTATAGAATGGACATATTGAGGAGAGGTGTCCGAGTGGCTTAAGGTGCGGATCTCGAAAGTCTGTGTACAGCAATGTACCGTGGGTTCAAATCCCACCCTCTCCGATTTTTAAAAAACAAATAGGATTGGGCAAAGGGATTTGAACCCACACAAAACGAAGTTTTGTAAAAGGTTCAGAATCCTACGACAAACAAGGCGATGAAAGAGCCGTAGTTTGACGGATGCAGAGTGCCGATTTTTTAAGAACGAAGTGAATAAAAAAATCGAGCATTGCTGCCACCCTCTCCGATTTTTAAAAAACAAATAGGATTGGGCAAAGGGATTTGAACCCACACAAAACGAAGTTTTGTAAAAGGTTCAGAATCCTACGACAAACAAGGCGATGAAAGAGCCGTAGTTTGACGGATGCAGAGTGCCGATTTTTTAAGAACGAAGTGAATAAAAAAATCGAGCATTGCTGCCACCCTCTCCGATTTTTAAAAAACAAATAGGATTGGGCAAAGGGATTTGAACCCACACAAACAAAATCTATAGGGGTAATAATTATGAAAAAGATTTTAACAACAGTTGTTTTTTTATGTGCATCAATGATGATATGCCAGCCTTCTTATGCTAAGAGAGCTGCAAAACCGCAGCCGCAGCCTGTTGTACAAGACGCAGCATATTATGTGAAAAAGGGTGCTGAATATGAATGGCTGAATAACCGTGCAGGTGCGGTAGATATTTATACAAAAGCACTGCAAATTAATCCCGAATGCAATGAAGCAAGAGAATCAAGATTAAAACTTAACTATTTCCTGGGAAGATATAATCAGGTGCTTGAAGATTGCGAATATTTCTATAATCTCCCCGGATACGGTCCGGCTGCATATTATGAGTACAGAATTAATTCCAAAAAACAATTAGGAGATTATACAGGTGCGGCAGACGATATGTATGAAGTTATACTTGCATACGGCGGACATGCTAAAGTTCTTGAGGATTTATTTAATACAGTGAGCAATAATCCTGAACTGGAGTATAAATTAAAACCGCAAAACCATCCTGAACTTCTTGCAAAATATAAAAATCAGGCAAAACTCTTAAGAGATTATGCCCAAATGTATAAAGATTCGCATGGCAAGGTAATAAACCAGCAGTATTATGAATTTTTTACAGGTCTTGCCAAAGCTTTGGATCCTGCATTGATAATCAATGTTGAATATATTCAGCCAGAAGCAAGAATATCTCCTTGTGAAGCGGATGTAATAGAAACGGAATAATAAAAAAACAAGGCGAGTTCTATTTCCTAACGGATTTTAACTCTTCTTCATACTTTTTCGCAAGTTCTTCAGGCATGTACATAGGAAATATTCCCAAATCGCCAAGATCTATTCTTTCGCCTTCTATTTCTGATTCCTTTACTAATTTTTGGAGTATTCTATTCAGATTTGTGCAGCCGTATCTTTCTTTCAAATAATTATAAGAGGATGAGTCTTTTTCCGGCGGAAGAAACCGTTTCCCTCTAAGATAATGCGCAACATGAGAACCTCTGTCGGCATTGGATACGATTACAGGCTTAATATTGTTGTCGAGGCAGTATTTTACTGCAAGTTTGTCCGCAAGTTTCCCTATACCGCCTTTTTGTGCCGGATTCCAATTTTTAAGATACTCTACAAATACTCTGGGTCCCGCTATTTTGTATGCGGGATAATTTCTAAACAATTCTTCATCTATAAAATGATTGTTCCTTATATCTGTTTTGGGGTCAAGATGTCGGCTCAGGTGTACATAACCGTATTCTTTACTTAAATCTTTTGACATAAAGTGAAACGAGATTTCATCTGGCTTTTTATCATAATGCCCTGTTAAAATCATTACTTTTTCACGTCTGTTGGATTTTTTATCAAAAATGTAATCATAATTGTCAGGATCGTATTCAACAACAAAAGTTTTACCTAAAAAACATTTTTGATTTGACGTAAGTGTAAATTTTTGCTTTTTAGAAAGATCAACAGGTGTTTGTACATTATAAAAAATATTAGAAAACGGATTAAAAACATAGAGTTTTATAATTTTTTCTTTATTGCTTTTTTCAAACGTATCCTGTTGCGGTTCAGCTTTAAAGGAGAGTTGTTTTGTATTCGATGTTAATGTGTTAATCGGTGTAAAGTTTTTTAAAATATTAAAATTAACAGTCATATTCTTGTATCCTTACTTGAATAAAATACGTAAATATAGAAATTTGCTATTGAACCCCAAAAAGTTATAAAGATTAATATTTTTTTATAATATTTGTATAGTAGAATAACATAATAATAAGGTTTTTATATAAGAGTTTAACCATGATAAACGATATGACAAAAGGCAATCCGCTGAAACTCATAATTTTGTTTTCGGTGCCGCTTTTAATAGGAAATATATTTCAGCAGCTTTATAATATTGCAGATATTGTAATTGTGGGAAGAACACTCGGAATGAATGCACTGGCAGCAGTTGGGGCTATTTCTCCGATATTCTTTTTTCTAACTTTTGTTGTTGTCGGTTTAACCAATGGATTTGCTGTAATAACAGGTCAGAGATTCGGTGCAAAAGATCCTGAGGGTGTAAGACTTTCCACCACAGTATCTACTGTGTGGAGTACAGGGTTTACAATACTTTTTTCCGCCTTACTTGCGCTCTTTATGCATACAATTCTCAGGTGGATGAATGTACCTGCGGAAATTTATAAAGACGCGTTTTACTATATACAGATTGTAATAGCAGGACTGGTTGTTGTTAATATTTACAATCTTATTGCCAGCATAGTCAGGGCTCTTGGCGACAGCAAAACGCCATTGTATTTTTTGATATTTGCTTCTGTATTAAATATTTTTCTTGCTCTTTTATTTATTCTTAAATTCGGCTGGGGAGTGCCGGGTTCTGCTGTAGCTGTAGTTCTTTCACAGGGTGTATCAGCGCTGATGTGCATTATTTATGTAAAAATAAAATTTCCCATACTTCACTTAAAAAAAGCTGATTGGGGCTATGCTTTAAAAAAAGAAAGCTTTGATTTTGCACTCGAACATTTGAGAGTTGGTATACCTATGTCAGTACAGTATTCTATTCTTGGTATAGGTATCTTAATCATACAGAGTGTATGTAATACTTTCGGACCTGATGTTATTGCTGCATTTACAGCAGCTTTGAGAATAGAACAGATTGCTACTTTGCCGATGATTTCGTTTGGGGTTGCTCTGGCAGCATATACAGCACAAAACTTTGGTGCAAAAAACTTTTCCAGAATAAAAGAAGGAGTTAATAAAGCCTCTGTAATAAATATAACCCTCAGTTTGATAATGGCTTTTATAATGCATTTCTTTGGCAGTGATATAGTAGCCGTATTTTTAGGCAAAGGTGAAAAACATATTATAGAAATAGCCAGAAGCTATCTGTGGATAAGTACAATATTTTACTTTTTCTTAGGACAGATATTCATTTTCAGAAATGCACTGCAGGGAATGGGCGAGGCAGTTCTTCCTCTTGCCGCAAGCATCGCCGAGTTGATAATGCGTGCTTTTGCTGCAGTATATCTCGCTGTCAAATTCGGGTATTACGGTATATTCTATGCTGGTCCGATTGCGTGGATAAATGCTTCTTCGATTATGGCAGCAGGGTATTATGCAAACCTTTTAAAAATTGCAAAAAAAGCAAGAATATCATACAAAGTTAAACACACTTCATTTTGACAGGGTAAAATTTTTTATTAATGATAAAATTACCTTTTTGTATAATGTAATGGTATCTTGAGTCTTTTATATTTACTGTATGAATACGGTTAATAAATTATTGAAGGCATACAGCGGAAGTGATGTTCTGCATTATGATAAATGGAGCGAAAATCACAAATACAGAGCATTGAATGACGGAAATCTCAAACAGTGGATTTCGAATATACTTCCTTGTGAATTGTTGGAACGCTCGTTAAAAAAAGCGGTTGAGTCTATATTATCGTTATGTGAGTGTACTACTTTCTATAGAAAATTTCCGGATAATGTTGTTACACCCGATTACGGTGATAAATGGGGACGGCTGGCAAATTATATAGAAATAAATAACAGAGCAATATGCGAAATGCACGGCAGCCGCTGCAAAAACGGGATAATAAGTGCAATAAAGATGCTTCCTGCAATTCCTCCTTCTGCAAAAAGCTGGGCAAACTGTATAATATTATCTCAAATATGGCCTAATATCTATGGAGACGGCTATAATAAAGCACCGTGGGAAGAAAACTCCATATACGGTATAAAACTCGGAATAGGTTATAGTGAAAATATTATTGATTTTGATATTGCTGACAAAATTTCACCGGAAGAACAATTCAAGGCATTCAATGACCTTGCGCATTTTAGAGGTTTGAAAACAGGTTTCAGAACAATAATCTCTGAAGACCAGTTGAAAGTATCTCATCCTTACAGAGAAGATGAAAACTTCCGCTGGCATAACCCTGAACATGTTGAACTGTATATACAAGAAATGGTAAAGCTTGTAAACCTCGGATTTGAAGCAATATTTGTTGATTCTGCAAAGCATATAGGCGGATATGATATGCTGAATTATACCGGAGTCGGGGCTTTGCCTGATTATCAGCAGATGCAGTATATTACGGATGAAATAAGAAGGCGCAGCGGCTGCACAACGTTGAGTTTTGTAGGTGAAAAAAGTTCCGATGATTTTGAACGATATAGAATGATGGGTCTCAATGCAGGTACAGCGTTTGTGCATGTGGATGATTTTGATACCGTAAAATACTGGTCATCGCAGCTGAAATATTCACGTGATTACGCCCCGGGAGTGGAAGTTTCAAATGATAATACGGAAGGAGGAACTCCTTACGAAGTAAGATTAAACAGAATAAGGAATGCTCTTTTCGGGTTTGAAATAGCGAGCGATAAACTCCCCAGCTTTATGCAGATGGAGGATTTATTTCCTCTCAGATATGACACAAATACACATCATCTTATGATGAGTAATCCTTCGTATTCTATGGACGGAACGCCGCAAAGCCACTGGAGAGAATTGTTTACAAAAGATGACGGCAGATACTACAACCATCAGGTTGGAGAGGTATTCGCTCATGCTCTGTTTTTGTAATCTATTTACAATCCGCCCAACAACGCAAGTAATGTGTTGCTGCTCGCGCTTTGTGCCTGAGAAAGCAGAGCCGCAGAGGTCTGTTGTAATATTTGATTTTTGACGTAGTCAGCAGACTCCTGAGCAATATCAGCATCCATAATAGTAGACTTGGCAGCAGTCAGGTTCTCTATGCTGGTTGTCTGTGTATCTAAAACAGACTCTAACCTGTTAATGTAAGCCCCAACCTCAGAACGCTTCGCTGTAACAACATTCATTAATTCATCAATATCATCAATAGCACCAGCACAAGACTCAGCAGTCGAAAAATCAACAGAAAAATCTCCTAACTCAAGAACTGTATCCACATATACCGCATTAGCATAAGGGTCAGAATCCGCCCCTACCTGCAAACGGATGTTGCCGCCTAAAGAAGTAACCGGATCAAAAGGTTTGGGCATGTTTTTTAAAGAAGGAGGGAATGTAGAAGTATCCCAGATAGAAGTGTCCCACCCTGTCCAGTTAGCAGAATCTTGCATCTCAGAAGTTGTGAGTCCTTTGACGTTGGATAATGAACCGCGTTGATACCCAAAAGCATTACTCTGACCTGTTTTGTCTGTATCATAAAATGAATTTGAAATGTTCCCTGCACTCCACCCTGCAATACCACCTGCAAAAGTGGTTCCTGTTACCTTACCGGTAGCATAAGAATTTGAAAGACTGGAATTGCCTTGAATTTGTCCGGCGATACCACCTGCACAATATCCTTCAACATTACCTGTTGCATAAGAATTAATAATACTCCCACGATTTGTCTGCCCTATAATTCCTCCTACGTGAGCAGTACTGCTTCTTCCTAAGACATTTCCGGTTGCATAAGAATTAGATATAACACTGTCTCCCCAACCAACAAGACCGCCTATATCTCCACCGTTACCTTCAACATTACCTGTTGCATAACAGTTATTAATGTTACCATTAGCCCATCCTACCAGTCCTCCAGAGTAATTTCTTGCTGTAACTGTGCTTGTCGCAAAACAATCGGATATATTACTGCCTGTCACAATTTCTCCGACAAGACCTCCCGTCTGATCCCGTCCTGAAACTATGCCTGTTGCATATGAGTTTATGATGACAGAATTGGTGTTAGCATCTCCTACAAGTGCTCCTGTATGATCCATACCTTTAACATCCGCATTAACAACACCTATATTTTTTATTTCTGCACCACTAATTGAGCCAAATAATCCAACATTATGCTCATCACTTCTGTCAATCGTCAAATTCTTAACAACATGCCCGTTCCCGTCAAAAACCCCCGTAAACGCAGCACCCTT
>CALUPU010000008.1 GCA_944322725.1 Candidatus Gastranaerophilales bacterium
ATAAATAGAAAGGAAGGTTTATGCAAAATCATTGGGTATTTATAGACGAAAGCAAAATAGACAGAGCGTTGGAAGAAACCGAGAGGCAGATGAGAGAGATAACGGTTTATATTATTCACGAGTCATAATCAACTCGCCCTGTTCGTTGTAGCAATTGTTGCCAATCCAGTGTGCGATTAATTTTTTGTTTTTATTAAAAACGAATTGTTCTTCTTTTGATACATCAAGAGTTATTGAGTTTAATTCTCCTTTGATATCATAACCAATACGTTTGCTTGGATAATCTTTACCAATATTAAAGTCAATTAATTCAAGTTTGCCATTTGGATTATAATAATAAGAAATTTTAATATTGTTTTTATAAGTGACTGCGTATGAACCATCTGAAAATGATGTTAAGTATCTATTTTTATATTTAGTTTTATTTTTATTAAGGATTTTTTTATTTTTTATATGATTTTTATCACTTAAATAATTCTTGTACTCCTTTATATTTATATGTATGGCAACATTCGCAAAGGAGATTTGACGGGCGGAATTGACTGTGTAAGAAACACCTCCATTTAATGTGTAACCTGCATTAAAAATTAAAGAAATAAAAAGTATATATATTAAAAGATAATTTTTCATAATCTCATTATAACATTAGAAAGGAATTTATATGGATATAGAAAAAAGAATAAAAAAGATAGACGAAAGCAAAATAGACAGAGCACGAGAAGAAGCCGAGAGGCAAATGAGAGAGACAAAAGTTTATTTTAACTTATTACGAGTCATAATCAACTCACCCTGTTCGTTGTAGCAATTGTTGCCAATCCAGTGAGCAACAAGTTTTTTATTTTTATCAAAGATGAATTGTTCATCATTTTTTAATGTATACATTACTGAACTCAAGTTTCCTTTATTATCATATGCGATGGTTTTTTTAGGGTATTTCTTATTTATACGAAAGGCAATACCTTTTAATTGCCCGTTTTCAAAATATATATATGATAGTTGTGGATTATTTTTGTAACTTATAGAATATACACCATTTGAAAAGTTTGTTATTTTCGGATTATTAAGATTTTTTTTATGTTTATTAAATTTATTTGAATCTATTAAGTAATCAGTATAATCTGACATATTTATTTTATTATTAACATTTTGAAAAGCTTCGTTGCGAGCAGCATCAACAGTATATGATATGCTTCCTTGAAGCTTATAGGCAAGAACTTCGGAATTGCTAAGAAGAAATAAAACAAATATTAAAATAATTTTTTTCATTTTGTAATTATAACATATTAATTAGAAAGGACTGTTATGACAATTATTGAACTAGAAGGAAATGATAACAACACCAAAATAGACAGAGCGTTGGAAGAAACCGGAAGGCAGATGAGAGAGGCTAGATATATTTAGTGTGATTTGCGTTTTCCAATCAATTCACCTTTTTCGTTATAACAATTGTCGCCTATCCAGTGAGCGATTAATTTTTTGTTGAGCCCAAAAATATAAGTTTCATTATTTGATATATCTAAAGAGGTAGAATCCAATTGTCCTGACGCATCATATCTAATACTTCTTCTTGGATATTTACCTAAAGTTGAAAATTCGATAAGTTTTAATTTCCCATTAGGATAATAATAATAACCGATTTTTTCATTTTTTCTATATGTTATTGAATAACTTCCATCATTAAAGGAAGAAATATAATAACTTTTAAATTTGAATTTTTTTTTAGTTATATTATTTATGTTCTTTTCATGATATTTATCGTTTAAATAATCACTATATTGGGCTATATCGATATTTTTAGTAACACCATCAAATGCTTCTTTTTTTGCACGATTAACTGTATAAGAAACATTTCCTTTAAGAGTAATCGCTAAAGAAGGTGTAAATATTAGATAAAGAAAAAAGAATAACAGTAAAAATTTTTTAATCATATTTAATTATAACATAGAAAGGAATTATTAATGAATGATACAACAAGCAGAAAAATAGACGAAAGCAAATTAGACAGAGCGTTGGAAGAAGCCGGAAGGCAAATGAGAGAGACAAATCAAAAATTTATCGAAATGTTGCGCGGAATTAGAGAAAACTGGAGAGAGCAGCAGGCGGAATACAAGTCTTTAGTAAGCTTTTTAAAAGACCAGAATAATGAATTTGATTTTTCTAATTTGCTAAGCGGTGGATATAAAAATCAGAAAAAGCAGATATCGGATAAGTATTCTGCATTAAGAGCGTCTGTTGATTCTGATGATTCTTTATCTCCGGCACAAAAAGAGCATTTTAAAAACAGTTACAATTTTATTGAAGACAGAGAAACGAAAAAAGCATATGATGACAGCTTTCTGGGTAAAACTACGGAAAAAATGTCAAAAGAGTTTTCTGCAGGTTTGCAGGAGATGATAACTGGCTACAAAAGCTTTTCTGATGTAATGGAGAGCATGACGACAAGTCTTACTGATTTTATGATAAAGCAATTTTCAGACAAGCTTATGGATGCGATTTTTTCTGAACAAACTATGAGTGCAGCTTCAGACCTTTTCGGCGGTTTGTTGAACTGGGGTAAAGGCGGGCTGGGTAGTGCTTTCAGCTTTATAGGCGGTTTGTTCAAACGCCACTCCGGAGGTGTTATACCTTCCGGTGCCAACTATTCGCTGCCGGGTACGCAGGAGCAGCTTGCTCTGTTAAAAGGCGGTGAGAGGGTTCTGAGTCCTTCTGAAAATGTCAGTTATGAAAATCAGGGAGGAAGTTCTCCTGTTATTGTAAATTCCTTCAATATTAAAGCCTGGGATTCTAAGGATGTAAAACAGTATTTACTGGAAAACAGGCAGTTATTGAATCAGATAACATATGAAGGAATTAAAAATAACAATGCGCATTTAAGACATATTGTTCAGAATGCATAAGTCATAAGAAAGGAATGTTATGAAAGAAAAAATGGAACAGCTGCTTGCTGAGATTGGACGTCCTTATGAAATGTTTAATGTTGATGGAACATATCAGGGGTGTTTTTATCCCGTGCAGTGTTTATACCCCAACAAGCCAAGATATAAGCTTCGTTCAAAAGATGATGACAAAAACTACTGGTATGGTTTATCTAAAGTAAAAAAACATTGTAAAGAAATCTCCCCTTCTGAATTAGCAGAGGGGGATATTATTATAACGAAATTTCGGGATGAACTGCACGCCGCAGTTTACTTAAAATTTGGCAAAATTATTCATGTGTTTAGAAACCACACGCTTCAAATAGGTCGATTGAAGATGTTTAAAGAATACAAGTGTTTTAGGGTGGTATAAATGGCAATATTTACAGCATTAGCGGGTGCAATTACAGCAGGTTTTTTTTCAATTGCCGGTTCTTTAGGTGCAGTTTTAGCAACATCAACTTTTGCAGCGGTTGGAACGATTATAGGATACGTAGGTGCAGCTTTAATATATGGCGGCATAGCGCTATCCATAACAATGCTATCTATTAATAAAGGAAATTATGGTAATTTATCACCAACATATAAAGGTGTTTTGCAAACACAGACTGACCAGAATCTGCCGGTTCCTCTTTTATACGGTACATGCAAGCTTGCGGGCAACCGTGTATGGCAGGATGAGAACGGACAGGTTACTGTTAAAAGAATTGTTGCTTTTGCAGAGGGTGAAATATGCGATTTTTCGGATATTAAGCTTAACGACATACCTCAAAATGAAATTGCAGGTATTTCCGTAAAAAAATACTACGGAACTCCGGATCAGGAGGTAGATGATATAGTAGGCGGTGCAAATCAAAGTGAACGCGTTGAAAAAGTAGGATCTTTAAAAAACATTGCATATCTTGCTGTTAGTGTACCGAGAAGCTACAAAATCGATATTAACTACAACCTTACAGCCGTTGTAAAAGGGCGAAAAATTAGGGTTTATAAAAATAAATACGAATACGAAATAAAATATTCGGAGAATCCTGCCTGGATTATGTTTGATTTCTTAACCTGCTACAACGGTCTTGGTTTGTGTATCAAAAATGACGGCAATATCAGCGAGGATTTAATCGATGAATTATTTGATTTAGAGAGTTTTATCGAGTCTGCTGCTTATTGCGATGAATTGATTGAATATAAGCACAAAGACGAAGACGGAAATGATATCACAGAGATGGTTCCCCGTTTTACCTTTAATATGATATTCGATTCACAGACCTCGGCAAGAACTCTTATGGATGAAATTTATCGTTCCTGCAGGGGCGGTTTATTTGTTAAAAACGGCAGGCTGCAATTTAAGATTGATAAAGCTGAATTTGTAAGCAAGGTATTTTCTGCAGATGATATCATAAAAGGCTCTGAGACTTTTGAGTGTATCCCCAAAGAGGAGCATTATGACATTCTTAAGTGTACATTTGTATCTCCCGATCATGAATGGCAAAAGGTTGAAGCTACAGCAGAAATACCTGAATACAGAGACGGTGTGCCTATTGAACACAGTGTAAATATTTACAGCTGTACATCATTCAATCAGGCATCAAGGCTTGCATGGTATTACGTTAATGCCAAGATTTTACAGCCTTATTTCGGCAGTTTTCAGACGGATTACAGGGCGTATGATCTTGAGGTCGGCGATGTAATTGCTATAGACAGTCTGCTAATGGGATTGGATAACTACAAAGTTAAAGTTACAAGTATTTCCGATGACGGTACAGGTGTTTATACTGTAAACTGGCGCACATATGATGAGCGTCTTTACTCTGATGAACTCGGAAGTAAAGAACCTAGGGTTCTTGTAAGTTCGCTTGCTGATATAGCGGCTTATCCTGACGATGTGAAAAACTTTAATGTTGTGCAGTCCAATAACCTGTTTAATTTTGTATGGGAACTCAATCAGGATTCTACAGATACTTATGAAATCAGGATGGGTGATACATGGGAAAGTGCATTTGTTATCAAGTCCGGCATTCGTGAAAACAAATTCTCTTATGAAATTCCCTCAAGCGGTTTATATAAATTTTGGATAAAGGCTTTTAACAAATACAATTATTCACAAAGTGCAACTCTTGATGTTATTTCCGTAGACAGTGTTCCGAGTTTGAATGAAATCGTGAAGCTGGATATTCTTGATGATATATCAGGGATTCTTGAGGATACTTTAAAGGTTTACAGGAAAACTATCAAGATAAAAGCACAGGATATAAAGTGGCATAATTTAGACGCTCCCTGGCGCAATAATGAAGGCTATTATCAGACAGCAGGAAGATGGGGATGCTCTGTTCTTAAGGGCGGTACATACATAAGCCAGACTTATGATATTGGGGCGGTTCTTGAGAGTATAGTGTCTTTTGATTACAAATACACTTCATCTGATTCACAGAATCTTGTTACTGTGGAGTGGTCATACTCTGATGATAACATTAATTTTTCTGACTGGGCGCTTGCTAATTCCGGCAAATATACTTTCAGATATTGTAAATTTAGAGTAACTCTTACTTCCTATAACGGGGTTCAGGTTGTTTTAACAGATTTTCTTGTTAATGTCGATGTCCCTGATAAAGATCTGGATATGGAACTTGAGATAACTGATACACAGGGGCTGCGTATAGATTACAACTTTGTCAGACCCCCATCTATTGTTGCAACAGTAAATGATAACAATGATGCTTACATAGTTATCACGGAAAAGACAAATACTTATGCTTATATCAAGGCTTATACCAATGCAGGGGAGTTGACAACCTGCAAATTAAGTCTTAGAGCGAAAGGCTATTAAACTAGAAAGGATTTTTATGGACAACACAAAAAACTATGAATGGACGGACAATCCGACCATTCATGAATCTTCGTGGTGTGATACGGACATTCTTAATGAGTGTCTCATGCATCTTAAATACAACAACAATAACGGCGGCGGGTTTAACCTGTTTGACACTAAGGTTACCGACCATATTTTAACAGGTGATGAACTTGTCGGCTGGGCTCTTCAAGGTTCGATGATTACAAAAACATATCCTGATGCAATAGAAAAAATTAAGGAATTGTACAATGACGGACTCGAGATAGAATACAGGGGTGTTGCCTGCCGCCGTTCAATAGACGGACGATATATTGCTGATATAGCACAAAAAGAGGCTGTTGATGAAGTATTTGAAAAGACAGGTATTGCTGATTTTTATATTCTGGATTCCGTAAACGAATATGTTTATCTTCCGAGAAATAAATGGTTTGCGCAGTATACTCTCGAAACAGACCTTCTAAACAACTTCAATGCGCCCGGACTACCAAATTTAGATGGCAACTCAACAATCTACATGCTTGGTGATGAACCTCTTTCCGGTTGTTTTAAACACGGGCACAGTAATAGCGGATGGTCTTTAGGTCAAAGAACAAGCAGTGCGGATACTTATTTGAATTTAGATGCATCTGTGTCAAACTCTTTATACGGAAAGTCTGACACTGTTCAAATCTCATCCAGTAACAAACTTCTTTATTACAAAGTCGGTAATGTTGTTAACAATGACAGCAGTATTGATGTAAGTCAGATGATAACAGATTTGCAGACTAAGTTAAATCTTGATTTACAAAACGCAACTGCAGCAGGAAAATCATTTATTGGTTCACAGGCTATGCCGTCGGGCAAATACATAGACCTTACGCTTGGAGCAAGCAGAGACACTTACACGGCGCCTGATGACGGGTATATTTTATTTAAAAAAAATCCTACCGCCTCTAGTCAGTTTATAGCTATAGAAAGTCCGGCAAATAATCTTCAAATTTCAGTATATTCAACACAAAACAGCGGAGGTATTGCAGTATATTTACCGGTTAAAAAAAATTCGGAATTTACTGTGAGATATTCAATGGCAGGAGAAACAGACTATTTCCGTTTCATCTACGCACAGGGAAGTGTTCCGGCTTCAACAGAAAATACGGAGGCACAAAATGACTAATTATTACATAGAAAAAGAAAACAAAATCGTACTTTTTGATACAAACAAACAAAAACTCATTTCAACGCTGGGCTTTATGCCGCAGTATAAAGGCTTTGAGATACAACAGACCGATAAAGAAATAATTGAGCGAGACGGCGGGTTTGTGTTTGTTGAGGATGTGACAGACGAGCTTCTACAGGAGGCGAAGGAAATGAAGCTTGCCCAAAACAAAGAAGCATATGAAGCAGCACTGAAATCAGGCGTCACATACAAAGGCTCACTTTTTGACTGTGATACGCTTGCTGCTGTTCGTGTAATGGGGCAAATGGCTGCAATGCAGGCAATGGCTATAGAGGAAGAGCCGGCAATAGACTGGTTTAATTACAATTATCAGCCGGTTACACTTACAATCCCTGAATTTATGGAACTTGCGGGTTTGATTACGCTTAACACGCGTCGTATTGAGACGCTCAATTGCGGATTCAATACTGCTATTGAGGCGGCTGCAACATTTGAGGAACTGGATGCTATAACTGTTGATTATACTGAAAACAAAGAGGAAAGCGAGGAAAGTAATGAATAAAATTATTCAAACAATATTAAAATATCTGGGACAGTCAAGTACTTACAAAGGTTTATTTTCTGTTCTTGCCGCTTTCGGGTTAGTTATGAAACCCGAACTTGCGGATGCAATTATTGCCTGTGCTCTTGGAATTATCGGGCTGATAAATGTTCTTGTTGATGAACATTCTGTTAAAGACGGAGTAAAAATCTGATGTATGCTTCTTTAGTCGCAGCAGTGAGCAATTTGTTTGCAAAGCTTTTTGAATTTAAAACTGTACAGGTGGAAAATATGTCTACACTTGAGGTTATAGATGATAAAAAGGACTATAAAAAAGCAACAAATATTGCTGAAAAGATAATAGACATTGCAGAAAAATATAAACCTGATATGACTTTTGCACACAGACTGAGATTTAGTCATCTTGTACAGAGTTTTAAAAGATTTAATTAAGGAGGGTTGTATGGATAAAATTATTGAATATGCACCAATAATCCTTGTTATTATTATATTTTTTGTACAATACAAAATTTTTGTTACTCCGGCTCAGCTATCTGCTGTGAAATCCGATTTAATTGAGTATATAGCAGAGCATTATGTTTCTGAGAAAACATACAGAGATAACAATATCAGTCTTGAAAACAGGATAGACAGAATAGACAAGAACGTGAACGATGTAAAGACACTACTTATAAGCATTGTCCAGTGGCATGGCAATCCTAATAATTAGTACTTTGTAGGTTTTTAGCGGAGGAAAAATGGAGGAATTATTTAAAAAGGCACTTGACTTTGTGCTGAAATGGGAGGGCGGCTATGTCAACAATCCGCACGATAGAGGCGGAGCAACAAACAAAGGCATCACACAGTATACCTACAATGCGTGGCTTAAAAGCAAAGGACTTGCCAATAGGGATGTTCGATATATCACACAGGATGAGGTTGAGCAGATTTATTACAAGAACTACTGGCTTAAAGCCGGGTGTGATAAGATGTCCCCGAAATTTGCGCTACTGGCTTTTGACACAGCTGTCAACATGGGTTTAGTTCGTGTAAATCAGTTTTTGAAGGCTGCTCAGTGGAAATATCCCGAAAAATTTATAGAAGCACGCCGTGCAAAATATCTTGAATTTGCTAAATACGGCAATCAAAAGATATTTTTGCAGGGCTGGCTAAACAGATTAAATGCCCTTTCTACACAAATTGCTAAAATCTAAATGATTGATTTCTTCAGCCCCGTTTTGCTTGAGCGGGGCTTTTTTTTTGCATTGTTTACCTGTTAAACTTAATGCCGTGCAGATTTATTCTAACATGTGTTATCGTCAGATTTGCTCTTATTGTATTTTGAGATGTTCAAAGATTATAAAGAGTATAAGAGCAAACACACAGGCTGTGTTGATATTATGGCAGAGCGGTGTTTGAGTTATGAACAGTATTCACAGGCAATTGAAAAGATAAAAGATACAAAACTTTATGACTATTTATTAAAAAAGCAAAAGACTCCTTATAATACTCTTTGCTTTAATACATATTTTCCAACATTGATTTTAAAGTTTTTGTGGGCAGTCCGATTACGTTCTCTAAGTCTCCCTCTACTTGTTTAATAAACTCGCTGCCCATTTCCTGTATGCCGTATGCGCCTGCTTTATCAAGCGGTTTATTTTTTGTAACGTAAGTTTCTATTAACGAATCTGAAAGATTCTGGAATGTTACAAAAGTCTTTGTAACGGTTGATGCGGTTTTTCTTGTATCAGCATCAATAACGCTTATCGCTGTAACAACAAAATGAGTTTTTCCGCTCAGTTCTTTTAGCATTTGTTTTGCATGTTCTTCATTTTTGGGTTTGCCGTAGATTTTGTTATCAAGAACAACCATTGTATCTGCGCTCACTATAAGGCAGTTTTTGTACATAGTAATGTCCGTATCTTGATTATCAAGTACGGACAATGCTTTTTGAAGAGAGAGGGATTTTATTGCGTCGTCTGTATAACAGTCTGAATCAAGCTTTTCATCAAAAGCCGGAACAGCCGTATCAAAGTCGACATTCAGTTTTTTTATTAGAGAGTGTCGCCTCGGAGATTGCGAGGCAAGGATAATTTTCTTTTGATTCATAGTGCTATTTTAGCACAGAATCCGCTGTCTTGGATTACCGGCGCTTCCGCCTCCTCAACGGAGCCGTCCGCATGGACGCTCTCTTCGATACGCGTCCTCGGAATCCGCGTCTTGGATTTTCTTCTCGCTCGAGCCTGTCACTCACTTCGTTTTCACTGGTTCGTTTCGGCTCTCTCTCACCGGACTAACTCACTACGTTCGTGTCGTCCGTCCGAAAATCCGCTATGCAGTTGCGAATCTTGTTCCTCTGTAATGTGCTGCTTTTGCATTAAGTGCTGCACAGACACTGTTTAGTTTATTGTTTAAAATCATCATATTCTTGCGCATATCTGAAAAATCACCCATTGCGCTGAGCATTTTATCCGGTTCAACAAGTTTTGCTATTTCCGGATTATCAACTTTTTCATCTGCATATTTTTTTACTAATAACTGATCAATGTAATCTCTTGGTCCAACTGCCATAATTTTATTCTCCCTATAAAATGTAATCCCTTTAATCCCTTACTTATATAAACGCTTTTGGTGAGAGAAAATTGCCTTTTTATAAAAGAATTATTAATATTTGTTAACAAAGAGGGAAGGAGTGGTGGCACAAAGAAAAAGGAGCCTTTGAATGTTAAAGGACTCCTTTTTCTGCTGTATAAAATAATTTTTATTTTGCCGCCTGTGCACCGATTTTTTTAATCACGTTAGTGGTTGATTTTCCTTCTACAAAGCTTATAAATTCAACTCTGCCTCCGTTAGCCAGAATAATTTTTGCTTCGGGAAGTGTTTCCAGAGTATAGTCAGCGCCTTTTGTGTGAACATCGGGTTTGATTTCACCGAGTAACTGCTCAGGTGATGACTCGTCAAACAGAACAACGTAATCAACACACGCAAGAGCACACAATATTTCTGCACGGTCATTCTCGTTATTGATAGGTCTGTCAGGCCCTTTTATTTTTTTTACTGAAATGTCGGAGTTGAGGCACACAATCATTTTGTCTGCAAAAGTTTTTGTTTTTTGCAGATAGCGTACATGACCCACATGCAAAATATCAAAACATCCGTTAGTTGTAACAATTGTTTTTCCCTGTTCTTTCAGGTTTTTGAGCAGTGCCGGCAAATCTTCTCTTTTTACAAGCTGTCCCATTATTTTGCTGCTCCCTGACCTGCCTGATTAGCGTTATTGTATGCAACTTCAATAATTTCTTTAAGCTGAACATGTTTGATTGCAAAGGTTCCTACCTTACGAACAGCTGCAGCAGCTGCGTAATTGGCAAGTTCAATTGCTTCGTTGTAGTTAAAGCCCGAGCCGATTAAGCCGAGAGCAAGGAATGCTACAAATGAGCCGCCTGCGCCTGTCGCGTCAACTACTTCCGTAGAAACAGAAGGAAGATAAATCTCATCTGCTCCGTCATAGTAGTACACACCGTTAGCACTGCGTGTAATTATTACCTTATCGGCAATTTTTCTTAATGAAGAAGCGATTTTCTTAACAGGTTCTGTTCTTTTTGATTTTGTTGCAATCAATGCTTCATCCACATTCGGAACAAGAACATCTACACCCTGATATTTTGAAAAATCTTCACCTTTAGGGTCCATAACAACTATTTTGTCATGGCGGTTTGCAAGTTTAACAATATCTTTGATAAGTTTTGCAGAGAATACACTGATAATGTAGTCGGACAGAACAATCAAATCAACATCTTTTATGACTTTCTCAATATTAGCGTAGATATTTTTGCTGATATCATCACTTATGATATCAAGTGACTCGTTGTCCACACGAGCAAGGTGTTTGTTGTTCTGCGCAATAAGCCTTGTCTTTACGGTTGTAGGACGTGTTTTGTCTTTAATAACAAACTCTGTATCAATATTGTTTTTAGTTAGCAAATCCAGAACAACACCGCTGTACAGGTCATCACCGATTACACCTGCAAGTATAGCTTTTGCACCCATTGCTGCAATGTTATTGGCAACATTTGCCGCACCGCCTAAAAGGTAAGTTTTTCTTTTAACTTCCAGTATGGGTACAGGTGCTTCCGGAGACAGGCGGTTTGCCATGCCCCAGAGATATTCGTCAAGGATGATATCTCCTACAACGAGTATTTTTGCTTCATTGAATTTGCTTATTATTTCAAAAAGTTTGTTTTTTAAAGTTTTATTCATAGGTAAAATTCCTTATTAAACACCTGTACTAGTCACGTGCTGATTTTGGACCTTCCATTAAAGCAGGATTATTTTTTGCCTGTTCTTTCAATGCTTTTTGAATGTTTTGAGGGTCAAAACTCGGGTCTTTGAATTCAATTTTAGCATTGTTTTTCAAAGTATCTACAAACTGCTGAAGAACTTTTACTTTTTCCTGATTTGTAAGGAAGTCTTTGATATCGTCTTTTACCTTGTCAAACGGTTCTACACCTGCTTTTTGTCTGTCGGTAACCATAATAATGTGATAGCCGTATGGTGTTTCGATAACTTCGCTGATAGTATTCGGTTTCATAGCAAAAGCTGCTTTTGAGAACGGTTCAACCATTTCTTCTTTGCCGAAGAATCCTAAGTCTCCGCCCTGTTTGGCACTCTGAGTATCGTCAGAGTTTTCTTTTGCAATTTTAGCAAATTCTTTGGGGTTCTTTTTAACTTCTGCAAGAAGTTTTTGTGCTTTTGCTTTTTGAGCATTCATTTGTTTTTTTACTTCTGCGTTAAGCTGTTCTTCTGTCATATTTTTGCCTTCGCCCGCAGCAATTTTTGCTTTCAATTCTTCTGAATTTGCACTGACAAGTATATGTGATGCTCTTACTTTATCAGGGTTTTTGAACTTGTCTGCGTTTTCTTTATAGAATTTCATTGCGTCTTTGTCGCTTATTGAAACTGTAGAAAGAGTGTCTACGAGTTTTTGGATTTTTACTTCATCAGACAAATCTTTTTTGAATTGTGCAGTAGACACGCCGTTTTCTTTGAGAAGCTGATTGAATTTTTCTTTTGAACCTACTTTATCTATAATAGATTTCAACTGTTTATCCATATCTTCTTTGGAGACTTTTATGTGTCTTTTGTTTATTTCCTGATCAATAAGTTTTTTAACGATAAGTTCATTGATAACTCTGTCTTTGAGCATTAAATGAAGAAAGCTGTTAGGATCTTTTTTCAGGTCAATGCCCATTTGTGAGAACATAGAATTATTTGCAACCGCATCAAATGCTTTTTCGTATTGTGCTCTTGTGATAGAGTCACCGTTTACTGTTACTACAGCGTTATTGTTTGTGCATCCGCAAATCATCAATGTTGCGGAAACTGCAAGGATTGATGCAGCCATTTTTAGATTTTTTGCTAATTTCATTTTATACTCCTCATTGCTTATTTATATATTCGTACGTGATTTTATTTATATAATAGAATAAATCAGCCAATATGTTAAACACTTCTTTAAAGCTAAGCAGACTGTTGTTAAAAAGAAGAATGGAATTACCTTCCTGGCAGGACTTGGGGGCAATTGTATATTTTATATATTTTGTAATATTTCTGTCTAATTGTGAAGCAATAATAGTCCATTCTGCTTTTGTATAAGGCATATAAATCCTTATGTTATCCGCTGTTTCTCTGATGAGGCTGATTTTTGCCTGTGTGGCAAGCAGTCTCAAATGTATAAGTTTTATTAAATTTTCAACAGAATCAGGAATTTTTGAGAACCTGTCTTTCCATTCCTGATGGATTAAGTCGAGTTCTTCGACTGTTTTAACATCTGCAAGACGCTTGTATTCTATCATTTTTTGTTCTTTGGAGCCTACCCACTCATCAGGAATATAGGCTGTTACGTTAATGTCCACAATAGCCGGCGGCTGAGGTTTTTCACCGTTTTCCTGAAGTTCGTTTATTGTTTCTTCAAGAAGCTGGCAGTATGTGTCAAAGCCGACACTTGTCATATGACCGTGCTGTTTGGTTCCCAGGATGTTTCCTACACCGCGTATTTCTATGTCTCTCAGGGCTATTTGATATCCGCCGCCGAGTGTAGAAAATTCTTTGATTGCATTTAGTCTTTGAAGGGCTTCCGGGGTAAGTTTTTTGTGATTTTTATAGAAGCAATAGCAGTATGCCTGCCTGTCGCTTCTGCCTACACGTCCTCGAAGCTGGTAAAGCTGTGCAAGTCCGAACCTGTCTGCATCATAGATTATCATTGTATTTGCGTTAGGAATATCAAGACCTGATTCAATGATAGTGGTACAAAGCAGAATATCGTACTTGTGCTCTGCATATTCGAGCATAATTCCTTCAAGCGTTTTTGCGTCCATCTGCCCGTGTGCAACGGCAATACGTGCATTTGGAACGATTTTTTGAAGTTCTGCAGCAAATTCATAGATAGTTTCGACGCGGTTGTACAGGAAAAAGACCTGTCCGTCACGGTCAAGTTCGTGGTTTATTGCGTTTTTGACATAAGTTTCGTTGTATTGACCCACGTGTGTTTTGACGGGAAGCCGGTTCATCGGTGCAGTATTTATTACGCTCATATTCTTTATGCCAGACAAAGACATATAAAGCGTGCGTGGTATAGGTGTGGCGGACATACTCAAAATATCTATGTTTTTGCGGAGCATTTTGAGTTTTTCTTTGTGTTTTACACCGAAACGGTGCTCTTCATCAATAACAAGAAGTCCCAAATCCTTAAACACAATATCATCCTGCAAAAGTCTGTGGGTGCCTATTACAACATCGACCTCGCCTTTGATGAGTTTTTTGATTGTTTCTTTTTGTTCTTTTGCTGTTCTGAAACGGGATAGAAGTTCAACTTTAACGGGGAAGGGTTTAAAACGTTCCGAAATAGTCTGCCAGTGCTGCATTGCAAGGATTGTTGTCGGAACGATTACAGCAGCCTGTTTGCCTGACATAACGGCTTTAAATATTGCACGTATGGCAATTTCTGTTTTGCCGAATCCCACATCAGCACAGATAAGTCTATCCATTGGCTTTTCAAGTTCCATATCTGCCTTGGTTTCTTGAATAGCACGCATCTGGTCCGGAGTTTCCGTATATTCAAAAGCCTCTTCCATCTCGCACTGCCACACTGTATCAGGTTCAAAAGCAATGCCCTGAGAGACTTCACGTTTGGCATAAAGGCGAAGAAGATCTTTTGCAATATCTTCGATAGCTTTTTTTGCTCTGGTTTTGGTAATGTTCCAATCATTTCCGCCCATTCTTGAGAGTTTCGGTGCAACAGTACCCGAGCCGCGGTATCTTACAAGAAGGTTGATTTGTTCTGCAGGCATATGGAGTTTGTCGCCCTGCGCATACTCGATAGTAAGATAATCCTTAAGCTGTCCGTCTATCTCTTGTTTGGAAAGTCCCTTATACAGTCCGACTCCGTGTACCTGATGAACAACATACTCGCCTTCTTTGATATCGTTGATGGATTCTATATATTCGGCGCTTTCCTTATGGTAAGTCTGTTTACGAGCAGTGATGTCCTTGGATTTTTTGTTGAAGAGTTCTTTATCCGTTAATACTGCAAGTTTGATGTCTTCAACAAGAGAACCGCCAAGAGCAAGGTTGTCCGTAATATAGATATCGCCTGTATTTGAAAAGTCCTGTGAAACAGAAAGTTCAAAGTCGCAAAAGACATCTTCTATACGGTTTTTATAGTCTGTTGCTATGATGATTTTATATCCCTGCTGCATTTTTTCTTCCACAAAAGCAAGGATATCCTCCATTTTTGATGAAAAGTTCGGAATGAGCCCGCTTTCAAACTCTATGGTATAATCCGAGACTGTATCCAGAAAATTGTCCAGAGAAATTTTTTGAAACCCTGCTATTGCTGTTTTAAATTCTTCAAAGTCAAGGTGTGCTTTGTTTTTAAGCGGCAGTGCAAGGGCTTTTTGTGTGTTTTCTTCAATTTGTTTGTCATAGTTTTCATCTATTTGTGAAAATTTAGAAAATATTTCCGAAGATTCGTCGATGACAAGTGCAGGATGTCCTGCCTCAAAAAGCAGCGACGGCAGGCTTTTCATTTTTTTATTTATATAAGATTGAAAATATTCTATGCCCTCAAAATACTTTTCATTATCAATTTTTTCGAGTGTTTCGCCAAGCATTTCTCTGATAATATCTGCATTTTCACCGGCTTCTGTGTTAACGGCTGCTTCTGTCAATTCATTTTTAAAAGTTTCAGCGGTGTCATTATCAACAATAAATTTATAGACAGGCAAAATTGTTGTTTCTTTAATCTTTTTGACACTTCTTTGTGTTTTATTATCGAAGTATCTGATATCTGTTATTGTATCACCCCAGAGTTCTATACGTGAGGCGTATTTGTCCGGTGAAAAAATATCTATTATATCACCGCGTATAGAAAACTCTCCTATATCCGAGACCATTGTCACTCTTTTGTATCCAAGGTTGACGAGTTTTTGTGCAATATCGGATGTATTAATTTCTTCGTCTATTTTAAAATGCAGAGAGTGCTTTTCAAAAAAATCTCTTGACGGAAACTTTTCAAGCATTGCTTTGACAGGCACAATCAGCAGAGGTATATTGTTGATATTTTGAAGGATTTTTATCTGCTGAGCGTATTTATAAAGATTTTGTGCCACACCGTCGTAGATAGAAACATCCTGATAAGGAAAGATTTCTGCCTCTATATTAAGCAGTTTTTCAAGGTCATGTTTGTATTTCAGTGCGGTTTGTTCTGTATTGACAATAAAGACGGTATTTTTTTCTTTGTTAATCAGCGCAAGCAAAAGCAGTCTTAAAAAAGAAGTAAGTCCGCTTATTGTAAACGAGTTGTTTTTTTTCAAAAAAGCGAGAACCTTCTCTATATTTAATGCACGTTTGTTTATCAGGTATTTAAGGATGTCTGTCATAAAATGATGATAACAAAAAAGGAGGGAATTATCTCCCTCCTTTTTTGTTTATGTTTTGTTAGTCTTTTCCGTTTATGGCGTTCATACACTCTTTGCAGATTGAGCCCTGTTCACCGACATTTATAAGTTCACGGTATTTCCAGCAGCGTTCGCATTTTTCACCGTGTGCTTTTGTTACATATATTGTGTAGTCGTCTTCTGTATACTCGTTCAAAACACCTTCAGGCTTTTTGTCAGTCATTTCAGCCTGTGAGGTAATGAACAGGTTCGGTAGTTCTTTTGCATATTTTTTGACTAATTCTTTATCTCCGCCCTGTACGTATACAGCCACTTCGAGTGAACTTCCCACTTCTTTTGCTGCTCTTAATGGTTCGATTGCTTTTGTTACGATTTCTCTGAGTTTCAGTATTTTTGTAAACTCTTTTTCAATCTTATCGTTTGCCCATTTTGCGTTTGTAATCGGCCAATCGGTAAGAAGTACGCTTTCTATGCCGTTTCTTTGTTTTTCAGGCATGTTCTGCCAGATATCCTCTGCCTGGTGGGGCATTACAGGTGCGAGCATTCTTGTTAATGCCTGTGAAATTTCATAAAGAACAGTCTGGCAGGCGCGTCTTGAAAGTGATTTTTTGCCTGCTGTGTACAGTCTGTCTTTTACAATATCAAGGTAGAATGAACTCAAATCTGCTGCCGCAAAGTTTTGCAAATGCTGGAAGTACTTGTAAAACTCATAGTTTTCAAAAGCTTCTGTTACATTGGCTATAAGTGTATTGAGTTTATGCAGTGCAAACTTGTCTATTGCTTTCAAATCTTTATAGAATACATAATCTGCAATCGGGTCAAAGTCATAAAGGTTGCCGAGAAGGAACCTTGATGTGTTTCTCATTTTTTTGAAGATTTCAACCATTTGTTTTATGGCTGTATCACCGATTCTTACGTCATTTCTGTAGTCAACAGAAGCTGCCCACAGCCTCAGTACGTCAGCGCCGTAAATTTTTATGATATCCTGCGGAGCAACTGTGTTGCCCAGCGATTTACTCATTTTTTTACCTTCGCCGTCAAGCACAAAACCGTGTGTTAAGACGGTCATATACGGTGCTCTGCCTGATGTTGCAACAGATGTAAGCAATGAAGACTGGAACCATCCTCTGTGCTGGTCTGAACCTTCAAGATACATTTCAACAGGAAGATGCCCGAGTTCTTTAAAGCGTTTTTCTACAACCGCACGGTGAGTGATACCGGAGTCAAACCATACATCCATAATGTCTTTTTCTTTGAGGAAGTGTTTTCCTCCGCAGTGAGGACATTTGAAAGCTGTCGGAAGAAGGTATTTAGCCTCTTCTTTTACCCAGATATCAGAGGATTCTTTTTCAAATATTTTTGCAAGATTTTCGATAGTTGCCGGTGTAACAATGGGTTCGTTGCAGTCTTTGCAATAGAATACGGGTATTGGTACGCCCCATACTCTCTGTCTTGAAATACACCAGTCTGTACGTGAGGCAACCATGTTAGAGATTCTCTGTTCACCGGATGCCGGAATCCACTGTACATTGCTGATTTCTCTTAAAGCTTCGTCTCTGAATTTGTCTACTTTAACGAACCATTGCGGTGTTGCTCTGTAAATAACGGGATGTTTACATCTCCAGCAGTGAGGGTAGCTGTGAGAGATTTCTTTGTGCCCGAGAAGCGCACCGCAGGAATCGAGACGTTCAACAACTATTTTGTTGCCGTCTTCATAATAGATGCCTTTCATATCTTCGACTTCATCAGTCCAGTATCCTTTTGCATCTAACGGAGAAAGTACATCGATATTGTATCTCTGGCAAACTTCCCAGTCTTCAAGACCATGACCCGGTGCTGTGTGTACGCATCCTGTACCGGCATCTAAGGTTACGTGATCGCCCAGAAGTATCGGGCTGAATCTGTCATAAAGCGGGTGTTTTGTTTTGAGATTTTCAAGGTCTTCCCCTTTTATTGTTCCGAGGATTGTAATATCTTTTTCATCAATGGCATTATCCGTTACAAAAGCATTGACAAGGTCTGTTGCGATAACATAGACTTCATCAAAGTATTGAACAAGCGAGTATTCAAAACGCGGATTTACACTGATGGCAAGGTTTGACGGGATTGTCCACGGGGTAGTTGTCCATATAACCGAATATATTTTTTTGTCCGTGCTTACGCCTGCGCTCTCTTTAATTTTTAGCGCATCGACTTCTCTGAATTCAAATTTTACATAAATTGCAGTCGATGTGTGGTCGGCATATTCGACTTCTGCTTCTGCAAGAGCGGTTTCGCATTTTGGGCACCAGTATACGGGTTTTAAGCCTTTTTCGATGTAGCCTTTTTTGTACATTTCACCGAATATTCTTACCTGTTCTGCTTCAACTTCGGGAGAAATTGTTACATAAGGCTCTTCCCAGTTACCAAGTACACCGAGTCTTTCAAAATCTCTTTGCTGTCCTTTTAAGTTACGGAGTGCAAATTCTCTGCATTTAAGCCTTAAAAGATATTTTGATACAGCATTTCTGCCGCCTTCAATAGTTTTTACAACGGCATTTTCAATAGGAAGTCCGTGTCCGTCATAACCGGGTACATACGGAGAGTAGTAACCGCTCATAGTTTTATATTTGATAACAATGTCTTTTAAAATTTTATTCAAAGCTGTACCGATATGGATTTTATCGGAACTGAGATACGGAGGACCGTCGTGGAGTACAAATTTTTTGTCTATGTCTCTTTGTTCAAGTCCTTTTTTATATATCTTTCTTTCTTCCCAGAAGTCCTGAATTTCCAACTCTCTTACCGCTGCATTTGCTCGCATTGCAAGTGTTGTTTGGGGCAGGTTAAGGGTGTCTTTGAATTCGAATTCTTTTTTATTGTCAGACATTGCTTTCCTCTATTCATTTATTATTCCATAATAATAATTTTATATTAAAAAGATTCAGAAGCAAAATTTATTTGTAATTTATGTCAGACATGAAAAGCTTTGTCGTAATTATTTATTAAACTCTTTTACAAGACTTTCTATCCAGCTGAAAATACCCAGAAGTTCGTAAGGCTTTGGCAGGTAAAGGTCTGCTCCTGCATTCAGTGCCAGTTTTTTATCATGAACAATAGTTGAAAGAATAATTTTTATATTGTTTAAGCTGTCATCTTTTTTGAGTTTACGGCAGAGTTCAAGCCCCTTCATTGTATCTGCATCTCCTGCATCAAGAACTATTAACGCAGGCTCGAATGTCTTTATTAAATTTATTGCTGTATCGTATTCTTGAGCATAGGCAACTTCATAGCCCTGCATTTCACCTGTTGTTTTCAAAAGATAGTTCAACGCTTCATCAGGCTCAATAATTACAATTTTGTTGTTATATTCTTTGTTTACAATTGCATCGTCCGCACTTATTTTTGCTCTTTCAACAACGTAAGAGGATTTTGAATTTATTCCGGCAAGTTTGCAAGCAGCAAAAAGACCGCTCAATACAGCATTTATCGATGTGTAATTTTGAAACTCACTTGATACAACACCTATGCTTGTGCAAACAAGGTTTACTCTTTTGCCGGCATCGTCATCTCCGTGAAGAATTATGTAGCCTGATTTTGCATCCTCTTCACTGTAAAATTTGTCCACAATTGCATCAAATGCGTATACAAGAAATGATGCGATGTGCTCTGCTTTAAGCGGTTTTGTAAGAATTAAAAACTCACCGTCTGTCAACTCACCCAGAAAGTCGCTTTCATCAAGTGAAGAATTTATTATGGCAGTATACGTCTGGAGCATTTTGTCTGCGGCAAGGTCTCCGTATATTTCTTTATAAGACTCAAATTCATTTATTTTTATAAGCATCCCTGCCCAGTTTTTGCCTTCATTTATTGTTCTTTTAAGGATTTTAAGCGAAAATTTTGTGTCCGGCAGCTGTGTTATTTCTGAAATCATATTTTCAAAGTGGCGTCTAAGATGTGCATTTATTCGTGCTTTGAACTCATCGGAATCTATAGGTTCGCTCAAAAAATCATCTGCGCCTGCATCCAGAACATCGAGTTTGTCCTGAAGTTCGGAGGATTTTGACAATGCTGCAATGCAGGGTCTTGACGGATAAGAAAGCATTCTGAGTTTTTTTACAATTTCTGCAAGAGGTATGTCCATACTGTCTGAAACCAGTATCATATCAGGCTCGTATTCTGTCAGAACTTCAAGCCCGGTTTCAAAGTTCGATGTGCTCAAAACATTAACGCCGCAGCTTTCGATTAACTTTTTATATTTTGCCGGTAGTTCTTTTCTTTTATCCAGAATCAAAACAAGTTTTGATAACATTATTTATCCTCCAGTGCTTTTTTGCATTGCCCTGTGTAGGTGGCAGCAGGCAGCAAAATTTCAAATGTTGAGCCGCTGTTTGGCAGGACTGTACAGCTTTCTACAAAAATCTGACCGTTCATCTTTTCGATTAAATTTTTTACTATATAAAGTCCGAGTCCGCTTCCCTGGGTTTTTCTTGTAAGGTGGTTTTCGATACGTGTGAATTTTTCAAAAATTCTTCCCAGATTATTCGGTTCAATGCCGACTCCATGGTCTTCTATCTTTATGCTTACAAAATTTTCTCTGCTTGCATTTGCTACTCTGACTATTACAGAGCCCTTGTCGTATGAGTATTTTGCAGCGTTGTCGAGAAGGTTTATCATTATCTGCTGAAATTTGTTTTCGTCAGCAAGGATATTGGGAACATTGTCCGCACAATACATTTCAAATATGCGTGAAGGATATTGGTTTTTTATAATATCCATAACCTGTTCAATTTGTGAAACGGCATTTACGGATTTAACCACGAGATTATTCTGCTGAACCTGTATTCTTGAAATGGAAAGAAGGTTTTCAACAAGTTTTATGAGCCTGTTGGATTGTTCTTTGATAATGCCGAGGAACTTTTGCAGCTGTGCTTTGTCCAGTTTGTCAAAAGACATAATCATTGTATCTGCAAATCCCCTTATACTGGTCAAAGGGGTTCTCAATTCATGGCTGACCGTAGATATAAAGTCGGAATAAACTTTTTCCATCTGGCTGTCGACAAGTGTCAGATAGTAGTATGAGCAGATTTCATCATCATATTTTGAGATTTTATATGTGTAATCTTTTATTATGACCGTATCGGAGTTTTGGCTCAAAAAATCATAAATATTTTTTCCCGCTAGCATTTCACAGTTTGTATTAAACAGTGAACAAAAGTACCTGTTAGCATAGATGATTTTATTGTCATAGTCTGCTGCGATAACGGCAGAATCAAGATTTTCTACTATTTTTTGAAAGTTTATTTTTTCCATATTTTTATTATAAGCATTCTCTGTGTGTTATTGAAAAAAGTTAAGGTTTTCTTAATTATCCATTATTAGGGTGATTTATTAAAATTCAAATTTTGTAAAAATATGAATATCCCCATTTATTTAATATCACCGGCTATAAAAAGAGAGAGTTTAAGAACGATGAACCTTAATGAAGAATGTTTGTTAAAGTATCTGCAGAATCCTGACGAGTTGATTGATTTGACTTCGCTTTTATTGGAGTTTAACAAAAATTATGAACAAAATTAAAGAGTATTTGAAAGATAGGGCTTTTTTACGTTATCTTCTTTACAGTTTTTATATAATAATCACTGTCAGTATCCTTTTTATTCTTTTGTCAAGCACATCTGTAAGAAGTTTTCTCGGGACTATGGAAAACAAAACTTTTGATGCCAGACAGAGCGTGCTTGCACCTTACAAGACCGTTTCCAAAGATATTGCGATTGTTGCGGTAGATGATGAAAGCTACGAATATTTCCTGGATAAATACGGTGAATGGCCTATTTCAAGAAATATTTATGCTGATATGGTCAAGTTTCTTGAAAAACAAAAATCTTCTGCAATTGCCTTTGATTTGATGTTTGTAAAATCTTTAAAAAGCAGTACCGGTGCAGATAACAAGCTTGCAAATACAATTGCTGCTTATGACAATGTTTTTACTTCAATAAACTTTGATAACCTGTCATTTGACCTGAGAAAACCTCCTGTTTTACCTGACTATCTAAGTGCAAATATTGATAACGAATCAAAGATTATGCTGAAAAATCAGTTTACCGAATATACAAACTGCCGCAGTATTATAAGCCAGATAATGAATACAACTTCAAATATCGGGCAGATTAATCTTGTAAGAGACGAAGACGGAATTGCAAGAGACCTGCATCCTTTTGTTGTTTATAAAGACAGGTATTACCCCCATCTGGCTCTTAAAGTTGTTTTAAAATACCTTGAGCAAAAAGAAGGACTTAAAATTAAAGATTTTAAAATAGATAAAAACGGCTTTCTTATGCTCGGTAAACGAACTGTCCCGCTTAACGAAAAAGCCTCTGTAATACTAAACTGGTACGGTCCGAGCGGCATAAACAGCACCTCCACATTTGAATACATTCCTATGTGGAAGGTTGAAAAAACTATGTATGAAGGGGTAAAGCTTATTCCTGATGATTATTTCAAAGGCAAGATAGTTTATATAGGAACAAGTGCAACTTCTCTGTTTGATTTGAAAAACGTACCTACAGACAAGATTTTCCCCGGTGTGGAGATACATACTACTTTTATAAACAATGTTCTTGATAATAACTTTATCAAAAGAGTTTCGCCTCTGGCGGATATTCTTATAAGTCTGCTTTTGAGTTTGTTTGTAGGATTGTTTGTTATAAGAAACGAATCTACCGTTATATCATCGATATTTGCTGTGCTGACAGCAGTTGTGTATATACTTGCTGCTACGGCAGTGATGCTGTTCTTTAATATCTGGGTAGGAATAATATTACAGCTTGCTTCAATATTGCTGGTGTTTATTGCGTGCTATCTTGCAAAATATATTATAAAGTCGCGCGACCTTGAATACACCTATGCTCTTGCTACAACAGACGGGCTTACTGAATTGTACAATCACAGATATTTTCAGGAGCAGATGCTTCAAAATATAGAAACAGGCAAAAGATATGATAAACCTTTTTCTTTAATAATGATTGATATTGATTTCTTTAAAAAGTTTAATGACACCTACGGGCACCAGTCCGGTGACGCTGTATTAAGACAGGTTGCACAGATTCTTAAGAAAAACGTAAGGAGTTCTGACATTGTGTGCAGATACGGCGGTGAAGAAATGGCAATTATTCTCACAAATACAAATAATGAAGACGCAATTGTAACAGCAGAAAAAATATGCCGTGCGGTGAGCGAACATCCGCTAAAACTTGTAAACGGCAACGATGTACAGGTTACAATAAGCCTCGGTGTCTCTACTTATCCCGAACATGGCACTACTGCTCAGGAAATGATTAAATACGCTGATGACTGCCTTTATATAGCAAAAGAAAACGGTAGAAATCAAGTCGGAAGAAAGCAATAATCAAAAATTTACAAACCTGAAAAGTTTTTTGATTAACCCTCTCAGCCCTGATTCATAAGAAATAGGGTCATCCTGATAATAGGGTTTGTATGACTCAATTATATTTTGCGGCAGCGGTAAGCCGTCTTTGAACGCAAAAGCAATCATTTCAAGCAATTCTACCTGCTGATTGTTGTATTCAATGTCTTTTTGTCTTATGTCTTCGTCAGCTTCGTAATGGCATAATGCATGCCATGCTGCACGTATTGACGGGTCTTCACATCCTTTAGGGAATAAAAGCAGCCCCTTTCTTACGCTTATCCTCTCTGTAAGAACTGATATGACAATATTACCTACATATTGGCGCTGTGCTGTGTAATCCTCGTTTTGCGCGTTCTGTGCAGGTATTTTATATGATGCGGTTTTACTTTTAAAAAAATTTTTTATTTTTGAAATTATTATACTAATTCCGCTGTTTTGCATTCTTTTTGAATTGCGCCTATATTTCTTACTGCATCTGCAAGTGAATTCATATCATTATTAAAATACTGGTTTGCAAGCTTTTTAATAGCCTGTTCAGCCATTTCGTCACGTGAAGATACTGTTTTGTAGAAAAACTTTTTGCCCTGTTTGTATCTGACAAGCATGTTTTTTTCTACAAGTCTGTCCATGACTGTTTTTACGGTAGTATATGCTCTTGTTGATGATGAATTTCTATTGATAACTTCTTGAACTTCATTTACAGATACATCGTTTTCATCAATTTCTTCAAGCATCCATATTGTTTTTAATATTTCGTTTTCAAGACTGCCGTGTGTATAGTTCATTGTTAATCCTTTATTAAAATCTTTCATTACAATTGAGAATTACATTTATAGTAATACAAAAGAAAATAAATTAAAACATTTTCCAACGCGCATTTTTAAATAAACTGCATAAATGTACTTTTTGTATATTAAACATTTTAAATTATATTCTTATTGAATAAAAATCGGTCCCACATCGATTTTTTCGTAACCGTCGCCGAGGTGAATCACCGCACCCGTACTTTTGGCTGTAGGAGCGCTTTTTTGTTCTATTCGGACAGTAGACGCAACTTTTTGAGTTGGTTGACCGCCTGTAAAATCACTGCTGTGTATAACAATACCGCTGCTTGTGTTTATAACCTGTGCATGTTGTTTCTGGCAGCCTGTGACCGTAATCATCAGCCCGCAGATTAAGCAAACCAAACTGTAACGAATCAATTTCATTTCAGCACCTGACCAGTTGTAAAACACACTTTTTGTAAATTGCTATATGATATTCATGATTTCTACTACTATTATAGCACATTGTTTTTAAAGTGCACTATTTTTTTATAAAAAATCATACATGTGATGTACATTTCTTAATATAATGTATAATAATTTTATACAACAATTGCGGAGTAGAATTTGGATATTTTTAATACTGAAAATCTTAACAAAACACAGGACTTGATAAAAGCGGCAAAAGGTGAAATTAAAGCGGATCTTGTAATAAAAAATGCAAGGGTTATAAATGTATTATCAGAAGAAATTTATGAAGCAGATATTGCTGTCGTAGACGGCATAATTGCAGGTGTTGCAAAAGGGTATAACGGAAAAGAAGAAATCGATGTAGAGGGCGCTTATGTCTCTCCCTCCTTTATTGACGGGCATGTTCATCTTGAGAGTTCTATGCTCATGCCCTCAGAGTTTGCAAAAATGGTTGTTCCTTCAGGTACAACAACTGTCATTGCAGACCCGCATGAAATATCCAATGTCATGGGGCTTCAGGGTATAAGCTTTATGAGAGAGGCAACCAAGAATCTGCCTCTTGATGTATACATGATGCTTCCATCTTGTGTGCCGGCAACTTCTCTTGAAACCTCCGGTGTGGATTTGAACAGTTACGACCTTGCATTATTGATTGATGCACCGTGGGTGCTAGGTATCGCGGAAATGATGAATTTCCCCGGGGTTATCAATTGTGACAAGAATGTGCTGAGCAAGATAAAACTAGGACTTGACCGTAACAAGCGTGTTGACGGGCATGCACCTCACCTGAGCGGAAAAGATCTCAATGCCTATGTTGCTGCAGGTATTCGCTCAGACCATGAATGCACAACAGTGGACGAGGCTGTGGAAAAACTCCGTGCAGGCATGTACCTTATGGTTAGAGAAGCTACGGGTGCAAGGGATTTGGAACCATTGCTGCCTGTTTTGAAGAATTTAAATACGAGAAAATGTATATTTGTAACAGATGACAGGCATCCAAAGCATCTCGGGCAGCATATTTCTCATATGCTTAAAAAAGCTGTTCAAAACGGTGTAAATCCTATAAATGCAATACAAATGGCAAGTCTTAATACGGCAGAGTATTTTAACCTGCAAAATCTCGGTGCTATTGCACCCGGATACAAAGCGGATATTGCAGTGCTTAAGGATTTGGAAAAATTTGAGCCTTACATGGTATTTAAAAACGGAAAACTTGCTGCAAAAGAAGGAAAGATGCTTGTTGATACGGACAGCTTAAAGGCTCCTGTTTTAAGAGGCTCCGTGAATATAAAATATTTGTACAGAGAGGATTTGCAGATAAAAGCCGAAAGTAATAAAGCTAAAATTATTAATGTTATACCAAAACAGCTTATTACAAAAAGTACTGTTGAAAAAATTAAAGAAGAAAGCGGTTTTGCCGTATCTGATACAGAAAATGATATTTTAAAAATTGCCGTAATAGAAAGACACAAAGCAACAGGAAATATCGGACTCGGGTTTGTAAGAGGTTTCGGGTTGAAATCAGGTGCAATTGCGTCTACTGTTGCTCACGATTCTCACAATATGATTGTTATTGGTACAAACGATGAGGATATGTACTATGCTGCCGTGGAACTTGTAAAAGCACAGGGCGGGAAAATTGTGGTTGAAAACGGGAAAACTCTTGCTCATCTGAAACTGCCTATAGCAGGTCTTATGTCTGACAAACCCTGTGAAGAAGTGCAGGAACGTATCAAAGAACTTGATGAAGCAGCAAAGAAAATAGGCTGTGCTATAGATGAACCGTTCATGAGTATGGCATTTTTATCATTGTCTGTTATTCCCGAGTTAAAAATTACGGACAAAGGCCTTATAGACGTTAATAAATTCAATGTTACGGATTTATTCATATAAATCATGAAAAAATATTATTGACCGGAACACAAAAAAGAATTATTATAATAGTTACCGCTTAAGGAAAGCAGGGTGGGGCGTATTTGAAAGAACATTTTTACGCCGATTCCCTCACTGGTCCGCAGCCGTTACAGTCGGAATGCTTATTCGGTATGTATTACTTCGAGACAAGGAGATTTTTATGGAATTAAAAAAATTAGACACTGACCGTGTACAAAACGGGCTGCTTAAAATTGCCCAAAATCCTGATACTTCTAAAGTATCAAACCCTTATACTACTAAAACTGCTGAAATTAAGGATTTCATCACTGATAAAAATGTAAAGCTTGTTGATGATTACCTGAAAAAACTTGACTGGCAGGTTAAAGAAAATTCAAACATGAGTTATTCCATTCAAGGGCTGAACAACTACATCTCATCAGCAATAAGCAAAAACTACTGGCTCAATAAAATCTATACTCCGGAGATTAAGCAGGCACATGAAAACGGTGATATACATATCCATGACCTTAATATAATTTCAACTTACTGCGTAGGCTGGGATTTAAAAGATGTGCTTATGGAAGGATTTACGGGTGTGAATGGCAAAGTTAAGTGCGCACCTCCGAAACATTTCAGAACAGCACTCGGACAAATGGTAAATTTTCTTTATACAATGCAGGGCGAAGCCGCAGGTGCTCAGGCGTTTTCAAACTTTGATACACTGCTTGCACCTTTTGTAAGATACGACAATCTCAACTATGAACAGGTAAAGCAGGCAATGCAGGAGTTTGTTTTTAACCTCAATGTGCCTACACGTACGGGCTTTCAAACTCCGTTTACCAATATTACTATGGATATGACAGTGCCGTCGTATTATGCTGACGCGCCCGTTATCATAGGCGGTGAGTTGATGGAAGAAACATATAAAGACTTCCAGCATGAAATGAACCTTATCAACAAAGCCTACTTTGAAGTAATGATGCAGGGGGATTATACGGGTAAAGTATTTACCTTCCCGATTCCGACATACAACATAACAAAAGACTTTGACTGGGAAAATCCCGAACTTGAAGGATTGTGGGAAATGACGGCAAAATACGGAATCCCTTATTTTTCAAACTTTATCAATTCGGATATGAATCCTGAGGATGCACGTTCTATGTGCTGCCGTTTAAGAATAGACAACAGAGAACTTGAATACAGAGGCGGAGGACTTTTCGGTTCTAACCCGCTGACGGGTTCTGTCGGCGTTGTTACTATCAATTTGCCCAGAATTGCTTATCTTGCAAAATCCTCAAATAACGGCGAAGCTGCATTTTTTCAAATGTTATGCCGTAATATGGAAATAGCAAGAGAAAGCCTTGAAATAAAAAGAGAGGTAATCGAAGAATATACTGATAAAAACCTCTATCCGTATACAAAATTCTACCTTAGAGACATCAAGGCAAGATACGGTGTTTACTGGAAAAATCACTTCTCTACAATAGGTCTTGTCGGTATGAACGAAGCCTGTGAAAATCTTCTGGGCAAAGGTATCGCAACTGAAGAAGGCAAAACATTTGCTCTCAAGGTAATGGACTATATGCGCAATATGATTTCCAACTTCCAGAAAGAAACAGGTCATAACTACAACCTTGAAGCTACGCCGGCAGAAGGCACTTCCTACCGTCTTGCAAGGCTGGATAAGCAAAAATTCGATGCAATCAAATGTGCAAATGAAAAAGAATACAGGAATGGTGCAAAACCTTTTTATACAAACTCAACACAGCTTCCTGTAAACTATACTGACGATATTTTTGAACTTCTGGATAATCAGGACGAACTCCAGACAAAATACACAGGCGGTACTGTTGTACACATTTTTGCAGGAGAAAGGGTTTATGACACTAATGTAGTAAAAAATCTTGTTAAAAAAGTCTGTGAAAATTATAAACTCCCGTACTTTACCTTCTCCCCGACTTTCAGCATCTGTCCGACACACGGATATGTTGCGGGCGAACACTTTACGTGCCCTGACTGCGGGGAAAGCTGTGAAGTTTTCTCAAGAGTAGTCGGCTACATCAGCCCTGTTAACCAGTGGAATGAAGGTAAAACAGAAGAGTTTAAACTCAGAAAAACCTTTGATGTCAATGAATGTGTTAAACAGGCAAAATAATGCAGATAGCAGGATTACAAAAATCTTCTTTGCTGGACTACCCGTCTAAAATTGCTGCCGTAGTTTTTACATTTGGCTGTAATTTCAGATGTTCGTATTGTCACAACCCGAACTTGATTGGTCCGAAAAAATTTCGTGATACACAACAAAGTTGTGTGAACGAAATTTTTGAGCGGCTTATTGAAAAAGTAAGCAGGTGCCGGCTGCGTTCAGCCGGCGACACCTGTGACACTGGATTAATTACTGCGATTTCATCAGATGTTTTGTTCGATGAAACTGCGGTTTTTGATTTTTTAAAAACACGCACGGGCAAACTGGATGCTGTAGTTGTGTCAGGCGGTGAACCGACTCTGCAAAAAGACCTTGTTTCATTTTTTGAAAAACTCAAAGCAATGGGCTTTCTTACTAAACTCGATACGAACGGAACAAATACCGATACTGTCAAAGTTCTTGTAGAGCAGGGGCTTGTTGATTATATTGCGATGGATATTAAATCACCGCTTGAAAAATATTCACAGATAACCTGCAGGAAGATTGATACTCAAAAAATTCATCAAAGCATAAAATATATAATGTCGTGCGGAGTTGATTACGAATTTCGCACTACAGTTGTACGTTCACAGCTGGATGAAGAAGATTTTGAAAGCATAGGAAAACTTCTCAAAGGTGCAAAAAAGTATTATCTTCAAAAATTTGTAAATACTCACACTCTAAACCCTGATTTTATAAATGAAACAACATATACAGATGAGGAGTTTATGAAAATAAAAGAGATTTTGAACAAATATATTGATACTGTTTTTGTACGATAAATGTGCTGTTGTTTTGAAAAAATCGTGAATTTATGCTATTTGTTTGTTATGAAAAGATTGAAATTTTTAATTATTCTTGTATTTATAATCTTTTTAAACCTGCCTGTGTCGGCGGATGTAATGCCTCATTATACAGGTTCTATAAGCAGGCAGGCAATAGGTTTTTTGCAGGTGCCAAAGAATTTTCATCTGTATCTTTACCCGCGTTATGATTCTCAAATAGTAGAGTCAATAAGCTGGACAAACACGGAAGTAAAATACAAAAACCATTCTGCTGAACCTTACAGGCTTTTTACTGCACAGGTTCAAAACAGAGATTTTGCATTCTGTACTGTAATTGATGAGCAGGATGACTGGTACAAGATTATTTATGACAGAGAAGGTAATAAATCAGCGTGGATTAAACCCGACTCTCAGGACAGTTTCTGGGGATTAAAAGATTTTTATTCTTATTACGGCAGGCGTTACGGTCTGTATTATATGAAAAATATAGATTACAGAAAAAGAGGTCTCTATAGCGGTGCGGACAGTGAGTCTCAAAAGATTGACGGATTTACTCTTATTAAATCCATACGTCTTAACAAACTCAGCGGAAACTGGGCTCTTGTCACAGTAATAGACTTTGACAGCAAGCCTAAAATCGGTTACATACAGTGGCGTGAGTCTGACGGTACAATTATAATTTTCCCGAGAATCGGACAATAATTTTTAAATTCTTTATTCCATTTCATTGTTTGATGTAGAATTGTAATTACTAGGAATAAGAAATGGAGAAAGTTATGACTACTTTGAATGAAGTTAGAGTAAGAATCGCTCCCTCACCGAGCGGAAATTTGCATATCGGTACTGCAAGAACAGCGTTGTTTAACTACCTTTTTGCGAAGAAAAACAACGGCAAATACGTTTTAAGGATTGAAGATACAGACCTTGACCGTTCAAGTCAGGCATATATTGATAATATTTATGACAGTTTAAAAGCTCTCGGACTCAACTGGGACGAAGGTCCTGATGTTGGCGGCCCTTACGGACCTTATCAGCAATCGGAAAGATTTGATATTTATCCTAAATACGCTCAAAAGCTTATAGAAGCAGGCTATGCATATGAATGCTTCTGTACACAGGAAGAATTGGACGCTGAAAAAGAGGAATCAATCAAAAACAAAAGACCTCACAAATATTCAGGCAAGTGCAGACATTTGTCAGAAGAAGAAAAAGAAAAATTAAGAGCCGAAGGCAGAAAACCTTCAATCAGATTCCATGTTCCCGAAGGTGAAACAAACTTTGACGATCTTGTAAAAGGCCATCTGCACTTTGACAACGCATTAATCGGCGATTTTGTAATCATGAAATCAAACGGCACACCCACATACAACTTTGCGGTTGTAATAGATGATATGGAAATGAAAATTTCTCACATCATCCGCGGCGAAGACCACATCTCAAACACTGCAAAACAAATCATGATTTACGAAGCACTGGGTGCAGAAATCCCTAAATTCGGCCACCTTGGCATGATTCTGGCACCGGATAGAAGTAAACTCTCAAAAAGACACGGTGCTACTGCGGTTTCTGAATTCGTAGAAAAAGGCTACTTAACAGAAGCACTTGTAAACTTTGTAGCTTTGTTAGGCTGGTCTCCTTCTGACGGACATGAAATCAAAACCCTTGATGAAATCGCAGCAGATTTTAGAATCGGCGAAGTGTCATCATCCAACTCTATTTTTGAATACGACAAACTCAACTGGATGAACGGTCAGTACATCAAAAAAATGGATCTTGCAAAATTAACACAGCTCGTTAAACCATACCTTGCATGCTACGATTTGAGCGAGTATACGGAAGAACAACTCCAAAAAATCGTTGAAATTACAAGAGAGCCAATTACAATTCTGTCGGAATTGACAAATGACACAAAATACTTCTTTGGAAAAGATGTGGAAGTAGAACCTGAAGTACAGGAAAAAATTCTTAACGGTGAAGTTGCCAAAAAAGTGCTTCCATACGTTATTGAAAACGAACTGGACAAATGGGACTTTGATGACGAAGAAAAACTCCACGAACAGCTCGCTGATTTGAGAACATACTTTAAAGAGCAGGGCATAAAACCCAAAGAAACAATGTGGGCAATCAGAGCTGCAGTTACAGGCAGAACCCACGGCGCAGACATGGTTGCAACACTGCTTCTGCTCGGTAAAGACAGAGTTGTGAAAAGAATCAAAGCGGCTGTGTAAAGTATTTTTGCAAGGCAAGGTTTCCTTGCACGTCGTAAGGAGTAAGACGGCTTTGCCGTTGTAGTTATTGTTAGAAACAGTTATGTTTTAAGGTAATTTTTACAGCAGCTGGTCGCTGAAAAATTACTGAAAAAACATTTTACTGTTTCTTTTGATAGCGTCAGTTTTCTTTTCTTTGGTTCGTTTCTTTTCTTTTGCCACGCAACTCAAAAGAAAAGAAATGAACGTAAAAAAAGATTAACTATGCAAGTTAGTTAGATTTTCAATATGGCTATATCATTGTAAAATTCAATGTTTAATGCTTCAGAATGACTTATTAATTAAAACTTCAATACTATATAAATATACTTATGAAACTACATTTAGAAAAAAACAACAGCGAAAATTTAATTTTATTCTTTTGCGGATGGGGAATGGATGAAAATCCGTTTTCCATTCTCAATAATACGTCCGATGTTTTGTACGTTTATGACTACACAACACCGGAATTTCCCGATTTTGATTTTTCTGGGTACAAAAAAGTTGACCTGCTGGCGTTTTCATACGGAGTTTATGCATCCGGTATTGCCAACCTCAGCAATGTAAAATTGAACTCGCGAACAGCAATAAACGGAACGCTTATACCGGTAGATGACAAGCTGGGAGTGCCTTTAAGACAGTTTGAGTTAACGGAGAAAATGGATTCAGAAACAGTGGTGAAATTTCGTCAGAGACTGTTTGGCGGAGAAAAAGCTTCTGAACATTTTGAAATCTTTGAAGAAAATCTTCCTCAAAGAAGTGCAAAAAGCTGTACAGAGGAACTCATCGGGATGAAAAAGTATGTGCCTGTATTTCCTATGCCGCAGTGTAAGTTTGATAAAGTCTATATTGCAAAACATGACAGATGTGTACCGACCCGCAATCAGTTAAACTTCTGGCAAAAACAGAATTTCTCAAATATAATAGAACTCGAGACCGGTCATTTCCCGTTCTATAATTATCAATCGTTAGAAGAATTGTTATAAATAATGATAAACAAAGATTTAGTAAAATTCAGATTTCAAAAAAGCATAAACACATATGACAACTCTGCTGTGATACAGAAAGAGATGGCTTTTTCATTGATTGAAAAAATTCTGAATACATGCGGTGATTCGTTTGACAAAGTGTTTGAATTTGGTGCGGGAACCGGGTTTCTGTCCAAAAATATTCTGAATCGTATAAAATTTAAAGAGTATTATGCAAATGATATTATTGAAGAATCCGAGTTTTGTATAAAAAATATTATCAATGATGTTAAGTTTCTTGCAGGTGATATTGAAAAAATAGAATTGGATGAAAAATTTAATCTTGTCCTTTCCAATGCTGTTATGCAGTGGATTACGGATACTGATGAACTGCTTTTAAAAATAAGAAAAAATCTTGCGCAGGAAGGGTGGTTTGCATTTACGACTTTTGGAGAACAGAATTATAAAGAGATAAAAGAGACTACGGGAGTTGCTCTTGATTATTTGAAAGCAGAGACATTAAAAGAGAAATGCTCTCGTGATTTTGAAATTGTATATTTTGAAGAAAATCTGCAGACATTATATTTTGATACCCCGCTGGATGTTTTGAAGCACATAAAATATTCGGGTACAAACGGAATAAAAACATTGAACTGGACAGTTTCCAAACTCAAAAAATTTGAAGAGTATTATAAGGAATGTTTTGGTGCAGGCAGCAAGGTGTCTTTGACTTACAATCCGATTTATGTGATTTTAAAAGCCCTGTAGGACGCTTATTCAGACACATATATTGAAAAATTAAACCTTTGTGAAAAGACGTACAGAAAATTACTTAAACAAGTGTCAGATAACTCGGGCTTTTTAAGTTTATAGCATGATACAATATAACCATGCTCTATTTTTATCACGGACAGGAAGATTACAATATCGAACTTGAACTTCAAAAACTCAGGTCAAAAGTTGTGGATAAATCTTTTGAATCAACCAATTACCGCGTGTATGACAATCCTAAATTTCCTGAACTTATGGATGTTCTTCGCACGCCATCGTTGATGTTTGGCAATGTACTTGCCGTGATTAACTGTGAAAAATATTTTTTTGATACAAAGGGCAAAGTAAATTTTGACGACAAAGAATTAAAGCAGATAGAAGAAACACTTCAAACAATGCCGGAGTCGCTTCATATTGCTTTTGTATGCAGGATTGAGCGAGAAAGCACAAAAAAAATAGATACAAGAAGAAAAATTTTTAAAATCTTTTCAAAATATGCTTCCGTAACCGAGTTTCCGGAATTTAAGCCATATCAAAAAGAACTTGCCGCATGGATACAAAAACAGGTTAAGAAAAAAGACCTTATTATGTCATATGATACAGTTCAGTTTTTTATTGAACGTCTTGGCACAAACCTGCGTGTTATTGATAACGAACTCGAGAAATTAAAACTGGCTGTTTATCCTGAGAAAATGGTTAAAAAAGAGCATATACAGAATATCTGTACTTCTACGGAAGATATTTTTGTCCTGACGGATTATATTCTAAAAGGGCAAAAGGATATGGCGCTTCTCGAGTTTAATAAACTCTGCACAAACAAGCATTATCTTGAGATTCTGGCTGTTTTGCAGACTAATTTTTCCAGACTTGCAGCAATAAAAGTCGATTCTGTGGATAAGAATTCTTTTGAAATTGCTTCCAAACATCGTATGAACGAGTTTATTGTAAAAAAACAGCTGGAAAAACTGCGTAATGTGCCAATGGACAGGATTATAAAAATAAGAAAAAATCTTCTGGAGGCTGAATACAGAGTAAAAACAGGCGAGATGGCTTTTTATGAACTGCCTGTAGAACTGGGGATTCTGGGGTAGATATGTTTCATCCGGTATTAAAAAGAAAATTTGAATATTTTACAAACTATTTTGAAACTGCTTTCAAAAATGATAAACGCAGTTTTGCCCAGTCACTTGTGCTCTACGGACAGGATATAACCGCTCAGTATTATCTGGCAATGGAGATAGCAAGACAGCTTAACTGTATGAAAACAGGTGCACCTGACTGTGATTGTATCAACTGCAGCTGGATTCGCAGCAGCCAGCACCCTGCTGTTTTGACTATATCAAAAAACGATAACAAACCCTCTGATGACACATCAAGCAAGGTTATTTCTATTAAACAGACTCTTATGATAAATAACAGTCTGATTAATTCCTCAGATTATTACAGGGTGTTTATTTTCACGGATTCTGACATCGGTGAAATGACGGAAATAGAAAAAAAGCATGCAGATGAGTTTTCTGATTTAAATTTTAAATTCCCGCAGGAAAACTGGATACCAAGACCGCTAAACAGAGATGTTCTTATTGAAGCTTCTGCAAATTCTTTGCTGAAATCAATTGAAGAACCGCCGGAGCGCACTCTGTTTTTGTTTTTGACAGAGGATAAAGAAGATATTATTGAGACTATAATTTCTCGCTCTCAGAGTTTTTATATACCTGCATTTAACGCACAGCGCTATGATACGGAGTTTTTGACGGGAGTGATGGCAGATTATCCTGCAATCAAAAAAGTCAATGTGCTCAATACTGCAAATGCTCTTATATCTGCAATGCAGGAAAAGAATTATAAACCCGAATATGTGCTTGACTGTATGGAGTTTTATCTGGCTGAGATGATAAAGCGAAATCTTGAGAATAAAATACTCGTACAAAAAATTAGAAAAGACATTCTTTCTATTCAGCATTCAAAAAAACAGATAGAGGCATATATCAAGCCTCAGCTGGTATTTGAGGATTTGTTGTTTAGCTTTGCAGGTTAATTTGTCCGAGAAAATTTCGTGATAACGAACGTGAACGAAATTTTCGAGTGGCTTATTGAAAAGGTGAACAATTGCTGGCTGCGGTGAGCCGGCAGCAATTGTGGCACTGGATTAATTGTTAAGAAGTGTTAAAAAATAGCAGTGCTTTATGCTTAAAAAGGCAATTATTTTCTTTGTAAATACTTTATATATATACGAGAGATAAAAAGAGAACAGACACTCGGTTAAACAACCGCCACATAACATATTAGAGATATTAGAGACTGATACAGATTTAAAACACATACTACTTACTTCATTTACTTCACACTTCACACACTTCACATTAGACGGGGAATGTAAAGCAATTTTCATTCCAACGGCTTAGTCAATTCCGATTAAGCCGTTTTTTTTTGCGGATTTGCCTTCTTTTCTTAGCGAGCTGAGGCGAGCTAAAGAAAATGGCGTCACGGAAAAACAAAAAAATAAGTTTTTCACAATGATTAGTAAATAGTGACACAGTCGGATGAATCGAATCCGGTGAGTGAAAACCGAAGTGAGTAATTGCAGACGCGAAACGAACGGCAGGCTCGAGCGTGAAGAGAATCCAAGAAGCGGATTTGCCAAAGGCTGACCGAGTATAACGAGGAAGTAATGTAAAGTTTTGTGAATCTCATGTCTGAAATATCTAAAGTTCTATCTCAAAACAACCGTATACATGTATACAGGGAAAACGTATCGGAGAATAATTATGACAGGCTCAGTAAATTTTAATCCGTTTTTAAAGAATGTCCAGCAGGTTGAAACACCTGAACAACATAAACAACCTGCTGCCAAACCGCAGGTTGAGCAGGGTGGAATTATTTCAGGTGACTGGCAGGACGAAGAAAATTATGAAATCGCTATAGGCGAAGATAACGAGATTGTTGAAAAGTATGAAAATTTATACAATCAGGTAATTTATGCCAAAAATAAAGAATCCCTAAACGGTGAATCAATTTCTGATAAAGAAGCAAAGGATATAGAAACCGCACTTCGAAAATATCTTGAATTACAGTTTGAAAATGGTAATGAAGAGTTGTTAAGTCAATTGGTGCCTGGTTATAAGGGTATATATGCCAATATGACCTGTAGTTATTCTAGGGCTAAAGAGGATTCTGAGGCACGTAATACTTATATGGCGGCTGTAATGGACAGGATTGATCTCAATAAAGTCATTTACTTTGTATCCCGTGGGTTTGATGCACCTGACGGAGCAGATCTGTCATTGGGAAATGCAGATAATGAGCAGGATCCGTCAGTACCTTCCGTACCTTCTGTTCAAGACAACAACAACTCTCAAGGTAATATATTTGCAAACGGAGTCAACAATATAGGCGGAACTGTTAATATTTTTCAAAATCCTTCCCTAACACTCAATATTAATTCCGATAATAATACACAACCTCCTGCTGTGTCGGAACAACCTGTTACCATACCGGGGCTGGGTAAATATCAATCTGACCTTTCTGCAGCAGCAGAGGTTACATATGTTAATACACCTGAAGATTTGAAAAAAGTCTTAAAAAGAGAAATCAAAGATAAACAGGAACTTGATATGCTTTGTTATGTAATTGATAAAGCAGTTTCAAATATCGATATAAAGGATTACACAAACATATTTGGAATAAGTAATGCGTACATGTCAGATGTAGTACTTGAAGCAAAAACTTTGTTATACGAAATGTCCGATAAAATCCCTGATATAATAGTTGAGTCCGACAAAAATGCGGGAACGAATCAAAACCAAACATCAAATGTACAAAATCAAAACAACAATAATGTATTAAACCCGCAGCAATCGCAGGAAGATAAAACATCCGATACCTCGTATTCGTTAATCAAATCTTTGGTCGATGCATATGCAGCAAATCCGTCTGATGTAAGTATTTTAAATATTTTAAAAAACAGGATGGTAACAGAAAGCAGTGTTGAAAATCTTGCTGCAATAAATGCAATAATACAGGAAATTCAAAATCTTGTTCAAAATCCGCCTGAATCTTATACACAGATGGAATTGCAAATGAATGAGTTAATTGAACAACTAAAAAATGCTCTGGGTTAAATCAAATACAAAAATGTACACTTAATATTGTAACAAACTGTACACCATGACTGCATTGTCATGGTGTTTTGTTATACAATATTTTTAATAGATAGTTATTAGATTTGGGGAGAAATAAAAAGTGGACTGCACGGAAGAAAAACTTAATTTATCACAAAATGCCATCAAAGTTTTGGAGAAAAGATACTTAAAAAGGGATGCTCAGGGCAAACCTACAGAAAGACCCGAAGATTTGTTTATGAGGGTTGCATCTACTCTTGCTGCTGCCGATAAAAAATTCGGTTCTACACAGGAAGAAGTGGACAAAACTACAAAAGAATTTTACAGCTTTATAACAAACCGTTATTTTATGCCGAACTCACCTACATTGATGAACGCAGGAAGAGAACTCGGACAATTGGCAGCATGTTTTGTACTGCCTGTAGAAGACTCGCTTGAAGGTATTTTTGAAACTGTAAAAAATACAGCTCTTATTCACAAATCTGGCGGCGGTACAGGTTTTTCTTTCTCTAGATTGAGACCGAAAAATGATGTTGTCCGCTCTACAATGGGTGTTTCATCAGGCCCCGTAAGCTTTATGGAAGTGTTTAATGCTGCAACCGAAGCTGTTAAGCAGGGCGGCACAAGACGCGGTGCTAACATGGGGATTTTGAGAATCGACCACCCCGATATTTTAGACTTTATCAACTGCAAATCAGATAACTTTAAACTTAACAACTTTAACATCTCTGTTGCTGTTACAGACAAGTTTATGGAAGCCCTAAAAGCAGGTACTGACTATGAATTGATTCACCCCAGAACAAAACAGCCTGTCGGCAAATTAAGCGCAAAAGCTGTATTTGACCTTATTGTTGATGGTGCATGGAAAAACGGTGAACCCGGTATTGTATTCATTGACAAAATGAACTATGACAACCCGACACCGCTTATCGGTGATATTGAATCAACAAACCCATGCGGTGAAGTTCCTCTTCTTCCATACGAAGCATGCAACCTCGGTTCTATCAACCTCGGACTTATGCTTAAAGGTTCAAAAGGGAACTACAGTGTTGACTGGGATAAACTGGCAGAAACTACAAAAACTGCTATTCACTTCTTAGACAACGTAATTGCAATCAACAATTATCCGCTGCCTCAGATTTCAGATATGGTTCAAAATAACCGTAAAATCGGTCTCGGTGTAATGGGCTGGGCTGATATGCTTATGAAAATGGGTATTGCATACAACTCTGAAGAAGGGACAAAACTTGCTTCTCAGGTTATGGAATTCATTGATTACCAGTCTAAAGTTAAATCAATAGAGCTTTCTAAAGAAAGAGGCAGATTCGGAAACTTTAAAGGCAGTGTTTATGATGGTGCTTTTAAAGACGGTAAACCTTTCTTAACATACAAATATGCAGGCAAATCAGCAGGCATAATTACAGATGAAATGTGGGCTGACCTTGACGCACAGATTGCAAAATACGGTATCAGAAACGCAACAACAACTTGTATTGCGCCGACCGGTACAATCTCTATGATTGCAAGTGCGTCAGGCGGTGTTGAGCCTCTGTTCGGTCTTGTATTTATCCGTGACGTAATGGATGGTACAATAATGATGGAAATCAATCCCATCTTTGAAGAATATGCAAAAGACCACGGTTTTTATTCAGATGAGTTGATGAAGAAAATTTCAATAGATGGTACAGCAGCACATTGCAGCGAAGTACCTGAAGAAGCCAAGAAAATTTTTGTGGCAGCACATGATGTTTCTCCTTACTGGCACGTTAAAATGCAGGCTGCATTCCAGCTTCATACAGACAATGCTGTTTCTAAGACAGTTAACTTTGAAGAAAATGCTACAAGACAGGATGTTGCGGATTCTTATTTGTTAGCTTATGAAAACAATCTTAAGGGTATTACAGTTTATCGTAACAACTCAAGACAATTCCAGCCAATGAACCTTGAGAAAAAAGATGACAAGAAAATGCCTGAAATCAAAGCAGTAGATGAACCTAAAGCTGAACTGCCCGAAGCACAGCACACAGGCGAAGAACATAAATGTCCCGAATGCGGTGCGGTTCTCGGTTACGGTGAAGGCTGCTTCATCTGCTTGAACTGCGGATATTCCGGTTGTTCATAAAAAACGTAAGCCGAAGTATATCGTGTAAAATTTCATTAAAGCCCTCTTGTAATTTTTGCAGGAGGGTTTTTTAATTATTAATATGCCACATATTAGTAAAATTATTACAAAAATTGCATCATCGAAACTCACAAAAGCAGCAAAAAAATCTGCCTTGCGAATGGAACAATATAAAGACGAAAATCTTTTTCAGTCTTCTATGCTTCGTGAACTTATGACTGACAGGTTTGAATATAAAGGCAGCAGACTTGATACAATTCTTGTAAAGAATCGAGAAACTGGTCATCCCGTAAAACTTCAGGTAAAAGTTAAACAGGAACCATACCTTTCTCCGGAGAGACATATGCTCAGAGAGCTTTATGAACTTGTGGATACAGACGCTAAATGTGTTGTCGGAGAAAAAGACTTTTATCTTAAAAGGTTTAAAGATGGGACATATAAAATGTTCCAAGGTCATATGAATAATTATAATCCTGATTACGCAGGAGTAGGTATCAGGTTAGACCAGATGCAGATAGAAAGAGCACTGTCTCTGGGCATTGATTATATACCAAGAACCTCTTTTCCGGGTGCAATTATATATCACACAAAAATGGGCTTTTTGCCTGTTGAAAAATCGCTTGACGAGGTAAAAAAATTTAAACAGGTGAAAGATTTTTTAGAAGAGGATTTGAAAACTTTAAGTATTCTTGATGATATTTCTTTTTCTTATTTCAAACCTTTTATTACAAATAAAGAAGACAAATTTTATATAGATTTGAATAAAACAAAAGCACTAGCAAGCTATGCAAAAAGCAGGGATATTCTTGCAAAGTCCGGACATCACCGTATATTGAATATGAATAAAGACTGTGTGTATATGGCATTGCAAGGCAAAGAACTTGAACAGTGGAGAGAAATTTTAAAATCTCATCCTATACTTTCAAAATTGAGTTGTGTTTTTAATAATATTTTTTAAAAAAGAGATTGCTGACCTGAATCCGGCGGAAGTTTGTACCCTAGCACCCTGTAGCCTTCGGGTGAAATCTTTCTGCCTCGGGGGGTTCTTTGTATAATCCCTTCCTGTAAAAGATAAGGCTCATAGACATCTTCTATTGTGCGGGCATCTTCCCCGAGTGCTGCGGCAAGAGTTTCTAAGCCTACAGGACCTCCATCGTATTTTTCGATTATGAGTTTTAAAAGCGCTTTGTCTGTGTTATCAAGACCATTATCATCTATGTGCAGTGTATTTAATGCGTCTATTGCAACTTCACGTGTAATTTTTCCGTCAGCTTTTACAAGTGCATAGTCTGCAACTCGTTTTACAAGGCGGTTTGCTATACGCGGTGTACCTCTGGAACGGCCTGCGATAATCTGTGCTCCTTCTTTATCAATCCCGATTTCCAGTATTTTTGAAGTCCTTGATACAACAGAGGAAAGTTCTTCCGGTGTATAGAACTGCAGACGATGGATTATTCCGAAACGGTCTCTTAACGGGCCTGACAACTCTCCTGCTTTTGTGGTTGCACCAATCAGGGTGAACTTTGGCAAAGGTACGCGAAGGGTCTTTACTGTCTGGGCTTTTCCTGTTGTCATGTCAAGAAAAAAGTCCTCCATTGCAGGGTACAGGATTTCTTCCGTTACTTTGTTTAGACGGTGTATTTCGTCAATAAAGAGGATATCGCCGTTTTTGAGCGACATCAGTATGCCGATGATATCTCTCGGGCGTTCCAGTGCAGGTGCAGAGGTTATTTTTATGTTTGCCTCAAGTTCGTTTGCAATAACAGACGCTAATGTTGTTTTACCCAGCCCAGGCGGACCGTAAAAAAGCAGGTGGTCAAGCTGTTTGTTTCTTTTTTTGGCCGCTTCGATTGAAATTTTGAGCGTGTTTTTAAGGGCGCTCTGACCTATGTATTCGTCCAGCTTTTTAGGGCGTATGTTGTTTTCAAAAGATTTATCAAAAGCGATTTCTTTTGTTTCAAGGTTATCGCTTTTTGCTTTTTTGTTTATATCGAGGGGCTTTTGCCTGTTGTCGTCATCCGAGATAATTGCCACGGTTTGTCCTTATTATATTTGTCGACAGAAATTTGTAATATAATTATAGCAGAACTTAATATAAATAACGAAGGTGATAATTATGTCAAAAACAGCAATCATTATTCCGTCACGCTATGCGTCTACAAGACTCCATGCAAAACCGCTCATAGAGGTTGAAGGCAAACCCATAATCCAATGGGTGTATGAAAAAGCTTCTGCTGTAAAACAGGCGGATGAGGTGATTGTTGCAACTGACCACGAAGAAATCTATAACTGCGTAAAGAGTTTTGGCGGTACGGTTGAAATGACCCGTGCTGACCATAAATGCGGGTCGGACAGGATTGCCGAGGTTGCCTCACGCCACCCTGAAATGGAGTACATTGTGAACCTTCAGGGCGATGAACCGATGATTACGCCTGAAAGTATCGACAGCGTAATAACAGCGCTAAAAACAGGGGAAAATGCTGATATTGCAACGCTTTTAAGAGTGATTGAGGACAAGGACGAAGTCGAAAACCCTAACCTTGTAAAATGCGTTATCGACAATAATAATTTTGCGCTTTATTTTTCACGTTCCAAAATACCTTACGAAAGAAACTTTGGCGAAGCTGTATTCTACGGTCATATTGGTCTTTACGGCTACAAAAGAGAAGCTCTGTTTAAAATGACAGCTTTGAATCAGACAATGCTTGAAAAAGCAGAGAGCCTCGAGCAGTTAAGAGCGCTCCAGTCAGGCATGAAAATTATCACTTCAGTGGTAAACTTTAAACCCATCGGTATTGATACAAAAGAAGATGTGGAAGAGTTTAAAAAAGCTTTAACAAAATAAATCCACCGAACAAATGATGTGACGAAACCTCCTAAACACTAAGATTACTATAGGGGAAGTTGTAGGGATATTATAACTTTATGCACCCCGTCTGATTAGGGGAAATCACATTGCAGACAAGGGAAGAGAACGAAAATATTACATCTGAATTTTCCAATAATTTAAACCTGACTTATGACTGGTTTAACAATCATTTCACACAAACAGTGTGTGAAACTTTTCGTGATTTCTGGGGCGAAGAAGCTGATGTAAAACTTATAAGCATAAGCGAAAATACAAACATTCTTGCACAAAGAGAAGAGTTTTTTGTTACACAGATTCGTTTGAACAAGGAGTTGTCTGTTTTTATCAGGCTGTCTAAACAGTTTGTTAAAAATCTGCTTGAAAGAACACTCGGTCCTAACGGCAAAAACTTTAATATTGAAAAACTCACTGACCTTGAAGCTAAAATCCTTACGGGATTTGATGATTTCCTGTATAAAAATTTCAGCCAGAACATTAAACAAAACGAACAGCTTCCGAAAAATAACAACAACTACAACGAATGCAATCTTACTTTCTTCCTGAGAGAAAAAGAAATGACTTTAGGCAAAATCGTTATTAAACTTCCCGTTGCTGCGATTGTGCCGGAGAAGGTTACTTTGGGAGAAGATACTTTTACCATAGCGGATTTTCTTTCACAACAAGCGTGTGTAAACCTTAACGTAGGACATACAAGGCTGAGGCTCAATGATTTAAAATCACTGGAGCCGGGTGATATAGTTCTTCTGGAACACAGCAAATCCTCCGTAATGACAATAAAATACAAAGATTACTGCGCGCAAATCAAGGTTGTGCCAAACCCTGCAATTATGATTGAAAATGATTTTGATGATAACGGGACAAACCCGAAAGGAGATAACATGCCAGGTTCTGATATGTACAATATGTGGGATACCATTCAAGTCGATATAGGTGCGGAATTTGAAAAAGTCAAACTTACTCTCGGAGAACTCAAACAAATCTCGGAAGGGCTTGTTGTGGACATCGGCTCTGTTTATGACAACAAGATTGATTTAAAGGTGGAAGACAAAATTGTTGCCTCAGGAGAATTGGTCATTATAAATGATAGGTACGGAGTCAAAATCAATCAAATCTTTACTGAAGAAAAAAATGAAGCTTCGCAAAACGCACAGCTTGCTCAGGAAGAAGTTGATGCTGACGAAGAAAACATCGAACAAATGTTCAATGAAGAACAGCAGGCAATGCAGGCTCAGCAGCAGATGCCCCAGGACGATGAAATAAAAGAAGAAGACTTTGATTATTCTGACTTTGACGTAGATGAAGAAGATCTTTAGGAATAGAAAATGGGAATTTATCTGATAAATTTTTTAGTATATTCAATGGCAATGGTCGGATTGCTGTTTCTGGGTGTGACCGTTTATAAAAAAACAATGGTTACAGGCCGGTGTAAAAACGATACTAATGAACTTGCCGTTGAAAATGCACTTAATCTGTCACCTCGAAAGACACTCTATGTTGTTAAAGCAGGCAATGAGAAATTTCTTATTGCTGCGGATGCAGAGAGAACGTCTTTTCTTGCAAAACTGGATGAAAAAGAGCCGATGAGTATTGTTCCTCTACAGCCTTTGCAGGCAGAAAGAAAACAGGAACAGCCTTCTGCCGATTACAGCGAGGTGATGAGTGCCATAAAAACGGCAAGACGTAAACAACCTGTAATGAGAGAAATCTTGCGAAAGCTTGATGAAAGAGCAGAAATGGCAGACAGGGCTGCTTCCGGTAACGATTAAGAAGGACAGAAGATAATGGAAAGCGTATTAAAAGACTTAAATCCGGTTTTACAGATGCTGCTTGTGATGACAGTATTTTCTATGCTGCCGTTCTTTTTTACCTGTATGACCAGTTTTTTAAGATATACTATAGTTTTTGCAATGCTAAAGCAGGCTCTCGGCACCCAGCAGGTGCCTCCTGCCATTGTTTTAATAGGTCTGTCAATGATTTTGACAATTTATACAATGAGTCCTGTTTTTGGCAAAATGTGGGAAATGGGCTCTGTCCCGTACCAGAAAAACGGAGATATTGTTGCGGCGCTTAATGAAGGCTCAAAACCCCTCAAAGAGTTTATGATGAAGCAGACAAGACAGTCGGATATGACGTTTTTTATACAGCTTTCCGGTGCTCCAAAGCCTAAAACCCCCGATGATATAACTATCTGGCAGGTTGCTCCTGCTTATATCATAAGCGAACTAAAAACAGCTTTTGAAATAGGGTTTGTAATATACGTTCCGTTTATTGTTCTGGACCTGGTTGTTGCAAACGTACTGCTTGCATTAGGTATGTTTATGCTGTCTCCGACAATTATTTCACTGCCGTTTAAGCTTTTGATATTTATTGCGGTAGACGGCTGGAGTATGATTGTGCACGGTCTTGTGACAAGCTTCAATTAAAAAGATTTTATTTAAGAAAAAATAAGGACGAATTATATGGAAATGTTAATGGAATATATGGGTAAAGGTCTTATCACAATGCTGATGATATCAATGCCGTGTGTTCTTGTTGCGGCAGGTGTTGGGCTTGTTGTGGGTATCTTACAGGCTGTCACTCAGGTTCAGGAACAAACTATTGCGGCTGCACCTAAGATTCTTGCAGTATTTCTCGTTCTTATGATTATGGGAATGGGTTATGTAAAACTCCTTACAAACCTTTTGACAGAAGGGTTTCAAATGGCATTTAACCAGATTCCCGCAGCGGACAGCTTTGTGCTTTCATCTAATTATCACAAGTATACACGCCCGTTTGACTCGGAATTTAAACAGGGTGAAAGCAGATTTAACAAGCAGGAAATCGGAGATATAATGCGCAATCCGGGTAAAATTCCTTTTATCGATTACAACTCAAAAACAAAACACTATCCCTCAGACAGAATGCCCAATCCGTCTCCTAACCTGATTGAAAGAAATGCAATAATGAACAGATAAATTATGAGGTGAAATTATGAAAAAATTAATTTTAGTATTAATTATGACAGTAATGCCTCAGTTGTTTTTTTCTGCATTTGCGCAGCAGACCCGCGTTATAAATCTGCATTCTGACGGGGCGTATATTTTGAATATGGATAACCGTCCTATGGAACTCGATATTTCTAACAAAAATGTTGTTAATGCGGAAGTGTTAACGGAACTTTATACGCCGGAGTCACAGCTGGTTGTTCGTACATTTCAGGAAGGTATTTCATATATTACGTTTAAATTGAAAAATAAACCCAATACAATCAAAGTACTGGTTGATAACAGGTCTCCCGTTGATAAAGAGGTAATAGAAATTGACAGAGTGAAGGAGCCGTAGAAGAATGATAGATACGGTTTTAGAAGCTTTTCCTAAATACTTTCCTGAGATAAACGCGGCTCTTGGCGGCGGCGTGCTTATATTTGCGAGGGTGCTGGGATTTATAAGATTTGCTCCTGTTTTGAACAGAAAAGAAATCCCCGGAATGGTAAAACTCTGCTTTGCTTTGATTTTGACGATTATTCTTATGATGACTGTCAAACCGGGACCGGTGCCTCACGGTGCATCGCTTGCACTGGGGCTTATACTCAATGTTGCAGGCGGTATGATGATAGGCTTTATTGCAAACTGTATTGTTCAGGCAATATCTGCGGCAGGTGATATGATTAATATGCAGATGGGGCTGTCATCTGCTATGGTGCTTGACCCTACGGCAGGTGCTCAGGTCTCTATTCTCGGGAATTTCTTCGGAATTCTTGCCGTATTACTTTTTATCCATGTCGGAGGGGTATACTGGCTGATAAATGCACTGCACAGGAGTTTTGAGATTTTTCCTATGTATGCGCACGCCATTCCTATGGACAGGCTCATAAATCAAAAATATTTGATAACTCTGACTTCGAATGTTTTGTATGTGGGGTTGCAAATAGCCTCACCCGTTCTTCTGGCAACACTCGGGCAGGATTTGATTTTGGGGATTATTTCAAAAACTGCGCCTCAGGTAAATGTTTTCCAGTTAAGCTTCCTTTTTAAACCTGTTTTAGGTGCAGCTATATTGCTTTGGATTATGCCGATTATTGTAAACGTAATTAATGACTACTTTATATCTTTTGCAAAAATATTTTAGTTTACCACTGAATAATGACCGCACCTGAATGACCGCTTTTTGCGCGTGCGCTAATGTCCTTTGTATATTGGTCAAATTGACCTGCAGCTCCGTATTTTGCTGATTTAGGGATATCATATAAATAATGATATTTGTCCGGTATGTGATAATCGACAGGTTCCGGTTGTGTGCCTCTCGGGGTCATTCTTGTGGACTTTGACCCGCCTGATGCAAAAATTTTTAAATCCTCTATTACAGTCGGATAGCCGTCCTGTGCGTCTATGAATTCGTCATTTTTGCCCAAAAAAGTTCCGTGCCCGCCCTTTCCTGCTTTTATAACTATTACGGGCTTGTTTATGGTTTTGTATTTTGAGATTATTTTACCCGGATTACCGCTTTCATAAGGGGTTGCTCCGCCGCCTCCGCCTATGGCAAATACGAAGAACCCTGCGTTAACCTTCGGGCGTGAGAATATACAGCTGTTGCTTACCGAGGTTTTTATAAGTTTTTTTTCGTTGTTAGAAATCTTATAAAGTCTTGCTACGTGGTTGCCTTTGTTATCAAGTGTACAGGTGTATTGTCCCCTTGAGTGTTTTTTTGCAAAGGCGATGATTTTTGCAGTTATAAAAGGCTTTAGCACAACAAGAAAAAGCGAGATTGCAAGAATCAAAATAAAGATTATACCCGTTATTTTATGCAGCCTTGTCATAGTTTCCCTTAAAAAATATAACCCATTCTAATCTTTTTTCCGGCGGATTGCAAGACGGGTTGAAAAGCTGGTATAATCAATTGCGTAGATTAATAAAAGGAATAATATTATGACAACAGAAGTTAGAGCAAGTCATCTTCTTGTTCAAACAGAAGAAGAAGCTAAACAATTGAGAGAAGAAATCTTAAACGGCAAAAAGTTTGAAGATGTTGCTGCAGAAGTTTCTATGTGCCCGTCAGGTGCAAACGGCGGAGACCTCGGGTTTTTCGGCAAAGGCGTTATGGTAAAAGAATTTGAAGATGCAGCTTTTTCAATGAATGTAGGCGATTTATCAGAGCCTATTCAGACACAGTTCGGCTGGCATTTGCTCTATTTGACAGATAAAAAGTAGGAAATGATTTATTTTAAATATTTACACAAGAGTTAAAAATTCAAACTTGATGCTTCATTTCTACAAAATCTAGTTTTCACTTAAGTTCCATAACTCGGCATTTTAATTGCCGCGTGAAATTTAAAAGACATTCAAAGCAGAAAGAAAAAACTTCCAATGCCTCGGACAGATGGAACTAATTGTTGTTCAAACAGTTTTTGTACGTCATTTCGCAAAAGTTTTCATTTATAACTCTTGTGTATAGAAGAAAAGATAATGCTTAAAAAATTAAGAGAATTTTTAAAAGAAAATAACCTCGACTGCCTGCTGGTAAATACAACAGACGAGTTTCTGGTTGAATACAACGAACTTTGCAACTGTGCACGATACTTTGTAACAGGGTTTTCGGGCTCAACCGGCGATGTGCTTTTGACAAAAGATAAAGTATATCAGTTTGTGGACGGCAGATACCATGAACAGGCTGACGCCGAAGTTGACCACGCTGTAACAGAGGTTGTTAAATTGCAGTTAGGTCAGACTTTTTTGTCGGAACTAGTAGCAAGAATCGAGCCGGAAAGCGTAGTCGGCGTTGTTTGCGATAAAATTTCTCTTAATTTTTATAAGCTTTTAAAAGCAAGACTTGCTAAAAAACGCTGTAAAATAGAGGCGTTGGACTTTGACCCTGTAGGGCTTTTTACGGAACTCAAACAGAGCGATAACGGTCAAGCTGTCAAGCAAATAGATATCTCTATTGCAGGTGTAAGTGCTGATGACAAGTTCAAAAAACTCAAAAGAAAATTGAAAAAGGATGAAGCTTACCTTGATACAAATCTTGAAAATATTGCTTATTTTACCAATTGCAGACAGTATAAGACTCCTTTTTCCTCGACTTTTAAAGCAAAGATGATTGTCACAAGACAAAAGGCTCAAATTTTTACGGATGAAAAATTTGATACAACAATAGGAAATTACTTTGAAATTCTGCCTCTTGCGGATTTTAAAAAATCTTTTAAAATTTTTAAATCAATACTATTTAATCCTTTGACAATAAATTATCATGATTTCAAACTAATAAAATCAAAAGCGCTGGAAGCACGCAAAGACTATATTAAAGAAGCTAAAGCCATAAAGAATAATGCAGAAATAGAACATTTTAAAAAGAATTTTGAAAGAACGGATAATGTTGTAAAAAAAGCATTTGAACTTGTACAGACAAAAAAAGGACTTACAGAAAAACAGCTGTCTGACAGTGTAGAAAAAGAGTTTCTCGCTCAGGGTGCGAAACAGCTTAGTTTTAAAACAATTCTTGCTGCAGGTGCAAATTCTTCCGTAATCCATTATTCTCACCCTTCTGACAGTGTAAAAGTTCAAGACGGTGATTTTGTACTGCTTGATTGCGGGGGGCATTTTGAAGGCGGATATTCTACTGATATTACAAGGACTTTTGTCAAAGGCGAGGCTAATGAACTTCAAAAGAAAGTTTATACAACTGTTTTGAAAATGTTTTTGAATGCTTATCATTACAGGGTTACAAACAGAACAACGGGCTTTACTCTGGATAAAGTTGCAAGAAAAATCCATAAAAAATCCGGTTTAAAAGACTTTAATTTTAATCACGGACTCGGGCATGGCGTTGGCATCAATGTCCACGAAAATCCTCCTTCAATCTCCTGCGGGACTTTAGGCAAAAGAGTTTTGAAAGAAAATATGGTGTTTACAATTGAACCCGGATTATATAAGACCGGCTTTGGCGGGGTACGTCTGGAAAATACGGTTTATCTTACAAGAGTCAACGGAGAGTTGAAAATACAGTCATTTTCTCATGTACCTTTTCAAGAGGAGGCAGTTGATTACGGTCTTTTAAACGAGCAGGAAAAACAGTGGCTGAAAGATTGGCAGGAAGGTAAATGATAGAAATAACAAGCGTTCAGAATGAAAGAGTAAAAGAAACCGTAAAGCTTCAACAAAAAAAATACAGAAATGAGACAGGACTTTTTTTGATTGAAGGCTACAAGCCTGTGTACGAGGCATTTGTTGAAAAAGTTGATATTTGCACGGTTTTTACAACTGCAAAATATCTTGAAAAGTTTGAATTTGTTAAAGACAAAATTATTCTTGTGACTGACGCTGTTATGGAAAAAATCTCTACCACAGACAGCGCGCCCGAGGCTGTGGCAGTCGCAAAACAACAGAATATTCAACTTGAAGATATCAAGTCAAAAACAAGAATTGCCATGATTGAAAACACAAAAGATGCCGGCAATCTTGGTACTTTGCTTCGTTCTGCTGCTGCTTTCGGCATTGAGGCTGTAATACTCTGCGGGGATACTATTGACAGATACAATCCAAAGGTTGTTCGCTCAACTGTGGGTGGTCTTTTTAAAGTGCCGGTTGTAAAAGCAGATTTTGCAGCTGTAAAAGATACTTTTAAAAACCATAACTTTATTGCAGCAGTTGTAAACTATAAAGACATTGTTGAGCCTCAAACAATTGATTATTCAAAGCCTTTTGTTATTATGCTCGGGTCTGAGGCAGACGGTTTAACACAAGAGGCTGTGTCTTTGTCAGATACAAAAACAACAATCTCGATGGCAAAAAATACAGAATCCCTGAATTTGAGCGTAGCAGGCTCGATTTTGTTTTATCTGTCCTCCTGTTCTGTTAACAAAGTGTAATATCCAACAGGGCTATTTATTGATTTTTCTACATTTATAATCGTTTTTTTGCTACAATCATGCTGTAAATTTGAAATAATATTTTAAGGGGTATAGAGAGGCAAAAAAATGAAAAACAAGAAATTAATGTTTTGGATGATTATTGCACTCGTAATTGCAGCAGTATTTGTAATCATCAAAAAGCCTACAAAACTTGGTTTAGACCTTGTAGGCGGCTCACGAATCGTGCTTGAGGCACAGACAACAGACACAATTGCAAAGATAACGCCTGATATGATGAGCAGTTTGCAGTTTGCTATCGAAAACAGGGTAAACGCTCTCGGCGTAGCTGAAACAGTTGTTCAGCAGACAGGTGAAAAACGTCTGTTGATTGAAATTCCAAATATTTCTGACCCTGCTAAAGCCAAAGAATTCTTAGGCGAGACAGCAGAATTGGAATTTAAAAAACCTTTGGACGGAAAATACGGTACAACAGGCTGGGCTCCGACAGGTCTGACAGGTAAAGACGTAAGAAAAGCATTAATTTCTACAAACCCTGGCGGACAATGGGTTGTATCTCTTGAATTTAATGACAAAGGTGCAAAAAAATTCGGTGAATTGACTACAAAAATGGTTGGGCAATCCATGGCAATCTTCTTTAACGGAGAAATGCAGTCTGCTCCTACTATTCAAGAACCTATTTTAGGCGGTCACGCTCAGATTTCTGGCGGTGATTCAGGTTTTGCTTATGAAGAAGCAAAGAAAATGGTAGACCTTCTTAACGCAGGTGCACTGCCTGTTCCTGCTAAAATTATTGAGGAAAGCTTGGTAGGTCCGACTCTCGGTGCTGACAGTATTGCCAAGAGCAAAACAGCAGGTATTATCGGTATCGGTCTTGTAATGATATTCATGCTTTTATATTACCGCTTGCCGGGTGCTATTGCAGACATTGCTTTGATTATTTATTCTTTGCTTGTATTTGCAATATTCAAGATTGTTCCCGTTACATTGACTCTTGCAGGTATTGCCGGTTTTATCCTCAGTATCGGTATGGCGGTTGATGCGAATATTCTTATCTTTGAAAGAACAAAAGAAGAACTTAAAGCGGGAAGAACGCTGTTCACTGCTATCAATGCGGGTTTTGACAGAGCATTTACGTCAATTTTTGACTCTAACATGACAACTATCATTACCTGTGTAATCTTGTATTTCTTGGGAACAAGTATAATCAAAGGCTTTGCACTTACATTGATTATAGGTGTTTTAATCAGTATGTTCACTGCAATCACAGTAACAAAAAACTTTATGCACTTATTGTTCGGTGCAGGTCAGTTAAAACACCCCGGCTGGTTTGGTATCAAACAGTCTGAAATCGGCAAAGCTTATCAGGCTACGGAAACCAAGAAAGAAAAAGCCAAGTTCGGTATTCTGGACTAGCGGATTTTTCGGTCACAAAGCTGCCCATGTGGAGCCGGACGTTACTCCGGCGGAACGGAAATAATCCAAAAAGATACTAAAACAAATTTTAAGGAGACAATATAAATGAGTGAAACAGTTTTACATCAACATAAATGGATTGATGTCGTAAAATACAGATGGGTCTGGTTTGGTCTGTCGCTGATATTAATCATTCCGGGACTTGTTGCAATGGGATATTTGATGTTTACCTCCCCTCAGCATTTCCCTGTTAAAGTTGGTATTGATTTTACCGGAGGTACAATAACACAGTATTCAGTGACAAAAGATGTATCTAATGATGAAGTTTCAAAAATAAGAGACAATCTTATTAAAGCCGGCATAGAAAACCCTGTAATTCAGGTTTTAAAGTCTAACAATACCATATCCAAGGCAGAAAATATTAAACCTTCTACTGTAATTTCTGTTAAAACAGCGTTCAAAAGTAATGATAAAGCATCAGAGCAAAAAATCGGAGATGTGGTTAAGGCAGATTATCCTGCAGCACAGCTTGTTCAGGTAAGTTCAATCGGACCTTCTTTAGGTAAAGAACTTTTTGTGAATTCACTTTATGCCCTGGGGCTGGCATTCTTAGGTATTGTTATTTATCTGTCATTCAGATTTCAGCTTGATTATGCGGTTATTGCATTGATTTCTCTTGCGCATGATGCTTTGTTTGTTCTCGGGTTCTTTGCAATTCTCGGTATATTCTTTGATGTACACATTGATGCCTTATTCATTACGGCGGTTCTTACTGTTATCGGGTTTTCAAACCACGATACAATCGTTGTTTTTGACAGAATCAGAGAAAATTGCAGATTCCTTGCTAAGAAAGCTACTTTCCCGCAAATAGTTAACGCGAGTGTAAACCAGACATTAACAAGAAGTATCAATACATCTTTGACTGTATTGATTACGCTGGGCGCGTTATACATTTTTGGCGGTGAGACAACAAAAGAATTTGTACTGGCGATGATTGTAGGTATTGCAATCGGTACTTATTCAAGTATTTTCTTTGCATCAACACTTCTTGACTGGTGGAGAGAAAGACAGGAAACTAAAGGAGCAAAAGCTTAATGCCTGAAGAAAATTCAAAGGAAAAAGCAAAATCTCTTGCAGTTTTTGTTTCGGAATTAAGAGAAAAACTCGGTTTATCACAGACAGGGCTGGCTAAAAAGTCAGCCTTGCCCTTAAAAACTATAGAAGATATTGAGTCGGGGCAGGAGTTGTTTCTTGCTTCTACAATACGCCAGAAGCTGGCTAACGGCTTAAAGCTTAAACCTGCTGATATAAAAAAGTATGAAAAGCATCCTGATTTGTCTTTACTGCCTGATACAGAGGTTACATTGTTTATTAAAAATCAGATTCTTGCCAATGATGTTTCTGACCTTGAGTGTCCTGTCTGCGGGTCAAAGCTTATAACTAGAATAGCAAAAATGTATGACCTTGAGGATAATCTTGTGCTTGTGCCAAAGGCAAGGTGTGTAAAGTGTCCTTTTCAGATTAAGGGTTAACAGCATAAGTTTATTGTGATGGCTGTTGTGTTACTTTGTTAAACTCGACTCCACACTGGCAAAAATTCGGTCACTATTTAATTATCTTGGTTGTCTTTTCAATTTATTGTTTTTTCGTGACGCCATTTTGTATTCGAATTATTTGCAGTTCGGCAAAAGCGTGGTTTTGCCTCACAGGACGTGTTCGCTCCCTGCGGTCGACTCCACACTGGCAAAAATTCGCAAAAAAAAGCTCTAATTTTCATTAGAGCAATACTTTTAATAGGAAGGGAAGGTTAGGAAGTTAGGTAGGTTAGTGTGAAAGTCTCTTATATTTTTGTGTTTATTTAATGTTTGTTTGATTTTGTCTTACATATATATAAAGTATATACAAACCTTGAAATTTCACTTTTAAGTATATACTGTTACATTTCTTTACATATTGAATTAGACAAGCAATTTTTTTGCTTTTTGTGTTTAATATTATTTGCACGGTTTTTAGCCGGTAACAACAACTATGAATATAAAAAAGATATCTACAGTCTTTACCAAACCAAGTGTGCTGGCACCTACGGTATTTCTCGCCGTGGGAACCGGTAAGACTGTGCTGGATTATAATAACTCCTCCCCGCAAAAGAAAAAAAGAACGCTTGCAAAAGATACAGCTATATTGCTGGGTTCTGCAGCAGGCTTTATGCTTGTGAGACCGCTTTCGCAGGCTATATGCAGGCATGGTTCGCTCAATGGAACCATCTTGAAAAATACCGAATATGTGATAAGCCAGAGCGTTGCTGCGACAATAAATACCCTTGCAGGTATTGCAGGTGCAGTTGCAGGAAACAGGCTTGCTTACAGATATATTTTAAACAAGCCTTATTTTTCTGTTAAATCAGAAGATAAATCAAAAGAATCTTATACCGCTTTCCGTCTGAATAATAAGGTTTTCAGCAAATTTGATTATGTAAACAAGCCTGCTGTTGAGACAGCAAATGCCATATTGTCTCTTCCAAATATGAACTACTTTTATGCTCCTATGGTTGCGCTTACGGGCATGTCTGTAGCCAAAACTCAGGGCAATAATAATCAAATTAAAAGAACTGCCAAAGAAGTTATTGCAAATACTCTGATACCGACATTTTTAGTTTCGGCTGTATCATTGTTTGTACACAACAAAAAAAATTATGTAAAATATCCTGCGCTTCTTGCTGCGCTTGCTGCAGGTTCATACGGCGGTAACAAAATAGCAGAAAAATATGAAGATAAACTTGATGAAACTATTTCGTCTGTAAACTTTAAAGGTTTGAACTTTAAAAAATCGGATAAAACCGTAAAAGCCTGAGTTAGAAAGGCAGTTTTCCATGACCGCCAAAACCTTTTGGCAGTTTAGGCATTTTCATTTTTCCGGATTTCATTTTGTCCGAAATTTTTGTAAAACCTTTCATCATTTTTCTCATCTGTTCAAATTGAGAAATAAATTGATTTATCTGCGCAAGTTCCATTCCGCAGCCTTTTGCAATACGTTTTTTACGGCTTGTGTTGATAATGGAAGGATTTTCTCTTTCTTCCGGTGTCATACTCCGGATAAAGGCTTCTATTTTTTTCATTTGTTTTTCGCCTTCGTTTGCAATAAGCTGTCTGTCATCTTTTTTTAATCCGGGAATCGGAAGCATTCCCAGCAGCTGATCCATTGAACCAAGGTTTTTCATTGTTTTTTGCATGTTCAAAAAATCGTTAAATGAGAACTCCGCTTTTCTCATTTTCTTTTCAAGTTCTTCTGCCTGTTTTGCGTCAAAATTTTCCTGTGCTTTTTCAACAAGAGATACAATATCGCCCATACCAAGGATTCTTGTTGCCATACGGTCAGGGTGGAAGTCTTGAAGAGCATCTAGTTTTTCACCGATACCTGTTAGTTTTATCGGCTTTTGTGTGCAATAAACAACACTTAATGCCGCACCGCCTCTGGAATCACCGTCAAGTTTTGTTAAAACAAGGCCTGTTATTTCAAGCTGTGCATTAAAGTTTTCTGCAACATTAACTGCTTCCTGACCGGTCATTGCGTCTATTACAAGCAGTTTTTCCTGTGGATGGATTGTTCTGTCCAGAATCATAAGTTCTGCCATCATTTGTGTATCAATCTGCAAACGTCCTGCCGTATCAAGAATTACAACGTTAAATCCGTTGTCTTTTGCATATTGCAATGCTTCTTGTGCTATTTTTTGTACATCCGAGCAGTTCTCGATTGTAAAAACTTCTGTCTTTGTCTGTTCTCCGAGTGTTTTTAATTGAGCAATAGCAGCGGGTCTGTATACGTCACATGCAACAAGCAGCGGATTTTTGCCTTCTTTTTTTAGTTTTACTGCAAGTTTTGCACTTGATGTGGTTTTACCGGAGCCCTGCAAGCCGAGCATCATGATAACAGACGGATGACCCGTGAGGTTTAGAGGTTCATTTTTCGAACCAAGGAGTTTAACAAGTTCATCGTTTACAATTTTTATAAGCTGCTGTGCAGGGTCAACTCCCTGTACAACCTTTTCTCCCTCTGCTCTTTCACGGATTGAAGACACAAAAGCCTTTACAACTCTAAGGTTAACATCTGCCTCAAGCAGAGCACGGCGGATTTCTCTTAATGCATCAGACATATTGTCTTCAGTTAATTTATCCGTACCCGATGTTTTTCTTATAATTTCCTGTAATTTATCCGATAAGCTGTCAAACATTGTCTAAATTTCTTCCTCCGTCAGTCTTGACGCATAATGCTACAGGGTCAATTATAACATGAATATCAGCCCACATTTACAGTCGACATGTATTTTTCACCATCTGATTGTTTAATGTAGCCTTTAATCTCAAGATTTGTCAGCATAACCATCAAATCGCCAAAATCTGCTTTGGAATGTGCAAGTATTGTATCAAAGGTTTTTGGCTCGGTGGCAATAAGTTCGAAGATTTCTTTCTCCTGCTCTGTTAAGTCCAGATTTTCTATGGTATCTTGAGGTTTTTCTTTCGCTGTTTCTACCTGCCAGTTGAGCGTATCCATAATATCCTGTGCTCTTGTAACAACAGCAGCACCATTTTTTATTAGTTTGTATATACCTTCTGTATTAGGATTTGTGAGCAGTCCGGGCATGCACATGAGTTCTCTGTTCTGTTCAAGACAAAGGTTGGCGCTTATCAGTGCACCGCTTTTCATTGCAGCTTCGGCAACAAGCGTGCCTTTGGATAGACCGGTTACAATTCTGTTTCTGTGAGGAAATCGCCATTGTAACGGCTGAAAAGTCGGCCAGTATTCGCTAAAAATTATCCCGGCTTCATTTTCTATTTTTTTGTATAAGTCTCTGTTTTGTGTTGGGTAGATAAAGTCAAAACCGCTTGCAATAACGCCTATTGTGCTGATTCCGTTATTGACGGCAGCCTTGTGTGCACAGGAATCTATACCGAGAGCCAGACCGGAAACAATACAAATATCAGTACCTTTGAACTCGGAAAGAATTTTTGTAAGAACTGTTTTGGCTGCTTCGCTGGCTTTTCTTGAGCCGACAACAGCAAGCGTTCTTTCAAAATTGCAGCGTGACAAATCACCTTTGTAAAAAAGTGTCATCGGCGGGTTGTAGATTTGACGGAGCAGCTTGGGATATGCATTGTCTGTGTAATTAATAAATTTTATATTCTTTTTTTCAATATATTCAATGCATTCATCAGGGTTTGTACGGTTTCTTATTTCAAGAAAATCGTTAATCTGTTTTTTTGTCAGCCCCTCTACTTTGTACAATTCATCCGTACCAGCACACCAGGCAGATTTTATTGAGCCGAAATGCCTAAAAAGAGTTTGAATGAATACGCTTCCTATCTTTTCAATGGAAGCAAATGCAAGCCAGTATTTAGCATTTTCGTCACTGTTAGTCATATCAGTTTTCTCTAAATGAGTTAAGGTCAATAATTTTGTTAACTTCCTGCGGTACAAAATATCCGCAGCTGTTCCACAGTACTGTATCTAAAGGAACTTCAGATTCTTTTTGAAGAACAAGTCTGTTGCAATATCCTTTGACCATATTTGTTGAACCGTCAAGTTTCAGGTTAAAATATCCGCAGGACTGGCATATTTTGATTCTGAATCCGTGCTCGTTAAGTTTATCAGATACCTCTTTAATTGCGTCTACCATACGGATTTGAGAGGATGAAGAGTATTTTTTCTTTTTAAATCTGAATACGGCACGTACAAGTCCGCTTTCTGATATCAAATCCAGCTTACATTGCAAATTGTTTTTACCGTCTGTTACGCATACGTCTACCGTAGACATTTCTTTTTCTTCCGCAATTGTTTTGCTTGTAATTTTGTTAAACAAAACACCTGCTACAGGAACATGCAAAAGAATTTTCATAAGAGAGTATGCAGGGTATAAAACCAAATAAAACAGATTTTTTTTGCCGAGTTTTGATGTATATAACGATGCCAAAAATGACAAAATAAGCACACTGAAAAAGAAAAATACTACATTAAAATTGATTATTGAGAAGTTTGTAAGTTCATATGTGTTTGTAAAACTTAGCAATCCCAAATAAACAAGAGTTAAAAACCAGAAGTTTGGAGCAAGTGTGTTAGCCAGAAATTCACCAAACTTAGGCGGAGACTTTAATAAAAGTCTGATACAATTCCATACAAGAGACAGCTTAAAAGAGACTGACGGTTTTCTGTCTTTAAAGTTGTCAATTGATGTATAAGTTTTGATAAGCGGACAGAATTTAGGTATAAAACCGTTTCTCACAAGCAGTGTTGTATATTTCAATTCACTGTTATTGTCTTTGAAATCCACACATTTAATTTTATCAAGGACTTCTTTTCTGATAACAAATATATCTGTATCAACAACATTTGCAAGTCCCATCAGGGAGCGTCCGCAATTGATTATTCTGTTTACATAAGTATGATATGTTGTTTTTATTGCATTAAGAAGAGTTTTTGTTCTTACAAGATAATCAGTTGAACCCACCAGAATTTTTTCGCCTGTAAGGTTTGCGTTAACTGAAGCAAGGAAGTTTTCGTCTATATATCTGTCTGCATTCAGAAAGATAAATGCATCAATATTCTGATAAGACAATAGTCCCTCAAGTATCCATGAAATTGCTTCATCTTTGCCCACGGGAGCGTTTTCTCCTACCCGCCATATTTTTGCACCGCCTATAAATTCAAGAATATTGGACGAGTTATCCGTACAATGGTCAAGGATTATATGAGTTTGATAATTTTCTCTGGGATAATGCTGTTTATTCAATGCCTCAAGAAGCGGTACTATCGTAGATTCATTGTTGCGAGCATATATTATCGTAATGATATTGTTCGGCTGTGCAGCTGCGTTATACTTTTGTTTTTGCAAAAATCTCTTAGCTTTTGCGCTATGAACAACACAAGCCGCATAGTATACGGTGAATGCAATTACATATATCAATAGTACTGCAAGTAAGAAAATTAAAAGATTTACCATTTTTTCCTCATGCGAGTCCGTTATGTTACTTTTGGGGGTGAATTTTATACGAAGAAAGGGACTCTTTTTAGTTGATTTTATATAAAAAATACTGAAAAATCCAGTATAATGCAAAATGTCGTCTATTAGTATGAATTTTTATTATCTAAGGAACAGGGTCGTACCCGCCGGGATTAAGAGGATGGCACCGGCAAATTCTTTTTATTCCCAGCCAGCCGCCCTTTAGCACTCCGTACTTTATTATTGCCTGTTTCATATATTCGGAGCAAGTCGGATAAAATCTGCATACGGGCGGTTTCAGACTCGATATTTTTTGGTAAAGGATGATGAGTTTTAATAATAATTTTTTTAACAAAATTTTTAACCTTTCTTTAAAAACAATTATATTATAAACCCTTGAATTACTTTATGTTATGTCTATTGTAACGATTCGTAAATAGAATTTAAAAGCGGTCAATTTTGCTGTGTAATTTGTTTTTATATAAGTAAGGAAGTGTATAGTGAAAGGTATGTTTTAATGTACGATGCATTGGTAAGATCAACATTATTCGGCGTTAGAAACGCAGATAAAGTTATTAATACTAATGATAAAGGCAGAGTTTTTGCTGATATCGGTCAGTTTGCCAATGCCGCAAAAGCTGCTTCCAGACTTGATAATGCTGTCGGAAGAGGTGCTCAGGCAGCAATAAAAGCAATGGGTAATGTATCTAAGGAAAGCAAAGTACTTTCAACAGCAGTAAAAGGTACAAAATGGGCAGCAAAAAACGTAAATCCGCTTCTTATCGGTGCAGCAGGTTACAGAGTTGTTACTGCAAAAGACAAAGAAACTGCGCTCAAAAAAGAAATATTCGGGATGACAGCTATGTTTTCTGCAGAATCTTTGATGAAAAGAGCGTTTAATTCCTCAAAGGCTCTTAATTATAAAAGCAATATAAATAATAAATATCTCAAAACAGGTCTTCTGATTCTTGAAGGACTGGTATTTGTTGCAGGTTCTATTTCAGCCAGTGCTTTCGGGTATAAAGTTGGAAAATGCTTTTTTGAAAAAGAACCTGGAAGAGAAACTGTCACAACGCTTAAGGAATTATATATACCTCAAGCTGAAAAAGCAGAAAAGTCTGAAAAGATTGATAATTATGAAAAAGAATTCTTTCTTCCCGGAAAAGAGAAAGAATTGACAGCATAAAAAAACACCTTCAGTTGAAGGTGTTTTTTTATGTGTTTATTATTTATGAATTAAAGAATAGGTTGCTTACTTTTTCTGCTACATCATCCATAAGGATATTCTTTCCGTCAATTTCAAAAAGTATATCACTTTCACCTGTCATTTGAATCTTGGGCAGACCTTTTTTAATCTTTGGTAAATTTTTCAGATTTAGATTCGGTAAATCAGGATCTCTGTTGGAAAAGAAATTTGCTATTGCCATGATATTTTTCCCTTATAGACATTTCACATAAATATAATCGGAACATTCTGAATAAAACTTTAATGTTTTTTATTATTTTATCAATATTTGTATACAATACTTAACAATCTATAAATTCGGAAAGTATTACATTAGAAATTAAAAAACCGTCATTGCTTAATCTATATCCGTTTTCTGTTTTTATAAGATGTCCGCTTGCAAGATATTTATCGAGAATGTTTTTGTATAAATTTTCAAAATCTATTTTAAAACGGGTGTTAATTACTTTAACATTTATGCCTTCACCTTTTCTGAAACCTAGAAATATACTCTCTTCAAGGCGCTGATGTTTGTTTAAAGATTCAATATACTCTTTAGATTTATAGTTTTTTTCATATTCTTTTAAATCAGTATAATTGGAATACCTTACTCCGCCGATGTAACCGTGTGCAGCCGCACCAAAGCCGTAGTACTCGCAGTCATTCCAGTAGTTTAAGTTGTGGCGCGATTCAAAACCATTTTTTGCAAAGTTGCTTATTTCATAATGCCAGTATCCGGATTTTTCAAGAGTTTCAATGGCTGCAAGGTACATATCTGCCTGAAGGTCGTCATCTGCAAGGTTTTCAGGCATGTTTTGGTAAAATTTACATCCTTCTTCTATCTTTAACCCGTACAATGATATGTGTTCAACCCCGAGTTCTACTGCTGTATTGAGGTCTTTTATAAAATCAGGAAGAGTCTGCAGGGGCAGTCCGTATATAAAATCCGTACTTATATTTTGAAACCCTGCTTTTTTGCATTCCATTATTGTTTGCAGTGCCTTTTGGGAGTCATGTATGCGTCCTATGGCTTTTAATATGCTGTTGTTAAAACTCTGCACACCTATGGATATTCTGTTGAATCCTGTATTTTTTAATTCTGTTAAATAGACAAGGTTAACTGTTTCAGGGTTTATTTCAACAGTTATCTCAGCAGCCGGTTCATAATTAAAACAGTATAAAAATTTTTTTAAATCATCAACCGGAAGTAATGAAGGAGTACCTCCGCCTATATAGAGCGTTTTTAGAGGTTCACCTTTGTAATAATGTTCAATTTCCGCAAGCAAAACATCTGTATATTTTTTACGCGTTGTTTCACTGCATCCTGTATAAGAAACAAATGAACAGTAATTGCATTTGCTTTTGCAAAAAGGTATATGTATATATGCGCTTTGAGTCATTATATTATTCTCTGGTGAATAAAAGTCTTTTTGCCTTCAGCATAAGGAGCAACTGTCTGTCCAGAGCCGTACATTTTGTATTTGTAAATAACAAGTCCTTCTAAGCCGACAGGACCTCTTGCGTGAGTTTTTGATGTAGAAATCCCGACTTCTGCGCCCAGTCCGTATCTGAATCCGTCTGCAAAGCGTGTAGACACATTTGAAAACACTCCTGCAGAGTCAACAAGATTCATAAACACGTCGATAGCCTGCTTGTCTTCTGAAATAATGCAGTCAGTATGTCCCGAGCCGTAAACATTTATATGTGCTATTGCGTCAAACAGGTCTTTTACTGCTTTTATGGAAACTGTTTTGTCTCCGTATTCCGTTGCCCAGTCTTCTTTTGCTGCAAGTTCAAGATGAGGGGCAAATTCTTTGCACTTTTCACATCCTTTGACTTTCACCTGTGCTTTTTCAAGTTCCATTACAAGCTGAGGGAGGTAGTTTTCAAGTAAACTTTCGTGTACGAGAATTGTTTCTACCGCATTGCAGGCGCTTGGATATTGAACTTTTGCATCTATACAAATATCTGTAGCTTTTTTTACATCAGCATTTTCGTCAATATAAATATGGCAGATGCCGTCAGCATGACCCATGACAGGAATCTTTGTGTTATCTTTTACATACTGTACCAGCGCATTGCCTCCTCGCGGGATAATCAAATCAATATATTTATCCATGGCAAGCATCTGTGCCACTTCATCGCGGCTGAAAAGAAGATTTATTGTGTCCTGCGGAAATGCTCCTGTTTCATTAAGTGCATCTTTTATTATTTTTGCAAGAATTACATTTGTGTTATATGCTTCTTTTCCGCCTTTTAAAAGCACTGCATTGGCACTTTTAACTGCAAGAGCACAAATCTGAGGGATTACATCCGGTCTTGCTTCAAAGATTACGCCGATTACACCGATAGGACAGCTTACGCGGTACAAATCAAGACCCGTATCCAGTCCCATTGCCCATTGCTTTTTGTTAACGGGGTCTTCCAGTCTTTTTACGTCTCTTATGCCCTGAACCATATCACGCATTTTGTTGTCGTCAAGTTTCAGACGATTAAAGGTGCTCTGATTAATCTCTCCTGATTCCAGAAGGGATTTTGCCGCTTCAAGGTCTTTTGCGTTTTCCTGCAGTATAAGAAGTTTGTTTTCTTCAATTTTATCGGCAATAGCATCAAGTGCTTTGTTTTTAGTCATTGTGTCAAGAGAAGCCAGAGTGTATGATGCAAGTTTGGCATTTTGTGCCATTGTTTCTAAAGTGGTCATTATAAATACTCCTTACAGTAATGCGATATTATCGCGCGTAATGATGGCGTCATAGTTTTTGTATCCCAGAATATCGAGTATGTCATCCGAGTGATGTCCGAGGATTTTTTTGCAGTCGGAACAGTTGTAATTAATCATACCGCGGGCAAACTCATTGCCATGTTCATCAAGTATGCTGACAATCTCACCTTTCTGGCAATCTCCTTCGATATTTAAAACGCCGATGGGTAACAGGCTTGTGTATTTTTCCGTTAAAGCTTTTTTGGCACCGTCGTTAACAATCAGACGTGCCTGTATATTGGTTGCATATGCAATCCATCGTTTTTTGTTTGCGAGGTTTTCCGTTGGCAGAAAAATTGTGCCCAGTTCTTCCTGCCCGAATATGCGTTTGATTATATGAGGTTCTTTACCGTTCGCAATAAGACCCGTACCGCCTGAACGTGTGATTACTTTCATTGCTTCGAGTTTTGTCTTCATACCGCCTCTTCCGCCTGCTGCGGCTCCTGAGGCAAACTCTTCAAATTCTTCCGTAATCTCTTGTACAACATCAATCTTTTTTGCGTTCGGGTTTGTTTTGGGATTGTCATCAAACAACCCGTCAATATCTGACAGAACAATTAAAACATCCGCATCGAGTTCGCTTGCAACAAGTGCGGAGAGTTTATCATTATCGGAAAAACTTATCTGAAATGCGTCTTTATAAAAAGCCAGTTCTTCTGTTGAAACAGTGTCATTCTGGTTTATTACGGGAATTGCACCGAGTGAAATAATAGTATTGAGCGTGTCATGAAGGCTCAGATACTTAACTCTCTGTGTAAAATCTTCTTCCGTAAGAAGGATTTGTGCTGTTGTTATGCCGTATTTGTCAAAACCGTCTTCGTAAATACACATTAATCTGCACTGTCCGACAGCAGCACAGGCTTGTTTTACGGACATACTCTCATTGGCATCAACCTGGAGTTTTTTTGCACCCAGTCCTACCGCGCCTGATGTTACTATGATAATCTCTTTGCCCTGCTTTTTTAGGCCTGCTATGTCTTCTATAAAAGTATATATACGTGAAAGCGAAATCTCTTTGTCGTCATTTCGAAGAACATTTGTTCCGAATTTGAAAACAATTCTCTGCGCATCAATTAAATTTTTTCTTATTTCTGTATAATTCATACGCTGATTATACGTAAAAAATGATTAATTTAAAATAAACGATATATTAAATTATTTTTTTTTGAAGTAATATATTTATTAAATTAAGAGGAAGATTTTTTACTTAATAAGGATAGTTTAGAGATGAACGAACTTAAAGACAAGGACGAACAATATAATCAATATTTATACAGACATAAACCCTCAAAAGCCAAAAACGGTTTTGGCAGACTTATAATATGCCTGCTAATGACTGTTATTGTATTGATAGCAGCGGCATTTGTATTTATAGGTACTGCCGGTGTTGATAATAAATACTCTAAAATGCTTATGAGTTTTGTAAAAGATTTGAACCCTAAAGAACAAAAGGGCTTTAACCTGCCTGTTCTTCAACGTAAACAAAATATACTTATTGTGGGTGTAGACTCCAACGGCAAAAACAGCGATCCTTTTAAAGGTACCCGCTCTGATACAATGATACTTGTCAATCTTGACCCGGCTTCACATTCTGTCAATGCAATATCCATTCCCAGAGACAGCAAAGTATATCTTGCAGGCGACCACGGTGTGCAAAAAATCAATGCTGCTCATGCACTCGGCGGTATTGATTTGACATTAAAAACAGTAGAAGACACTCTCGGTATAAAAGTTGACAAGTATGTCCTTATTAATAATGACGGTGTAAAAAAACTTGTTGATGCATTAGGCGGTGTTCCTGTTTATATAGAAAAAGACATGTATTATAACGATTATTCAGGCGGACTGCATATCAATCTGTCTAAAGGGCTCCATGTTCTTAACGGTGAGCAGGTTGAAGGTTATCTGAGATTCAGAAAAGACGGTCTCGGCGATATAGGAAGAACCTCAAGACAGCAGTGGTTTGTAAAAGCAGTACTCGAAAAACTTCAATCACCTTCTGTGATTACCAAAATTCCCGAAGTTCTAAATATTGCTTCTTCAAATGTCAGAACAAATCTTTCTTTGTATGAAATGTCTCATCTTGCAGCAGCTTTGAGAAATATAAACATGAATGATGTTGAATTTGCAACACTACCCGGTGCTCCTTCCAAAAAAGGATACATAAGCTACTGGATACTTGACCCTGAAAAAACACAGGAAGTAATTGACAGAATGGTGTACAGAGACAAACCTTCTCCGTCTGACAAAAAACTTGTTGCAGGTATCATGTATGCTTTTGACAAAGAAGAAGAAGCAATGAAGGTTAAAGACGAACTCAAAGCTTCCGGATACGAAGTAAACTGCATAGGCAGAGCACATCTTCCTCATTCACAGATTATAGGTCACAACGCAGCGGTTACGAGTGATTTTGTCAGCTGGCTCAAAAAACAGGTTCCGGAAATAAAATCTTCACAGTTTGTGTATGACCCTGTAAGAATGTATTGTGTCCATTCTGATTTCACTATAATTATTTCAGGCTCATAACTAAATTATCCGAGAAAATTTAGTGATAAGTAACGTTAACGAAATTTTTGAGTGGCTTATTGGGAAGGTGAATAATGGAAGAAATTTTAAAGATAGCTATCCCGAACAAGGGCAGAATGTCCGAAAAAATTTACGGGCTGTTGAGTGCTGCAGGATTAAACTTTCCCGCTAAAGACGAACGCACGCTGCAGGTAACGACAAAAGACAAAAAACACAAGCTTATCTATGTCAGAACAGCAGATATCCCTCGTTTTCTTGAGGCTGGTGTTGCTGATATAGGATTTACGGGGTTTGATATCGTTACGGAATTAGAAGCTGATGTTGATAAAATCATGGATCTTGACTTTGGCAACTGTGAGATGGTTGTTGCTGTTAAAGAAGAAGATCGGTACAGCTGTGTAGAGGATTTGCCCGAGCATATAAATGTTGCTACATCGTTTCCTAATATTGCTAAGAAATTTCTTGAAAAAGCCGGTAAAAAACCTAAAATCATTGAAGTGACAGGTGCTACGGAAATTACACCGCGTCTGGGGTTATCGGATGTTGTCGTGGATATTACTTCTTCCGGTTCGACCTTAAAGTCCAACAAGCTAAAAGTAATTGACAAAATTCTTGAGTCCTCAGCAATAGTGGTTGCAAGAAAAGGACTTTCCGACGAACTTAAGAAAAAAACTGACACTCTTTTAACAGCGCTGCAGTCAGTCCTGGATGCAAGAGAGAAAAAATATCTCATGGCAAATGTTCCTAAGGACAAACTCGATGAGATATGCACATTTTTGCCCGGATTTACCGCACCTACGGTTATGACAATGATGGGCGATGATAAGAATGTTGTAATCCATGTTGTAGTGGATGCGGACAAGGTTTTTGAAAGTGTGGAACACTTAAAAGCACTCGGCGGACAGGGTATATTAATAATGACAGTAGATCAGATGGTGAGATAATGAATTATCCGAATTTAGAACGGCTTATAGATATAATAGAAACTCTCAGAAGCGAGAACGGCTGTGCGTGGGACAGAGAGCAGACTCACTATTCACTTAAAAAAAATATGCTCGAAGAAGCGTATGAGGCAGTAGACGCTATTGAGGATGGTGACTGCAAACATTTGCGCGAAGAACTGGGAGACGTATTGTTGCAGGTTGTTCTGCATTCTCAAATAGCTAAAGAAGATAATGAATTCACTCTTGAAGATGTTGCAAAAGGTATAGCTGACAAGCTTGTTCACCGCCATCCGCATGTTTTTGGCGATGTGAAAGTAAACGGAACCAAAGATATTTTAGACAACTGGGAAAAACTCAAAGCAGAAGAAAAAAAGCACAGAAAATCTGCAATGGATGGTATATCCAAGGCTCAGTCAGCGCTTATGAGTGCTCAGAAAATAAGCAAAAATGCGGTTAAAAAAGGATTTGAATGGCCTGATGAAAAGACGCTGTGGGAATGCTTTAATTCAGAAATAGATGAATTTAAAGAAGCACTCAAAGACGACGATAAGGAGCATGCGGAAGAAGAGTTCGGCGATATTTTGTTTGCTGCGGTGAACCTTGCAAGGTGGAACAAGATTGATGCAGAGCAGGCGCTTTTGAAAGCAAACAGAAAGTTTATGGCGCGTTTTAGAAAAATGGAAGAACTGGCTGTGAAGCCTTTGGAAGAGTATTCTTTTGAAGAATATGACGATTTATGGAAAAAAGCCAAAAGGGCTATAATGTAAGTGTATTGATAATACATATTAGCAGCACACAAAAAACTAAAACTAAACAGCTGAACGTATTTCTAATATAATTGAATAAAAATAAACACAATGACAGGATATCAAATCATGGATAAAAACTTTGAAAATCAACTAAAACAGGCAATGGAACTTTTTAAAAAAAGAGATTATGAAAATGCTCTTGAAGAGTTCAAAAAACTTCTTGAACATGATAATAAAAACGCTCACCTGTATAATAATATAGGGCTCTGCTATGCCCATCTCGGTCAGAATGCTGAAGCGGAAGAGTATTATAAAAAAGCACTTTTTCTTGATGACAAACTTGTTGAAACATACATAAATATCGCTGATATATACTACAAAGAAAACCGCCTGTGGGATGCAATCGAAATTTTGCAAAGCGCAATTGCACTTATACCGGATAACGCTGCTTTAAGACATTACCTCGGACGTATTTATATAGAAGACAAACGCTATGACGATGCAATAGATGCACTTGATTCCGTGCTTGAAATTGCACCAAAAAATTACGATGCCAACTGGGATCTTGGTATGGTCTATTTCGAACTCGGAGACTATGACAGCGCAATAGCAAATTTTGAAGAAGTGTTGAAATACATAGAAGACAATGAACTTATATTCTACCAGACTGCTCTGGCTTATGAAGCAAATGACGAAATAGATAAAGCAATATCAAACCTGTTAAAGAGCATTGCCGTAAATGATAAATTCCCGCTGGGTTACAAGCGCCTCGGAATGCTGTTTATGGCAAGAGGAGACAAACAAGACGCAAAAGAATACTTTGAAGAATATCTCAATTTCGATGTTCCTGCCGAAGAAAAAGAAAAAATACAAAATATCCTTCAACGACTCTGATAAAATTTTTATACAGAGATATTGATATTATCAAGAGTCTTTTGACTTGCAAGAATGGACGTAATTGAATGCGAGGCGAAAACGTAATTTGCAGCGTTTTGAATATCCTGTGGCGTAATTTCATCAATCATCCTGAGATTTTCATTAATTGTGTTAATGCCGTGGACAAGATCTTTGCTGCCTGCAAGCACACCCGTAACAGAATCTGAAGTTTCCAGCAAGTTAAGGAACTTTGTCTTTAATCTCAGCTTTGCTGCGTCAAGTTCTTCATTGGAAACAGGTTCTGTCTTCAATTTATCAATATGTTTTTTAAAACCGTCCAAAGACTTTTGTACATTATCAAACTGCTGAATATTTTCCTGCGGGTTGTCTGTTGTAGTCTTGATACTCAGAGAAATCAACCCGGTATCTCCGACAAAATCCAAACCTGATTCTACACGATAAGCGAGTTTTTGAGTTTCTCTCAAATCTTCAAACAAACGGGAGGAAGGACTTCCGCCAAGAATAGTATTCAATACGGAAAATACCATCTGGTCTTTGGGATTAAAATTAGTTTTAAAATTAAATACCTGCACAATGTCAGCCTGATTTCTCGGTTCTGCCTGAGTGATAAGCTTGTTTTTTTCAATGGGCTTGTATGTCTTGAACAACTCTATACTAAAAGGCTTAAATGTATTTAAATCAGTTGAAAGCTTTGATATAACGGTATTTTCAAGAGAAGGATTTTTTTGTACGGGAGCAGTCACAACAGCTTTTGCCATACCGTTATTTTTTATATAATCAAAGAACGCCTGAACATCCTCAATAGTAATACTGTCAATAGCTTTGAGCAGTTCATCTTTTGTAGAAAACTCAGCCAGTTCAGGGAAAAGTTCTTTCCCTGCAGCTTCCTCTGCAGAATTGTCAATTTTCATTGAGACTTCACGAACAACACTCTTTGCATATTCAAAAGTTTTTTGATTAATTCTCGGGGCGTTTAAAACTTCTTTAACAAGATCAATAGACTTGCCTAAATCTTCTGAAAGCGAATCAAATTCTGCACTGATTGAACTGTAGCCTGCAGAAAAACTCAAAGATATACCTGACTTGTAGACATCTTTATAGAACTCGTCATAATCTTTATTTTTGGAACCTTCGTTCAATATAACTGACAGTATGGAAGGAACCCCCGGCTTTGTCTTAGCAGGTTCAACTGTCTGCATTTTTATGTAAGCTGTTGAAATATCGGACTTGTTGGGATTTAACATCAACTCCATATTATTTGCCAGCCTGTACTGCTTAACATTTGATGTATCAAACATCTTGTCTTCAAGCCGGCCTTTAAAGGTTACGGAAGGAGAGGACGCTTTAGGTGCAGATGCCGCAATTATTTTGTTTGCATTCTTGTAATTATTGATTATTGATTCATCATCAATCTTTTCAGGATGCACAACAGATAAAGAGACTTTGTTCAAGTCCAGATATTTCTTTGCAAAATTCGAAATATCAGCAGGTGTAATCCTGTCCAGAATATTAAGATAATCTTCGGCATAATCAAGATTGTCATCTAAAAGAGCATTCCCGAGTAATGAATTCATCATTTGAGAACTTTCGGAAAGTTTTGAAAACGTCATTTTCAAAGTCTTTTTAGCTGTATCAAGTTCCTCCTGAGTAATCGGCTGAACAGAGAGCCTGTTAATCTCCTGATAAATAGTCTTTAATACCTGTTCTGTTTTTTGCGGAGTGGATTTTGACGCAATCAAAATTGCTCTCGGGTCAGTGGGTCTGTTACCTACTCTTTCAATATTAATTGAAGCAGAAGACTGTATTAAATTCAAAGCCTTTCTTATTCTTGCATTTTTGTATCCGAAAAGCGCAGTCATAAGGAGTTCCATCTCGATATTTTCTTTTGTGGAATTGTTAGCAGGACCTGCAAAACCCATAGCTGATATGCTTGCCTGAGCCTTAGGCATTTTTATATCTACCCTTACGGGTTTTTGTACCGGATTGAACTCCTGATATTTTCTGTTTTGTACGGGAGCCGATATGGTCTTGTTAAAATACTTTGCAATCGTATTTATTGCTTCTTTTTCAGGTACTTCTCCCGTAACAACCGTTACACTGTTATCAGGCGTATACCAGAGATTATAATAATCAACTATATCCTCTCTTGTAAGATTATTTATGTTGGAAATAGTACCTGCAACAAGATCCGGAGAAGAAGACTCTATATTAAACAAATTTCTTATGCACTGGTTCAAAGCAATATTTTCGGGCTGATCCCCAACCATTGCTATCTCCTGTGTAACAGGACCTTTTTCTTTTACAAGCATATCCTGCGAATGCGAAGGATACTGCAGCTGCTCGGATTGAATATATGCGGAAGAATCAAAATCATCGTCTTTGCTCAAAAGCTGGGAGGTAATAAAATAATTTGTCTGAGAAAATCCTGTTGAGGCATTAGTCATAGCCCCCATACTGTTGACTATTCTAAAAAAATCACCCGCGCCGAGCCCTCCGCCATTGGGGTTTTTTGAACCGTTAAACGCCATGTGCTCTTCAAAATGACTTATGCCTCTCTTACTGTCCGGCTCATTCATAGAGCCGACATTGTAATAAGTCTCAAGAACTGTCGGACCTTTCTTTTCAAGAATTGCTACTCTCCGACCGTTAGCAAGCTTGTATAGTTTTGCGTTGTTGGAAAAAGGAAGCTTGATATCACGAACAAATGTGTAAGAAATAGGAGCCTGAGCAAGCAGCTGCGCTTTTAACGATTCTACCGGTCTGTTTTCAATAGGGTTTGAAGCAGCGCTTGAGACATTACTCTCAACCCGTTGAGAGTCTGTCTGTGTCGGCGCCGTCATGGTTTGATTTTCCAGAGCGTTCGATACGTTATTGCGCGCAGTTGGCTGCACAGACTTTTGTATATTATTTTGTAAATTAAGACCGTTCAGCTTCATAAAGAAATTTCTACCGCTTCATTACTTTTTCCTAAAAACCTATAAATAAAAAATATTTACTTAATGTGACAGCTTCTTTTATAAATCTTAACAAAAACAAATTATTTGTACATAAAAAAGCAGGTAAACATAGCCACCTGCTCTTTTATTTTAATTTTGCCTTTTATCCGGGGTAATCGGAAACATCGTTTTCAACAATATCAAAATCGCGTTTTTTCCAGCCTTTGAAGCCTCCGATAAGTTCCATAACAGGGTATCCTCTGTCAGCAAGCTTATAAGCAGCTTTCTGGCTTAACTGGCAAAGATAAGAATAACTGTATACGATATTAAGTTTATCTTTTGAAAACTTAACCATCTGCTCGTCCAGCTGGTCGCAAGGAACATGCACCGCATAAGGAATATGCCCCTTGACATAATCTTCGTATTTTCTTACATCAACGAGATTGTAGTCTTCAAGATGGCATTCCATCAAATGATTAAGCCTGTCCGGTCCGATTGTATAAGCAAGCTTGTTCATAAAGATTTCTCTTGCTTTTGCTGTATCTTTTGCAGCTTTCCAAATTTCTTCGTGACTCATAAGATTCTCCTTTAATTTTTTCTTCTTTAACTTAAAGGAAAATTCTTACTGTTACATTCGACAAAATATTAATATTTTAGATTAGACCGCTTGTTTATGTAATTCTTGACCGCGTTAGTTATAATCAAATCAGGCTCTGTATAAACAAACTCCTGCAGCTTTGCAAGCCCCTCTTCTGTTCTGCCATCCTCCATAAGAATCAATCCGACCATTACCTGAGAAAGAGGATTTTTCTGACTGTCTTTACCATAAGATTTTAGTTTTTGAGAAGTTATACCGAGCCTCTTGTACACAACGGCAAGATCCTCATAAAGACTGAAATTCATGGGATGACGTTTTAAAGCCCTTTGCAAAGTGTCCTGTGCAAGAGCAGGATAGCCTATTTTCATATAACAGTTGGCAAGATTGGCATAATAAACAGAACTTGCCTGCGTCTCAGGGTCTAACAGAACAGCCATTTGAAACTCTTTTATTGCAGCAGCATAATACCTGTCCTGCATATAAATAACACCGCGGTTGTTATGGTCAATGGCGTTTTTTTGCGCATCTATTGTCATTACCTCCATTTTTGCATGTGCACAAAGAGGTAAAAATATTAAAACTAAGGCTACTAAAACTCTATAAAAGAACAATTTCCTGACCTTCTTTAGGAATAAAACAGCTTTTACAATTTTCAGTATAATGATTTTCAATCTCAAGTAAAAACTCATCGTTATAATTAGGGTCAAAATGGAAAAATGCCAGCGACTTTGCCTTTGCCTGAGAAAAAGTTTCAAGCGCCATATCAAAAGTAGAATGTCCGTAGCCCTGCTTTGAAAAATACGAGTTCAGATACTCTTCACTCGTGTACTGCGCATCATGTATCAACAAATCAGTTTCTCTTGCAAACAACACAAGCTTTTTGTTCGCTCCGACAAAACCTTCTGTGTCTGTTGCATACACAATAGACTTGTCTTTATATGCAATCTTGTAAATCATAACTCCGTCTTTAGGATGAGAGTTAGACTTGAGACAGCTTACAACAACTTCTTCTCCCTGCGGCACATAATCCTCATCCGACTGAATTTTAATCATTTCCGGTACATCGCTTTCATCATTAAAAATTAGAGCATAGTTGTCGTTTATATCGTAAAAACTCAATTTTGCATTCAAATCATTTAATCCGAGAGGAAAAGACTTGTCAAACACAAGATTTGATATCACTCCGTCCAAACCCTCTTCATATTCGGAAAATCCTACAATATTAATCTTTGATGTGTTTATATGCAATGGTTTAAAAAACGGCAGCCCCTGAATATGGTCATTATGTACGTGGCTCAATAATATTGATGCACATATAGGCTCTTTGTGAAACTGTGCGGCATACTCTTTCATAAGTTCGTTACCGGTTTTAATAATACCTGTTCCAGCATCGAGTATAATTAAATGTCCGTTTACATTTACCTCAACACACGCTGTGTTGCCGCCGTATTCAAGAAAATTAAAATCCGGTGTGGGATGGCTTCCTCTCACCCCTCTGAATTTAACAATGAATTTGCCCTTTGATTCTCTCATTTTTAAAACTCCATTTGTTTTTGTTATACATCGGATTTGAAAATCACAGCCGACCTTAATTCATTATAACCTATTTATCAAGAACCACAATCGTGTTTTGGTCGGACTCTTCTCCTGCTAAGGTTGAAGCGGAAAATGTCATAAGCTTAGCTTTTTTCTGCAATTCTTTCAGATTGGTCTCTCTGAAATCAAAAGTAAAAATAACTTTGTTTTTAAGGTTATTAACAGTTACAATCCTGAAAGCATTCGGATATGTAGCAAGCGAAGGCGTGCTTACATGAAGAATATTGTCTTCTTTATATATCTTTGCTGCATGGTAATGTCCGGAAAATATTGCCATTGGCATTTTGTATTTGTGCAAAACAGTATAAAACTCATCTGCATTGACTATCCTGTGATGAAAACTGGGAAAAGGCTCATGCAAAGGAAAATGCAAAAATATAAGAGGAATCTGCTGCGCAATTTTTGCCTGTGATAACTGTATATCAAGCCATTTTAACTGCTCTTCGGAAATTTCTCCCGTAGCAGTAATCTTATCATCAACAGAACCGTCCAGAACTATAACCCTGTAGCCTTTTTTAGGTACAAAAGAGTAATAAAATGTGTCAGAATCCATGTTCTTGTTATGTTTTTTTACATAGTCAAAATATTTATCCTTGGTAAAAGAAGTCCCAACTGCCGCATCATGATTGCCAAAAGTAAAATACCACGGGGCTTTGAGCTTGTTCATCTGATTACATGCCTGCTCCAAAAGCGGCTTACGCGGCTTGTCGATTAAATCACCCGTAACTATAACAAAATCAACATTAGGTACGGAATTAATTTGTTCTATCTCATCTTTAAACAATTCTTTAGTGTGCGAAAGCAGCTTGTAACTCGTATCCACAGTCTTATCAGACAAATGCACATCCGATATATGCGCAAATTTCAAAGGCTCTGCATAAGACAGCGCATTTACGCCAAAATATACAAATATCGCAAAAAGCCCCCAGTAAACAAACCTGCTTAAAAAACTTTTTTTCTTTTTTGCACGTTTAGCCATATTTTCTCCTAAAATTCATCACTATTTGCTGAATCCACAACTGTATTTATTAATTCTGTATCAAAATCAGTCTGATAATTGACTAACTGTACCAGATATTCTATATTTCCGGCAGGACCTTTTATAGGTGAATATGTCAGCTTCAACGGGTAAAGACCGATTGATTCAGCATACTCTATAACATCTCGAATAACCTTAAGATGCGTGCTTTTTTCTCTGACAACACCATTTTTGCCCACAAGTTCTTTACCTGCCTCAAACTGGGGTTTTATAAGAGAAACAATCTCCTGCTTTTCAGGATTCATAAGCTTTTTGATATTATCCAGCACTTTTGTTATGGAAATAAAAGACAAATCCATAGCACAAAAGTCAGGTAGAACATCATTTTCATCATAAATTTCAGATGGGTCGCAATTCTTGATATTTGTACGTTCCACTACCTTTACACGGCTGTCGCTTCTGAGTTTCCACGCAATTTGCCCGTACCCTACATCAACAGCATAAACTTTTTGCGCATTGTTTTGCAGCATACAATCCGTAAATCCGCCTGTTGAGGCGCCTGCATCAAGACAAATTCGCCCTGTAAGGTCAATTTCAAAAGCTTTTACTGCCTTATCAAGCTTCAGACCGCCCCTTGAGACAAACGGCAGAGACTTTATTTCTATCTTTGTATTTTCCTTAAGTTCAAGCTGGTAACCTGATTTTGTAATGACTTCATCGTTAATTTTGACGTCACCCGCCATTATGGCACCCTGTGCCTTGCTTTTTGTTTCAAAAAAGCCTTTGTCCACCAGTATTTTGTCCAAACGTTCTTTGTTCTTAGCCATAGGTCTATTATGTCATGAAAAAGAAACTGCGCACAAAAAACCGCCTGAAGTTAACAGACGGTTTTTTGTTTTTATTAGATTGTCCGAGAAAATTTCGTGATAAGGAACGTGAACGAAATTTTTGAGTGGCTTATTGAAAAGGTGAACAATTGCTGGCTGCGGTGAGCCGGCAGCAATTGTGACACTAGATTAGATTAAACTGAATTATTGATACAATGGTTTCAGCTTTTCTTCCTGCTGAGGAATCTTGCCTTCTTCAATAGGCAGATATGCTCTGTAATCGATTACAGGGAAGCAGTTGTCAATTGATTCAATTTCTGAAAGCACGCCTTCATCAATGCTGCCGGATTCAATCATATCAGCGATAGTCTCAAATCTTTCAACATGTTCTCTAAATCTGTCAGTTGCATAGTCTTTTGCCTGCCATGTAGTGATTAAGAACGGCCAGTCAGAACTTTGAAGAAGCAGATTTTCTCTAGCAAGCTGGTTCAAGGCTCTATGCAGCAGCTTATCTTCAGGGATTTTTTCGTATTTTGAAGCAATATCAATAATACGTTTTTCACATCCGTGGATAATAGGCCACATCCACTCTGTAAGGTGGTTTTGCCATACATAGAAGTGACCGCCCTGACCCCATGAAGATTCCGGAATCTGGATAGCTTCTGTCGGCGGATGAGCTTTCAAGTATTCACCCGCAGTCATTCTTTCAACCTGAGGAAGGTAATTATTGAATTTTCTTACAACCTGTTTTATGAATTCTACACCTTCAAACCACCAGTGTCCGAACAATTCTGTATCGAATGAAACCATTACAAGACCTTCTTTACCATCGTGAGAAAGTTTGTAATCGTTTAACAAATGATAAATTAAGGTTGTATAGTGGTCAGAGTTCAGGTTGACCTGAGACATAGCCAATACAGGGTCGTAAAGCATTTTATCGCCCAAATCAGTTGTTGAAGAAGTAATTCTCCAGTAATGAGCGCCTGATTTGTCGTCTTTTTTGTGGAACTCTCTATAGCAGCCGTCACCCGGATATCCGTCTGCAGCTGACCATACCTGGAACCCTGCTCTGTCATTTCTTCCCATTACGGCCACTTGCGCGTCAGGCAGCCAGTAAGCAGAATATGTATCATATCCTGTCGGTTCTCTTTCAGGCAGAGGAATGTATTCAATGTTTCCGTAAACACCGATTACACGTCTGTTTCCGATTGAATTTCCGCCTTCTATTACGTGTGATTCTGTAAAGAAGTATTCAATATCATTATTCTGAAGAGTTACTTCTATAGCAGGTCTCCATTTCTTTTGACCATCCTTACCGGTATATTCATAACCCTGTCTGTAAGCACATTCAGGCAGCCAGCAGCCTTTTGCTTTTTTGCCGAAAAGTCTTTTTGTTGTATCAGAACCGATTTTGAACTGAGCATTGAGGTTTGAATCAGTTGCAAGAAGCGGAGAAAATCCGTGTGTTGCACCTGATGTTGTGATTTCAATACAGCCCAAATCCTGATATTTCTTGAATGCTCCGATTAAATCTTTTCCATATTTATTAATAAAAGAATCTTTGATATGGTTGAACCAGTCAAAGTAGTATTTTGCAAGATATTTTAAGTGTTGTGAATGTGCAACTTCAGGGTCGGGATATCTTTCCAAATCCTTTGATACTGCTTTGATACGAGCGTCCAGGTATTCGATAAAACCGTTTTTCAGGTGTTCATCATTAAGCTGCTCTGCAAGGATAGGGGTAATACCTACAGTTAACTTAGCTTTTATTCCTTCATCGTCATACAATTCCGAAATTGCATTTAATAACGGAATATATGTTTCTGCCATACATTCATAAAGGTTTTCTTCCCCGAAAGGCCACATACCGGCTTTTCTGTAATAAGGGAGGTGGGAGTGTAACATAAATACAAATTGACCTACCGTCATAATCTCTCCTTTTCTCTTAATTTGCGCCTAGACGCTGTATTCTTATATATTTTGGATAGCACACCGGACAATTGTGCAAACTCCTTTATCGGTTTAGACTGTTTTTAATAATCCGCCCCTGATTATATATAGTTATATCACAATTATTTGTAAAATATAACCCCATAGAACTAATTCTATCGGGCTATATTTACAAAACATAATATTTATATAAATTTACGCTAAAAGACTATAAAAAACAGGCCTTGTGTATTACAAAGCCTGTTTTATTATTACCTGTTATGCTTACTGAACTTCGAGTATAAATCCGCCGTTGTCCGCATTTTGAATAGCATTTTCATTCATTTTTGCACGGAGATTTTTGATGTATTTGTATACATAATCTCTTGGCAATTCCAGAACCTGCGCAAGTTCTTTAGCGTATACAATATGATTTTTGTTGTTAAGAAAATGTTCAAACACAGCCTGTTCACGCGGTGTTAGGTTCTTTTTGAAAGTAACCTGAACTTCTTCTTTTACAATAGTTGCTTTAGGTAATATTTCTTTGACCTGTGCTTTTGGCTCCTGTTTAGATTTTGAAACAGGTTTAATTTCTGATTTTTTAGCTTCTTTAATTTCATTTAAAAGTGATTTTGTTTCTTTTTTGGGTTTATTAATAGTCTTTTTCAATTCACGTTCAGCTTTTGCAAGAGAAATTTCTTTTTCTATCTCAAATGATTGCTGCGCGAGAGAATTTATTCTTTCTGCTTTAAAATTATTTTTGGATACGGATGTATCATCAGATACATATCTGAGTTCTGATGAATGTTTATAGACCTTATCCACCATATCATTAGTCTCTTTTTCGTTGCTTATTTCTTTGCCTAATCTTTTTGCATAATCTTCTAAGGTAATTCTTTCCAAAGAACTTCTCCACTGTCTAATCTCTTCTTTGGTCAAATAATCCGGCATATCAATAAATCTCCTTGACTATATATAAACTGTCTAACTTACTTAGCCCTGATGTGTATTTGTTAATCAAAACAAATAGCCGACTTTACTACGATGCTCAGTATAAATTTCTCTTTCAACTTACCAATGGGGCTTAGGTTAAGTATAATCTATCATAAAATTTGTATAAAAATCTCAAAATATGTAGCAATTTTTACAATGTAAATTTATTTATTTTGAGGTTGATTTTTTTGTTAATTCTCTTATAATCATGTCGGTTTCTAAAATTTCATCAAGGGTAGGATTTGTGATACTTTTATGAGCATCCATCATTTTCTTTGTAATTTCATAGATTTGCCATAATGAAATTTTCTTGTCGAGAAATGCATAAACAGCTTCTTCGTTAGCTGCATTCATTACAACAGGAAGTGTACCGCCCTGTTTTCCCGCTTCAAAAGCAAGTTTAAGACAGGGAAATTTTTCCATATCAGGTGCCTCAAAATCCAGCCTGCCTGCTTTTATAAAATCAAAACTGCGTGTCTCAATACCTTCAAAACGGTGAGGATATGTAAGCGTATATTGAATAGGAATATGCATTGAGGGAAACCCAAGCTGTGCAATTACGCTTCCGTCAACGTATTCAACTGCGCTGTGAACAATACTCTGAGGATGCACAACAACTTGAATTTTGTCATACGGCATATTAAAAAGATGATGTGCTTCTATTACCTCAAGCCCTTTATTCATAAGGGTTGCCGAATCAATTGTTATTTTTTTGCCCATATTCCATCTGGGGTGGTGAAGTGTCTGTTCTACAGTGGCGTTTTTGATATCTTCTATAGAACTGTTTCTAAACGGCCCGCCTGATGCCGTAATAATAAGTTTTTCAACCTCATCACGATTTGAAAGACACTGGTGGATTGCACCGTGCTCAGAATCTACGGGGAGAATTTTTACACCTTTTTCACGGGCGCGCTTCATTACTATATCTCCCGCCATAACAAGAGTTTCTTTGTTTGCCAGAGCAACATCAATGTTATTTTCTATTGCTGCAAGTGTCGGTTTTAAGCCTGTTTTGCCCGATACGGAAACAAGTATTCTCTCATTTGTTGTATCAGAAGCAATATCAATAAGCCCCTCATCTCCGTGAAGAAAATTGATTTTAGGAAATTCTTTCTTAAGAAGCAATGCATCATTTTCTGATTTGACACAGACATTTGAAGGATTAACAAGTTTAATCTGCTGTCTGAGCACTTCAATATTGGAACCGCCTGTCAAAGACACAACATCAAAAAATCCGGGCATTTTTTGAATAACTTCAATTGCCTGCCTGCCGATTGAACCTGTTGAACCTAAAATCGAAATTTTCATAATCTATCCTGCTAATCACTCTCTAAATAATTATAGAATAAATATATTCTTTGCAATATTAAAATCAAAACCGCCATAAAATTCAAAAAATTGCCCGCGGGATTTATTTTTAGTAAAATTTAATAAGACAAATTGAGCGGGGTGCACTTTTGAAAACACTAACACTAAAAGCCACAGCAGTAGGCAGCCTTCCTCACAAAAGTCCGCAGGAGGCAATAGATTTAATTTTTGATAAATTCAAAGAAATACCTTTCTGGCCTCAGCTTGCAGGTGTGGACAAACATGAAGATATGACAGTCCAGTATATTCAGGGCATACCGGGTATTGTGTACGATGAAAAAAATTGCAAATATTTGTACGATGCTCAGAGTGACGAGTTTTTTGAAAAACTTGAAGAATTCTTTATGGATTATGAAGCAATAATCGGAGAAAAAGACTTCTCAAACCTAGACAAATATGCAATTACCGCACCTTATTCCAGTGCAATACCGCTTTATCTTGAAAAATTCAAACAGGGTAAATATAACTATGCAAAATGCCATATAATAGGACCTTTTACATGGGGAACAAGCCTCTGTGACTCAGAAGGTGTTTGTGCATTTTATGACGAGACATACAGAGAAGTTTTAATCAAAGGACTTACGCTAAAAGCTGTATGGCAGATACATCAGGTTAAAAAAGCCAATCCTGATGCGGTTCCCGTTATGTTTATGGATGAGCCTGTTATGTCTCAGTTCGGAACTTCCGCATTTATTACCGTAAAAAAAGAAGATATTATAGAAGCATTAAAAGAAATTTCCGACGTAATCAAAGATTTCGGCGGTCTGTGTGCAGTTCATTGCTGCGGAAAATCCGACTGGTCCGTGCTCATTGATGCGGGTGTGAATATTATAAACTTTGACGCATTTTCTTATGCAAAGAGCCTCGGCGCTTATGCAAAAGATATGGAGAAGTTTTTGAAAAAAGACGGATATATTGCGTGGGGCATAGTTCCTACACTGGATAAAAATGCACTTGAAAAAACAAATCTCCCTGAACTTGAACAGAAATTTGAAGCCGCTGTCGATGACCTTGTTAAAAAGTCTAAAGATAAAATTGACAGAGATTTGATAATAAGCCAGAGTTTTTTCACACCTTCGTGCGGTGCAGGAGGACTGTCAATGAACCTTGCCAGAAAAGCAATGTCTCTTGTGAACGAACTTTCAGATAAATTAAAAGAAAAATACGGGGTAAATTAATGACTTTAGCTATTGCAATTACGGGTAAAAGCGGAAGCGGTAAAACTACGGTTACAAAGAATTTTGTCAAAGTTCTGAAAGAAACCTACCCTGATAAATCCATACTGCTTTTTGATAACGACCTGTCTACAGAACTTGCGCACAGCTACGGTATGGATGTCAGAAACACTATCTACGGCATCAGAAGCGGAAAACACGAATATAAAACAGGTATCCCTTCCCGTATGACAAAACAGGAATACATTGAATGGGCACTGGAGGATATACTTGTTGAGGTAGAAGAAAATGTTGACCTGCTTGTATCTTGGCTTGTTCCGTCAAAAGACTGCCGCTGTCCTATTACCGGACTTATGGCAGAGGCGGTGGAAAAGCTTATCAACCAGTATGATATAGTCGTATTTGACTGCGAATTTGACCTGAAATACCTTCACCAGCTTGTTGATATACCGATGGATGTTACTTTGATTATTGCAAATGCTACGGAAGAATCCATCTTCCTCGCACAGCGTATAGAGGAATTTTCCGCAAAATATGCTGCAGGCGGACAGATGGCTCTGATATTAAATAACGTGGATAATGTTCAGTATAATAAAATACAGGATTATTTAAGCAAATACAGTCTTGAAGTGCTGGGCGTAATTCCTAAGGATAAAGAACTTGCCGAACATTCCATTGATAAAAATTCAAAAGTGGTGGAAGATGCAATAAAGTCTCTGTATTTTAGATTAAACTTACCCCAGACAAGGAACTGATATGACAACTTTGATTGAAGGCAAAACAGTAGCACAAAAAATATTTGATAATCTCGCACACGAGATTTCTTTGCTTGAAAAAAAACCGTCGCTTGCGGTAATTATTGTCGGTGATGACCCTGCAAGCAAGATATATGTCAATTTAAAAAAGAAAAAAGCACACGAACTCGGCATAACATCACAGGTCATTGAACTAGACGAATCCGTTTCCGAGCAGGAACTTCTTAAAAAAATCGACTCTTTGAACAATGACCCGGCTGTTAATGCAATACTCGTACAAATGCCTTTGCCCGAACATATTAATCCCGTTAATGTTATCGAAAAGATTAATCCGCTAAAAGATGTGGATTGCTTTCATCCGTATAATATCGGCAGAATCGCAACGGGAAACAAATCGTATGTCTATCCATGCACGCCTAAAGGTATCTTTAGACTGCTTGATTTTTATAACATACCGGTTGAAGGCAAACACGCTGTTGTTGTCGGACGTTCAAACATTGTCGGCAGACCTCTGGCACAAATGCTCTTGAATGAAAATGCTACCGTAACAATCTGCCACAGCAGGACAAAGAATCTTTCGGAAATTACAAAAACTGCTGATATATTAATAAGCGCTGCGGGCTGCCCTGCTCTTATTAAAAAAGATATGGTCAAAGACGGTGCTGTTGTTATTGATGTTGGTATTAACAGAAAAAGCGACGGCAAACTATGCGGTGATGTGGATTTTGAAAACGTAAAAGAAAAAGCTTCTTTTATTACTCCCGTACCCGGCGGAGTCGGTCCGATGACTATCTGCTCTTTGATGTGCAATACAATGGATTTATTTAAACTTCAAAACTAGTTCCTAATACCAAATTTTATCCTCAAGGGTAAGCAATATCTGCTACAATCCAAAGGTTGGATATATACTTTAACCTTTGGAAAAATACTATGCAAAAATCAAACATTGATACAGTGAAAGAAAAACTGTTTTCAACAGATCCCCTGTCACAAAAAATGAATGACGAAATCAGAAACAGCTTGAACAAAATGAGAGAGCAAAGGCTGAGACGCCTAAAACCATCACACTTTGAGGGGCAGGAAGACACTATTTCTGATGAGGAATATCAAAAAATAGCAGAACTTGCGGATTTTATTTCAGAGCATGTGCGCGAATCCGGCAAAGAACAGACAATATTGGACTTCCAAGCAGGCTTAAATTTGCTTAATGATTACAAAAAAGAGTCAATAATTGAGTCAAAAATTCAGTTAAAAGAGGATGGAGATTTTGGCAAGAAAACGCTGGCTGCACTTTTTGACATATTACAGAACTATCCGGTTGATGTTGTCAAAAGATTTGTAAAACTCGGAGCCATTAACAACCGGATTTGGAATACTAAGAATAATCCAATGGTCGATACTGACAAAATAGTTTTACAAGTTACAGAAAAATTGGACGAAAGAGGATATTAATATGGGAAAGACTTTATACGGAAGAATAAGTAATTTAGACAATGTCGAATACGAATGGAAATCAGAACCGGGCGCCTGTGAACTTTGTCAAAAAATGAACGGTACAATTTATGACTCTGCAAATGACATTCCTGACAGACCTCATCCGAATTGCAAGTGTCACATTGAAATTTTGGAAAAAAACACAGACACAACAGACCCTATAGAAATACATAGAGAAAAAATTAAAGA
>CALUPU010000009.1 GCA_944322725.1 Candidatus Gastranaerophilales bacterium
AAAATGATGAAAAAAGACGGACTGGAAAATATACTTAACCGCCACGCAAAACACGCAAAGGCGCTTCGTGCTGCAATTAAAGCAATCGGCCTAAAACCAATGGTTGAAGACGAATCAATCGCATCAAACGCAATCACTTCAATCTATCCTCCGGAAGGTATCAGCGTGCCTGATATAAGAAGTACTCTGAAAAAAGACTTTGACATTGTGGTGGCAAACGGTCAGAATGACTTAAAAGACAAAATTTTCAGAATGGGGACTCTCGGCTTTGTCTGCGACAGAGACGTACTCGCTGCTGTAAGCTCGCTTGAGGCAAGCCTTTACAAACTCGGTTACAAGTTTGAATTAGGCTCCGGCGTCAAAGCAGCTATTCAAAACCTCGTATAAATTACAGCTTTATACTTTCGAGCACCTGTTGTTTTTCTACATCAGATGTAACTAAGACATTATACGGACTGTCAGGTAACACAAACCTGACTTTTCCGTTTTGTGCTTTTTTGTCTAAGAACATCTCGTCATAAAACTTTTCTTTGTCGAAAACAGCACCTTTGGGCGCAATATCATAACTTTCAATTAATTCCATCGCCTGATTGTAATAATTTTTGTCTATCAAACCGCGTGTCATAGACAGATTAAACGCCATTTTCATCCCCATGGCAACAGCCTCGCCGTGGGTGTAAACAGTATAGTTAGTCAGATTTTCAATAGCGTGTGCATACGTATGTCCCAGATTCAAAATTGCACGAAGTCCTTTTTCCGTCTCATCCTGATTAACTACACAGGCTTTTAAAGTGCAGCAAATCTCAACCAGTTTTGCCATTGTATCGGGTTTCATGTCAAAAATATCTTTTTTATTCTGCTGTAAAAAATCAAAAAGCCTGTAATACAAAGGAGCAGCACACGATTTTTCAATAAAAGCGTACTTTAAAACTTCTGCAAGACCGGTTTTAAGCTGTCTTAAATCAAGCGTTTTCAGAGTTGAAATATCAGCAAGAACAAGCTTTGGCTGGTAAAAAGCACCGATAAGATTTTTTCCGTGTTCATGGTTGATTGCAACCTTACCGCCGACAGAAGAATCAACCTGCGCAAGCAGTGTTGTGGATATCTGGATAAAATCACAGCCTCTCATATAACTCGAAGCAGCAAACCCAGCCATATCGCCTATTACACCGCCGCCAAAGGCGATTATACAGTCTTTTCTCTCGAGTCTGTGCTCTACAGCAGCATCGAGTATAAGTTTGAGGTTATCAAAATTTTTGTACTCTTCCCCGTCTTTTAAAACCAGCCAGAATGCATTGTCTATGTTCAACAAATCCCTGTATAGCTTTGCAACTGTTTCGTTTGTGACAATCAAAAATTTATTAGCCTTTGAATACTGCCTTACAAACTCATCTGCCTCTGCCAGAAGGTCTGTACCTATCAAAATATCATAGCTGTATGCTGCTTTATGAGGGATATTAACCTGTAATTTTTCCATATTTTTCTATAATCTCATCTACAATCTGTACAAGTTCTTTGTTTTCCGTATCTATTTCAAAATCAGCAGATTTGTAAAAACGTTCTCGTCTGCCCATAAGTTCTTTAAGACGATGTTTTGGATTAGGATGATTGAGCATAGGCCGGCTGCCCTGATATGCTCTATTGACCCTTGAATAGAGTTCATCCACCGAGGCTTTGAGATAAAAAACAACACCATTCTTCTTTAGAAGATTAATATTTTCAGGATTTTCTACAATACCTCCGCCTGTTGCAATGACCTGATTGCTATAGTTTGAATATTTTACAATCATTTCATGTTCAAGCTGTCTGAAATGTCCTTCTCCGTTTTCCGCAAAAATTTCATGGATGTGTTTTTGTGCAAGCTTTTCAATTTCTTTATCTATATCAAGATATTGAAAATTCTTTGACTTCGCTGACACAAGACGGGCAATGGTACTTTTTCCCGCACCCATCATGCCTATTAATACTATATTTTTTTTGTTATCCATTGTAATTTTTTTTAATTTCTTCTAAACTGTCGCCGCCGAATTTTTCTAAAAGCGCATCAGCAAGTATTATTGCAGCCATTGCCTCGCCGACTACCGCGCACGCTTCCACAGCGCAGGTATCAGAGCGTTCAAAATGCGCCTGAAAAGGCTTTTTTGTCTTTATATCTACGGACATAAGAGGCTGTTTCATTGTAGGAATAGCTTTCATTGTGACTTTTAAAACCACATCTTCCCCGTTTGTCATTCCGCCTTCTATACCGCCTGCATTATTTGTCTTGCGGTAATAACTTTGGGTTTCCCGGTTATAAAAAATCTCGTCATGCATATTCGAACCGCTTAAAGACGCAGCCTGTACACCTGCTCCGACTTCAACGGCTTTAACTGCCGGAATGCTCATTAAAGCCTGTGCCAGTCTGCCGTCAAGGCGTCTGTCCCAGTTTACAAAAGAGCCTAAACCGACAGGCAGGTTAATAAATCTCACTTCAAAGCTGCCTCCAAGTGTATCGCCTTTTTCTTTAGCCGTATCAATTTCTTTTTTCATTGATTCTTCATCAAAAGCGCTGCCTATTTGCAAAACTTTTGAAGAGCCTGTGATTCCAAACTCTTTTAAAAGACATTTTGCAACAGCACCCACGGCCACACGCGAGGCTGTTTCTCTTGCGCTTGAGCGTTCAAGGATGTTCCTCACATCGTCTTGATTATATTTTATTGCACCGGAAAGGTCTGCATGACCCGGACGTACTCGTGTGATTTTTTTAGAACCAACCGCTTCTGCTATATCAGGGTCAGACATATTAACGGGTTCTACAGACATCGGCACTGTCCAATTCTGCCAGTCTTTGTTCTCAATCTCAAGACAGACAGGCGCGCCTGTTGTTTTACCAAAACGAACTCCGGATAAAATTTTCACTTTGTCCGTTTCTATCTGCATGCGGCCGCCTCTGCCATAGCCCTGCTGACGGCGGGCAAGTTCGGAGTCTATAAAAGCTTTATCTATGGTTATATTTGAAGGTAATCCTTCTATTATTGCGTTCAGGCAGATTCCATGGGATTCTCCCGAGGTTAAAAATCTGAATTTATTCATTGAGTATCAGCCTTTATTACACTGTGATAGGGCAATTATAGTCTAATTTTGAAACTACCGCAACTTTGTCGATTTGTAAAACCGCTCTGTTGATTAGTATCGGAAGGAGAATGTTGTATGGTATAATCTGTACATATCAAACAGGAGATGAGGCAAAATATGGAAAATACCATTGATACAATCTACGACAGAAGAAGCGTAAGAAAATATACGGATAAAGATGTAAATCCTGATTTAGTAGACGAAATTCTGCGCGCGGGAATGTTTGCGCCATCAGGCTGCAACAAACAGCCTTGGGAGTTTGTTGTATTTAATGAAAGACAGATAATTGATGAAATAAAAGATATGCATCCGTATGCATCTGCTCTTGCAACAGCGCCTGTCTGCATTATGGTATGCGGTGATACACAAAGAGAAATGGCAAAAGGTTTTTATCAGGTAGACTGTTCTGCTGCAATTGAGAATATGCTTCTTGCAGCACGTGCTTTAGGACTTGATACCTGCTGGATGGGTGTTTATCCATGGGAAGAAGTTATGCAGAATTTCTCAAAACGTTTTGAACTGCCGGAACATATTGAACCGTTCGCACTTATTTCACTGGGCTATGCGCAAAGCAGACAGGAACGTCCGAAACGCTACGATTCAACAAGAATACACTACAATAAATGGTAAAAATATGAGCATTGATAACAAAAAATACAAAGGCGTAATATTTGACTTTAACGGAACACTGTTCTGGGATTCAAAAATGCATCTGGAGGCGTGGAGAGAGTACTCAAAAACACTTAGAGACCACGCATTTACAAATGAAGAAATGCAAAAATACATGTTCGGCAGAACAAATGAGGATATTATTAAATATTTAATCGGCAAACAGCCTGATAAAGCGCTTGTTGAAAAATGCCAGAACGAAAAAGAAGCAGTATACAGGGAAATGTGCCGCAAGGACAAAGAAAACTTCAAGCTTGCAAAGGGAGCAGAGGCTTTTCTTGATTTCTTGTGTGAAAACAATATCCCTCACACAATTGCTACAATGTCGGAAGAAAATAATGTAAAATTTTTTATAGAAGGCTTTAAGCTCGACAGATGGTTTGATACAGACAAAATTGTTTATGATAACGGACAGATAAAAGGCAAACCGGAACCTGACATATATTTGATTGCTGCGAAGAATCTCGGTTTAAAGCCAGAGGATTGCATTGTTGTAGAAGATGCAGTATCAGGAATAGAATCAGCCAAAAGAGCCGGAATCGGTAAAATAGTAGCTATTGAATCAATGGAAACAAGAGAATTATATGAAACAATACCGGCTGTAGATGAAATTATTGCGGATTTTGATGATTTTGACAGAGATTGTTTATTGAATAATTTATATAAGGTAAGTTAAATATGAAAAATTTTAAAAAATTGATAGTAAGTTTATGTGCATGCGCAGGGCTTTTTTTAACATTAAACACAGCATCAGCCAAAGTTGTGCTGGATGACATCAAACTCCCTGAGCCGTGTTTATCAGGAGGGATGTCTTTGATGGAAGCATTGCAGAACAGACATTCTTCAATAAAATTTTCTAAAAAAGAAATACCTCTTCAAACTCTGTCTGAAATTCTCTGGGCAGCAAACGGAGTAAACAGACCTGACGGAAAACGTACTACACCGAGCGCACTTAATGCACAGGTAATAACCATATATGCGGTACTGCAAGACGGTATCTACAAATACAACCCGCAGATGCATACACTGGAAGCATTCAGCAGAGAAGACATAAGACCTATAGTAGGCTCCACAAAAGCACCTCTTATTCTTTTATATGTTGCAAATCTTGGAAAACAAAGCAAGTATCTTGCAGGAGTTGACTGCGGATTTATAGGGCAGAATGTATATCTCTACAGCGCTGCAAACGGCTTAAACACGACATTCTTATACGGAGTTAACAGCAGTGCATTAAACTATAAACTTGAGTTAAGACTCGGAGAAGAAGTTTTATTTGCACAGCTTGTAGGTTATGCACCTTAAAACTTTTAATTTAATAATAATACACAAGGGCGTACTTTAAGATTTAAAGTACGCCCTTGTAAGGTTGGGATGATAGAACCGGATGGATTTGTTCAATTCAGATTGAAGTATATTCCCTCTGAAACTTATTTACATCCGCAGTCATTTCCGCAGTCGCAAGGATTGCAGTCGCACGGAGCCGGTTTTGCACACGGGTCGCAGCATTCATTAACAGGTGCAGCGCATCCTGTCACAGCACTGCTTGCACCGAAAGCAACAGTAATATTTTCTCTCGGGTTAACAGCAGTAACTCTGTTTCCTTTAGGATCCACAAGGTATGCAACTTCGTCGCCGGTGTGCTGGAGAAGACCTATTGTTCCTGACAATGCAGTTCTTGTTAAGTCAATAGGAGCTTTAACAAGTGCTTTTGTAGAATCCATTAAGCTTCTGCCGGCTGCAGGTAATTGTCCCTGTAATGTTTCACCAAATACAAGACCAACACCGTCAGTAACATGTTCAGCTGCGTTTCCTAAAGAAACAATAGCACCGCCCACTGTTCTGCCTACTGTACCCAACACACCGCCTGTCCAGTTGAACGGAGCTTCAATAACTTTAGCAAAGAAGTTAGGTTTCTTGTCAGTTTTAACCTGAGCAGTTAATACCTGCTGAGGAAGATCAGCCTTGCATTCGCCGTTTTGAATTCTTTCAAATGAAAGTTTCAAACCGCCTTTGCAGTTGCCTGTAGGTCTTTCTACTTCTGTAACTTTACCGTATACATTTGAACCTGCAGGGAAGTTCATTCCGTTGATTGTAACATCTTCGGTAGTTTTTGCAGCGAATCTGTCACCGATAGTAGCAGATTTAGCACTAATTTCGTCTTCGAACTTCAAGCACATTGTAGGAATAGTAACAACTTCGTCCTTAGCCATGAAAGCTGCTCCGCCTGTGCATCCGCAATCAGAAGTGAAAGCTACATCCTTTTTAGAATAGCCCATAGCAACTCTTACGGATTCCAGCATAGAAGCTACATCAGCACGGCTTGCATCTTTGCATGCCTGAATTTCGTTAGGGTTAGGAACATCATTCAATGCACCTGATTCGATAGCTTTTGCTACAGGAATTTTAGCCCATGAAGGAACTTTGTTTCCATCGCAATATTTGCTCAAAATCTGGTCAGCTTTGCAGTTGTCCATTTCGCAAGGGATACCTTTAGCAAGAGTAACCATTGCTTCTGCTCTTGATACAGGTTTGTTAGGCTTGAACAGGTCGCCCGGATAGCCTTCCATCAAACCGTTGGCAACAGCTGTGTTGATAGCCTGATTTGCCCAGTGGTCGGCAGGAACATCTTTGAATGTTTTTTGAGGACATCCGCAGCTTCTTAAATTAAAGCCGTTAACAGCCATAGAGGCGATTTCTGCACGAGAAACAGGCAGATTAGGTTTGAATGTTCTGTCAGGGTAACCTGCAATAACTTTGTTTTCTGCTAACAGGTTAATATCGCATCCTGCCCAGAATCCTGCAGGAACATCTTCAAAAGAAGAAGCGCCTGTGATAGGTGAAGCACCGCCGGTAATAGGAGCATTGTAAGGTACAACAGTACGTTTAATTACTTCCATACCTGAAGGTGTCTGCATCTCAATCGGGCAAGTTCCTGTTACAACAGGAGCAGCACATCCTGTAAGAATTTCTTCAACTGATTTGCCGAGAACAGGCATATCAGCCGCAGCACCTGTTGTGATGCCTTCGCCGCAAGCACATCCGCAAGTCGGCAGGTCAGAAACCATTACACCCGGAGTCGGGCAGTTAGTGCACCCGCACTGTGTAGATTCACCGATAATAACATTGTTCAATTCAGAACCTACAGCCTGACTGTCTGAGTATACGTTTGCAGGATAAGCATAATGCTGTTTTGATACATACTTGCCGTCACAATGTGAAGCACATACTGATTGGATTACAGGCTGGCATTCGCACGGATTGCAAGGGTCAACCGGTGCACATGTGTTGCAAGGGTCACAAGGAGCAGCACAACCTGTGTTGCATCCGCAATCTGATACAGGAGCAGGTGCACAGGGGCATACTGCTGTGTCAGGTGTTACATCTGCCTGACATCCTGATATCGGGCAAGCAGCAAGTTTTGACATATCTAAGCTGGAAATATCTACATTACTTGCAATCCCCGAGTTCATTGTACCTGCCATCAACCCGATTGTTAAAGCTGCGGCAAGCGTAAGTTTGTTAATTGTCATCTTTCCCTCCTTAATTAAACAAACTAAAATCGGATTATTTATATCCGGCGCAGCCAAAGCACGCTTTTCTGGATACAAATCCAATTTATGATAATTAACATCTTATGCCGTATTATTACGGTGAAACCTTTTAAAAATCATTACCACAAAAGGTTACCTTTACGGGCTATTTAAATTTAGAGGAATAATGCAAAAGTGTGTTGTTATCTTTCCGCCAAAAAAATTCCTTTTAACGCAGCAGATACATGGGCTTCCATTTGCTACACAAATAGTATATAATATAGATAGCATTCTGATAATCTCTGTGTTACTAAGAATAGAAATTGAGTTTAAAAATGTCTTTTGGAATTAACGGTCCAAGCCCTAAATTCGGGATTCAAGAAGCCCAGAACATGCGCAATAACGGCGGCGGGGGCAACCTTGGCTATTTTCAAAGACGCAACAAAGACGGCAAAAAGAAACAAGATGAGATAGATATCTTTGAATCTTCTGATGAAAACGATATTTTTGTGCCTGAAGAAGAAAATAAAGATGACAATATCCTGCAGAAAGCTGCTGATTTTATCAAAATGTTTAAAAAACCCAGACACTCATAAAAAAAGAAGCCCTTATTAAAGGCTTCTTTTTTGTTTAAATCTTTTTTATGCCATATAGAATAAATTGGCTTCCGGTCTTTGAGGCTGCAATTGACCTGTTCCATTATAAGGCTGGATAAATCTTCTCATATCAGCGAGTTCATTATCTACAGCAGAACCGCCCTGTGCTCCTCCAAAAATCCCGCCGGCAGGCTGCGTTGTGCCAACTTTTTGCGGTCCTCGAGCACCTACAGCACCTATTTGCTGTACGGGTTGTTGAAACATATTTATTTTTGGAATTTCAAATGCGCCCATGGCTGTCCTTTACTAAAACTCTATATTTAAATAAAAACATGTGAATCAAAGAAATTGCCAGTTTCGCAACAAAGTTTACAAAATGTAATAATTTTATGATAGAATATTAATGTTGAGTTTGGTTAGAAGAATTTAATTAAGGACCCTTCCCCATGGGTGATGAAGATAAGCAGTTTGAGGCATCCCACCAGAAACTGGAAAAAGCAAGAAAAGAAGGTCAGGTTGTAAAGTCAAAAGATTTTTCAACAGCAGTTGCAATGATTGTAATGTTTTTTGCAATAGCAAAACTTTCTCCTTTCATATTTGACCAGATTTCACGTCTTTTTGTTCTGTGCTATGAACAGATACCAAATCACAGTCTTCAAAATATCGGTCTGCCTTATTTGTTATTTATTACGCTCGTGCCTACACTTCTTATCATCGGACCGATACTTGCTCTTGCAATGTTTATCGCAATCATTGGCGACTTTATTCAGGTGGGGCCTCTATTTACAACCACCCCTCTGGCGCCGAAGCTTGACAAACTTAACCCCACCAAATATTTCAAAAATCTTATGTCTGTTAAAACTCTCTTTGAACTTGTTAAAAACATCATCAAGGTAGTAATTCTCGGATATGTGGGCTGGTCTGTTTACAGTTCACACTTTGAGGTAATCCTCGGTCTTGCCGCCACTGACAACAACTTTGCCATTATGCAGGAATTCGGAGCACTGATTATGGACTTTGTCATTAAGGCAAGTATTGCATTCTTAATAATCTCGGCAGCGGATTACGGAATGACCAGATGGAAATTCCTCCAAGACCAGAAAATGTCTTTTAAAGAGGTAAAAGATGAATACAAAAACACTGAAGGCGACCCGAACGTAAAAGCAGCCCTGCGTCAGCGCAGACAGCAGATGATGCAGCAGGGCATGATGGACGCAGTACCTGATGCGGATTTTGTAGTAACAAACCCCACTCATGTTGCCTGTGCACTTAAATATGACCAGGAAGAAATGGAATCACCAAAGCTTGTTGCCAAAGGTACGGAGCTTTTTGCCAAAAAGATTATTGATATAGCCAGAGAACACGGTGTTCCCGTCATTGAAAACCCGCCTGTTGCACGTGCACTTTTCCGTCTGGTAGATGTAAACCGTGAAATCCCGCCGGATTTGTACAAAGCAGTCGCAGAGATTTTACTGTTTGTATATAATTTGCGAAAAACACAAAAACCTAGTAATATAAATACTAAGACAGATGAAAAATAATCATGATTAATAACGTTTCTCAAAACAAAATAAAAGAATATATTACAATCGTTGAAAAGGTCGCAAAGGTTGAACACCGGCGTATTCCCTCACACATGGTGGATTACGAAGAACTCGTGTCAATCGGAATTATTGCCGTACAGGCAATGATTAAAAATAAGACCCCCGAGCAGCTTGAAAAATACAACAGTTCTTACATCGGTACTGCTGTAAGATGGGCTATCAGAAACGAATTGAGAAACAGATACAAATGGTATACCCTCAAACATAACAAAAGCGAAGAAGACACAGAAGGCGGAAGCGAAGGAGATATTGATGTATCTCCGGGTAAAGTCAGAGAGGCAATCTATGAAACAATTTTGTCTATAGACTCAATTGCAGCTGCATCATCCGATAATGATTCGCCTTTTGATTTTATCAAAGATCCGCACGCTCTTCCTGATGAAAAGGCAGAAATTTCAGAACTGGGTAAAGCCATAAGAGAGGCTATTGCAACACTTCCGCAAAAAGACAGACTCGTTGTGGAATACAGATTCTACAGAAACATGCAGGTTAAAGAGATTGCAGAGCAGGTAGGGCTTTCGTCCTCACGTATCACAAGAATAGTGCAGTCGGCATTGAACCATGTCAGAGAATATCTTGTTGCACATGAACATTACGGATACTAAGCAGGGTACAGGTTTTGCAGAGTTTTGCTTTAGTAATATCAATATTTTTTAACCTGTTGTTTTCGGGTCTTGTTATTTACATTTTTATAAGGTACAGAAAGTTGAAAAATACTTTCAGATACCATAAGAAAATGCTGCGCAGTATTGCAAAAACTATAAATTCCGTACGTTACGGGAATTTATACGAACGTGTTCATAAAGAAACTTTTGATGTGCTGCCCAACCTTGCTCAGAGCGTCAATTCCATGATTGAGTCAATTGTCGACAGAGAGGATATGATTAAGGAATACCAGAATGACCTTAACAAAAAAATTGATGTCTTAAAGGAAGTCGAAGAACTCAAAGAGGACTTTGTCGCAACACTGACTCATGATTTAAAGGTTCCTATTCTTGCAGAAAAAAATATGCTCGGTTTTCTGCTGGATAACCGTTTCGGCGAATTGAACGACCGTCAGAAAGAAGCTCTTCTTCACCTGAAAAACTCTAATAAAGAACTTGTGGAACTGGTAGAAATTCTTCTTGAAACCTACAAACTTAACGAAACCAAAATTAAGCTTAATGTCGAAGAAACAGATGTAAACAGGCTTATAGAAAGTGCCATACAGGAAATGCAGCCCATTGCGGATACGGATTCTATAAATATAAGATACTGGACAGAATATGACAAAAGAGTAAAACTCGACGAATTCTACATCAAAAGAGTACTCAAAAACCTGATTTTAAACGCAATATCGTTCAGCAATCCGTCATCTACGGTTGATGTTGCACTGTGCAATAATGACAAAAATATTTATATTAAAATAACAAACTACGGAAAAAGTATCAAAAAAGAAGAAATCAAGCATGTTTTCGACAAATATTATACAACTGCTAAAAAATTCCGCAAAGTAGGCACCGGTCTCGGGCTTTATCTGTCTAATAAAATTGTTAAGTCGCATAAAGGCAGAATTTTTATAGAGACCGAATCAGATGAACGCCAGTACACAACATTTATTATAGAACTGGCAAGATAGCCCGTTATTGATTCCACTTATCAGCAAGTTCCTCTGTTATTTTAATTCCTGAAGGTGTTGCAGCAAGACCGGCTTCAGAACTTTCTTTAAGCTTTGGCGACATCATCTCGCCTACCTGAACCATTGCGTCAACTATTTCATCAATCGGAATCACAGACTTTATATCAGCCATTGCAAGTTCTGCACCTGTAACTGCATAAATAGACATAAACGCATTGCGCTTTACACATGGAACCTCAACGAGTCCTGCAACAGGGTCGCAAACAAGTCCCATTATGTTTTTGAGAGTCAATGCAGCTGCATTTATAATCTGTTCATTAGTCCCGTTATACATCTCGACAAGCCCTGCTGCAGCCATCGCAGCAGCGACCCCGCATTCACTCTGGCATCCCGCAACAGCTCCTGCAAGAGCCAGTTTGTTTGATATAATCTTGCCAATCAGCCCTGCTGTTATCAAAGAATTTATCTGAATCTCTTCATTTGCATCAAGTGACTCCGCAATTGCAATAATCACAGACGGAACAATACCGCACGAGCCTGCAGTCGGGCAAGCTGCAATTTTTCCCATTCTTGCATTCTGTTCAATTGTTGCCAGAGAATATTTGAGAACATTTTGATAAGTTTTTGAAAAAAGACTTTTTCCGTCTTTGTATTTTTTCACGAGTTTGGCGCAGTCATTACCGCAAAGTCCGCTTACGGATTTTTCTTCGGAATTCAATCCCTCTTTAATTGCAGATTTCATTGAATCCAGTATATGTTTTACTCTGTCTCTGACCTCTTCTGTCGAAATCTCGGAATTATCCGCCTCAAGCATTTCGCAAACTTCGTAGAGTCTTTTATTCTTTTCTATTGCAATATTTAAAATATCCTGAAAATTATTGGTCTTTATTATCATTTTTTAAGCATTTCTATATTTCTGATTAAATATACTTCATCTATTTTGGCAAGTTCATCTATAACATACTGAGGAAGAACACCATCAAGACAAATTCCCATTGAAGCTTCCTGCCCTTTAGCATTTCTGTCACAATGCATAGAGGCAATATTAATATTCTGCCCCTGTAAAAGTGCGGTTACACGATAAACCATTCCGGGTTTGTCCTTATAAATTAATATAAGAGTATCAAAATCTCCGTTAATATTAAACTTGTATCCATTAATTTTTGTTATGGCAACTTCGCCCGCACCTTTAGAAATACCGCTGATTTCCATTTTAGGTAAATCCGGATGTTCAAGTATTATGTCAGCAGAATTCGGATGACGGTTGTAATCCTCCAGATATTCAAACTCGTAATCCACACCGAGTTTCTTTGCATTATCAAAAGCTTTTTTTATGGAGTCATTGTCAACATCCATCCCGAGAATACCTCCCAGAAGCCCCCTGTCAGTACCGTGACCTTTGCCGGTTTTAGCAAAAGAATTGTACATTCTGAATCTGACTTTTGATGGAATTTCACCAAATATATTTCCTGCAATAAGCCCTATCCTCACAGCACCTGCAGTGTGAGAACTGGACGGTCCTATCATAACCGGTCCGATTATATCAAAAAGTGTTTTGACTTTTTCCATTTTTTCTCCTAAAAACTGATATCGCCAATGGTTTTATATCTTTTTAATACTATTTTTTCGGCAAGCATCGGTACATACATTTTATCAGCAAAAATTTTATTTTTTGATTTTATTTAAAATTCTTAATATAATTAAAAAGCATCCATTATATCAGAGGAGAAAAAATAATTATGGAAGATAATAAAAACAGCTTGAGAAAACTCTCTGTAATACAGCTGTTGAATTTTTGTCTGGGATTTTTCGGTTTACAGTTTGCTTGGCAGATGAGAATAATCCTATCAGGTCCGGTAACAGAAGGTCTCGGCGCCTCACCGTTTATATTCGGTCTTATATGGCTTGCAGGTCCTGTCACCGGTATGGTTGTACAGCCGATTATAGGTGCATTAAGCGATAATACTCACACAAAATTCGGCAGAAGAAGACCCTACCTCATGCTTGGAGCAATACTTGCCGCCATTGCACTATGGGCATTTCCAAATTCTGCAGGTATTGCAAGTTTTCTTGCTGATAAACTCCATCTTCCTCTTCCTGTCTTCGGCGGATTGATTGTAGCAGCAATAATGATCTGGATTATAGATGCCTGCGTGAACGCCGCACAAGGACCTTACAGAGCGCTTGTTCCCGATAATATTGTGCCAGAACAGCACTCCATTGCTAATTCGTATTTAAGCTTTGCAATAGGATTGGGTTCTGTAATTGCCGCTGGTACCGCACCGTTTTTAAAATGGGCTTTTGACTATCAAATGTCTATTGAGGCACAGTTTATTATGGCAGCACTTGCATTTTTGCTCGGTATGACGTGGACATGTATTACTTTTAAAGAACGTTCTGCGGAAAAAAATAATTCACAAAACGAAAAGCAAGATAAACGCACATTTTTAGAGGATTTAAAAACTTTTCTTCAAGCATCGCCGGAAGTCTATAAAATATGCTTGATGCAGTTTTGTACATGGATTGGTGTAATGTGTATGTTTATATTCTTTACCCAATTTGCCATTCACACCGTATACGGTGTACCTGACCTTACGACAGCATCAGCAGCTTTAAAAACCGAATTTGCACACAAAACAGCGCAGGCAACAAATTTTTCTTCAATATGCTTTGCTGTATTAAACCTCATTTGCTTTGCAGTTTCTATTCCTATAGGAATTCTGTCTACAAAATACGGAAACAAAAAAGTACACATAATATCTCTTATTACAATGGCTTTATCTTATCTTTTGATGGCAGTAACCTCTAATCCGGCTGCTGTAATGGTGCTTATGGGTATTGCAGGTATCGGCTGGGCAAGCATACTGGCACTTCCGTTTGCAATGCTGTCGGAATACATTCAAAAAGGCTCTGAAGGTGCTGTTATGGGTATATTTAATATATTTATTGCAGGTCCTCAGATTCTTGTTTGTACAATTGTTGCCTGGTTTATATCAAAATGTGTTTTCCAAACCCAAGCCGGCATAAACTACCACTGGGAATATTGTTTCTTTATCGGAGCAATTGTTCTTATACTTTCAGTAATCATTACCAATATGATTCAAGAAACGATTAAAAAATAAGCTTTTGTAAAGAAATGTAACAGATTTTGTATATACTGAATATTGAACCTTTATTTTGTTTTTATATACATGTAAGTAAAACAAAGTAAGCAAGGAGCAAGAAAATGGGTTTAGCAGCATCACAAGCAAGATTGTTACTTTTAACAGCAAGAAAGAGTGATCTTGAATACAGAGCACAGCAGATTACTAATGCTGAAATGATTCTTGCTATGCAGACTGAGCAGATTGCCAGAGAGTATTCTATTAAGATAAGCAACCAGGCTATATTTTTCACAAATGCTACAGATCAGAGTTCTTTTTGTTTAAGCGGAAAAAGTTTTGCCAACAAAGAGATTAGCGGTTATGATTTATACACATTAGTTACAGACAGCAGTGATGTTAGTGATTCTGAGAGTGTATGGATTAATGGCAATAAAAAGATCAGTAATGAAGATTACGAATTGTTATCTGAAGCTGAGAAGAACCAGTATGATAAATATCATATAGTTAATTATGATAATCAATCAGAACTTCCTAACGGATTGATGCTTTTAGAGGGTTTAAAGAACGGAACATTAGCTATAGTAGCTAAGAACAATGAAGTAGTAAATTTAAATTCCAATAACGGATTCACACAGTCTTATTACACTGATGATGATAGAGCTGCAGAGGCTGAATACGAACGCAAGACTGCTGAGATTCAGGTTAAAGAAAAGAGATTGCAGAATGATTTAAATCAAGTTGAGACTCAGCAGAAGGCTTGTGATACTGAGATTGATTCTGTCAAGAAAGTTATGGAAAAGAATATTGAGAGAACTTTCAAGGTGTTCTCATAATCGAAAAACAAAAAAATAATTTTTAAAATATACTTCACACACTTAAAAGTAAACCGGCTTACTTACTTACAAATTTTTAAAACCGTCACAAAAATGACGGTTTTTATTTTTTATAAATACTTTGATTAAACGGTTTACTTTTCGAAAAAAAACCTTAAACTATACATGACTAATTATACTTAAAGGAAACGGTAAAGGAGACTATTATGTCACTAATGAACGGTCAGGCATTATTTGCAAACGCATTAAGCGGTTTATCTTCCACATATTCAATTCTTGCAAAAAACAGTTCTAACACCGGTGGTATTACAATCGAAGACCTAACAAACCCATCTGCAACAGTATTACAACAGCTGGGCGGCAACACAACATTTGCGCAATTCTTAACCTCAAACTTTGCTGCAATAGACAAAGATGGCGACGGCAAAATCAGTTCTGATGATATGAGTAATTTAACAAGCAAACTTGCACAGAACGGTCTTTCCTATCAGGAACTCTGCCAGTTGTGCTCAAGCGGCATGGGCGGCAGCGATATGTTAAATAATGTATTAACTTATTTCAATCAAATTGATACAAACAAAGACGGAAGGGTAACAACTGCAGAGATTCAAGCATTCAGCCTGAAAGCAGATGAAGAAAAATTAAAAACGGAATATCAATCTTTCAAACCAAGTTCTATGAGCATATTCTATGGCGACAGCGAATCGGACAGCGAACCCTCAAGTCTTATTGACAATCTGTACCCTCAGAATAATTCTTAAAATTTTGTTATATAAAAAAAGCCGGCTGATAACAGCCGGTTTTTTTACTTTTTAACAGAATCTTTTATAACTATCAGGTTATTCATTATCTTCATCTGTGTAGTGGGCAGAACAACATCGTTTAGCCCGTTTGCAATACTCAATATAGAACCTGCCTTTAAGACAACGTCTTCGCCTCTGTAAGTAAAAGTGTAATCATCCTGTCTGTCCGATCTGATAGTAATTTTGTCCATTCCTAAACCGCCTGTCTATAAATAATTTTTTACGCTTGTTTATTATAACAAAAAAGTATAAAATATTAATACTCTATACAGGTATCTATTTTGTTCCTACATTATTTACTATCGGGAGAGGCGACTCGAAAGTTTTGAAGTATACCTGCCGCAGCAAAAGCTGTGCCAGCAGGAAACGGATAGACCAAGGCACTCACCCACCTGCGAGACTCGCAGGTAACAAAATCATACTTGTATAGGGTTTTTATTTTTGTTTAAAAATTTTTTGAACAGGGCATTATCATGATAGCGCGTTATAACCAATGGTATTCGTATGTCAATCAGTCCTATTTCCTCCTACATGATGTCTATGTATGTACCCTCAAGCGGCACCAAAGCCGTTGAGGAAGACTACGAATACGTTTTAATCAAGCAGCAGCTGGCTGCAATGGGGATTATTCCGAGCGGAGATAAAGAGACAGACAAACTTAAACTCGAAACAGCTCAAAGAGTTAAGGAAATGATGGAATCTCAAAGTGCTTCCATGAACTCTAGACAGTCTATACCTTTTGAAGACGTAATGAATACTCTCAATCTTTCCATAACCGGTGATCTTGATAAAGACTATGATACAACCATAGACAAACTCGACTATGAAATCTACATGGCATACTCTGACGAAGAAAAAGAGTACTACGAAGCATTAAAAGATCAGGTTGAAAGTGAATATAATTCCTCAAAACAAGACAGCATAAGCTACTTTTCCGGAGCAAGCGTACTCTCTGATATGAACAAATATATGCTTCTCGGAATTTACTAAAATTAATATGCGTATCTGCTTAAATCTTTTAAAAGCCTGTCAGTAATAACATCACGGGCTTTTTCATTACCCAAAAATACAGGTTCAAGAGATTTGTCCAGAATATCCGTGATTTCTCTGTAATTTTCATTAACAGGAGTAGATTTACCCGTTTCTATAACATCAAGAAAAACCCCGGCATTATGCGGTTTTTGAACCTTATCAAGAAATACATTACTATATGCGGAATCTTTTCTTGCAGGTACAATCAGACCGCTTTGTGAAAGCACATTCAAAGATTTTTCAGAAGAAATAAACTCTATAAACTTAAGCGCTTCTTGTTTATGAGCAGAAGATTTTGACAGAGCATAACCCGAAGAATCTATATTTACAATCGAGCCTTTGCTTCCGCGGGGAAAAGGTGCAATATCCCAGTCAAACTGCGCGTCTTTTCTGTATTTTGGTACAAGCCACCTGCCTGAAACATGCATTGCAATTTTTTGCTGCAAAAACATCTGTGCCATTGTAAGGCTTGCACTGTCAGATTTTTTGGGTGCAACATTGTACCTGTTTACAAGTGCTGCATAAAAATCCAGCGAATCCAGTGCCATGTCTTGATTTATGACAATCTTTTTCCCGTCATCACTCAATATGCCTGCACCGTTGCTCATTAAATAAGGCAGCCAAAAAACCGCATCTGTTTCAAAACTTGTTCCCCATATTCCGTGTTTTGAAAACGCCCTTGCTATTTTCAAATAATCATCAAGAGTCCAATTCTTAGAAGGATAATTTATATTAAATTTGTCAAACAGGTCTTTATTGTAATATACGACTATATCAGACACATCTCTTGGCACGGCATAGATTTTGCCTTCATACCTGAAGCCGTCCAGTGCCTTTTTAAAATATTTTGATTCATCAACATACTGTGACAAATCTTCAAGCAGCCCTGCTTTAATATATGTCGGAGCAAAATAATTGTTTATAAAAACCACGTCAGGAGCAAGGTTTGAAGCAAAGAGCAGATGTAATTTCTGAAAATAATTCTGCGGTATATGTAAAAACTCAACATCAATATCAGGATTTTGTTTTTCAAATTCAGCAAGAAGAGGCAGCAAAAGTTCTGTCTCGCTTTGAGAGCCCCAGCTTGAGAATTTAATCACTGTCCTTGTATCGCAAGGTTTCTTAAAAAGTGCAGTACACAAAAGCATAAAACACAAAAATATTATAAAAATAAAAAACTTTTTCATTACATTATTATAACCGCAAAATTAAATACTAACGGTTACAATTCAAGAAGCAAATCCATATTTGTATCGCTTACTTCCACAAGCGCCTTGTAATCACCGAGTTTCACAATGTATCTGTCTTTAGAATCCTTTGATTCGGAAAGTCGGGAGCGGATTTCCCAGCTTTTTACATCATCAAATTGAGTAAGCATAAATATTTCGTTATTAATGTAACCGATTAAAGAATATTTTTTGTTATATTCCACAAGACAAAGCCCCTTGTTACTGGAAAGAGGTGAAGTGTTCAAAAGCATAGGATTCGGAATATGCGCAATCGGAGAAGAAAAAAACTTGTTAATGGAATTACCTGTGTTAGAAGAAATCTTACCTCCATACATAGTAAATGCCGGCTCCGGTTTAGCTTCCGGCTCATTTTGAGAAACACACGGCTGCTCAGGCTCTGATGTTTTTTCAACAACCTCCGGCAGAGAGTTTTGCGTTGTTTCTTCCTGAACCTCTTTTTTCTCGATTTTTATATTGCCGAGCACAGGCTCATGCACCTGTGCAACATCCTGAGAAAACTTTTTAAATGTTCTGAGTGCAAGTGAAATAATAAATATCGGAAAAGTCACAAGTGCAAATATTGCAAAAAAAGCACCAAAATCAAAATGTTTTTTCGGCTGTTCAAAACTTATCGGTTCAACAGCAGGCAGTGTACCGTCAATAAGCTGCTGTGCCTGCGGATTATACTTAGGATTAAGCACCTTGTACTGATAATCGGAAGCATCTGCACGTAAAGACGCCGTAAAAAATATTACGGCAGCTATGGAAAAAAATATTATAGTCTTTATTCCTGTTCTCAAATTCCGATTATTCATCTTCTTGATACAATCCAAATCTAGTATTTCAGCCGGCAAAACATGCCTGTTGATTGTTAACATTGTAGCAAAAAGGCAATTCTGTTTTCAAGTCGATTCTATAAATTTTTAAACTATTTTTGCAGATTATTAACAATAGCCTGAAGCCCCAGCTTGTAGCTGTCCAGCCCGAACCCTGCAATCTGGCCGATACAAACAGGTGCAATAAATGAGTGTTTCCTAAACTCTTCACGATTGTGAATATTTGAAATATGTACCTCGACAGCCGGAAGAGCAACAGCACTTATTGCGTCTCTTATTGCCACGCTTGTGTGGGTATATGCTGCGGGATTAATTACAATACCGTCACAGACACCTTTTGCCTGTTGAATTCTGTCAACAATCTCACCCTCTATGTTGCTTTGAAAAGTTTCTGTTTCAACACCCAGACTTGCCGCATATTTTGCAAGTTCTTCATTGATTTTATCAAGTGTAAGCGTGCCGTATATTTCAGGCTCGCGTGTCCCGAGAAGATTTATATTAGGTCCGTTAATTATCAATATTTTCATAAGACTAATTTATCATATGAGATTACGCTTTGTCTAATTTTAATTTTGTGCTTATAATATAAGTATGATAGAGATGAAAGTAATGGGAATAGCACTTGATACAAGAACCGGTTCGCCGATTGTTGTTCTTCATGACATGGATAACAGAAAGGCTCTGCCTATCTGGATTGGTTCTGCAGAAGCAAGCGCAATCATACGTAAAATAGAAAACATTGCGGTAAGCCGTCCGATGACTCATGACCTCATTGCATCAATAGTTGAAAAAACAGGCGGTACAATTGACCGTATTGAAATTAACGATGTTGAAAAAGAAACCTATTACGCAATTATATATATCAAAGACAAAGAAGGCAACGAAGTAGAAATAGATGCACGTCCGTCTGACGCAATCGCAGTTGCAATAAGAGTGGATGCACCTATTTTTGTAACAGCAAATGTCCTTGCAAACGGTTCTGTTTCTTGTGACGCAGCAAAAGACGAAGAAGAAGCGCAGGAGTTTCGCAACTTCATCCAATCAATTAAGCCTTCTGATTTTGAAAAATTAATTAAACACGACAAAGAATCTGACCAGTAATTACTTTCTGCAAGGTTTTTCAAGGTCTTTAACAAATTTTCTTTTAACAGTGTTGTATTTATAAATTCTGTATGTAGTTCCGTCAGAAGATATTTTTATCGCATTGCCGGTGTCAGTCCTGTATGTTTTCACATTATTTTTTGCAAAAGTCTTGAGAGTGTATTTATTCGGATGACCGTAGGGATTGATACCTGTTGAAATAACAGCAGCATCCGGTTTTATTGTGTTAAGCATCTTTGTTGAGACTGTATTTCTTGCACCGTGATGACCGGATTTCAATACCTCAATTTCGCCAGTGTTCAAATCCCCTTTGATTTTGTTAAAGGAACGAACACCGCCGTCAGCCATAAACAGCATGTCAAAATCTCCGTATGACAGCAGTGCTGCTGTTGAATTGTCATTGTCATTCGGCTCAACCGTAAAATCCGGAGTATAAGTCCTTAGCACAATATTGCCTTCTTCATAAACTTTTGTGTTATTTTTCGCATCTTCAAAAGCAATATTATTATCTGCCAGATGTTTGAAAACAGCGCGTTTAAGGTTCGAATCCTGTCTAAAAGAACTTAACAGAACTTTTTCAACCCGGACTGTTTTCATCACATCTATTGCACCGCCCGAGTGGTCAGCGTCAAAGTGTGTCAGAATCAACAGTTCTAAAGACCTTATTCCATTGTCTTTAAGATACTTGTTCATAATAGCATCAGCCTGTGAAAATGCAGAATTTGCACCCTCATACCTGCCGTGTGCCGTATCTATTATGATGTATTTATTTTTCGGTGTTTTTATAAGAAAACTGTCTGCATTTCCTACATCAAAAACAATTATGTCCAAAGACTTTGAGGGAATTTTGACAAAAGACATAGCGCAAAGTACAACCAGCACAACAAAAGCGTATAGAAATTTTTTGTTTTGAAATTTATTTCTCAAAGCAAATCCAAAAACAACAAGTGCTCCGTAATACAAAGACATCTGCGCAATATGAGGATGAATCGTACCAATGAGAGAATACGGCAGCTGCGAGAAAAAGTTTGAAATATTAATAAGCACCGAAACCACAGGATTGAGTATATACGAAAATACCATACAAACCTTGTCTGCAAACGCATCTACAGGTATCATTGCAAGAATAGAACCAACAAACCCGAGAAAACTTATTATCATAATAAATATAGTTATTGCAAAATTGGCAAGCACAGAATAAGTCGCATAGGTATTAAAATAAAACATCTGTATGGGACTTGCCCACAACTGTGCCACAAACGGTATAAGAACAGCACCCGCAAGAAACTCCGCATATTTGTTTTTTATACCTTCAAGAACAGGCGGACAATAAAACATCAGAGCAAAAGTTACAACAAAAGAAAGCTGAAAGCCTACATCATTAATCATTGCGGGATTGTATAAAAGCATCAAAAATGCAACAAAAAATACAAGTGCAATACTGTCCGCTGCACGGTCAATAAGCTTGCCCAGAAGAACAAACTCTATCATCAAAGCAGCCCTTAACACAGAAGGTCCCATGCCTGTCATAAGAGTATAAAAAGCAACAAGCAGCGCACCTATTAGAATTGTAAGCCTGTAATTTAACCTCAGACGTGTCCCTATGAAAAACCAAATACCGAAAATTATGGAAACATTCATACCAGAAGCCGCAAGTATATGGAGCAAGCCCGAGTTTATAAAGGACTTTTTAATGTGATCAGGAGGATTTATTGCGTCATCACCGAACACTATTCCGCCAAGAACCTCCAGATTGTCAGGCTTCATGTATTTGCTCTGGCATTTTAAGATACGAGTTCTTGTGTCATTTAGTTTTTGCAAAAATTTTCCGCTGAAGTTTTCAGGTTTTGCTTTAATCTCCCATCCGTTTTGACCGGTATAAAAGGTAGAAAATGTTCCGTGATTTTTAAGATAATTTGAATAATCAAATTGTGAAGGATTCTTAGCCTTTAACGGTGCTCTGAGTTTCCCTGTTAATTCTACTGTATCTGCAATTTTAATCTTTGAAGTATTCTCAACTGAATCATAAATTGTAACAATCGTACGCGCCTCAAGGTCTTTACCCTCAACTCCGTCAAAAACACCTTGCTTTACTTTCAAATAAAACTTTGTTTTTTTAGGATTATTAGTTGTAGGAATTGATTCTACAGTACCTGTTATAACAGCTTTTGAAGGAAGAAATTTTGACAAATCATCGTAATTTTTTATCTGAAAATGACAGTTCACCAGAGCAAGCGCAAAAACAGTGTAATATATAACGGCAGACTTATTTGTAAAAAGATTCTTGCCAAGCGCGGCAATTGTCAGTATCAACAATAAAACCGCAGCAGCAGGAACGCTATGTGTAAAATATGAAATAACTCCGACTATATAAAAAGATGCAAAAATAATTATCGAATTAATCTTTTCCAAAACTCTTAATTCCCGATGTTATAACATTAAAAACATGATATAAAAAAAATCCCTTAATTGAAACCTGACGGATTCTATTAAAGGACTTTTTATCTGTATTAAATTATTTATGAATTTTTCAAATGGTCTATTACTCTGTCTTTTGCGGCAATAATATCTTGCTGTGTATCTGCAATTTCTTTCAAATCGTTGATTGTTTCTCTTTGAGTAACAAATGCCTGAGTCAAAATTTTGTTTTGTTTGTGAGCCTTGATTGCATTTTTAATACCTGCTGCAATTAAAGCGATGCCTGAAATTGCAAGTCCTGCAACAGCAACATATTTTCCTGCTTTTTTAGGATTCTTTTTAACAAAATCAACAGTATCTCTGGCAAGTTCTTTTGTATATTTTATGCCGTCTGAAACAGCGGGTTTAATCTGCCCTGTGTAAAATTCTTTGCCTTTACCTACAACATTTTGATAACCGTTCTTAACCTTTGACGCATACTGAGAAAAATTCACATTCATAAAAAACACACCTTTATTTTTACCTTCATTTATAAAAAGTATAATCTCACAAAAAAATTGATAGTTTCTTGTGATTTTTACAATTATTGTTACAAAAATCAATAATTGTTAAGTTATGTAAATAATATATAAAAAGTATATACAAATAGCGCAATTATTTGCACTGCGCGGTTTTTATATATATAAGAGAGTAAATGAAAGAAAGAGAGCAAACACCATGAGTACAGGTGATCCAATTAATTTTATTAAAGCTAAATTACCGCAAATAAAATTACCTGAAATCAAAATCGATATTCCAAAAACAATTGATACAAAATCGCTTAATATAAACGGTAACGGCAATATGGGTCAAGTCGGGGATAGCGTAAGCTTTTCCGGCAAATCCGCTCAAAACAGCGCCAACGGAACACCGGAAGAAATCGCAGCCGGAAACAGAGCCCTTGGCAGCAATGATAAAGGAGAAGTAACAACTGCGCTTAACGGTGTAAACGAAATAAAAGGAAATCCTGACGGAACTGCACCGGTTAATAATGCACAGAATGCAGTCACTGACGGCGAAGGACAGGTCACTAATGCCGAAGGCAGACACACAGATGCAGTAACCAATAAAGAAGCAGCGCAAGGAGCAAAAGATGCTGCACAAACAAATACTGATAAAAAAGCAGACGAAGTATCACAGGCACAAACAGATTTGGACGCTAAAAAGACTGCTGTAGAAGAGGCAAAAACCGCTGAAACAACGGCTCAGGGGAAAGTAACCGCAGCTAAAGCAAACCTTCAATCCGCCAAAAGTGCAGTATCAGCCGCACAACAAGCACTCTCTGCCGCACAGGCAGGTGTACCGTATTCGGCAGCAGCAGTAGCAGCTGCACAAACCGCTCTTGAAACGGCAAAGGCAGCAGAAAAAGCAGCAGAACAAGAACTTAAACTCGCTGAGGCTGAACTTCAAAAAGCTACCGCACAAAGAGAAAAAGCAGAAGCTGAACAGGAAGCTGCAGAAGCAACTTTAAATAAAAAAGAAACTGAATTACAAACAGCACAGGAAAAGCTTAAATCAGCCGAAGATAAACTCAAGACAGCAGAAACTAAAGTATCGGAAGCTAAAGAAAACTTATCCAGAGCAAAAGCAGATCTCGCAGCAAAAAAAGCACAATATGAAGCCGTAAAAGATCAGATTAAAGAACAATCATCAGACCTTAGCGAAAAACTCGAAAAGGTACTTGAAGACCTTGAAAAAGGCGAAAAATCTCAAACACAAACAGCTGATAAACCGTCAAAAGCAGACAAAATATCCTCCATATTTAACGGCACACAACAAGCACTCGGCGGTCTTTCCACATTAAGTTCACTTGCACAAAATGCAGCACAAACAAATGAAGCAAATAAAAAATCAGAACTGCCTTCTGAACTTGCAGCCTCCGTCACTGCATTAAACAACAATCTCGGTAATTATATCAGCAATCAGGGCTGGCTTCCGCAGGCAACAAATCCTTTTCTTGAACAATACAAACAAAGACAGGCATAATTAATATCAGAAATACAAAAAGACTCCGTTTAATAAACGGAGTCTTTTTTATATAGTTTGATTAATTATTTAATAATGTCCTGAAACATTTTTCTAACCTGCTGTCTGTTAGATTCTACGTGAGCCTGTGCATCGGAAATGCTGTTTTCGTTGCTTTCAGCCATTGCCTGTAATGCATCTGTCATATTTAAGTATTGAGCTGAATCATAAGAAATTGCAAGGAAAGGATTTACCTGTGTAACAGATGTTGTTGCCTGAACACCTGATACATAGTCCTGTGCAGATTCACTTACAGAACCTGTTTGAGTGTTGTTTGCAGCGTTGCCGCCTTTAACACCGTTAATTTCGTTTTCAGTTTTTATAATTTCGTTATTAACTTTTGCAATGTTAGTATCAATAACTGCAATTTCTTTGTCTACTGCATTGATTTCTTTAGTAATTTCATTATATTGTGAATCCATTTCGTTCAACTGGTTTTTCAAAGGAACATTTTTCTGTGCCAGTTCAACATTTGCATTGATAGCATTTGTAATGTTTGCCTGATAACCTGTGATTACTATCTGTTGAGCAGAAATAAGATCTGAAATCTGGTTTGCACCGTTGATTAAGTTTCTTACTTGAAGAACCAGTGAGTTAATAGCTGCAAACTCTCCATTTGAAGTAGAAATAGAAGAGTTGCCTGTTTTTTGTGCTACATATTGAGCAACTTCGCTTTCTTGAATTTCACCGGACTGAACTTTTTCTTGAGCTTCTTCAGTAGCCTTACGGATTTTTTCTGAGAGTTCTTTTACATCTTCATCAGAATCTTCGATAAGCTGAGCAATTTTTTCATTAATCTGCTCGTTGAGTTCAGCAGCTTCTGCATTCTTTTTATTGTATTCTTTTTCTAATTTCTCAACTTCTTTTTGAGCTGCTTGAATTTTTTGTTCGTTTTCTTTTATAATTTCTTCATTGTTTCTGATTTGTGCTTCGTTTTCCTGAATCTGTCTTTCAATGCTGTTTCTTTGAGCATTAACAGATTTTCTCTGTGCTTCCAATTCTTTTTTGTAAGCTTCTTTTTGTGCTTTTTCAGTTTCAAGAGTTTTTAATTCAGCCTGCAAATCAGCAAGTTTTGCTTCGAGCATTTCAAGATTTTTGTCAGCAGGTTTATTAACATCATTGCTTTCTGCTGCTTCGAACAAAACATCTTCGTTTTCCGGAACATTGGAAGAACCGGTTGCTGCGTTTACAGAAGATACATTGTTTACACCGTTAACTGTTAATGACATATTACTTACCTTTTTATATTACACACATATATATAAAAACATTTCATTATATACGATTTCAATATTTATTATATCTGTTACAATTGTTTACATTTGGTGTAATAGTCAATAATAAAGGGAGTTTAAAAACTCCCTTTGTAATTATTTATTCAATTCTTCTGCAAGAAGTTTGTTTATTACCTGCGGGTTTGCTCTGCCTTTTGTTTCTTTCATAATCTGACCGACAAAGAAGCCCATAAGGTTTGTCTTGCCGTTTTTGTATGCCTGAACCTGCGCAGGGTTGTTGGAGACAACTTTTTGTACAAGTTCTTTTATGGCGCCTTCGTCCGAAATTACGCTAAGCCCTTCTTTTTCAACAATAGACTGAGGGTCTGCGCCTGATTCAAGCATTTGAGGCAGAATTTTTTTGGCAATATTGTTTGAGATTGTACCTTTTGTAATGAGGTCCACAAGGTCTGCAAACGCCTTAGGTGTTAATTTTGTCTGGTTGATATTTACGTTATGCTCTTTGAGATAAGCTGTTATGTCGCCGACAAGCAGGTTATTTGCTGTTCTGTAATCAGCACCGAGTTTGAGCACTTCATCATAGAAAAGTGCTGTTTCCATCTGATCAACCATTACGTTTGCGTCATAAGCACTCAAGCCGAGGCTTTCGTATCTTTTGCGTTTTGCTTCCGGCAATTCCGGCATTTTTGCTCTTACTTCTTCCACCCATTCTCTTGAAATTTCAACAGGCATCAAATCAGGCTCGGGGAAGTAACGGTAGTCGTTTGCGTCTTCTTTACTTCTCATTGTTTTTGTAACTTTTTGGTTATCATCCCAGAGTCTTGTTTCCTGGTCAACTTCGCCGCCCTCTTCAACAATTTCTATTTGTCTGTCGATTTCGTATTCAATTGCTCTTTGCAAAGCAGAGAAGCTGTTGATGTTCTTGATTTCCGCACGCGTACCGAATTTGTCAGAGCCTTTTGGCATAACAGAGATGTTTGCGTCGCATCTCATAGAACCCTCTTCAAGGTTTCCGTCGCACACGCCAATGTAGCGCACGATATTTCTTAATTCTTCCATGTAAGCTCTTGCTTCTTCTGAAGAGCGCATGTCAGGTTCTGATACAATTTCAAGAAGCGGAGTGCCTGCACGGTTGAGGTCAACAAGCGAGTATAAAGAGCCTGCCAGACCGTCAGCACCTGCGTGCACGAGTTTTCCTGCATCTTCTTCAAGATGGGCGCGTGTGATTCCGATTCTTTTGCCGTTTATGTCAATATGACCGTTTATGCAGATAGGCTGGTCATATTGAGAAATCTGATAACCTTTTGGAAGGTCAGGGTAAAAGTATTGTTTTCTGTCGAATTTGCATCGTTGCGGAATTTCGCAGTTTAGCGCCAGCCCGAGCAAAATACCCATATTAACACATTCTTTGTTCAACACAGGCAGCACACCCGGCATACCCAGAGTGATTGTGCTGGTGTGGCTGTTTGGTTCAGCGCCGAATTCTGTTGAATCCGGTGCAAATATTTTTGATTTGGTCTTTAATTGAGCGTGAACCTCAAGACCTATTACAACTTCGTATTTATCTCTAATTTCCTGTGAAACCATATTTTCAAACTTCCTCAATTATTAATAATTCGTATGAAATAATTTTAGCACAAAGTTTATTTATACTATAATAAGTTTACGATTACTAAATTTTAGAGGACATGCAATGAAAGAAACACTGGAAAAAATCCATGCAAACGCACTGGAAGCCATTGAAAAAGTACAGTCTACAGCAGATATAGAAGATGTACGCAATACATTTTTAAGCAGAAAAAGCGAACTTAATAATATCAAAAAGAATTTGAAAGACCTCTCAAATGACGATAAAAGAATCGTAGGTTCGATGTCCAATCAGATTACAAAGGACATTGAAGAAAAGTTAAACGAAAAATATCAAATATTTTATCAAAAAGAATTAAACGAAAAACTCGAAAAAGAAAGAATCGACGTAACATTGCCAGCTTCTTTCATTCCCCACGGAAAAATCCATCCTCTGACACAAACAGTGGAGGAAATAACAGAAATTTTTCAGGGAATGGGTTTTTCCGTTGTACATAATGAAAACTCGCCTGAAGTAGAAACAGAATACTTTAACTTTGACATGCTCAATACTCCTAAAGACCACCCTGCAAGGGATATGCAGGATACCTTCTACACAAAGGTTGCACAGAATGTAGTATTGAGAAGCCAGACATCAGGTGCACAAATCCATGAAATGCTCAACAGCAAACCGCCTATAAGAGTAATTGCACCCGGCCGTGTATATAGAAAAGAATCAGTAAGCGCAAGAAAGAATAACCTCTTCCACCAGATAGAAGGTCTTATTGTTGACAAAGAAACAAATTTTGCCGACCTCAAAGGGGTTATGAACGAATTTTTGAGATTATACTTTGGTGCAGCAAGACCGACAAGATTCAGAAGCAGCTACTTCCCGTTTACGGAACCCTCTGCAGAGGTGGATGTACAGTGTATTATGTGCGAGGGCAAAGGCTGTCGTGTATGCTCAGGTACAGGCTGGCTCGAAATTCTCGGTTGCGGCATGGTTGACCCCAATGTGTTGAAAAACGTAGGTATTGACCCTGAAGTATATTCCGGATTTGCTTTCGGCATGGGAGTAGAAAGACTCGCAATGCTCAAATGGGGAATTGATGACATCAGGCTGTTTTTCAACAATGATGTAAGATTTTTAAAACAATTCTAGGTGCTGCATGCTCGCAAAAAGAATCATACCCTGCCTTGACGTAAAAGACGGACAAACCGTCAAAGGCATTAACTTTGAAAACCTGAAATACGCAGGCGACCCTGTATCTCTTGCTAAAAAATACAGCAGCGAAGGTGCTGATGAACTGGTATTCCTGGACATCACAGCAACAAATGAAGGAAGAAAAACTACTCTTAACATGGTTGAACAGGTTGCAAAGAAGGTATTTATTCCATTCACCGTAGGCGGAGGAATAAAAACCGTCGAAGACATGCGCTCTATTCTTCTCGCAGGAGCGGACAAAATATCCATAAATTCTCAGGCAGTAAAAAATCCTCAGCTGATAAAAGAAGCATCTTCATACTTCGGCTCTCAGTGTATTGTCGTGGCAATTGACGCAAAGCGGGTTGATAATAATTTTTACGTACACATTAATGCCGGACAAAAAAATACAGGTATAAAACTCACAGATTGGATAAAAGAAGTTCAAAAGCTCGGCGCAGGAGAAATCCTGCTTACATCTATGGATGCAGACGGAACACAAACCGGATTTGATATAGAAATGACAAAGCTTGCTGTTGAAAATTCTAATATTCCCGTGATTGCTTCAGGGGGTGCCGGTGCCAACTCACAACATTTTGTGGACATTTTTAAAAAAGCAGATGCAGATGCAGCTCTTGCTGCTTCTATTTTTCACTTTGGCACACTGCCTGTTCCTCAACTGAAAAAAGAACTCAAAGAACATAATATAGTTGTAAGATGACACAGGATCAGATAAAAAAAGAGTTTCCTGAAAATCAGGAAACTCTTTTTTAAATCTATGTTATACGATTATTTTTCGTATAATACTCTGCCCATTGTATCGCCTGCAGGCAATGCTTTTTGCGGGTAGATAGCGATTGTAAAGATATCGAAGATTCTTGAAGTAGCAGTTGTAGGTTTGTTAGGACCTTTTTGTCCGTTAACGTCAACTGTAACCATAGCGCAGATATTACCTTCAGTAGCCTGATCGTTAGCATTACAATCTGACTTAGGTGTTAATGCAACATATGCATCACCGGTAGATTTGAACCACATACCGTCAGCTGTATATAATTCCTGATTTGAGTTAGTTGACATAACATTCAATCTTTGTGTAAGCAAATCATAAAATTTAGTACCCGGATAGTCTGTAGCGTCTCTGCCGTCTAAGGCATAGTTGAGTGTAACTGCCTGGTTAATCATAGAAACAGCTTTCTTGTATGCTGCTTTAAATTCCTGCTGTGCTGTTGACTGCATCAAAGAAGGAATTGTCATAGCTGCAATTACACCGATAATCATCAATGTAACCAAAACTTCTGCCAGAGTAAAAGCTGATTTTGTGTTACCTAATTTCATGTTCATTGTCCTCTTTCTTTCTTATTTGAAAAAACTTTTGATTCTTTGCCAATTTACTTAATTAACTATAAATCATTAAATATAAAAAAGCAATACTCAAAAAGATATATTCCCGTAAATATAGAAGGCTGAACATTTTTCATGTTCGTTTTATAATTTACATATGTTTAAGTACGATTTAATAGTTGTAGGCTCAGGACATGCCGGCTGCGAGGCGGTGCTTTCTGCTGCAAAACTCGGCTTAAAATGTCTGCTTATGACTCTGAATCTTGATAATATAGCGCTTATGCCATGCAACCCTGCGGTAGGCGGCCCTGCAAAATCCTGTCTGGTGCGCGAAATCGATGCACTGGGCGGAGTAATGGGTATTGTTGCTGACGCAACTTACATCCAGATGAAGATGCTCAATTCTTCAAAAGGTCCTGCTGTACGCGCGTTGCGTGCCCAGTCTGACAAAAAAGAATACATGCGCTTTATGAGAAATTTGATTGAACTGAATGACAATATTTCTCTAAAACAGGCAATGGCTGTTGAATTAATTGTAGAAAATGATTCGGTAAAAGGTATTGTTGATGAATTCGGGCTTGAATACCATGCCCCTTGTGTAATCTTAACAACGGGTACATCACTTGAAGGCAAATGTTATGTGGGACTGCAATCTGTAAGCGCAGGCAGGATGGGAGAGCGCGCAGCAACGGGTTTATCTTCTTCTCTTCTTAAAAACGGATTGACCTTAAAAAGGCTTAAAACAGGTACTCCCGCACGTGTTGATTCAAGAACTATAGATTATTCAAAAATGTCTGTTCAGCCGGGAGATGAGGAACTGCATTTCTTTTCTTTTGAACCTGACAGACCCGTAAGGAAGCAATATCCCTGCTATTTAACCCGTACAACGGAAAAAACTCACGAAATTATTAAAAGCAATCTCGACAAGTCACCGCTTTATGCAGGGCTCATCCACGGTATAGGTCCAAGATACTGCCCCTCTATTGAGGACAAAGTCGTAAGATTTGCGCACAATCCTTCACATCACATCTTTATTGAACCTGAAGGAAAAGACACCTACGAGATTTATGTTCAGGGATTTTCAACCAGCCTGCCCGCACAGGTGCAGATACAGATGCTTCATTCTCTGCCGGGGCTTGAAAATGTTCATATAATCAAACCCGCTTATGCTGTGGAATACGATGCAGTACCCGCTCTTCAGCTTACACATTCATTAATGACAAAAAAAATCAAAGGTTTATTCTGTGCAGGACAGATTAACGGTACGAGCGGATACGAAGAAGCTGCGGCACAGGGGCTTGTGGCGGGGATTAATGCATATAATTATCTCAATAATTCAGAAATGCTTGAACTTTCAAGAAGCAATTCATACATTGGCACGCTTATTGACGACCTTGTTACAAAAGATATTCAAGAGCCTTACAGAATGCTTACTTCCCGCTCCGAATACAGGCTGCTTCTGCGTCAGGACAATGCAGACGAGCGTCTTACCCCCATAGGGCACAAAATGGGATTGATAAGCGATGAGAGATATAATCGTTTTCTTGAAAAACAGAGAAAAATTGAGAAGGAAACCGAACGTCTGAAATCTGTTAAAGTTCCGCCCTCTGAGGAAGTAAACAATATTCTTGCGCAGTACAATGAGAATATAGACAAGGGCATGAAACTTGCAGAACTTGTAAAACGCCCTAATATAGATTACAAAGTTTTAAAAGAAATTGATAAAGAAACAGCGCAGCTTAATCTTAGCCCTGAGATATACGAAGAAGCAGAGATTAAAATAAAATACGACGGATATATCAAACGCCAGAACCGGCAGGTGGAAACTTTGGACAAACTCGAAAAAATCAAGATTCCTGCTGATTTAGATTATGACAGGCTTGACCATATTTCTACCGAAACAAAAGAAAAGCTTGCAAAAGTCCGTCCTGCAACACTTGCACAGGCATCGCGCATAGGCGGCGTAAAGCCTGCTGATATATCTGTTCTTATGGTCATGCTCGGCAGATGAGTTTTCTTTGATATATTACATGACATTACAGTCTCTTTATTATAAAATTCGGTTATGGATATTAATTAAAAAGGACATAATCAATTATGAAAATTTCACTGGAATGGCTTAATGAATTTGTTGATCTCTCTGACACTACACCCGAACAAATTGCTCACGAACTGACTATGAGCGGTTTGGAAGTAGAAGAAATTGAAAAAACCGGCCCGAAATTTTCCAATATAAAAACAGCGCAAATAAAACTTATAGAAAATCACCCGAACGCTGACAAACTTCACCTTGTGACAGTTAATTTGGGTAACGAGACCAAAACTGTTGTCTGCGGCGCGCAAAATATACAGGAAGGACAAATTATTCCTTATGCTTCTGTCGGCTCAAAAGTTTTGGACAGAAAAACAGGTGAACAGTTTGAGCTCACTCCCGCAAAAATCAGAGGTGTGGAATCTCAAGGAATGCTGTGCTCTCAAGATGAGCTCGGGCTTGAAGGCTTGCAGGAAGAAGACGGAATCCTTATTTTGAACAGATTGTACGACGATATCAAATTAGGCACTCCTGTTGAAAAACTGCTAAATATTAAAGAAGATATCGTGTTCAATGTTGCACCCACTGCAAACAGAGGGGATGAAATGTCTGTAATCGGTGTTGCAAGAGAGCTTTGTGCAATATTTAACAAAAAGCTTCAGTTTTCACCCCTTCAAAGCACACAGGACAATTCAACAGACAAATTTGAAGTTGAAATTATTGATACAGAAGGCTGCAAATACTACAGCGCAGGTATTTTAAAAGACGTAGTGATAAAACCGTCGCCTGAATGGATGCAAAGACGACTTACTGCCTGTGGTATCCGCGCCATAAACAATGTTGTTGATATTACAAACTATGTTCTTTTAGAATACGGCTGCCCGCTGCATGCTTTTGATAAAGATAAATTAAACGGCTATCTTTGCGTGAGACGTGCAAAAGAAAACGAAACAATTGTTACACTCGATGAAATAGAACGTAAAACAAACAGCGATACAGTGCTGATTGCAACAAAAGAGCAGGCTGTCTGCGTGGGCGGTGTTTTTGGCTCTGCTAACAGTGAAGTTGACGACAACACAAAAAATATCGTGCTTGAAGCTGCCTACTTTACGCCTGCACAAAACAGACGCTCTGCAAGAAGCATAGGCTATAGAAGCGAAGCCAGCGCAAGATTTGAACGCGGAATTGATATCGAAATGGTTAAACCCGCACTGCTTAGAGCAATGCAGCTTTTAGTGGATCTCGCAGATGCAAAAGTTGACGGTATAGTAGAAACAGGTGACAACAAACTGCCGGAAATCGATATTACTTTAAGATTTGCTCAAATCAAACGTATTTTAGGCACTGAAATCCCTGTGGAAAAATGTGTTGAGATAGCTGAAAACCTTGGCTTTGAACTTATAGGCAAGAATGAAATCGCTGCAAAATTCAAGGTTCCATCATTCAGAAGAAACGATGTGTACAGAGAAATCGATTTGATTGAAGAAATTTCAAGAATCTACGGCTACGACAAGATTGACCCTACCTTGCCGAAAAATACCCAGTCGCCTGAAATCAGCGAAGAATCAAGAATTCTTAAAAAAGCTGCTAACATGTTTACAGGCAAGGGCTTTCTTGAAGCCGTTACTTCATCACTCGTCGGAGAACCCTTGTACAAAGAATTTTCGGTTGAATTTGATAATGAAAAAGCCGTAAAAGTATGCAACCCGCAGAGCGAAGACCACACAATGCTTCGCCAGTCAATGATTCCGAGTATTTTGAATGTTGTTAAAACAAACCTTTCAAACGGACAAAAAGACTTTTTAATATATGAATTCGGAAGAACCTATTTTATAGAAAAAGAGGCTGACGAAAAAGATACGGGCGTTGTCGAAAAAAGAATGCTCGCAGGCGCTATGACTGGTGATATAAATAACGAAAAATGGGTTAAAAAACCTGTGCTTGATTTCTTTAGCGTTAAAGGTGTTGTGCAGAACCTGCTTCAACTTCTCGGATTGGAAAACAGAGTGCAGTTTAAGCCCTGCAATGACAAGGCGTTTTTACACCTCGGTAAAAGCGCAAAACTTGTTATGCTTGGCAAACAGCCGCTGGAAGTGGGTTTCTTTGGTGAAGTACATCCTATTTTAAAAGACAAAGAAAAATTCCAGCAAATTGTATATGTGTTTGAAATTAATCTTGAAGAACTTTTAAAAGCAGTGCACACATCTACAGTAAGATACAAAAAACTTTCGCAATTCCCTGAAGTACAAAGAGACCTCGCGTTTATTGTGCCCGAGAGCGTGTCTCATGAAGAGATTGCAAAGATTATCAAAAAATCCGTAAAACAAAATCTTTTTAACGGTGAAGAGCTCTTTGACATTTATCAGGGAGAACATATACAAGACGGTTTTAAAAGTATGGCGTACAGAATCAAAATGCAAGACAAAGATGCCACGCTGACTGATGAAACCGTTGAAGAACAAATGACTTCGATTCGAAATAACCTTAAAAAATCAATTTCCGAATTAAGCTTTAGAGAGTAATTTATGACAACAAATAATGAACAACTGGTTAGAGACCTGACCGCAAAAGATGAAACAAAGGCTTTTGCGGCTGCGCAATGCATTATCAACAATGCTGATACACAGGCATTTTCGCTTCTGTGCGACAAAAGCGAGTTTTTATTCGACTTTGTAAAAAATAACGTGAATAAAAGACTGCAAAAAGCAGTGAATGAAAATAATTTCAGAAACCTGTTTGCATTTTTGAAAAACTACTGCCCTGATTTTGAGGATACAATCATAGGCGGCATTGCACGCTTTGCAAATGAAGATTTGACAGACGAAATGCTTGAGCTGCTTGAAAACGGCAGTGATGACGAAAAAGCATATGCAGCAAAGTATTTTTCCTACATACCGGATACAATTGCAGCAGATGATCTTACAGAGTATGCGTTTTCAGATAACGAGGCAGTTGCTTTCAACTCTGCAAAAGCCCTCGGCGCAATGAAAATAGATTCTGCTTATCAAAAAGCGCTTGAACTGTTAAATTCAGATGACGAGTTCACAGTGCTCAAGGCTGTGAAATTCCTTGTCGCTTATGAGGATAAGGCCGCTGTCGAACATATTTTAAAAGCAATGGAACACTCTTCCATGAGCGAAAATATTGCTGGTGAAATCCCATATATCCAGAGCCTTATGGAGCTTTTACAACAGTATGAGGACAAAAATTATGTCCTGCTTTGTATCGACAATATCCTCTCAGGCCTTGGAGAAATTCTGCCTTTGAGCCAGATATTCTGCTTTGAGATGTTCGAGGTGCTCGAGTATTTGATTCCTTACAACACAAACAACAAAAATCCGCAGGCAGCTGTTGTGCTTTTAAAGGCCCTGTCAAAGTTTGAAGAACTGGCTAACAATGAGGAATACACTTTTGACGAGGACAAAAATACAAAACAGGAAATTCAGGATATCTACAACCTGTTGAAAAAACAGCAGGAGTACTTTTGGAATGCACAGAAAAACCTTGTTAAAAATGAACTTGATGAGGCAAGTGTGCCCTTGTACCGCATAAGCAGTGCATTGAGTATGATAAGAGAATACTCTCTTCTTCATTGTGAAGACGCGGTAAAATCACTTTTGGATTCAAACAACGAAATCCTCTTATGCGAAGCCGTAAGCACTCTTAAACATCTGGACAAACTCGACGGTACTTTTAAAGAGGCTGTGCTTCAAAAAGTAAAAGACGAAAACAAAAAAGCACTTATTAACAGTTTGTTCTGATATGCTCATAGATACGCACACACATATTGATATGGAAAATTTTAAAGACCGTTTTGACGAAGTGCTCAAAACTGCTGAGGAGTACGGGGTGAAAAAGGTTGTTATCCCGGGTGTGGAGCCTGCGGGGTTTTCGCGTATTGTTGAGTTGTGCGAAAAATATGACAATGTATACGGTGCTGTCGGGATTCATCCCGAGGAAGCGGGTGCTTTTGATGAAAAAGCTGAAACTTTAATGCGTGAATATCTGAAACATCCGAAAATCATTGCAGTGGGCGAGGTAGGGCTTGATTATTACTGGGATAAATCACAGATTGAACGCCAGAAAGAGATTTTTGAACGTCAGATTTTGATAGCAAAAGAGGCTAAAAAACCTGTACTTGTGCATGACAGAGAGGCTCATCTTGATACATTTGAGATTCTGAAAAAAGCAAATGCTAAAGAGACGGGAGTTGTTATGCATTGTTTTTCAGGAAGTCCGGAATTTGCGATGGAGTGTGTTAAAGAAGGGTTTTATATTGCACTTGGCGGGGTTGTGACTTTTAAGAACGCAAAGAAAGTAAAAGAGGTTGCAAAGGTTGTCCCGCTTGAAAAGTTACTGTTAGAAACCGATGCACCATATATGACACCCGTTCCCTACCGCGGCAAAGAGAACCAGCCTGCGTATGTAAAGTTTGTTGCACAGGAGATTGCAAACCTCAGGGGAATAAGTTTTGAAGAAGTGGCAGAAGCTACCACACAAAACGCTCAAAGGGTTTTAAAAATCTAACTGCACATACGTTTTTCATATTTTGTGATTAGCCCGTCGACCTTTCGGCGTGTGTCATAGAGGAGTTTTGTGAGCCGGAGCAGGTCATCAAAACAAACATCTTCTTCTCTGGCTGTTGAGATTATAAGTCTGTCAACTTTTTGCAGATCTAATTTTATAGATTTTTGGAGAAGTTTAATTTTTTCTTGTCTGGTCATTTTCTTGCCTTTGTTTATAAACTATTTAAATTGATTATAAACAATAGATTTTGTTTTGTCAATGAACTATCATTAAAAAATGAACAATGAGCAATTTCTAAAAAAACTTGGAAGAAAAATAAGAATCTTGAGAGAGGATAAAAATTATCCTCAAGATAAATTTGCATGTATTTCAAATATTGACCAAAGTTATTTAAGCAAACTTGAAAACGGCAAAGCAAACCCCAGTATCATTTATCTCAAACAAATCGCAGACGCTCTGGAAGTCGATATAAAAGAGCTTTTCAACTTTGTGATTTAATATATCAGCCTAAATCTCTTCAATAACACCTATCAGAAGTTTCATAAAAGAATCTTTGACTTTTGCCGCTGTTTCTACAACTTCGGAATGCGACAGTCTTGAAGGATGTACCCCCGCAGCGGAATTGGTTATACAGCTTATACCGAGAACCTTTATACCGCAATAATTTGCAACAAGCGCCTCCGGCACAGTAGACATCCCTACAGCATCAGCCCCCATGATACGAAGCATATTTATCTCGGCAGGTGTTTCATAACTCGGTCCGCTCATTGCAGCATACACACCCTTGTGCACGGACAATTTAAGTTCGCGTGCTTTATTCTCTGCACATTCGGCAAGAGAGTGATTATAAACTTCGGTCATATCAGGGAATCTGTCCCCCAGAGTAGAATCATTTTCTCCTATCAAAGGATTAACACCCATTAAATTAATATGGTCTTTGATAATCATCAAATCACCTGCATTGTATTTTTTGTTTACACTGCCGGCAGCGTTAGTGATAATGAGTGTATTCACGCCGAGTTTTTTCATAACTTTTATCGGATACACAATACGGCTTATATGATACCCCTCGTAGTAATGGTATCTTCCCTGCATAATCACGGCGTTTTTGCCGCAAACTTTTGCAAAAACAAGCTGTCCTTTGTGACCTGCTACAGTAGAGGTTTCAAACCCCGGAATATCAGAATATCTTATCCTTATACCATCAAGATTATCCGCAAAATCACCAAGACCCGAACCCAGTATGATACCTATTTCGGGTACAAAATCTTTTATTTGCTTTTGAATAAATTCGATTGTTTCTTTCATAATTCAAATTATACAGTAACTAATTGATTTTTGATAATATTAGCGCCAAATTCAACACATTCAATATTATTTGGCAGCAGTGCAGCTTTTTTAGCAGACACGGTTTTTGCCATTTCTGTCATAACTTCTTTTATGGACTCAAGTTTCAAAATACCTGTTTTTTCAATAAACGCACCAAGAGCCATAACATTAACAAATGCCGGCTGGGTAAGCTTGTGAGCCAGTTCGTTAAGCGGAATATTAATGTATTTTATATCTGTTCTTTTAGGTTTCAAACGGCTTAAAGAAGAATTGACTATCATAAACCCGCCTGATTTTACTCTGTTTTCAAACTTTGCCTGAGAAGCTTCATTCAATGCAATAACAGCATCAGCTTCGTCTATAATGGGAGAAGGGACTTCATCATCAGAAATATTGACGGCACAATTTACAGCACCGCCCCTCATTTCAGCACCGTAAGCCGGAAACCACGTTGTATATTTACCTTCAAAAACAGCCGTGTGACAGAGTAAAATACCTGCAAACAATGCTCCTTGTCCGCCAAAACCGGAAATTATTACACTCATATCTGCCATTATAACTGCTCCTTAGCCGTAATATCTTTGAATACACCCACAGGGTGAACTGTTTCTATTACGTTTCCAATGTGTTTTACCGCTTCAACAGGGGGCATGTGCCAGTTTGTGGGACATGCAGCCAAAACTTCTACAAACCCGTAGCCAAGCCCTTTTATTTGTGCCTCAAAAGCCTTTCTTATTGCTTCTTTAGCCTTTCTGATATTTTTTGTATCCGTAATTGCAACCCTTGCACAGTATGCTGTTCCGTCACACTTTGCAACTATTTCCGCTGCATGAAGCGGGTATCCTGTCAATTCAGGATTTCTGCCGGCAGGAGTTGTTGTAGTAACCTGACCCGCAAGAGTTGTCGCACTCGCCTGACCGCCTGTCATACCGAAATTTGTGTTGTTAATCATTATCGTTGTTAAGTGTTCGCCGCGGCACGCTGTGTGTATGGTTTCGTTAAAACCTATAGTAGCAGCATCTCCGTCGCCCTGATAAGTAAATACAAATTTATCGGGCTTGCATCTTTTTACACCTGTAGCAACACAGGGAGAACGACCGTGAGAAGCACCCGCAACATCAAGATTAAAGAATTTTTCAAGAAATATAGAACAGCCAACAGAAGAAATTGCTATTGTGTCTTTTTGAAGATTATATTCATCAATCAACTCGGCAATGATTCTTAGCACAACCCCGTGCCCGCAGCCCGGACAGAAGGTAAAATGTCCGTCTTTAAGAAGTGATTCGGGTCTTTTGTATACTAAAGTTTCCATTATCTTACCCCCGCTTCTTTTTTGCTGTCTAATGTTTTGTACAATTCTTCTATTTTTGAGTAAATCATATCAGGAGTAAGCAGCCCTCCGCCTGTTCTTCCGTAAAACTCTACAGGGCATGCGCCAAATACAGCAGAACGCACATCCAGAAGCATCTGACCTTTGTTAAGTTCCAAATCAAGAATCATATCTGCTTTTTTTGCAGCTTCGTGCAAATCCCTGTCAGGGAACGGAGACAGTGTCACGGGTCTGAACAGCCCTACTTTCATACCATTCTCTCTGGCTCGTTTCACCGCAGCCCTGGCAACTCTTCCGACCGTACCGAATGCGGTAAGCACAAGTTTTGCGTCACTAAGCATATAATCTTCGTATGTTGTCTCGTTTTTGGCAATCAGTTCGTATTTTTCAAAAATTCTGTTTGTAAGTTCCTCTAATGCACCTTCAGGCATATGAAGCGAAACTATATTCCTTGCCGGACGGTTGTCAGCACCCGACAGTGCCCATTCACTAACATCAGGGTCATTGTAAGGATATTCTTTAAACTCGGCAGGCTCCATCATCTGTCCCAGTATCCCGTCAGCAAGCAGCATTACGGGGTTTCTGTATTTTATAGCAAGGTGAAATGCCCTGTAAGTAAGGTCAATTGCTTCCTGCACATTGGAAGGTGAGAGCACAATCAGCTTATAATCACCGTTTCCGCCGCCTTTTAAAGCCTGAAAATAATCAGCCTGCGCAGGCGCAATATTACCGAGCCCGGGTCCGCCTCTCATAACACTTATGATAACCCCGGGAACCTCTGCGCAGCACATTGCGGAGAACGCCTCCTGCATCAATGCAATTCCGCAGGATGATGAAGAAGTCATTGCCTTTGTACCTGTAGTGCCTGCGCCTATAACCATGTTTATAGAGGCAAGTTCGCTTTCCGCTGTAATAAAAGTTCTGCCCAACTCAGGCAGATGTCTTCCCATGTATTCGCCGATTTCGCTTTGAGGAGTAATCGGATAGCCGAAGTAGCATTGACAGCCGGCTTTGATAGCAGCTTTTGCAATAGCTTCATTTCCCTTTACCAAAACTTTTGCCACTATCTTAAAACCTCCTATTTAAAAACCTCTTTTATTGCAACATCGGGACAATTCATCGCACACATTGCACAGCCTATGCATTCATTATTTTTATCCGAAAATTCAGCAGGATAATCTCCGTGAAGATTTCTTTCTTCACTGACTTTTAAAAGACCCTTGGGGCAAGCATTGATACACAAATAACATCCCTTGCACACATCTCTATCTATTACAATCCTGCCCATAATTTAGAACTTCTTCCGGTTAAAACTTTTATACATACAATTGTATCACGCTGTATGCAAAAAACAAGCTGTCCGAGAAAATTTCGTGATAAGGAACGTGAACAAAATTTTTGACAAAGTGAACAACAGAGCCAAAGGCGATGTTAGTGAACCTGTCTCCGTAGTGAAACGGAGGTGAGTGGCTTATTGAAAAGGTGAACAATTGCTGGCTGCGGTGAGCCGGCAGCAATTGTGACACTAGATTAGTTTTTAAAAGCAGGTTATTCATGTAAAGCATCTTTGAGCATTTTGCAGGCTAAATCTAAAGCCCCCTTAGCGGCAAATGTATCTGATAAAGCATTGAGCATAACAAAGTCATGGATTGTGCCGTTTATCCTTACATTCAAAACATCCACGCCTGCTGAATCAAGCTTTCTGGCATACGCCTCTCCTTCATCTCGAAGCACATCGTTTTCATCAGTAATAATTAAAGTAGGAGGCAAAAGAGCAAGTTCCTCCTCAGAAGCTTTTAATGGTGAAACCGTAGCATCGTCTCTGAGTTTCTTTTCCGGTACATATGCCTCAAAAAACCACTCCATTGCCTTTTTACTCAACCACGGACCGTCTTTAAAAGAATCATAAGATTTTGTGTCCATATCAGCATTTGTAACAGGATAAAACAGACATTCAAAAATAATATCGGGCTTGTTTTCTTTTTGCTTTTGCAGGGCTTTTTTGACAGCAAGTGCCGTAACTGTTGCCATATTGCCGCCTGCGCTGTCGCCGGCAATAGCAATTTTTGTATTATCAATATTTAATTCTTTTGCATTGTTATAAATATACTCCAGCACCCTGCTTATTTCATTGAGTGCCTGAGGATATTGAGCCTCAGGTGAAAGAGAGTATTCAGGAAAAAATACCGCAGAATCCGTACAAACAGCCAGTTTTCTTATAAGCATATCAAAACTTTCTTTTCCGCCCATTACCCAGCCTCCGCCGTGGATATAGAGAATTACCGGTAATTTTTCCGTTGAGTTTTTCGGACGAACCACCCGTACTTCAATATCCTGTGTATCCTGCGCAGGAACATTTATATCTGCAACATCGGCATCAATCTCTTTATGTGTTTCAATCTGCAGGCTGTCAAGAAAATCTCTTGCCCCGTCAGGTGAAAGTGTGTATAAAGGTGCGTTATCTCTTTGTTCAAGCATAGAGATAAATTCTTCTGTTTTTGTGTTTAAATTCGGCAGTTTTGAATTAGCGTCTGACATATTTTTCTCCTTCTTGCCGCAGGATAACAGCAGGTTATCGTTTTTTCATCCGATAGCTGTGCATTTTTTTATGTAATATAATCATAATGAAATGAGTAACTTTGACTTTTTAAAAGATATAAACAATGACCTGTTCAAACTCGCTCAGGAAGCGGAAAAACTCTTTCGAGACGGGTATTTTGAACAATGCATGACCCAGACAAGACGATTCGGCGAGAACATATGCAGGCTCGTAATCGCTGACAGAGCCCTGCCTTCCGATTCTTTTGACGAAATGCTTGCTACGCTCAAAGACACACCTTCACCCTCTGAACAGGAAAAAGAATTTCTTGACGACCTGTACTTTTTAAAAAAAGCAGGCAATACGGCAGTACATTCCTTGAAATGCAGCAACGATGCAGACGCAGGCAAAAACGCTCTTGAGTGTCTGGAACGTACATTCGAAACAGCAATTAACTATGCAGTATTTAAATGCAATGCAGACAAAAAAATCCTGTCTCTTGCTTTTGACGAAGAACTCTTGATGACCGGAAAAAAAAGTAAAGCCGCATCTTTGCAGGAAAAATACGTTGAAAGAAAACAAAAAGAACAATCAACAAAAAAAACAGAACCGAAAAAATCTAAAAAGAAATCTAAAAAAACAAACCTTGAACTGTACGAGGAATATCTCGAAGCAAAAAAAGAACGTTCAAAAAAATTCAAGAATAAACCGCTTGCACGCGAAATCATTGAAGTAATAATAGCCTGCGGAATTATTTATCTGGCATATATTTTATTTTTTAACTAAAAGGAGAAAGATATGAAAGTTTTACTGGTCAACGGAAGCGGAAACTTAAAGGGCTGTACCTACACGGCACTGTCAGAAATAGCAAAAGTGCTTGAATTAAAAGGCATACACACAGAAATATTTCAGGTAGGAGCCAAACCAATAAGAGACTGCATAGGATGCTGTGCCTGCAAAAAAAACGGCGGTCACTGCGTATTCACCGAAGACAGTGTAAATGAGTTTATCGACAGAGCAAAAGAAGCTGACGGCTTTATATTCGGCTCTCCCGTATACTATGCTCACCCCTCAGGCAGGCTGCTGTCATTTATGGACAGAGCATTTTACGCAAATTCGGCGGCATTTGCATTCAAACCTGCAGCTGCAATAGTTTCCGCAAGGCGTGCAGGCACAACAGCCTCTATAGATGCAATAACAAAACACTTTACAATAAACAACATGCCGGTAGTTTCTTCAAACTACTGGAACATGGTTCACGGAAACACGCCTGACGAGATTCAGCAGGATAAAGAAGGCTTGCAGGTAATGCGCCATCTCGCGATGAATATGGCATGGCTTTTAAAATGTATTGAAGCAGGCAGAATAAACGGCATAGAAAGACCTGTTTTAGAAGAAAAAATTCGGACAAACTTTATACGATAGCCAAAAAGCGCCTTGGCTAAAAGAAAACAAATTAACTATCAAAAAGACAGGTTACTTAACCTGTCTTTTTATTTTATTTCTTACACCAGAAAAAGGTCCGTTATTGGGATTTCTCACGTTCTGATAATATTTTTTTGCGTATGTAAAAGGAAATTTGGGTATCCAGCCGAGTTTTACAAATATAGATACCGTGTCAGCCCCTTGAGAAAGCATCAAATCATCTATTGTCTGCTCATATGCAGGAGAAATAGATGAAAGAAGTTTAAGAGCATAGTCTGCACAGGTCAATGCATAGTAGCCTGAGAGAACACCTGTATTGGCAACAAGATGCGTAACTTTAAATTCCTTATCATTAATCATGACTTTTTTTACGTTTTCAGGGAGTTCTATATCATTTGAACCTGACTTTTCTATCTGATACCATTCCCCTTCATACTGAACGCGCAGAGCTTGAGGATTAGGCATATAGATATCTTCGAACATAGTGTTCAATAATACATTACCGTCAAAATCAACTATACCGTATTTATAATTCTTGCAAATTAAAAACATTCTGCCAAACATAGGGTCAATCGAACTGTATTCAGGCGGAATTATCGTTTTTCCTGTTTCGTCATATAAGCCGTAATCATTGTCATTGCCGAGTTTTACATATTTACCGAAAACTCTTTCCACATGCCTGTATTTAGGCTTCACAAGATAATTGCCCGCGCAATCAATCAGACCGAAACGGTTCTTTTTCTGTACAATCCACGAGGTAGTACCGACTCTGATAAGTTTTGCGTATTCGGGTTTTACGATTACATTATCGTTTTTGTCCTTCAGCCCGAATTTTCCATCCTCATTAAACACTACAAGGTCAGTCATTTTTAAAACTGCCTTCGGTTGTGTATTTTCGACAGCAGAGGCAATATTCTGTAAAATAATTAATAAACCCAGTAAAATAACTATCTTTTTCATAACATAATGATAGCATAATATTGCATTATGTTATAATTTTATTGAGGAATTAAGTCTTTTAGTTTACGAGTTGGAATGTGAAAATGAAAAATTTATTAAAATTATTATCTGTCAGCACAGTTATAGCAGCAGCTTTTATAGGACTTGTTTTAACAGTTTATCTCAAAGTCATTCCGTATGCTGTTTCTAGCCCAAATGTCATAAACTATGTAAGCGGATTTGTAAAAGAATCAACCGGTGCAGATCTGAAAATTGTTAAGCCGGTACTGACAACAAAGCTGTCAGGCGATATTCTCTTTGCAATGGAAGAGTTGTCTTTAACTAAAGACAAAAAAGAAATACTTTCAATGAAAAAACTGGATACACAGGTGTCTTTTGAACAGATTTTAAAACACAGAATTATATTAAAGAAACTCGGACTTGATTACCTGTTTGCTGATATAAACGGACTCACTGCCTTGTCAGGTGAACCGCAGCAAAAAGAGCCTCAAAAATCAGACTGGACTGTTGAATGGATAAACTCTTTGTTAAGCTTGAAAAAATGCAAAATCGTATACAGCCTTGATAAAGATACACTCATAAATATAAACGGTAATGATATGGAGATAACAAGTGAAAGAGAGCCAAAATTCGTTCGATTTAACATTACTGCAGATATTATTAAAGGCAAAGAAAAAATTAAATTCGCAATCAAAAACAGAGATGATGTTTTCATAAAAGACCGTAAGCTGGTATTAGACAAAGCTATTTTGGCTGTTAATAATTCTAAAGTATTCATAGATGCTTTTGCTGACCAGCAAAATAATTTTGATTTAAAAGTTTATTCAAATAACTTTGATGTAAAAAATGTTGTTGAACTGCTCAACACAAACCTGGTGATACCGAACGGCGCAGAAATGCTCGCTTTCTTTAAAGATATTAAAGGAAACTTTGATTTCAAAATTAATATGACGAACAAAGGCATTAACGGTGATGTAAAGCTGAAACAATCTTCACTTAAAATCATACCGGTTAACAACCTTCCTGTTTATGTCAGCAGCGGAAATATTAAAATATCAAATACACAGATTAAATTGAATGACTTCAAAGGCTGGTACGGATCTTCACAAAAAAACCGTGTTCAGCTTGCAGGAACAATAGATGACTACACAAAATCCGTTGACACAAATATAGAAATCTCAGGTGTTGCAACAAACGATTTGACAAAAAATTATATATCGCCGCTTGTCGGATGCCCGCTCACTCTTACTGGTGATTCCGGCACAAAGATGATTGTTAAATCAAAATATAACAAGATAGATTTGTCTGTTATGGGGAAAATTGCAAAAGGATACGATATTCTAGTAGACGGTGCTTCTTTAAGTCCTGTTAATTATGACAGGGCGTATGTCGCAGACATGCATCTGGATGGAAATCTGTTGAACATTAAATCCATAAGATACTTTATTGCCAAAGAAATAAATAAAGAAACCAGAAATATTAAACCGATTCTGACAATAGACGGCAACATGGATATTGTTACGCAGGAATTAAAAGACATTGGTTTTAATATTCCGAAGCCGCTTCCAAGCGAATTTTTAAATGTTTTAATCGGGCAGAAAGTATTTAAAAAAGGTACAATTGCAGGAAACATGCATGTTATTTTCCGCAATAACATACCCAAAATGAAAGGCACGCTTGAAATGAATCAGGTAAGAGTTCCGTCACAAAGACTCTCTGTAAAAGCTGCTAAATTAACAACAGACAAAGACTTGATTAAAATAAACGCTAACGGCAGATTTAAAAGATCTGACTATGACTTTAAAGGCTACATAAAAAATGAACTTATTTTTCCTGTTGTCATAAAGGATATAAATCTTACAGTAGATAATATAGATATTGACAGAATATTGACCTCTATGAATCAGCAAAATACTCAAGAGGTTAAACAAAATTCACAGAGTATAGAAACATTAGTCAGCGCTGAATCAAATAGTGAAAGCGATGATTCCTACACATTTGACACAGGTCTTTTGATTGTTGAAAGATGTATTCTGCACATTGTCAAAGGTTTTTATAAAGACATTAACTTCGGTAATCTTTATGCAAACCTTACCCTTGATAAGAATGGTTTATTACAGATAAAGTCCAACAAATTTGATTTTGCGGAAGGTATTTCAACTCTTAAAATACTTTGTGACTTAAAAAAACATGATTACTATATAAGACTGGGTGTAAAAGACATAAACAGCGACCTTATTGCATCTACCCTGCTTGCATTGCCCAAAGAAATCACAGGTAAAGCAATGGGACTGATTGAACTAAACACTGATGATTCACTAAAAATGAATGGAAGAATAAGATTCAATATACAAGACGGTACAATCCAAAAAGTAGGTCTTGTGCAGTATGCGCTCAACTTTGCAGCATTATTCAGAAACCCGATGGCAATGTTAAGCCCATCTACAATTATTGATCTTGTAAATGTTCCTGAAGGCAAATTTAAGAAAATCAACGGCGACCTTGTTATGAAGGACAATGTGGTAGAAAAGATTATGATAAAATCCTCCGCTCCTCAACTGAGTTCCTTTATCATCGGAAGATATGATCTTGAAACAAAAGATGCATCATTAAGAATTTACACAAAATTCAGCAGCAAAAACAAAGGATTTGCAGGATTTTTGAGAAATATTTCCTTAAACAGCCTTGCAAACAGAATGCCTCTAAGCAGTGAAAGCGAAGCAAACTACTATGCAATGGAACTTGCTCAGCTTCCGCCTTTAGAAGCTGATGAAAAAGACTGTCAGGTGTTTTTAACCAAAGTTGACGGGGATGTGGAACATTTCAACTTCCTGTCATCATTAAAGAAAATCAAATAAAAAACAAAAGGCTGTTTCAGGGATAAACAGCCTTTTTTAGAGCGTAACTACAACTGCATTGCAGTTATAATCACTGCTCAGCTTGGTTCGGTCTTCCAACATTATAATTATATTAACAATTACAAAAAATAGTATGACCCCGCAGAGTCATTTAATTATTAAACAAGATTTTCTTTTATGGCTAAAATAGCAGCCTGGGTTCTGTCTTCTACACACAGTTTTTGGAGAATATTTTTAAGATGATTTTTGACTGTATGAATAGACAAAACGAGTTCCTCCGCAATATCTTTGTTAGATTTTCCTGCTGCGACAAGTTTCAAAATCTCTGCTTCTCTTGCTGTCAAATCAAAATTATGAGAAGCTTCTTGAGCAGTATTTGTTTCAGAATTAATCACAACTCCGGTTTTAAGTACCTGAAGGATAAAACTTGCAATGGAAGGGTCTATCCATATTGCACCGTTTAATACGGAATTTATTACGTTTACAAGTTCTTCCGGTTTAATATTTTTCAGGCAGTAGGCATTTGCTCCGGAATTAAATGAAGAAAATACATGTTCTTTTTCATTGAAAGAAGTCAGCATTATTATTTTTATCTGAGGAGCAATCTCTTTTATCTGTCTTGATGCTTCGATACCGTTCATAACAGGCATAGATATATCCATAAGAATAACATCCGGTATATTTCCGTTTTTAATAAAATTCAAAGCGGCAAGTCCGTTGTCTGACTCAAAAATCTCAACATCTTTTATAAGAGATTTTAGTCCGTATGCTGTTGTTTTTCTGGTATGCTGGTAGTCTTCAACCAATAGTATTTTCATTTTGATAATCCTTTTGTGTTTAAATTAAAGGAAGTTTTATTGTAAACCTCGTAAATTTATTGAGTTCACTTTCCACAGAAATCTCACCGCCGTGCATTTCTATAATATGCCGGCATACACTGAGCCCAAAACCTGCTCCGAGTTTCCGTTCAAGACTCTTGCCCGAATAATATCTTTCAAAAATAACCTCAATATCCTCGTGGGCAATGCCGTTCCCGTTGTCTTCTATATCTATATATACAGCATTGCCTTTATAAGATGCATTTACTTTAACATAATTGCCTTCGTTTGCATTCTCTACAGCGTTAGACAACAGATTTATAAAAACTCTGGAAAGCTGGAATCTGTCTGCAGGAATAGTAGTTCCGCCCTTATATATATCATTGACAAACTCTATCTTTTTCTCATTAAAAAGAGGTCTGAGTTTTTCCGCACAGTCTTCGACAGTATCATACAAATCAACGGATTCTTTATTGAGAGTCAATTTAGCAGAATCAAAACTGTATGACTCAAGTATGAGGTTAACCATTTTGAGCAGATGTTCATTATTTTTTGCAAGGCTTTCCGCAAGTTCATACTCGTTTTGCAGCCCGATTTCTTTAAATTTATCTGATATAAATCTTAATGACTGCTCCTGAGAAACAAGAGGCGTCCTTAAATCATGAGTCAGATTCGAAATAAAGCTTTCTCTCAGTTTTTCTTTGGTTTCAAGATTTTGAGCCATGTCATTAAAACTGTTGTATAAGTTTCTGACAAGTTCTATTTTGGAATCAGAATCAAGACGGAAAGAAAAATTACCTCTTTTTATCTGTCTTGCACCTTTAGACAATGCCATCACCGGAAGCACAAAAACCTTATTTATTATTATCCCTATAACAAAACTAGATATTATTCCGACAAGCAGTATTGTCAAGCCTGTAAGAATGTTGTCAAGCTTTCCTTTAGAGGGTTTATTCGAAAACGATATTGTTATTCTCGCCGCTTCCTCATTATTCACACCTGTTATTTTTAAAACTTTTTGAGCAGATATCCCGGGAGTAAGCCTGAAAACCTTATCTGCTATCCGTAAGAATCTGTCGTTTTTTGGTACAGGTACCGGATCCATATAATATCTGTGCATTACAGGATTTTCATCCGTCCCGTATGTTATTTCTATATTATAGGGTCCTGGCGGGCGAAGCTGATTAATATCAACCTTTTTAGAAATTTTAAGATTTTGTTTTATACGTTCATACGGCAAAACCGTTACAGAGTATAATTCAGCATTTTTTTGCTCATAATAGGAGGAAAGTATTTCAGGATTATTTTGAGAATATGCACTAAACTCAACGCTGTAATCTTTTAAGACATCTTTTACAGAATGAGAGTCAGATTTAATGCCGCCGTTAAAGTATAGCTTTTTTAAAACATCACCCTCCTGTACCTTTAAGTTGTTTCGAATAGCGTGTTCAAGCTTTGTGGAGGCATTATTCAAACCATACTTGAGCATTGCAATATGGAACTTATTCATCTGTGTATTATTCCACGCAAACATAAGCGCAAGCGGTAAAATTGCCGTAATTAAAAATACTATGAAGAAATACTTTGCAAATTTAAACATATCTTAATCCGACAATATCATACCATCTGTATAAGCGGATTAAAATAACTCCTGGGAGTCAGTTGTTTTTCTATTCAAAATTGTTCGGATATATTGTAATTTTATCTACACCGTATCCGTATACGGACATTCTTTTTGCAACCTGAATATCTCTTAGCGGGTTATTTTCTTCGGGATTCAATATATACAAAAGGTCTTCGTAATCAGCACTGTTGCTATTTTTAACATCTTCGTTCACCCATTCGATAATCTCGTTCAGATATTGTTTATACAGACTTTTTAATGGTATAAGATTCAATTTTTTTCTGGCAGAGATTGATATTGTCTCCCCTTTACCTGTAGGGCTGTATGTTCTTTCGTCTGTAGGGAATTTCTTAGCCATTGAGAACAACTCGATATTATCGCACAGGGTTTCAAATTCCATCGAATAAACTGCTCCATTTCTTTTACTCTTTGATTTTTATCACGCATAATCTGCTTTTTAAGTTCTTCAAAAGTACCGTGAGAAATGGCATCGTTGATTTTTGCTTGCGAGCGGATAATATTATTACCGAGTTCTGCGGCATAATCAGGATTGTTCTGCCAGAATTCCGTCATAACCTGTGACTGGAAACGGCTGAATTCTTGAGATGAATACAACATATCTGCAGGCTTATAAATTTGATTTGCCTTAAGGTGCGCCGCCAAATCCTTTATCAGAGAAATACTGTGGTTCCACGCATCAATCATAGCAAAACGCAAAGGCTCGGAGCCGGATTTCATCTTTGAAATATAATCGGTTCTGTCAGCAGGAGACATTTCGCTCCAGTGTTGTACAAGTCTATGCATTCTTTTTATATGAAGAGAATCCTTGTCTGCTTCTGAAAGGCTTTCTTCAAAGATTTTCAGCTTATTCGCTGCCCATTTTTTAAACAAATCATCACGACCGAGTTTATCCGAATGAATTTTTGTGTGTTTTCTTTGTTTTGTTTCACAATGGTCAGAAAAACCTGCGGAATTTGAACTTTGCTCCTTTTGTTCTTTTTGCTCTGCTCTTTGCGTTTTATTAAATGCTTTTAACATTTCAAGAATATTTTCATCAGAAGCAATCATATCCAGCTTCTGTCTCATAGAAAGAGATGCCCACCAGTTTTCAATCTTTTCAACGGATTTTTTGGCATGTGCAGTTCTTTCTTTTTCATCAAGCGAATCCCAAAACGCCCTTTGTCCCTGCGATATTTTGTCACCTACCGTATCGGAATATCCGTCTCTTGTGAATCTCAGTGACTGCTGATATTCAAAATCGGGAAGTTTAATACCCAGAGCTTTTAAAGTAGAAGAATACACATATTTTGAATCGGGATTTTTGTGTTTAAAATCCGCCTTAAACTCTTCATCAAGGTCATTTTCCAAATCCTTGTTTATCTCATCTATTGTTTTTGCCTCGAGAAAAACCTTTTTAACAAGATAAACTGTCAGATTTTCTTTATTTTTCAATACACCGGAGTCATACATCTCAAGCAGTTCTTTGTTTTCTTTTACAGAATTAATAATACCGCGCGTTGCAGACGAATTTTCCGGCTCAATAAGACCTTCAAAAATAGATTCATCAGGAAAGAATCTTTTTATGTCCTTTACATTTTGAGCATTTTCGAGATTAATAAATGCCCTTCTTTGCGCCTGCAAAGGTGTAAGACTGTTTTATCCTCAAGTGAATCAACATACCTTCTCATTGGAGACGGCATTCTGTCTTTATTCGCATCATAAAATCTTTCCAAACCTTTATCAACACGTGCACCGAAGGATACAAGATGGTCATTAAATTTTGAACGAAGACCTGCATGATATAAAATCTGTGGTTGATTCGGCTGCTGCTACGTCTGTATGTTTTGCGAGGGAATAGTGTTTTGTAATTTGTATAAAGTATCAATTTTATTAATATGCATACGAATACTCCTTTAGTAAGTAAAGACACAAAAATCCTGAATCTGAAAAATTGCCAAATCAACAAAGGAATATTACTTTATGTAAAAAAGACCCTCTCGGGTCTTAAAAATTCGGAGAAGGAGGCAGCAATGCTCGATTTTTTTCTCACTTCGTTCGAAAAATCGGCACTCTGCATCCGTCAAACTACGCACCGCTTTGCTTGTGCTTGTTTGTCGTAGCATTCTCACTGTAATTTAACATCTGGTTTGAGATTTTTTCACACCCAATTTGAGAAATTGTAGCAACGTTATTTTATAAAATAAAGAATTTCACCATCATCAGGAATTAATAAATTGTCAATTTTATTGATTTCTTTTAATTCCTTTAAATAATCCCTTGTTACAGATAAATGACTTACGGTGTCCATGTGGCTTGCAATTACTTCAGCATTTGGAGCAGCTTTTAAAACTTCTTTTACATCCTCATCATTCATTATTATTCTTTCACCGTTCAACATTGTTGCCGCACAAGCGTTTACGATTATTACATCAGGATTAAATGTAGTTATTGCATTTTTAACTTCTTCACACCATATTGTGTCGCCTGCAATATACAAAGTTTTTTCTTTTTCAGACTTAAAAACAACCCCCATTGTGTCATAAGGAATATTTATTGTTTCCCATATAGGTTTTACGATTTCTCTTTTACCGTGTTGACCTGTTGTTTTATATAAAGTTATTCCATCGTATTTTGTTCCTGTTTCAGCTATTATTTCAACATTGGTGAAACCTTTTCGCTGAATGTAATTTTTATCGGTTTCAGACTGCACAAAAAGTTTTATATTTTTTTTTAAAGCCTTTTCAGCGTATTCATCCCAATGGTCGTCATGGACATGGGTAATGATAACCGCATCAACATCAACAATCTTTTCAATTTCAAACGGCAATTCAACTCTAGGTTGCCTGATATTTGAATTTATTGCACCATCAAAACCTGCCATTGATTCTTTCGGTGCAAGCCAGGGGTCAATTAAAAACTTTGTGTTGTTATATTCAACAATAAGCGTTGCATTTCTAACTTGCGTAATTTTCATAATTTACTTCTCCTTAACTAATCTAATGTCGTCACTGTCGCCTCGAGCTTTCGAGCCGCCATTGACTCACCTTTTCAATAAGCCACTCCCAAAATTCGTTCACGTCGTTATCACTCCTTATCACGAATTTTGCTCGGACAATTTAAAGACATTTTAAATAATCATTTTCTTTTTGACAAGAACTCACTTTTTTGTATAATATTTACCAAAAAGTAAGTATAGGGAATATTATGCCAAAACAAGAAGAATATAAATGCCCGCTAGAGGCGACAATGGATATAATTGGAGGGAAATACAAAGGGGTTATTATCGGGCATTTAATCGATAAAACTTTAAGATACAACGAATTACAAAAACTTGTTTCCCATGCAACTCCTAAAATGCTTATTCAACAGTTAAAAGAACTTGAAGCAGACGATATAGTGAAACGCAAACTCTACCCTGTTGTTCCTCCAAAAACTGAATATTCTTTAACAGAAAGAGGAAAAACTCTAATCCCTGCAATTATTGAATTGAACAAATGGGGCATGAATTATCTTAAAGAAGAAAATATACCTTGTGCATATAAAGAGAAATTGTAAAGCATCTACCAACTTTGGATAAAAAATTACCTACTAAACGATACTGCCCAAAATTCTAAAACTGGAACGAAAATCTCAAATTAGAGAAGATTTTAAAATATACTTGAGTTTCAGCTATGGAATTTTGAAATCTCAAACTGGGTCAGTTTCTCAAATCGGACGAGAAAATACACTCACCCTCTTCTCGGGTTCTCATCCCTCCACACAAAAAAGACCCTCTCGGGTCTTAAAAATTCGGAGAAGGAGGGATTCGAACCCTCGATGCAGGTTACCCCACATAACACCTTAGCAGGGTGCCGGTTTCAGCCACTCACCCACTTCTCCATTTGTTAAATTTTCAAGTAATGCTATATTATCAAAAAAAACAGATTTTTACAAATATTTTCTATTTTAGCCGGGTTTCTAACTCTTGTGACTAATATAAATACTCAAAATCTAATGTATGTTATATTTAAAGAAAAATAAGGAGATTGTTATGAAAAATTGGATTATTGCTCTGGCTGTTTTAATTATTCCCATGATGACTTATTTTGTACTTGATAAAACTAATTCCGATAAAGCTGCATTTGAAGCACAGGCACAGAGTTCTTACTCCAAACCTGTCGTTATAAAATTTGCATCGCCAATGTGTCTCGACTGCAAAAAAATTGAAAGCGTAATGAACGAAGTAATGCCGGCATATGCTGATAAAGTTACTTATCAAAAAATCAATGCCCAGTCCAATGACGCCAATACTTCAGCATTGATTAAAAAATACTCTGTAACACTCGTACCGACACTGGTATTCTTGAAAAAAGACGGAACAGTTTTTAAAAGAACAGAAGGCTACATGCCAAAAAGCGAACTGGAAAAAATTCTTAAAGGGTTAATCAATGGATAATCTTATCAATTTTTTTCAGGCAAATGTAAAAGGTGAATTCTCTATTGTTATTCTTGCGCTTTGCTTTCTTGGCGGTGTAGTGGCTTCGCTGTCACCATGCGGAATCGGTATGCTTCCTGTTGTAGTTAGCTATATCGGAAGTTCCGAAGAAAAAAGGACCTCACGCAATGCTCTGCAAATAGTGTTCTTCATACTCGGATTATCAATATGTTTAACCGCAATCGGTCTGATTTGCGCACTAACAGGTCAAATTTTTGATGCAACAAACAGAGTATATTTTGTACTGTTTTTAACATCATTGATAATGATATTCGGCTTGAACCTTCTCGGGCTGCTTGATATAAATTTTCCCGTGCTCGTGAAAAAGTTCCCGCAAAGCGAAAAACACAACTTTATTACTTACCCCCTGATACTCGGCATGGTGTTTGCACTGGCAGCTTCACCCTGCTCTACACCTATTCTTGCAGGAATCATGGCAGCGGCATCAATGAGTGCGAACCTCTTATATGCAGCGTTAATGCTGTTTTTATTCTCACTCGGACAGGGAATGATTATTCTCGTTGCGGGTTTGTTTACGTCTGTTTTAAAAAATCTTTCTTCTTTTGCAAGATATACTGATATTTTGACAAAAATAAGCGGCGTGATTCTTGTAGTGTTTGCGATATTCCTTTATTACAAGGTATTTAGTCAGTTTATTTAAGAAATACTTTATATCGAAGTCACTATATACTAATTGTAGTTTTTTCCACTTATCCTTCTTTTTCCGTGACGCCATTTTTCACGTTTTGTCAGACTTACGTCTTTCTCAACGGAAAAAGAAGGCAAAAAAAAGCTATGAATCTTTTCGGGTTCATAGCTATTAGATTAGGGATATGCGTATCGTCGTCTTTATTTAAGGAGTATAGTGTTATTCTACACATACTTTAGTTGCAGAAAATCATACATTGTTATGAATAATTTTTGAGTTTTCATCCGTTTAAGCGATTAATACATGACTTTATAAAATCAATCATTAATAAATAAGGGGATTCGGTAACCATGAGCGCAAGTCCTGCACAAAAACGATTTCAGCCAGATGAAGTATTTCCTGACAAAAAACTAAACTTGAGTGCAATAATACCGATACCGATGATAGGGCAAAATATCTTAAGGGTGTTAAAACTTGTATAACAGTATTTATCCGGTACAAATAAAACCATACGTGCCACCTCAGACAAAAAAACAGGTCGGCAGCAAAGACGAGGAACAGGAGTCCTCTCAGTCGTCTGACTTAAACAGGGAAGGACACTCAAACCCTAACGCAACAAGCCCGTATTCTTCCGTAAACCCTGACGGTAAAAGCGCATACGCAAGACAGGAATTTCCTAACGGGAAAAAATCCACAATCGACTATTCAAAGTCTAAAGTCAATATTGCCCAGATTCTTACAGACTTTAAAAATACTGCTCTTGCCATAGGTTCACCCCCGAATATTATTCAGGAGGTAGACCAGTACCTTGGCATGGCTGAGACAGAGTCTTTGAAAAACGAACCTGACAAAAAACTTATACAGTCTAATCTAAAAAATGCCTCAAATGTACTGGACAAGTTCATTTCAGTCACTCTGAACAAAAAATCCAAAGTCGTTGAAAACTGGATTGATGCCCTGTTTTTGCAGCAGGTCAACTATAAGTCTGACCCCACAACAGTAAACGAAGATTTTCTCGTAAAATTGCCTGACAAAGAAACAGGCGACATGAAGCCGATTTCTCAAAATCTTGTGCAAAAGCCCGAAACACAGGAAGAAATACCGGCACAAACACCCGTTATTCAAACAGAAGGACCCGTACAAAAAGCTTCAAACGGCGTTTATATTCCTGAAAATGAAAACATAAGAAAAGCCTTTATTCAGGGTAAAAAATTTGCCGCAATAAATGAACCGCAAAAAGCATTAAATGCCTTTAAAACCGCGCTCGAAGAAGCAATCTCCACAGGCGATACTAACGCCGAAGGCATGGTCTGCTTTGAAATGGGTCAGATTTATGACAAAAACGACAACCTTGAAGATGCCCTCAAATACTATCATCAGGCGCATAAAGCCTCAAATGACAACAACCTTAAAGTAAAAGCCCTCTACTCCATGGCATCCATATACAATGATGTGGTATATTTTGAACCTGCTATGGAACACTACTTTGCCGCCATATCTTATGCCGGAGAAACAGAAAACCTGAACGCCCAGACAAAAGCCCTCTCCGACATTGCAGACATGTATGCCGAACGCTACGATATCCCAAACACCTACGAATACTACGGTATGGCAAAAAACATCGCCCTTGAAACACAGAACAACAAGGTAATGGGTGCAATCTGGTCACGTTCCGGCGACTCACTTGCACTGCTAAATGAAAACGTCAATGCTCTGCAGGATTACAAAGCCTCAACACAGTTCTATGAGCAGACAGACTCTGCAATGAAAATGGCAAAAAATTACGAAAAAGCCTCGGAAGTAATGCTGAAACTCGGCAACAGAACAAAAGCAAAATCTCTTCTTGAAAAAGCGCAAAAACTGGCTGTCAATGCTGACAACGAACAATATGCACAGCAGCTTAACAAACATCTGAGTGTATTTTAGCAGTGTTTATAGTAATTTAATAAAAAAAGTTAAAACGGAATGGAAAAATGAAAGACTATAAATCAGGCTTTGTAGCAGTAATAGGCAGACCAAATGTCGGAAAATCAACCCTTCTGAACACAATAGTGGGGCAAAAAATCGTTATAGCAACAGACAAAGCACAAACAACAAGAAAAAGAATCAAAGGTATCTTCACAAACGAAGAAGGACAAATCGTCTTTATCGACACACCCGGTATCCACAAACCGCTGGACAAACTCGGTGAGTTTCTCATGGATGAGGCAAAGTGTTCTATTCCTGATGCGGATTTAATTCTGTTTCTTGTCGATGTTTCAGAACCCGCAGGCGCAGGCGACAAATGGATTGTCGAGAATCTGCTTAAGAAAACTGATATACCGATAATTATTGTTCTTAATAAAGTTGATAAACTAAAAGACCCTATAAAAAAAGAGCAGAATCTTTTAACCTACAAAATGCTCTTTGATACAAATATGCCCACTGCAAAGGTTTCTGCACAAACAGGAAGAAACATAGATACTCTTATTTCAACCATTATGAGAAAACTTCCCGAAGGCGCACCTATCTATGATGAAGATGACCTGACAGACGAAAGCATGCGCTCTATTGCACAGGAAATAATAAGAGAAAAAATCCTTATAAATACAAAAGACGAAATCCCTCACAGCGTGGCTGTTATCATAGAAAAATACGAAGAAAACGATGACATTGACAGGATTTATGCCAAAATCCACGTTGAACACGAAAGCCAGAAGGGTATTATGATAGGCAAAAAAGGGCAAATGCTCAAAACTATAGGCACTCAAGCAAGAAAAGAACTCGAAAAAATGCTCGATAAAAAAGTGTATCTCGAACTTAACGTAAAAGTTTCAAAAGACTGGCGCAAAAAAACACCTGACCTTGAAAACTGGGTTTAATTTGGTCAAAAAAGAGCCGTATTTAAATACGGCTCTTTTTTTGTTTAGAAAAATTATTTTATACAGCTTGTGTAGTTGCTTCTGCAGCTTCTGCCACAGCTTCTTTACCTTTGCCTTTAAAAAGGTTTACTACCCAATTGTATGCAGCAACTGTTTTTGTATTGATATATTCACCTGCTTTTCCAATATATTTTTGAGCGTAATGCATACCTTTTTCATACCATTTTGCACCATCTTTTAGTACAAGTTCCGGATTAAATGTATCTGGTAAAAATTTTCTGCCAAGACCGGCTGCTGCGGCAAGAACTACTACTGTTGCAAGAGTTTTTGCAAACCAGTGACTTTTTTTCTTGGCTACAGGCTGACCTGCATCCATAGGGCTGCTTGCTGCAGGCTGCTGAGTTTGTTGATTATTTGTTGAATATGCAGGCGCTTTAGAAATTGTTGACGGGTCTAAAGGTCTGATTGTCGAGAAACCTACTGACATACTTAAACACTCCTATCTTGTTATACACTTATAATCTCTTAAAACACAGAAAAACTTTTTATTGCCACATGAATGCCAAATGATGAAAAACATGAAACATTTTGTTACATTATAACATTTTTTTCGATGTTTTGGAATATTTTTTCAAAAACCGTAATCTTATGAAATATACAATAAAAATCATGGAGAAATATATGTCTAAAATAATCAAACTTGAAAAAAATATACTCGAAAGCGCAAAAATTATTGCCTGCAAAATAAATGATAAAGACACAAGATTACGCACCTATGCACTGAACATCGCTGCTTCTGCCGCTGCACAGTGTCTTGATGAACTTGGTCTTGAAACAGATACAAAACTGAGCCTGTACAAAATTTCTTCTTTTGACAGAAATTTTGAACTTGCGGATATTTATGTAAACGGTTTGAGATTTGATGTCAGAATAACTTTTGACGGAAAAACATTTACGATACCTAAAATTCACGAAAAATACGATGCCGTACCTCTTGCATATATTGTTGTAAAACTTGACAAAAATCTTGAAGAAGCAGAAATCAAAGGGTTTGTCGAACCTAAAGAAATCACTTTTGAAAAAACAGATTCTCCTTACTATGTATTGAGTACGAATATTCTTAAACCGATTGAAAATATCAAAGAACTTGCGGAATTAAGCGAGCCTGTTATACCTGCATATTCGGCACAGGAGCATGAAAAAATTAAAGAACTCAGCACTGCTTTCATAGATGATGAAATATCGGAAAGTGAAAAAGTATTCTTTATAAAACACGTTATTGCATGCCCTGTGTGCAGAGAATCATACTGTGACGTAAATGACTTTGATATCATTGTTTCACAGCTGAAAAACTACCATGAACTTCTTAATGACAGTACTTTGAGCGTATTATCAGGCAACAAAAAAGAAGTGGACGAAGCTGTTATGGCAAACATGGCGCTTGTGGAAAACGCACAGGAAACAGCCGAACCTGACGAAATTTTAAGTGATGAACAGACTCTTGGCATACTTGCAGAAAGTTCTGAAGTTCCGGCTGAGGTTCCAGATTTACAAGATTTACAGGAGCCGGAGATTTTAACAGACGAACCTGAAACACCCGAAGAGCAGGAAGAAGAAAAACAACAAGAAGAAACATCACAGACAGAACCTGAAACTGCGGAAGAAGAAACAGAAGAACTCTTACTTACTGAAACTGCTGATACAGAACTCACACAAGATGTAGAAGAGACTCTTCTTGAAGTCTCTGACAGTGATGATGCAATATCTGAAATTGAAGAAAATACAGAGCCTTTAGAAAAAATTTCCGAAAATCTGGACTCACTCTCGTCAGAAGAGCCTCTTGCCGAACTTTTTGAAGAAGATATGATACTTGAGGAACACAAACTTGAGGAAGAAGATTCTCTTTCTCCGATAGAACCCGAAGATTTGGAAACGCTGGACGCTATTGATGACATAATACCCCTTGAAGAACAACCTGAACAAGCAGAAATTCAAGAACCTGCATACAAACCTCAGGAACCGGTAGAATTAAATTATGACGAAGAAGAAGCTGAATTAATTGAAACACCGATAATAGATATAACAGAGCAACAGGAAGAAGAACCTCAAAACGAAGAAGTTATAAATGAAGAAGTTCTAGAAAATATTGAAGAAAATACACTGAACAAAGAAGAAAACACTGATGATTTGCAGGAGGAATCTGCTAAAGATGCGGCTTCGGATGAAAATGAAGAAATACAAAGCCTGCTCGATGATGACCTTATGGCACTTCTTTCAGAAAATGACGAATCTCCGTCAGAAGACACCTCTGCTGATAAAACCATTGCTGAAGAAAATATAACAGAACAGGCAGAGGTATTAGAGCCTGAATATCAAGAAAATGAAGATGTATATGAAGATTCACAGAAAAACCATAATGAGCCTTCTTCCAATGACGAAGAAACTCCTCATGAATCTGATGAAACAATCAGTACACTCTTTGAAAATGATGAGCAATCAGACAGCAACTGTACAGAAAAAGAATTTGAACTGGCAGAAGAACCCGTAAGCGCGGAAACAATAAACAAAACAAAAAGACTTGCTGTTATGACAGGACTTTTAATTGTTCTTCTTGCTGCAGGCGGCGGCATGCTGTTTATGAATCATCAAAAAGCCGCTAATGACAATTCTATTGATACATCAAATCAGGGAGATCAGCTTTTTGACTTCCAGAATAAAGGTTCACAGGAGGATACAGATTCAGAACCAGCAATATCACAGGATATAAACAGGTCTATGACAAACTCGTTCTCTGACAAACCTGCTGCAATTACGGTAACAAAACTATCATGGCAAATCAGCGAAAAATTGGCTGCAGAAAATTCTGTTAAAGAATATTTACAAACTGCGGGTAAAAATATCCAGATGAATTTACAAAATGATCTTGCAAATTCTGCTGATGTTGCATTCAATAATACAGTAAAAGTTTCGTTTACAATTGCACCCGACAACACAATGAAAGGTATGCAGGTACTGGAATCCAGCGGTTCCGATAAAATTGATGAAGCAATATTAAGAAGTATCAAAAATACCTTGAAATACGTAAGCGTGCCTAAATTAAAAGATTACAAATCTGATTATTTCTTAACTTTAATAATAAATTTTTAATTATATGATATGATATAATCAGTAATTTAAGATTTTTAATGGATTGCGAAATTGAAAACAGTGAACGAACAAAGAAATCTTATAGAAAAACTTGTAAAATCAAATAATAAATTCAGGGGAAATGAGGACTTATTAGAGGATTTTTGCTCCGAAACATACAAAAGATCCTACTCTCTATTGGATACAATCGATGCAAACAGTATTGAAGCTTATATTGCAAAAGTTGTAAACACTGCCATATTAAATGTTTTGAAAGAAAACGGCAGAGTTAGAAGAAGAGAAAACAAGTATGTAAGCACACGCGAACTTTTAATCAGCCCTGTGCCTGCAAAACCGCAAAATCTTGAAGTTCAAGAAGCTGAAAATACATCGGCTTTTGTATACGAGATTGCAGATCCAAAAGATTCTTTTGAAGAAAAAATTGTCAGAAAAGATATTCTGCAAAAAATTGTAGACATTGTTCTTGTTGCTCAGAAAAACGACCCTGCAAAAGAATACTTGAAAATTTTCTATCTAAGATACGTTAAAGAACTTAAACAAAAAGAAATAGCTCAGGAAATCAATATCTCACAGGCAGAAGTAAGCAAAAGACTTGTAGAAATTGCACATATTGTCAAATCACATTTTTAATCTTAATATCTAATGTAAATTGATTTTTCTTTATACTATAATATTTCTGGTTTAGCGAACGGTTGTAATAATGCGTTGTCTTAAATGCAAAAAAGAAATAGCAGATAATTTATTAAGATGTAATTTTTGTAATACAAAAGTACGTACAGTTTGTCCTGTATGCGGTACCGTCAATCCTATTACAGAAGAATACTGCAAAGGCTGCGGTCTTCAGCTTTTAAAATATTGCCCCGAATGTAAAGCAGTAAATCTCCCGAACGCAAAAAACTGCCGTAAATGCGGTTCTGTTTTTGAACAGGAGCAGGGTGCCGTTAATATAGAAGACTTAAAACAGGAATTTCCGCAGGAGGATACTTCACTGCCTCAAAAAGAAGAGGAATTTAACGTAGAAACAATCGAAGACAATGAACTCATTGATTTTGCGGATGATATAGATATTGACGATATTCCTCAGATAAAAGACTTGATAAAACTGAATGAAGAAAACTCGCTTCTGTCACTTTCCGATTCTACAGAGGATATAAAAGAGAGTCTTGAAAAAGAAAATATAACAGCAGATCCTATTATAAATACAGATGCGATAAAAACAGAAATTCCCGATAACAAAAACGATAACGAAGAAGCCTCCTCACAAGAAAAAACAGAAGAAAAGGAAGAAGCTGAACCGGATACACCGGATAAAGAGCAACAACCGCAGCAAGAGACTGAACAAGAGCAGCTGCAAGAATCTGCAGCACCTCAGCAGGAGCACGAAACACTTCCAAAAAATGATGCAGGTATTGCAGAAGTAATTGCCTTTGACCAGATGAAATGCAAAAACCTGATTGTAAACGCAGTAAGAAACCCGCAAAAACTTATCATCGGTCTGAGTGCACCGGAAGGCAGAGGCAAATCCACTATTTTGAAATACCTTTTCGGTGACTTTATGCACCAGAATTACGCATGGTTCTGGGGAGAATGCAGTGCAAATTCGCAAATCAGCCCTTACGGTATTTTTCAGGAGATGATTCTGACATTTTTCAACATGCCGAATTTCTCTAATATGTCACAGGAATTTTTGAAACAGGCAAAACACATGCTTGCGCAGAATTTCCCTCTTTTTTCACAGGAAGAAATTTTTAATCTCTTTAACTTCCTCTATCCTTCTTTGACAGCGCATTTTGAAGATATTCTTATAAACAAAGACACAACCTTTGCTCTGCTTGAAAAAGTTATACTTGAAATTTCCAAAAAAGCTAAACTGATAATTGTTATAGATGACTTTGATATGATAGACGGCGCATCTTATGCCTTCCTGTCTTATTTTGTTGAGCAGGGTCATCTTGGAGAAAATATAAAACTTATTATTACATACAAAGACAACCGTCTGACTCAGGGTTATTTCTATTCTGAAAAACTTTTACAGAACGAATACGAGGACATAAGGCTTGCACAACTCACAATGAAAGATGCCGACAACCTTGTAAAAATGTATCTGAACGGGAAAAACCCGCTGCCCGAACCTGTTTTCGAAACCATATTCGAATTATCCAAAGGCAACAGCGCATACTTAGAACAAATTTTGATTCTGCTTAATGAACAGAAAGCGTTTTATAATGAAAATAATGTAATTAAGTACAAACAAACGGAAATTGAAGCTAATTTCCCGAAAAATCTCTACGAAATTCTCTCGTTGAGACTGGAACATCTGCGCGTGAAATTCCCTCTCTGCTACAGAACCCTGTGTACTGCAGCAATAATGGGCAACAAATTTAACATTAAACTTCTTGAAATCATAATGAAACTTAAAGCTGATGAGTTTCAGAATGTTATTAAACTGCTTACAAACTACGCATATATAACGCAGTTTAACAGCAACATCTACGAATTCAAAAACACGCTTCTTTGGAAGTTTGTCTACGAAAAAGCAAAACAAAACAAAGATTTTGTCATGCTGAATGAAAAAATCTTTGACATAATAAACTCTTTTACACTGTCAAGTAACGCATTAAAAGCACTTGTGGCACAGAACTTGAACCAGAAGCTTCTGGCTCTCAACATCTGGACAGAAAACACAAAACTCTGTGCATACCTTGGTGACGAGCACCTCTGGACACTTTCTCAAAAGCAGTGCCTTAAAATTACGGAAGAAATAACACCGGATAATAATGAAATTATAATAAACAATATTCATGAGCGTCTCGGCAAACTGCTCTATATTTCAAGACCCTCAGAGGCAGTGCCATATCTGTCCAACGCAATAAGCAATGCTCTCAAGGTAAGCAACAGACCTAAAGTAATCGAACTTTCAGGATATCTTTCCAAAAGCTGTGCACTCACAGGAAACTATAACGGTGTAATTGAAGCCGTAGACACAGTACTTGCCATAATCGAAAATCCGGTTAACAAACTCGAATGTGCATTGATAAAATACAAAAAACTCAATGCAATGTTCAGCATCGGTAATGCCGAAGAAATCTTTAACCTTGCCAGCAATGAGATTATACCTGTTGTTGAGCAGGCACTGTCCGGTCTTATTCCTAACAACGATATTTCAATGGATGTTATTTATGAAACATGGCTGGAGTGCAATCTGACTGTAGCAATGGCTCTTATTTCGCAGGGTAACAGCAAATGCTTCTCCATACTTCAGGTAATAGACGAAATCATTGAAAAAAATAATGTCACAAATAAAAACTATCTGCAAAGAGTACAGCTTGCAAAAGCACTTGCACACAGTATCTCGGGTAATATCAAAAAGTCAGAGGATATTCTGATATCTTTCAGTCAGGAAACAGCAAAAGAAATCGTAGAACCTGATGTTATTACGCTCTGGAATTTTACAAACATCTTGAATAAACTCTATAAAAAAGACTGGGAAAATATAAAAGAAGACCTCTATTCCGTTGTTACTTTTGCAAACAATTACAACAATCTTCTTGCAAAAAATCTATTGAAGGTATTTTTGGGCAAAGTTCTGCAGGAAGAAGGAAATCTATCCAAAGCACTCGATATTTATAATGAGCAGGTTACGGTATTTGCAAAAGAAAAAATTGCTATTGGAGCGCTCCTGTGCTGGTACTATATAGCAAGAGTTTCACTTGTAACAGAAGGCAGCGACAAGGCTCTTGATATTGCACAAAAAGCACTCGATGTTGCAAAAAATCCTAAAATTTCAAACTACTATTTCATGGTGTTGTACAAAAAACTTATTGCAGAAGTATTCCTTATAAAAGGCGACATGGAAGCTGCAAAAATGTACATAGAAAAAGCTTTGATGATTGTAAAACAATACGATATGAAACTGATGAAAATTTCTTTGTACCAGTTGTATGCAAAATATCTCGAGGAAATGGTTTCCAAAAAACCGCAGAACAAAGCTAATTACGCGCAAAATGCAATTACAACATACAAAAAAGCACTGTCTATGATTGCAGAAATGGAAATGCCGAAAATAGAAGCGGACATAAAGAAGAATTATGCTTCTTTCAAGGCATTCTGCCAGCTAAACGACATTAAAATCGGGTAAAAGAACCAATCCGGCGCTATTTACTGACATCAGATAATCTTATATTTTAGTATCTGATACTTAACTTTGTACAGCTACTTTACCGAACAACAATTAGACTGGTCTGTTTGAGACCGATAATTGTTTTCAACTTACTCATTTTCAAGCTTCAAAAGCTGCTCATACAGCTTAACCTGCTCATCTGAAAGGTTCTTCGGCACAGCAAGACTGATTTTTACGTTAAGATTGCCGTAACCTCCTGATTTTTTCGGCAGCCCCAGTTCTTTTAAACGCAAAACCGCACCGCAGGAGGTTCTCGGCGGAACTTTTATGTTTATGTTGCCGTGGAGAGTTTGTATCTCTTTTTTTGTTCCGACAACAGCTTCTGCGGGTGTAACCTCGATAGTTTTTACAAGGTCAGAGCCGTTAATTGTGTATTCTTTGTCAGCAAATTTCACAACAAGGAACAAATCACCCTTGCTTCCGTCAGCACCTGTTTTTCCTTCGCCCTTAAGACGGATTTTCTGTCCTTCTTTTACTTCTGCAGGAATTTTTACATTCAAAGTTTTTGTATAAGTAACAAAACCTGTACCGTGGCACTGGCTGCACATAGAACCGACACCTGAGCAGTTTGTACATTTTTCAAGATTGTTCAATCGAACACTAACGGGCTTCCGGTTGAAAATATCTTTTGCACTGACTTTTATCTCCTGCGTAATATTCAAATCCTGAGCAGGCTTTTGCTGTCTTGCACCTGTAGTTCTGGAAGAACGGGAAGAAAAGCCCCCGCCTAAATCCTGATAAAAAGATTCCGCACCTCTTGAAGTTCTTGACCTGCCTGACGCACCGCCGGCAGCAAAACCGCCGCCGAAAAGACTGTTAAAGAAATCCGAAAATCCGCCTAAATCTTCAAAATTTATGCCGGAAGAACTGTACTGATATTGACCCGCGCCTCCGCCAAAATTGAAGTTTTCAAACCCCGGAGGAGGTGTATAATTTGCCCCTGCCTGCCAGTTCGCACCGAGGCTGTCGTATCTGGAACGTTTGTCCTTATCAGACAGAACTTCAAATGCTTCATTAATATCTTTAAATTTTTCTGATGCCTCCGGTGTCTTGTTTACATCGGGGTGGTATTTTTTCGCAAGTTTACGATAAGCGGACTTTACTTCTGCCTGCGTTGCATCTCTTTTTATTCCCAGTATTTTATAATAGTCTTTATATTCCATATAGTCTTGAGACTCCATTTTTTATTTTATATGCTTATCTTCATAATAATACAAAATATGCACTACTTAGTTGATTTTAATTATTTATTAATAAAGTTATCCTTAAAATTGCCGATAACAAAACCGTAGATTTACATTTTTATATTAAATAAGCTTATGAAAAAATTTATCGCTAAGGTGTCAGTTTTAATGTTTATAATTGTCCTGATGACGTCAGGTCTGAGTGCTGATGCCAGAAGCAGAAAAGAAAAATCTAAACAGGAAAAACCAAAGACACAAACAGCAGCAATAAAGGAGGAGTGTCCTGTTATTCCAATACCGGAAGGAATACTGTCACAGTCTTCATATAAGATAACCTCCATAGACCCGAAAGCAGGAGTAAACTTTACGGGCAGTTTTTATCCGGGCGGCAGAGGAGCAAATCAGCTTGTTGTATATACACAAAAAAACGGTCTCAGGACAGGAACAAACGAGTTTGGTGCGGAAGCAATTGTAGTAGACGGAACAGTTGTACAAATAAGCGGAGCAGACTCTATTATTCCAAAGGGCGGCTTTGTAATAAGCGGTCACGGCAGGGCAAAAACCTGGATGAATGAAAATCTGACTGTTGGTACAAAAATCATTATCGACTACAAGACAATGACCCTGAACTCATACCTTACAAATGACAGTTTTATCTATGCAACAAAAGAAAAAATAAAAGAAATCGACCAGATGATGCGTTATTACAAAGATAACGATATTTATTACGATGACTCGGTTGCGCACAGCTATGTAACAAAAGCGCTTGACAATCTTAAACGCGCAAACCGCCGTCCTGATGATACACAAAAATACTCCTCGCTGGCGATTAATTCCGCTAACAAAGCAATGCAGTATGCTCTTCCTTATTACAAAAACGAATTCAAAGGAGTATGGCTCAGACCCACTGAAAAAACACCGCAGGATATAGAAAAAACTTTGGACAGAGTAAAAAAATACGGAATAGAAACAGTATTTTTGGAAACATACTATCAGGGAAAAACTATTTTTCCATCTGAAACCCTTGCTAAATACAGCGTTCAGCCGCAAAGGCCTGAATTTATAGGTTTTGACCCGCTTGCAGTATGGGTAGAAGAAGCACACAAAAGAAATCTAAAAATATATATCTGGTTTGAAACCTTCTACGCAGGTCCTGAAAACCCTATGAATAATCCGATGAACGTAATCAGCGTTTATCCCAAATGGGCAAATGTCACAAAGATGAAGTACAATTCACCTACACCTGTTGCTTCTATTTCGGAACACAACGGATACTTTCTTGATCCGGCAAACCCCGAGGTTCAGACCTATCTTTTAACACTGCTTGAAGAAATAATTACCCGATACAAACCAGACGGCATAAATCTGGACTATATAAGATATCCGCAGAGCATCAGTGCAAAATTTGCAGGCTATGACCTTTCTAACTGGGGCTACACGGAATACGCACGGGATGAATTTAAAACCGCAATGAACGTAGACCCAGTTGACGTAAAATACGGAACGCCGCAATGGGACGCGTGGGCAGGATACAGACAAAATAAAATAACAAGCTTTGTTTTCAAGGCAAAACAGCTTACATCAAAATATAAAATCCCTCTTACTGCAGTAATCTTCCCTGACAGATTCAACAGCATGGAAGTAAAAATGCAGGACTGGAAAACATGGTCTGATAACAACTATATAGACGGATTTACACCGCTTATTCTCACATGTGACAAAGACACGGCCGTGTATCTGATTAACGATATAAGAACAAATTCCAAACCTAATACAAAAATCTATCCGGGCTTGTTTGTGGCGTTTATGAACGGAAACCCGGATGATCTGCTTCGACAGCTTCACGAAAGCAGAAAGCTGAAAACCGCAGGGATAGTGCTTTTTGACTTCGCACATCTGGACAAAAAATATACTGACGTGCTTCTAACCAATGCATTTACGCCGAGCACACCATCTCAAACCACGCTGTCAAATGAAAGCACGCCGGCAAAACAGGTAAAAAAAGAAAAGAAAAAAAGATTCCGTATTTTCAAAAGAAGAGGTGAATTGACCCGTATACCTAACTCTGCAGTAAAAAAAGCCGTTGCCTCAAAATCAGCATCTCAAAAAGCTAAAGGCTAATCAATATAAGGCTCTTTTTTGGCTGCTTTTTGAGCGGCATTTTTAAGCGAGTCAACAATATCAGATATTACCTCCACAGCTTTATTAGATTTTAAAAACTGTCTGCATTGTTGTGCGGATTCCGTATTTATATAGGTATAAGAATTAACTCCGTTTGACGTCAAATTCACTTTTAAAAGCGGTTTTCCCTTATTAGGATATGTTGCAAGATATACTTTATCGCCTATTTCAACAAAATCTACAGCCTGTCTGCATAAACATTTGTCCGAAAATTTATGAGAAAGCAAATCACAGGCTTTTTTTATGGCGGGCAGGTCTTTTTGACCTACTCCGAAAGATATATTGCTATTATTTATGAGTGACATATCCAATCCTTTATTTAATTTTATTAATACCTGTCAAAATATTTTTTTCACTATGTTGAGATAAAACTGTAACATTTTTAAACATGTGCAAGTTTCATAATATTTTCAGCCCTTAATATATCCGGAAATCCGGCAGGGAACTGCGGAAGCTGCGGAATTGCAAGATTTTTTTCCTCAGAAATTTTCAGATACTTCCAGATTTGATTCAAATAATTTTTTGCATAATTATCGTGAGCTTTTTTATTACGCAAAAGATATGTATATACTTTTTGCAATTTTTTCACAATTTTTATCTGCTCCGGCGTAAGTTCCGACAAATCAAGTTTTTTACCCTGACGTATATCATACAGGAAATGTTCTGCATCTCCCCATTTTGTGGTAAATTTACCGCCGACTTGAATTTCAGTATTAACTCCGTTTATCCTTGCATTGATATTATCACGCGTATAACCCGAAGGCTTTAGTGCATCAGTTGCAACGGTCTCTTTTACACGACCTCTTATCGTTCTGTACTGACGTTTTGCAAACTCATCCATAATATTCTTGTTGGCATAAGGTTTTACACCTTCGCCAAAGTAATTTTCTATGCTTTTTAAAAAGAAATTTCTGCTTTTATCTGATTTATCAAGAATGGTTTTAAAGAGATTCGCTGTTTCAGGAGTTTTGGACGTATATCTAATACCGAAGGAATCTCCTATGATTTCTCCTACCCCTTTGCCTAAAAAGATATCAAGCACTTCTTCGCGCTTATTGGAATAAGATTCAAAATCATCCATGTATCTGACAATCTTTGAAGCCGTAGAGTCAACTCCTTTTACACGGCAGGAGACTTCTGCCTGTGCACCCGATTTTACAAGAATGTCATTGGCAATTTTTTCAAGACTATTTGCTTTTACCTGTGTTTGAGCATTGATTCTTCTTGCACATTGCTTTGCTATGTGCGGTTTCATCATTGTATTGACAAAAGCGTCAAACATTGTGGGTTTAATGACCAAATTAAGTTAACTCCTGAACTAACCTTATATTTATATAAAGTTTTTTCTCAAACTTTTATTGATTAAATCCGTCTGTCGGGTTACAAATGTTTACCTTTGTTTTATACTTAAATCAGATTATTAAAGGAGTTGTCATGAAAAAAATATTTGCAATAACCATTCTTACAGCAGGCATAATGCTTTCAGGTCTTATATTAAATTCCGTTGCTGCAAAAAGCGCAAAAGTGCAAATGCTGCCCGTGATATCAGAAGAAACAAAAACGCAAAATACTTTGTGGGTCGGAACCTTCCAGCTTGTATGGAACGAATTTATGGATAACATTGTTCACGGTATGGTTCTGTTCAAAGACGGCACGCCGGAAACAGCAAAGCTGCTCAATCAACAGGAATTTAAAAAGTCTATGCTTTCAGAAAACTCTTATTACACTGCCTACGGCAAAACTGATTTAGAACTGAAAAAGCAAATCGAAGATGCAATAATGGAAAAATTCGGAGAAAAAAGCGATATTCTGGACAAAATAGACTGGAATGATTCTTCCAACGCATATCTTGTTTACGCAATGCTTTTAAAAGATTTTAAATTCACAACAAAATTTGACATGCTTAAAAAAGAAAAATTCGGTAAAAGCACATACAAAGTACAATATTTCGGTATAGACAAAGAAAGCAGACAAAATCTTTACGAAGGAGTAAGAGTTCTTTTCTACAACAATCCGTTTGATTTTGCTGTTGCAATGCAGTCAGACATTGACGAAGTTATACTCTACAGAACAAATTCCTCAAAATCACTCAATGATATATATAACGAACTCGAACACAAATCCAAAAAATACAGAGGAAGCAAAAAGTTTGCTCCCGGCGACCAGCTGAAAGTACCTTTTATGAGCGTTAAAGACAGTGTAAACTACAAAGAATTATGCAACAATGAAATCCTCAATACTGACAGACTATACATTGCACAGGCGCTTCAAACCGTAGACTTTAATATGGATAACTCCGGTGTAAGACTCAAAAGCGAAGCGGCTATGGATATAAAAGTAATGTCTATGCCTCTCACCGTTAAAGAAAGAGGCAGAAATTTCTTCTTTAACGATTCGTTTGTAATATTTATGAAAGAAAAAGATAAACAGCTTCCATACTTTGCAGCAAAAGTAAAAGACATGGATATGTTCAAATATATGGGAGAAGTTAAGTAATGGCAGTATACACAGAACATTTCACCATTAATTCACGCGGTTTTACAGACATTATAGACATAACCCAGAAGGTTAAATCAGCAGTATACCAGCATAATATCAAGAACGGAAGCGTTGTTGTTGCACTGCCCGGAAGCACAGCCTCTATTACAACTATCGAGTATGAACCGGGGTTAGTCAAAGACCTGCCCGATATTCTCGATGAAATAGCACCTATGAATAAAGACTACCATCACGATGACACATGGCATGACGGCAACGGATATGCTCACATACGCGCGGCTCTCATTGGCAGTTCAGTAACAGTTCCGCTTATTGACGGTGCTCTTTTACTCGGCACATGGCAGCAGATTGTACTCATAGATTTTGACAACAAGCCGCGTTCAAGAAATATATACGTTCAGATTATTACCTAAGATTTTATAATATCAATAAATTCACGCGAAGAGTAAATATCCTGCACAATAAAGATTTTGCAGCAAAGAGCCTTTTCCACCTCTTCCACAGTTATGTTATCTAAAAAATCCTGCGTAAACGGACGAAGCATAATGGAAGGTATAACAAGGTTTTCAATATTTTTATCTTTTAGCTGATTAATCAAATCATTGCCTGTAATCAGACCTGCCACTATAACATTGTCACCAAAGAAATTGTTTTTCAATTCTGCAATTTCACAAGACAAATTCTTTATTTTATTGAGTTCTTTTATAATCTCTAACATAACTTTTCCCGCACTTGGTGTGGTGGCAAAAGTAATTTTCTTTGCTTTATTCAAAGATTTCGGCAGTTTTTTCTTTGTTTTTTCAAAGTCATCCATAAGCAGTCTTAATGCGCCCACGCCGTCTTCTATCTGAGCAAAATCCCCGTAATATTTGCGTTCCGGCACAGGATAATCCGCCTTTATAAAGAACTCATCACTTGCCATTGCCAGATGTTTTTTGACTTTTTTATTAAACTCTTCAATCTGTTTTATAACATGAAGAGCGTTTTCAACAGTGAGTGTTTTAAGTCCGTTTTGATGAAATCTTGTAATCCCGACAGGAACAATTGCAACAGACTGAATTATTGATTTAAACTTTGCAAAATCATTGAGAGTCCGCTCCAATTCCTTGCCGTCATTGTATCCCGGACACAGTACTATTTGGGCATGGATTGGAATATCAGCTTTTTTCAGCCATTTTAAATCTTCTATAATATTTGCAGCCTTCGGGTTATTCAGCATTTTTACCCGTAATTCGGGATTTGTCGTATGTACAGAAACATACAACGGCCCCAGATGAAGCTGCTCAATCCTTTCACGGTCTTTAGATGTAAGATTCGTAAGGGTAACATAAGTTCCCTGCAGATACGAAAGCCTGTAGTCATCGTCTTTTATATAAAGAGATTCTCTAAGTCCCTCCGGCTGCTGGTCAACAAAGCAGAATATACAGTGGTTTGTGCAGGGCTTGATTCTGTCAAACACTGCAGACTCAAACACAACCCCGAGGTCTTCTTCAAAGTCTTTTTCTATCTCAAAAATCTCTATTTCGCCGTTATTTTTTTCAATTTCGACCTCGATATCTTCCGCGCACATCATATAGCGGTAATCTATCATGTCTCGCGGTTTTTCACCGTTTACGGAAATAATCTTATTCCCTGATTCAATTTCCAGCTCCTGTGCAATAGAACCCTCCAGCACTTCTGAAATAACCGCAGGCATCAGTTTTCCTCCAGAGTTAAGATAAAAGCTTTATAATTTTGAATATCTTCAATATTTTTCTTCAAAAGCGCAATCTGGTATTTGTCAAAACCTGTATACTCATCATCAAGAGCATTCTGTAAATCAAGCAGAAACGACTCCAGCTTTATCATGATATCTTTTAAAAAAGTTTCTTTTAAATCACTGTCTAATATATCCATGACCGCAATTCTTGTCTGAATTTCCGTAAAAAACTGCGTAGGATTTTCGCTCAATGGAGTAAAGAATAGATCATTAAACTTCTTTTTCCAGTGCATTGCAAGTCCGTAATAAGTAGACTTCTTACCGCCCTGCGAATAATCATTCCTGATAGTCACAACACCTGATTTTAACAGACGTTTGAGCGCAGGGTGTATTGTACCAAGGCTCGGTTTTGTAAAATATCCAAACTTTTCGATGATATCACAACGCATGGAATAAAGAGTGCGTTCACGATTTCTCAAGCTGTATAGTATCAAAAGTTCTATCATAAATATAGGATAGCATAAAATGCGGCAAAAAGATTTTCTGCGGCTGTTACAAATCTATCTTTGAAACATCAACGAGTTCTTTTAATTAAAATTTTAATACGTTAGCTTGCAGTATATTTTTTGCAGCTTCTTAACACATCCAAAAATAAGTTGATACCTATGGTATAATTACCAAGTATGAAAATTGTAACTATTGACAAGAACAACAGAACACAAATATTGATTGAACAACTCCTTGAAGTGTGGGAAAGTTCAGTCAAAGCTACTCATTTGTTTTTATCTGAAAGTGAAATAGAAAACATTAAGCAGTACGTTCCCCAAGCATTAAAAGAAGTTGAATATTTAACAATAATTGCAGATGAGAATGACCATCCGATTGCTTTTATGGGGATTGAAAGCAATAAACTGGAAATGTTGTTTGTCAGTGCCTGTGAAAGAGGAAAGGGAATTGGTACAAAGCTGCTTCAATATGGAATAAAGGAATATTTTATAAACGAATTGACTGTCAATGAACAAAATCCAAATGCCAAAAGATTTTACGAACACAATGGTTTTCAGGTTTACAAAAGAACGGAAACAGACGAACAGGGAAACCCGTATCCTTTGTTGTATATGAAAGTGTAAAATAACAATTATAAAAGGGCAATTATGAACAAGGTTAAAATCACTGTATTAAAAACAACTTTAGATGAAGAACTTGCAAAAGAATATGGCAAGGAAGGTTTAACGGCTTGTCCCATGATGAAAGAAGGGCAGGTGTTTTTTGCAGATTATGCAAAACCCGAAGGGTTGTGTGATGAAGCATGGAAAGCTATATATCAGTATGTTTTTGCATTGGCTCATATGAAAGGTGATGAATTGTTTTATTTCGGAGACTGGATACGAAAGCCTGGTATTGCTATTTGTAGTTGTAATGACGGATTAAGACCCGTTATATTTAAACTTGAAAAAACGGAAACAGAATCAACCCCCGATTATATTCCTGTTGAAGAATGATGTCTGCTCTTTTACTTTAATTTATATCTTTGTCAGAAATTTATTATATAAAAAGAGAACCGGTATGGAATTATATGAGGCGATTTATAACAGACGAGTAATAAGAGATTTTAAAAACAATGTTGTACCGGATGAAGTTTTAAAAAGAATAATTAATGCAGGTTTGCAGGCGCCTACGCATGACCACCTTAGAAATTGGGAGTTTGTAATATTAAAAAATATGGAAGATAAAGAACGGGCTTTGCAGTTTATAAAGAAAGGAACAGAGCCGCAGCTTGAAATTTTAAAACGAACTCTTGTCAATGGCACTTTGCAACAAAAAATGTATGCAGTTGCTATGCCAAGACAATATTCAATGCTAATGAACGCCTCGCATGTTATTTTACCGTTCTTCAAGTCAACATCAGGAGTTTTGAAACCAAGCTGTGTTAGTTCATTAAACCCGATTTCATCAATATGGTGTGTAATTGAGAATATGTTTTTGGCTGCAACGGCTGAGGGGTTGGCATGTTCAATGAGAATTCCTGTTGGAGAAGAAGGCAAAAATGTCGCTGATGTTATAGGTGCGCCTGAAAATTATCTATTGCCTTGTTATATCGGTTTAGGTTATCCGGCTGATGATAAGCCCGAAGTTGAACAGGTTCAATACAAGGCAGAAGACAAAATACACTTTGGAAAATGGTAATTTGATTAGAAGCCGTAAAAAAGCGTTTCCTGTCTTTACCGTACGAATTATAAAAATAAAAGCGGCATTATAGCCGCTTTATTTTTATGGTGTCGTTAAGGTTACTATATTGGAACCAATTGTACCTTATAAAAACACATGTTCTACAGCTGGCATGAGTGTTTACACAGAATTTGTCCGTATTATGAAAGAGTCCACGCAGGAATATTATAACATGAGGATTGCTCTGGGGCTGGAGTGTGCGTAAATTCAACTGCATTTTTGTGTTAATATCATTACATAATAAAGGAGTTTATTCAGTGGAAAACTTGAATAAAGGTGAAATTATAATCTATAAAAGCGATGATGGTTCAGTATCACTTGATGTCAAACTGGAGCAGGATACAATCTGGTTGACACAAAAAGCCATGGCGGAGCTTTTTGGTGTTAAAATTCCTGCAATAAATAAGCATATAAATAATATTTACAGAGAAGAAGAACTCCAAAAGAGTTCAACTATTTCCATTTTGGAAATAGTTCAAAAAGAAGGAAACAGAGATGTTTTAAGAGAAACGGCTTATTACAATCTCGACATGATTATTGCAGTAGGTTACAGAGTAAACTCTAAAAAAGCTACACAATTCAGAATCTGGGCAACAAATGTTTTGAGAAACTACCTGACTAAAGGTTATGCCGTTAATGAAAAACTTTTGCAATCACAAAAAAGCAAAATAGAAGCACTTAAAACAAGCGTCAGTCTGCTTTCAAGAAGTTTGAATAACCAAATTGACACCGTTGATAAAGCAAAAGAAGTTGCCAATTTGCTTGAAAATTTTGCTAAAGGATTGGACTTGCTTGACAATTTTGACCATAAAACTCTGGACACAAAAGGGCTAACAAGAAAAGAAGCTGTACGAATTCCTACAGAAGAATTTTTGCAGGTTATAGATAATATGAAATCCGAGTTTGCATCAGATGTTTTTGCAAACCCAAAAGACAATTCTTTTGAAAGTTCTGTGAACCAGATATAATATCAAACCTTTGACGGGAAAGAACTTTATCCGACACTGGAAGAAAAAGCTGCAATGCTTTTATATCTGATAACAAAGAACCATTCTTTTTCTGATGGCAACAAAAGAATTGCGGCAAGCTGTTTTCTGTATTTTCTTGATAAAAATAATATACTATACAAAAATGATAAACCACTTATTGATAATGGAACACTTTTTGCATTGACCTTGCTGATAGCAGAAATCAACCCTAATGAAATGAAAACAATGAAGCAGATTGTTGTAAGTGTTTTAAACAGAGAAATAAAATAAAAAGCAAGGTTTAAAACCTAGCTTTTTATGGTGTCGTTAAGGTTACTATATTGGAACCAATGATACCTGATAAAAACACCTGTTTGTCAGCAGGCATGAGTGTTTACGCCGAACTTATCCGTATAATGAAAGAGTCAACAACGGAATACTATAACATGAGGCTGGCGTTAGGGCTGGAATGTGCGTAATTTTTCACCAATTATTATCCTAATGCTTGGATTGGTTTAATCTTTTTTATGTCATCAGCAATATTGCGTCTTGCTATCCTGAGTTCATAATCTTCCTGATAACGCAGGAAATAGCCTTGAGAAAGCCCAAAGTATGTCGTCAAGCGCAAATCTGTATCTGCAGTAATTCTTCTTTGTCCTTTAATAATCTGATGTATTCTGTTTGGCGGCACAAAAATTGCATTGGCTAAAGCATTTTGCGTAAGATTAAACGGCTCAATAAATTCTTCCTTGAGCATTTCACCTACGGTTGTTAATTCAATGTATTCAGCCATGAGAACATCCCCATATAAGTATCATCTATTTATATTATATAGTACGTACCACGTAATTTCAACCCTGCAAGAAAAGTTTATTAAAATAAATAACTATAACCTAGTGATAATCAACTATTTCAACATCAAAAGAATGATTGTCCAGCCACCTGAAACATATTCTAAACTGGTCATTAATGCGAATAGAATATTGTCCTTGCCTGTCACCTGTTAAAACCTCAAGGCGATTACTGGGCGGAATCTTTAAATCATCAAGAACAGAAGCGATATGGAGCATTCTTAGTTTCTGTAGTACACGTTTTTGAATATCTTGAGGAAGTTTCTTCGAAAACTCTTCGTTCCATATCTTCTCAGTTTCTTTACATTTGAAAGATTTAATCATAATAAGATTGTAACATATAAATATCCTGTGAATAGTTGAAAATGCCGTAAAAATGGGTTAAAATATAGATGATAGTCTGATACGGTAAATCTCCCAACCGAGCCAACTGGCGACAGAGGGGTGCGGGAGTCCTCATAATCAGACTATTGTTTTATCGGTATGAGGTCGTAGAATCTGCCTCGAACGACGTTTGGCTTGACCATACGATGGCGGGTTGGCAGTCCGCCCATACCGATTTTTATTGACAATAATTTGTAAGCTTATAAATGCAAATAATAAAAAAGACTCCATATGGAGTCTTTTTATATGGTGTCGACGGCGGGACTTGAACCCGCACGGGTTTCCCCACACGCCCCTCAAACGTGCGCGTATACCGATTCCG
>CALUPU010000010.1 GCA_944322725.1 Candidatus Gastranaerophilales bacterium
CGTTCTGACATGTTGCTGTAAATCTTTTCTTTAATTTCTTCACGCACACCCTTCAAAGAAATCGCAAGGTCTTTTGTCTCAACTTCACGGATAATTCTTTGAATAGCGTTGTCTTTAAGCTGCAAGATATCTTCGAATACGAACATCAACTCTCTTACACCTTCTGCAAGTTCAAGATTTTTGACTTCGAGATACTCGAGTACATTCTTTTCGGTTGCACGGTCGGAACGGTTAAGGATACTTGCAAGAGCAGATACACCGCCGGCTTTTGAAAAGTCCTGTGCAACAACAGATGAAAATTTACTTTCAACAACTTTTTCAATTTCAGAAATAATCTCCGGATTTGTCGAACTCATATCCGCAATTTTAAATGCCACCTGAGCCTGCACCTCAGGAGGAAGGCTGTTCAATACCTTTGCAGAGTTTTCAGGTTTCAAATAAGCAAGAATCAATGCAATAAGCTGCGGGTTTTCATTTTGAAACGATGTTGCAAGCTGTGACGGATCTGCATCATTAAAAAACTGAAAAGGGTTTGTAGTTAAAAGATTTACAAGACGTCCGAGCATATTCTGCGCCTGTTCTGCACCATATGCTTTTTCCAGCAGTGTTCTGGCATACTGGGTACCGCCTGAAGAAAGATAATCACTCGCAAGAAAAAGTGAATGGAATTCCTCTAATACCTGATTTAATATCTCAGACGGAACTTTGTTTAAACTCGCAATGTCAAAAGTTATTTGTTCAAGTATATCATCATCTTTTATATTTTTTAGAATTTCAGAAGCCGTAGACGGACCCAGCACAATCAAAAGCGCTGCGACTTTCTGTCTCTGGGTCATTGATTCGTATGTTAATTCCGTCATTTTTTATTAATCCTTGATGTATGAAATAAGTATTTTTGCCGCCTCTGACGGGTCTGACATAATTGTATCCGTCAAATCTGTTTTAAGTTTATCCAATTCAGGATTGAGTTTTGCCTCAATTTGAGGAAGAGCCTCAACTTCAAATTTTTCAATCAAATTGTCTGTAATAGTCTGCTGCTGCTCATTGAAAGCCTCTTCAAATTCATCTTTAGAATCTCCTGCCTTTCCAAAGAGTGAACGGAAGATGAATAATGCAGTCAATCCAAGAATCAATATAACCATCATAGGAACAAGCTTGTTAACAACAATCTCTTGAGTTCTCTGTGTTTTAAATTCTTTGGCTTCCTGCTCAACTGCAGCCTGTACATTGTCTTTTGCAGTAAACTCAAGACTTGTTACATTTATTACATCGCCTCTATTCAAATCAGCACCGCTTGCTGAAGCAATAAGATTTTTGAGTTCCTCTTTTTCTTCTGTTGTAAGAATTTTGTTTACTGCAACAGCTATAGTCATTCTTTTTACAGAACCGGGAGCATAAATAATCTGTTTTATTTCTTTTGAAACGCTGTAATTTGCAGAAGTTTTTTCTTTTTGATAATTAAGATTTTTTGTTGTGTTATTCTGTGCGTTAACCGGAGGAGGGTTATTAGAACCTGTAAGCGCACCTGTTGTATTTGGATTAGGGTTTTCATAGTTTTCAGTTTCTGTCTGAGACGAAGTCAAAACACCCTGCTGGCTATCACCTACAGGAAGATAGCTTTCAATTGTTGAACGTGTAGAATTGAAATCGATATCAGCACTAACCTGAACGGAAGCATTATCAGCTCCCACTATTTTATCAAGCACAGATTGAATTTTCTTTGCAGTCTGTGTTTCAAAATTATTTTTATAGCTTTCAATATCATTAGAATTTTTTTCAATATCATCAGAAAGGTTGTTGCCGCTTTGGTCTGTAAGGAAAACCTTTTCCGGTGTAAGTCTTGGAATAGCATAAGCAACAAGATTTTTAATAGCTTTAACCTGAGAGGTTTTGAGTTTATATCCGGGCTCTAAAATCAACATAACAGAAGCGGTAGGTGCTTCATCACGTTCCTGAAAAACAGAACGTTCAGGGTCTGCTATCTGCACTCTTGCTTTTCTTACACCGCTCATTCTTTCTATAGAACGAGTAAGTTCACCCTGATAGATTCTTTGTTTTGTAAGCTTATTTTTAAAATCCGTTGAACCAAGCTGCATCTCATCAAGCAGTTCAAACCCCGGAGAAGAGTCTTGAATAAGGTCATTTTCCGCAACAAATATTCTTAACTCATCCTGCATTTCCTGAGGAACAAGTACTGACTTTTTATCGGCAGACAGTTTAAAAGGATATCCGCTTTTTTTCAAACTTTCAGAAACAGCAGCAGCATCCTGAGGCGACAGGTCAGAATATAAAACCGACCAGTTAGGCTCCATGGATTTCATGATAAAAAATGCACCCGCCATCAGGGTAATTGCGCTCAATACCACTATACCCATCTTTTGCCCTGTTTCTAAACCATTCCAGAGTTTTGATAAATCATCTATAAAGAGTTTGAAATAATTATTTTCCAAAATTTCCCCTTTGTCTGCCTGTTTGTCTGATTATAAATCCGAATGCCATTGAATTTTCAGGTGAATGACAATCGTATAGTCACTATTTGTCTATATTAAAAATATAGACTATTTGCCGAACCAATTCAAATATGTTAATTTACGTTAATCTCCGCCCGTTCTTGACAAATTTTTACATTTCTTAAACCTTGCCAAATTACATGAAAACATGTGCTATGACATGGTTTACATGATGCCAAACCGCTCAAAGCATGTCATCATCTGAATTGCGGATTCTTAAAAACCGCCAAACTCCTGCTTTTCAAGGAATTTGGCGGATGAAATATAACTTAACAATTCCTCATGATTGGCTTGTAAAAAGGGTTTTTGTCTATATAATAGAGAAAAGAAAGTTATTCATGCCTGCCACGGTTGAGTTTGCGGACATGATAGCATGGTTTTAAAAGATAGGGATGGAACCCGTTCTTTAAAAAAAATACCCAAAACGGGATTTAGGGGACAACTTCGGGAGGAAAATAAGTGCTAAGAAGCAGAGACATGGGTAGATCTATAGCTGTAAGAAGATGGACAAATACGGCTCTGGAATGTTACAAAAGAGGCTGTGTGTGCGAAGGCTGTTTTTATACGGACTTTTTTAACGGTACTTCACAAAAATGCCAGATGAAAGCGTCGGTTCTGGAACTTGTAAGAGTACTGGGCAAGCCTGATATTGATATTCCGCAGGTTTTATCCGAATAATTTCGGACAAACTCATACAAATGCCTGAATTTTCAGGTTTCTAAGAAAAAAAGTTGTATAATAGTTATAGAAACATTTTTATTTTAATTAATAAGTTTAATTAATAAGGTGTAAGACTATGTACAACAATCCGTCAACAAAAAATTTCGTAGGTGTAATGTTTACCTGCTGCGGTGTTTACGGCAGGGTGTATAAAAATAAAGAAGGTACCGCATACGTAGGACGCTGCCCTAAATGCCTTAAATCTATAAGGATGAAAATAGGCGAAGGCGGCTGCAATTCAAGATTCTTTTATGCCGGATAAAATTTTTTATCAGCATATTTAACTGCCTGATAAAAATATTAAGTTTTGTCACCCTTAAAACCACTTGTGACCTTTTCTGCTATATTATTTTACTATATACTTTTGTAAGAAGCTGATGAAATTTGTATGGACATCAGGGATTATAGATAGGTCAGGAGTTAGTATTTATGGCAGTAAGCAACATCTATGCGGTAATTTTAGCAGGCGGTTCGGGCAGCAGGCTCTGGCCTTTGAGCAGAGAACTCCACCCCAAGCAGCTTATGAAAATTGAGGATAACTACACCTTGTTCCAGTCTGCTTTTATCAGGCTTGTTAATTGCGTAGATGACAAAAATATTTTGAGTATTACAAACACAAAACTCGAAAGCCAGGTAAAAACACAGCTTCTTGAAATGCAGGAAAAGTTCTGCAGAAATTCAACTTACCGTATTATAACGGAACCCGAATGCAAAAATACAGCACCTGCAATTGCTCTGGCTATCAAATATATTGAAAAACTTCAAAAAGACAAAAATATTACAGATGACGCAATCATAGTTGCAGTGCCGTCAGACAACCTTATTACAGACAACGAAAAATACTGCCATGCCGTGAGTGAGGGTATAAAGCTTGCTCAGGAAAACTACATTGTTACCTTTGGCGTAAGACCTGACCGCACAGATGTAGGCATGGGCTATATCAGAGCAAAAAACAACAGAAAAATCAAAACAGTTGTGCCTCAGGCTCTGAAAGTAGAGTCTTTTATTGAAAAACCCGACCTTGAAACGGCAAAAGAATTTGTGGAGTCCGACAAATACTACTGGAACAGCGGAATGTTTGTGTTCAAGGCATCTGTCATGCTTGCGGAACTCAAAAAATATCAGCGTGAAATATTTAATATAATCAAAAATTCGGATATTTCGTCACAAACACCGTCTATTGCCTATCAGGATTACAAAGACATGCCTGATATCTCCATAGACTACGCTGTAATGGAAAATTCCAAAAAGCTTGCAATGATTCCTCTTGAGTGCGAATGGAAAGACGTAGGCTCCTGGGAAGCGGTGTATGACATTTCAACGCTCGATGACAACGGCAATTATTTGATGGGTAATGTACTTGATTTGGACAGCAAAGATTCACTTGTTTATTCAACATCAAAACTCATTACTACAATAGGATTAAAAGACACTGTTGTTGTTGAAACGGAAGACGCAATACTTGTGTGCGACAGAAACAGATCTCAAGAGGTCAAAAAAATAGTAAGCCACCTGAAAGAAAGACAAGATTCCGTTCAATATGACCATAAAACAGTATACAGACCGTGGGGTTACTACACAGTGCTAAACGAAGGCGAAGGCTTCCTGACAAAATGTATTCATGTCAACCCCGAAGCAAAATTGAGCATACAGCTTCACCACCACAGAAAAGAACACTGGGCAGTACTCGAAGGCAGAGCGCTTGTCTTAAAAGGTGAAGAATATATTGAACTCGGAAAAGGCGACAGCATTGATATAGAAGTTGAAGAAAAACACTCTATACAAAACCCGTATGACGAACCGTTAAAAATTCTGGAAATCCAGCAGGGCGATGTGCTGGATGAAAACGATATTGTACGCTTTGAGGACATGTACGGCAGAGTATAAAGCCTGTAAAAATTAATACGATTGTCACTGCTGCCTCGATATATATACCAAAAAAGACTCCGAAAAATCGGAGTCTTTTTTTAAATTTGTTTTGATACTTATTTGTTTTCGTATCTTTTTTTGAATCTTTCAACTCTGCCTTCTGTATCCATGATTTTTTGGTTGCCTGTGTAGAACGGATGGCATTTGTTGCAAATTTCAACAGTGATGTTTTCTTCGATAGAACCTGTTTCAATTTCGTTTCCGCAAACGCATTTGATTTTCATTTTTTTATATTCCGGATGAATACCTTGTTTCATTTTTTTCATTCCCTTCTGTAAAAATTATTTAGTACTACAATTTTAGACTGCTGAAAAATTATTATCAAGACTTTTGTGGTAACATTAAAGAAAACGTAATATAAAGAGGATTTATATATTATGAAAATGTCGAAACTTTTTGTACAAACACTTAGAGAATTCCCCTCGGACGCAGAGGTTATGAGCCATAAACTGCTTGTGAGAGCAGGCTATATAAGAAAACTTGCACAGGGCGTATACAATTATATGCCTTTGATGTGGAGAGTTTTAAAAAAAGTTGAAAATATTGTAAGAGAAGAAATGGACGCAGCCGGAGCACAGGAACTTCTTATGCCATTTGTTCAGCCTGAGGAACTCTGGCAGGAATCCGGCAGATGGAATGTGTACGGCAAAGAATTGATGAGGCTGAAAGACCGCCACGGACGCGGAATGTGCCTCGGGCCTACTCATGAAGAGGTTATTACTTCCATTGCACGAGAAGGCATAAAATCTTATAAACAGCTGCCAGTAAACTTGTACCAGATACAATCAAAATTCCGTGACGAAGTCCGACCCAGATACGGCCTTTTAAGAGGACGTGAATTCATCATGAAAGACGCGTACAGCTTTGACTCTTCTCAGGAAGGGCTGGAAAAATCGTATGCTGATATGGCAAAAGCTTATTACAAAATATTTGAGCGCTGCGGTCTTGAAACAAAAGCAGTACAATCAGACTCAGGTGCTATAGGCGGTGCTGTTTCTCACGAATATATGGTTTTGATTGACGATACGGAAAACAATGCCGGTGAAAACGATGTTTTCTTCTGCAAAAACAAAAACTGCGGATACGCTGCAAACGCAAACCATGCAGTTTCTGTGCTTGAGCCTGTAGAAGTTGACGGGACAAAATATTTCAGCGAATTCAAAAAAGTTGATACACCTAACACAACAACCATTGAAGAGCTGGCAGATTTCTTAAAAATACCTCAAACAATAATTTTAAAATCCATGATTTACGTTGCAGACAACAAAATTGTTATGGCATTAATCAGAGCAGACAAAACTTTTGAAGAAACAAAGGTTATGAATGCAGTCGGCGCAAACGAAATCAGAAGCGCTGCACCGTCAGAATTGGAAGCAATTTTTGGTGCAAGCAAAGGTTTTGTAGGGCCTAAAGATATTGAACAGGTTAAAATACCTGAAGAATACGAAGGCGACAAAATCACAGTTGTTGCTGACCTTACAGCCAAAGAAATGAAAAACTTTGTAATCGGTGCTAATGAAACTGACAAGCACTTTGCGGGTGTAAACCTTTCAGACTTTGCAGAACCGATTTTTGCAGACATAAGACTTGTTGAAGCAGGCGAAAAATGCCCGGATTGCGGAGAACCTTTGTATGTTACAAAAGGCATTGAAGTGGGCAACATTTTCCAGCTTGGAACAAAGTACTCCAAAGCAATGAATGCAGTTTATCTTGATGAAAACGGAAAAACACAGCCGTTTATTATGGGCTGCTATGGAATCGGTATCTCCAGAACAGCCGCAGCAGCAGTTGAGCGCCACCACGATGAACACGGTATCAAATGGCCTGTTTCAATAGCGCCGTATCACGTTGATATCGTGCCTGTCAATATTCAAGACGGATTGCAGATGAAAGTTGCAAATGAACTTTACGAAAAACTCTCTAAAGCCGGAGTTGAAGTTGTCTTAGATGACAGAGACGAACGCGCAGGGGTTAAGTTTAAAGACTCTGAACTTATAGGCTTCCCGTACAGAATCACTGTGGGCAAAACAATCAACGAAGGGCTTGTTGAGTTTAAAATCCGTGAAACTGGTGAAACCTTCACAGCTAAACCGGAAGAAGCGGTTGAAAAAGTTATTGAATATGTAAAACCTTATATAAAATAGTTGGAATTTAAAAGATGAATTATATTAAAAGGCTTTTGTTAACGCTGATTATAACGGCGATAATACCTTTAACAGCTTTCGCGGCAGACAAACAACAACTGCCTGTATGTAGTAATGCAAAACCTGTTGATATTATATATATTCACGGTGCATACGAGACTAGAGAAGCTTTTAATAAGTCAGTAAGAAATGTGCATGCTGATATGGTCAAACAAATACAAAACGACCCTTTTATGTATAAAAACCTTCTTGAGAATGGCAAAAAAAGAATCGGCACAAAGCCTGTTATATTTTTCTGGGCGGATAAAACCGAAGAAAATTTGAAAACTCTTGATAAAGCACTTGAATATGTAAAAAATGTGGGCTCAAAAATAGCCCGTTTCGGCAGAAAAACACTGTCACACCTGCTTCATGATGCAATCTGGATAAGCAAACCCGTTAATTCTACACCGCTTTTAAATGACTTAAACAAGGTGGTAAAGCAGGAATATTCGCAGGGCAATCAGGTTATTTTATACGGATACAGCGCAGGCAGTCTTCTTGCTGCTTCATATATGACGCAAAAATTGCCGGTTATTAATATAAACGAAATTAAACATAGTGATGATAATTCTTACATTGGCAAATATTTTGCAAAAACTATAAAAAACCATAAATTTAAGCCGACATGCCTGGATGCATTAAAAGAAAGCAAAATCCTTTTTTATACGGATAACGATGAATTTGTAACCAATCCTGACATAAATTATTTGAAAAAGGAATTCCCGAATCTGGACAACTATACAGATATGTACTGCTCGCCAAAAGATGCAGTGAAGGGGTTTGTGGTTTTCGGAGCGCCTTTAACAATATTCGACTCCTCTGCCTCAAAACAAGGCTCATCAAGCAATCAATTATTTTTGCTTGCCATAAAATATCTTGTTGAAAATGATATTTTCTTTCTGGTGGTAAACTACGAAAATGACTTTATAGGTATGCCTCTTGCAGGCAAACCGACATTTAAAGATTTACAGGAATACCAAATGCCTGATGTTATAACTCCAAACGGCGGTTTCTTGTATGACGCGTCAGGCGTACCATGCAGGAGTAATGTTTTTTCCTCTCATATGGCATACTGGTCTAACGGAAAAAGGTTTGCTAAGAGTATTGTTAAATCCTATAATGACGGATATAAATACTTTTATTCAACCAAATAACTTAAAAAACCCTGCCTCAAAAAGACAGGGTTTTTTAAATATAAAAGCAAAATTAATCTACAAGCAATTTTTTACTCTTTGCATTTTCTTTTGCCATCTTAGGTGCTTCTATTTTCAAAACACCGTGTTCAAGTTTTGCTTTTGTGTTTTCTGTATCAATATCTTCAGAAAAGTATACTGTTCTAGAAAATTCACCATACTGAAATTCTGATTTTTTATAGGTTTTGGTATTTTCTTCCTTTTCTTCTTCTTTTCTGGCGTTTATTGTAATGTAAGATTTTTCCATATCAATATCCAAATCTTCTTTTTTTACACCCGGAAGTTCTGCTTTAATTTCAAAACAGTTTTCTTTTTCCTTAATTTCCACAGGCATAATCAGCTTATCCGCATCTTCGGCAAATCCATAATCAGGATACAAGTTGTCAAAATTTCTGCTTAAAATTGAACTGATTTCATCATTTACGGATTTTAAAAATCTGTCCGGTGTTTTCTTTATTAAAAATCTCATAACAATCTCCTTTCAATTTCCTGTTGCTTATCCTTTCAACACATACATTATTGCTCTATTTTTATTGAATTTTTATTTTTTTAACTAAAATTTAACAATTGATTATTAGTATAATCAGAATAATTGTAATAATTTCTTTACCAAATCTTTTGTAAATGCCATGAAAAATACTTTTTTATGGTAGAGTGGTTGTGTGTGCCTTTTTGTTTTTACAACAGGTAAAAACAGGATAAACACGGATTAGTGAAAGGAATTAAGATGAGTAAATTCAATTTGTTATCCTACATTCTGCCTCCAGAGGAAAAAGTTTTTTATACTCTTTTTGAAGAGAGCGCACAGGTTTGCCGTGATGTTGCAGACCTTTACAGACAAATCGTTACGACAGAAATGAACGAGGATCATGCTATCAATGCAAAACGTCTTAAACACAAGAGCAATGACCTTTTGAAAGAAACTCTGCACCAGTTGAATGTTACTCTGATTACGCCTATTGACCGTGAGGATATTCAGGCAATTGCTTCGCTTTTGAACAAAATTACAAAAAGAATCGTAAAAGCTTCTTTGAACCTTAAAGTGTACAGACTTGAAAACTTTACTGAAAACATGAAAAAACAGGCAGAGACTCTGTATCAGGCAACAGAAGAATTGAAAATTATTATTCATAATTTTAAAAAATCCTGCTCTATAAAAGAAATGACAGAAACAAACCTCATAATGAAAGAGATTGAATCTCACGGGGATGAAATACATTATCACGCTGTTGACGAACTGTTCTCGGGCAAATATGACGCTCTTACTGTTATCAAATTGAGAGATATTCACAAAGATATTGAGAATGCGCTAGATGCCTGTTTCTCGGTTTCTGATGCGGTTGTTAATGTTGTTTTAAAACAAAGTTAAGGAAAAATATTTATATGACAGTTTCAATAGTATTGTTAGTTTTGGTAGTAGTCGGGGCACTGGTTTTTGAATATATTAACGGCTTTCACGATGCGGCAAACGCTATTGCAACGGTTGTTTCAACAAAAGTTTTGACTCCCCGTCAGGCAGTAGTCTACGGCGCAACTCTGGAATTTACAGGTGCTTTAACAGGTACACATGTTGCAAAAACAATCGGTGCAGGTATTGTAGACCCCTCAACCATTACTTTGCATGTTATATTCTGTGCACTCTGCGCAGCAATAATCTGGAACCTTATAACCTGGTTTTTTGGTCTGCCCTCAAGTTCCTCTCATGCTCTTATCGGCGGTCTTATAGGTGCTGCGGTTGTAAATGCCGGCTGGGGCTGTGTAAGAATTATGGAACTTGTGGACAAAGTTATCGCTCCTATGTTCATGGCGCCTGTTATAGGCTTTTGTACGGGTCTTATTGTCATGGCTGTACTGCTTCGCATATTCTACAAATGCAACCCCGACAAAATTAACAGAAGATTTCGCAGATGCCAGATATTCTCGGCAGGGCTTATGGCATTGAGCCACGGCTCTAACGATGCACAAAAAACAATGGGTATTATTACACTTGCTCTTCTTGCAGGCGGTATTGTACAGCACAATGCCCAAGGCAGCTTTGATATTCCGATATATGTAATTCTGTCTTGCGCTACTGTAATGAGTTTAGGCGTTATGTCCGGCGGCTGGAAAATTATCCGTACAATGGGCAGCAAAATCATTAAACTCAAACCCATCAACGGTTTTGCAGCAGAAACATCTGCAGCATCCATTATCCTTGCTGCTTCACACTTCGGCGTTCCGCTGAGCACAACTCACGTAATTTCTACGGCAATTATGGGTGTCGGTACAACTTACAAAGCTCATGCCGTTAAATGGGGCGTAATCGGAAACATTGTCTGGGCATGGGTTTTGACAATTCCGATTTGTATAATGATTTCAGGTACAATTTTCTTTTTGTACAGAACTTTTATAATTAATTAATCTATCTGTACATTGGGATTAAAGAAATTATAAACCGCCTTTGCAGCGCGCTTAGGTATAACATTGCACAGAGTTTCGTACTCTGCTTTTGAAATCTTTGTTATGTCTTTGAATTCATTCATAAGCAGTTCTTTGCTTGATTTTGACAGACCTTTGATTTCATCCAGCACGGATTCTGTTGCTTTTTTCCCGCGGAGTTTTCTGTGATAAGTTATAGCAAACCTGTGTGCCTCGTCTCTTATTCTCTGGAAGAAATATAAAGCAGGCGAGTTAATAGGGAAAATAACAGGCTGAGACTGATGAGGCTTAAAAACCTCCTCCAGTCTTTTTGCCAGAGACACAACATCAGGTTCAAACCCTTTTGACTCAAATATCTCCATAACCGATGACAGCTGTCCTTTACCGCCGTCAATTATTACTAAATCAGGCATGGGCAGAGTCTCCGACAGCTTACCGTAATAGCGCCTTTCTATGACCTCCTGCAAAGATTTAAAGTCATCGGGTTTGGACTCTGTAGAGCGGACCTTGAACTTGCGGTATCTGGACTTTTTGGGCAGTCCGTTTTCAAAAGTAACCATGGACGCTACCGTATTTGTACCCTGAATATGCGAAATATCAAAACATTCCACAACATAAGGAAACTTTGACAGACCGAGTTTTTCTTGAATATAGCTGCCGACCTCGTTGTAATCCCGCTGAATTTCAGTCAATTTTTCAAGTTTAACCTTTTCAAAGTAGAATTTTGCATTCTTCTGTGCAAGGTTCAAGAGTTCAATATTGCGCTTTGTTGAAGAGTCTGTAATTTTAACTTTTTTCTGTGCCTGTGCAGCAAGCCATTTTGTATAGAGTTCTATATCCTGCTGTTCAAGAACTTTTGGCAGAACAATTGTATTAGGTATTTCCGACTCCGACGCCATTGTATAGTATTCTTTTAAAAACGTTGTCAAAACCTCGTATTCGCTTGAAAGATTGAGGTTCGAGAATTGAAAATCCTTTTTATCAATAAGCCTGCCCTGTCTGATTTGCAAAAGCGAGACAACAAACAAATTTCCCTCATAATAAACGGAAATAATATCCTGATTGATATTCGTATTTTCAAACACAACCTTCTGATGCTCCATTGTCTTTTGCACATCAAGCCAGCTGTCACGGTATCTTGCAGCTTTTTCAAAATCCTCTTTTGCTGCGTATTTTTCCATTTCTTTTTTGAGTGCGTCAACAAGTTCCTTCTGCTTACCTGTCAAAAAAAGTTCTACATTTTTAAGAATTTTTTTGTACTCATCAGATGAAATCATTCTTTGGCAAGGTGCCATGCAGCGTCCTATATGAAAATACAGACAGGGACGGTCTTTAAACTTGGGGTTTTTGCACTGTTTGAGCGGAAAAAGTTTTTTTATCAAATCAAGAGTTGCATACATTGCTCTGGAATCCGTATAAGGCCCGAAGTATTTACCCTTGATTCTATTCTTGTTTGCCTTTCTTGCCACGATTATACGAGGATATTCCTCTTCTGTGATGACAAAATACGGAAACTTCTTGTCATCCTTTAAAAGCACGTTATACTTTGGCTTGTGCTTTTTGATAAGATGAGATTCCAGAATCAGAGCCTCTACCTCGCTGTCCGTAACAATAAACTGAATTTTTGCAATCTGAGGCACCATAACACGGAGTTTTGGCGAGTCGTGGTGTTTGTTAAAATAGCTGAATACACGCTTTTTAAGGTTCTTTGCCTTGCCGACATAGATAATCTCGCCGTCCTTATCAAAATACTGATAAGAACCGCTCAATTCGGGCAATATGCTCAATGTTTGTTTAACTTCCTGCGGAAGGTTTGCGTTTTGTGTAGCCATAGCTACAGTATATCACATTAGTCGTTTCTTAATTTTGAAAGAAGGTTAAGAATTTCGATATACAGCCATACCAGCGTTACAAGAAGTCCGAAAGAGCCGTACCATTCATAATCTTTTGGCAGAAGATTCTTAGAACCCTGTTCAATAAAATCAAAATCCAGTATAAGGCTCAAAGAAGCAACCACAACAATAATTCCGCTAACAAGAATGCTTACGGGCGAAGAACCTGTCAAAAACGGTATTTGAAAATTAAAAAACGAACCCACTATATTAATGAGATACAATACAAGTATTGTAAGCAAAGCAGACATAATTGTTGCTCTAAATTTTTCTGTTGCACGGATTGCGCCGACTCTGTATAAGAAAAGCATCACAAAAAACGCAACAAATGTGCCGGTCACAGCCTGAAAAGCAATACCCGGAAACTGTGTCTCAGCAATAAGAGTGATTGCAGCAAGAAGTGCACCCTCTGCAAAAGCATATACGGGTGCAAGATACTTGGCAAGCTTCGGTACAAAAGCAGTGACAAGCCCTGTAATCAATCCGCCGAACAGTGCAATAGTCATAATTGTCATAACTTTGTCAGCATAGCCCATCATTGCCTCATACACTACGGCAGAAGCTGAAATTGCCGCTACCAGAAGCAGCACAAAGGTCTTACCGATGGTACCGGACACGGTCATCGGTCTGCCTTCCAGCATTTGCTCATTTATATTATCCATTTTTGACAAAATGGGGTTTGAACTCTTAAACATATAAATCTCCTTATTTTATTTTCATCTATATTGATTAAATAGCACATTTTTACAAATAATTCAATCATCGCAATACTTACGGCGCTAAATATAATCCTATTCAAATAAAAAAAGCAAAGGTCTTTTAAATACGGTTTCAAAAAGGTCTTTTTTCTTTTCAGCCATTTTCAAATTCGGCTTAAAACCTATTGTTTTCATATACAGTTCAATAGCTTTATCTGTCTGCACTGCACGCATGCGCAGAATAAGATTCTTATGCGGCTTGTCCAGCCCGTCTGCTATCTTTAGAATCGCAGCAAGTCCGGACACTGTTTGTTTATCCTCATCAGACAGCGCTGCATAGCATTCATGGCGTGACTCATCAGGCAGACTGCCCCTGTGATAACGTGCAATATTGGCAATAATCGCGATTTCTTCTTTGCTATAGCCTTCAAGTCCTTCATCTAAAATCATCTTCATAGAATGTTTGTGATGAGATTTTTTCCCCACAAAATAACCTATATCATGCAGTTTTGCAGCCTGCACAAGATACTCTTTTTCTCTGTCGGAAAATTTACACACAGATTCGTTTAATGCATCAAATATCATAACCGCGTATTTTGCTACTTCTGCAGCGTGTTCTTTGTCAGAGCAGTATTTCTCGAGCATTTTATCGGTTGTTGTCTGTGCTTTATTCATATTTTAGAAGTTTTTCTATTGTGTCCAGAAGATAGTCCTGATTGAACTTAGATTTTTTAATAAATGCTTCTACACCGGGCATTTCTTTAATAACATCCTCAGTCTCGTAAGACGAAATAATGACCACCGGAATGTCCTTAAACAGCTTGTGGTTTTTGAGTTCCTGTACAAACATTTGACCGTCCATTTCAGGCATTTCAAGGTCAGACAATATCAAATCAAATTCATCTTTATAAAGCATGTCAAAGGCTTCTTTAGGGTTTGTAGCTGTTTCAAAACGATAACCCCAGTGAACGAGTATATTTTTAAGAAGTTCTCTTGTAGTCATTGAGTCGTCCACAATAAGGATTTTGAAATCTTTGTTGGTTTTTTTGTTAATGCGGTGTTTCTGCAAAGAAATCAACGGCTGTTCCAAAGGTACATAAGTGGATTTGTAAAGTTCGGGAAGGTTGAGTATCATGCAAACTTCGCCGCTAGCAAGAGTAGTTATGCCGGCGATATTCTTGAGTTTCATTATCGGAGGCTCAAGTTTTTTCTGCAAAATATTCTGGTCTCCGAGAATCCTGTCAACAATAATACCCATCATACTGTTTTCTATCTCAATCAGGATAACTGTTTTTTTGACTTCATTTCTTACGGTATCAGTGAGAGGAAGGTTCATTAATTCGCTCAAATAAAAGAGATTTACCGATTTCCCATCCAGAAGAATGGATTTTGTATCGTTTCGAAAATAAATATCAGGTTCATTTACCCACATTACATTTTTAATTGCATTCATAGGCATTGCAAAATACTGCCCCGCAGCCTCTACAATAAACGCCTTTAACGTAGACATAGAGATGGGCAGTTCAATAGAAATCCTTGTCCCCTGTCCGGGAACGGAAAATACTTTTACCGTGCCGTTAAGCTGTGAAATTTTGGTCTGTACAATATCAAGACCCACACCCCGTCCGGAAATCTCTGTCACCACCTGTTCTGTAGAAAACCCCGGCCAGAAAATAATATTCATAATTTGTTCTGCTGAAAGATATTCGGATTCTTTTTGTGTAATCATGCCTTTTTCCAGAGCACGATTGACAATTTTTTTCAAATCAATACCCCTGCCGTCATCATGTATCTCTATAATAATTTTGTTTTGCACGCTTCTTGCAATAAGATAAATCTTGCCCTTTGGGGACTTGCCCGCAGCAATACGCTCCTGAGGAGTTTCTATCCCGTGGTCAATAGAATTTCTGATAATATGCATCAAAGGGGCTTTGATTTCTTCTATGACTTTTTTATCGGCACTGGTTTCGCTTCCGGAGATAAGAAGTTCGATTTCTTTACCCGTGTCTTTTGAAATGTCTCGAATCATCCTCGGAAACATGTGAAAGATGGTTGCAAGAGGCAATACTCGAATGTTTTTAATCATTTCTTCAAGCTGGTTTGTGATGATATTCATCTTGGTATCTTCTTCATCCACAGATTTTTGAAGATTAATAATTTTGTTATTGAGTTTGATAATTTTTGAAGAATTTTCCTGAAAAATAGAAAATATTTGCTTGATAAACACTGACAGGGTCGAATAATCAATATTTGTATCCGCATTAAGATATTTTCTGTCATAGTATTTGATAAAACTCTGGGATTTGTGGTTAAAGTTTCTCCATTCCGAAAGGTCAGAGAGAATATTCTCAAGTTCCGTTATATTCTTCTTATGCTTAATCCTGCCGATAATCAACTCACCCATCTGATTAACAAGTCTGTCGAGTTTTTTTGAATCAACACGCAGTGTCTTGATAGATGTGGATTCAAAAGAATTGAAAAAATCCTGCGCTTTTTTAACCGGAAGAGAGGATTCATCAAGCGTAAGATTTATGTTCGTAAGCGGATTGACTGTCCTGTTGATATCCAGCATCTGTTTGATAATATCCAGACGCTGAAGAACAAGCGAAATATCCTCCTGCTCATCTTTTGTATCAAGAGTCATCTGCTCAACAGAAGATAGACTCTGTTTCAAAATATTTATAATCTCTTTTTCGGGAAGTGTATTGCTGTTTTTAACAACATCAAGAATCTCTTCAATTTTGTGCGAAATATCAGCAACCTCTTTTTTCTTGCTGATTTCGACAATTATATCAAGAGCATCATGCAATGCGGGAATCTGTGTTAGATTTGTCTCCAGATTGTTAAAGCCTGTTTTTACAAATTCAATTTTTTCTATAAAGTCTTTTATAACGGAATTTTCTTCATGAGGAGAATCTTCGCTTTCATCCGGGAGTGAAGGTTTGTTATTTTCTGTTTTTTGCGCAACCTTTTCAAGCAGATTAAATTTTTCGATACCTGTTTCTTCATATACTTTGTTCAAAGAGTTGACCGAGTTAATGATTTTATCGCCGATATCCTTTATCTCGTCATCTGTCAGAATATTGGAATTATGAATAACAAAAGCTACTTTGTCCTCAATGTTTTTAAGTTCATTTTTAATATCGTAATAGCCTGTGGGTGCAAATTTTTCATTCAGCTGTTTGATTACATCTTCAAAAGTATCAAGATAAGACGAGCCTTCCTCTCCTTTCATGTTTTTTAATAAAAGATAAGCCTCTGAAAGCAAAGCATTTATGGTAATTGCAGTCTTTTCAAACTCAATTTCTTTTTCTTTTTTTTCGGTTTGTTTTGGCAAAGAATGCGGCTGTTCTGTGTCTGCGGGTTTTGCATCTTCAATTTGATATTTAGCAGTCAAGCCGTCAATATAGTCAATAAGCTTTTGAATATTATCCGTATAGTATTCTTTTTTTATTTTGACGGATTCTTGAATAAGGTCAGATAACAAGTCAGTAGCTTTGTAGAGAGCATCTGAAATTTCCCTGTTTATTACTATCTTATTTTCTTTGGCAAGTCCGAGAACATCCTCTATCTTGTGTGCAAGACGCTGGATATTGTTGAAGCCTATCATTCTTGCGGCACCTTTGAGAGAATGTGCGTCACGGAAAAGGTACACAAGCAGTTCCTTGTTAGAGGGAGCAGTTTCAAGCTGCAGAAGATTATTGTTCATTTTTTGGATGATTTCTTCTGTTTCACCCCTGAAAATATTTAAAATTTCTTCAAACTCTTCCGGCAGAAAATCCATTTATTTTTGCACCACATTAAATTTTATACGTTTTTTAAGTTGTTTATGTTTTCAATATTGGTATTGATAATATTGAGAATTTCCGCCATATCCGAGGTATTTTCTTTTAAACTTCCCAGCACTTCGGCAGAAAGCTTTTCCTGATTTTCGCAGTTAAATGAGACGCTTTCTATAAACTTCATCAGATTTGTCATTGCTTCGTTGAGAACTTTGAAATTGTCATCAATATTACCGGCAAGCCTTACACCTGATTCAATCTCTTTGCTGCCTTCTTCTGTAGCCATAACCGTAGAGTTGGTTGTGTGCTGAATATCATTAATAAGAGATGAAATTTTAGTCGTAGCCTGTTTTGATTCATCGGCAAGTTTTCTGATTTCGCCTGCAACTACGGCAAATCCTTTACCGTGCTCACCCGCTCTTGCTGCTTCAACAGCAGCGTTCAGCGCCAGCATGTTAGTTTGTTCCGCAATATCTTCTACAAGCCCGATAATAGAGCCTATCTGCTGAATATATTCGCTCAGCTCGAGGATAAGTTCCGCAATAATCTGTATACGCTGTTTTAATACAATCATTTTGTCTATGTTTGCCTGAACGGGCTTTTGCTCAATTTCAGCATTTTTCAATGATTCCGAGACTTTGTAGAGTATTTCTTTGGAATTTTGTTTTACCGCATAAGCAAGGGATTTCATTTTTTCAATATTATTGGCAGCAGCAGAAAAAGAATCTTCGTATTTAACGAGTGCATTTTTCTGTGTAAAAGTCAAATCAAGAATACGAGACGCAGAGTCAGAGGATTTCTTTTCTTTTTCACGCATTTCTTTTCTCAGTTCTCTTAAGAGCCATTCTCTTGTCAGAATGTACTGCCCCAGATATGCAATAAACATAAAAGATACACCGGCAATAACAGCAGGATACCAGGCATTCTCGAGTGTGACAGCCAGCACTGTTATAAGCAGTATTACAAGAAAAATTACATCAAGAACAAACTTGATATCTGACTTTTTTTTATAGTTTAATTCTCCGCTGCTGCTCATAATTTTGAAATCCTCTTGTTTAAAATCCTCTTAATCAAACCGCTTGTTATTTTTAGCCAAAATGCAATATAATTATTTTATTACAAATTTGCGTTTGCGACAAATGTTAAGCAGTAAACTAAAGGATTATGACAGTGGAATTTAACAAACATCTCATAACTACGGACGACCCTGATAATCTGCATCTTTGTTTTACGCTGGACAGCCGCACCTATGCCGTAAATGCAAAGAATGTTCTTGAAGTTACAACACTTCCGCTTATTAACGCACCGCAGAAACTTCCCGAATATATTGTCGGGATACTCGACTACAATGACCTTTTCATCAATGTCATTGATATAAGAAAGGTGTTTAATCTTCCGGAAAAAAAATACGAACTCACTAATAAAATAATAATTCTAAAAGGTGAAGAGTCGCTATTTGCAATAATTGCAGATGCCGTAACCAACTTTTTTACGGCTTCGCCTTCTCAAATGCAGCGTGTAATGGGTGAGTCTGCCGGGAATATAATAAAAGTTTTTTATAAACTCGATGAAAACATTGTAAACATCATTGATATTGCCTCAATTGAGGATTCCGTAAAAAAAGTTCATTCGCAGGAAAATAAAACTGATTACTCGCTTTTGTTCCCGCAGGATGAAGAATCCGTATGCATCCTGCAGCGAAGAAGAAATGAAATCGCAAAAACACCTGCGCTTCATATGGAAGCCGACATATACAGCAAAGACCAGTATGTAGTCTTTCGTCTCGGCGAGCATATGTATTGCCTTTACTTTTATTATATTAAGGAACTGATTAATTTAAAAAACTATTCTCTGACAAAAATACCTTATGCTCCCGAATATATTGTCGGCATAATCAACCTCAAAGGCAGTTTTTACTCGGTGCTCGACCTTAAAAAGTTCATAGGATTGCAAACAAAAGACGAAAACAGAAATCTTGATGAAGGCAGGGTTATAGTGCTGGAATCCACAGAACTTAAACTCGCTTTGTGGGTGGATGACATTCTTGATATTGTAAATATTGCAAAAGAAAATATAGAAACAAAAAACGATCAAAGACTTGATTCTCTTTTTATAAAATCCGAAGCATATATAGACAGAGAAATTTATAACATACTTAACCTTGATAAACTCATAAACGATGAGAGATTGTATATAGACACCTCTAATCAATAAAAAAAACCGTCGGTTGATACCGGCGGCCGTAAAGTAAACAGTTTACGAGTGAGAGTGGAATATGCACAGTTTTATATTATTAAATTATATGAAAGACTTGAATTACCCGATTGTATAAACATAATGGTTATTTGGGATATAATTTTTTTATAGAAAGTATAATGGAGTAGAATAATGCAGTTTTTGCTTTTTGGCATATCGTTTTTGATGGTTTTTACATCCTCGTACCTTATGGCATCATGTTTTTCGCCAAAAGATGAAAACAACCGTCCTGTAAGCGTATACCCGTTTTTATATACGCTGCTGATTGTATTTGCACAGGCTGTATTGAGCATGGAACTTCTTTCTTTATTCAGCGCAATTAACTCCGTGAATTTTCTTGTAATAAATTTTCTCGTGCTGATTTTGAGTGCTTGCCTTTGGAACAAAAACAATCGCCCGTTGTATGTTCCAAAAATCAAACAAACATTAAAAAAAATTCTCTATGCACTAAAAAGAGACAAAATCCTTATGCTTATGGCATTCGGATTTGTATTTTTTATAATAACTGCAATTGTCCTTGACATATTCCTGCCCGTAAACGGCGGAGATGCACTGACATATCACCTGAACAGAGCCTCTTTTTGGATGACACAGGGCAATCTCAATCACTTTGTGATTTCCGATGACAGAAACCTTGTTATGCCGATAAACTCAGAGATTCTGTATTTGTGGAATCTGCTGTTTTTTAAAAATGACATCGGTTTATTTTTAGTATCATTAACAGGTTTTGCAGGAATTATCTATTGTATTTACAATATTCTTGAGTATTTCGGCTTTACACAAAGAAGAATACTCTGGTCAATTTTTATCATGTCTTCTTTTGCCTCTGTAATGGCACAGGTATCAAGCCTTGAAACAGATGTGCTTATTGCGGGGCTTGTGCTTGCGTCCGTAACGCTGTTTTTGTATGCGTTAAAAGACAAAAAAAACAGTGCAATTTATTTTTCTTCTCTTGCCTATGCACTTGCAATCGGAACAAAATCTCCTGCAGTGATTGTTTTTCCGGGTGTATTTCTTCTTCTTGCATACTTTTCATACAGAAGTGAAAAAAAAGAATTTTATAAGCCTTTGCTGTCTTTTCTCGGATTTTTATTTTTAAACTTTATAATTTTTTCAAGCTATAACTATATCCTGAACTATATCGACTACAAAAACCCGCTCGGAAGCGAATCCGCAAGAGCAATCCACGGATTTCGAGGCGGAATCAAAGCTTTTATCGCAAACTATATCCGCTACATCTTTATGATGTTTGACTTCTCGGGATTCAGATACAGCGAATACGTCGGAGAACATATACTAAATGCCAAATTTGCCTTATTTGACCTTCTTCACATCCCTCATGAATGGGGCGTTGAAATGTCTGATGACAACCTTATCAACAACCGTTTTGTCAACGTAAAAGTCGGAACGGGTCTTTTGGGATTTCTGGTATTTTTACCGTCCGTAATTACCGCTTCGATTCTCGGATTCATAAAAAAATCAAACAAAAAAGTTTCTGCATTGCGTGCTTTTGGCTGGATGTTTTTTATAAACATTGCATGTCTGTCAGGTGCGCTTGCATATATGGTCTTCAGTGTAAGGTTTGTAACTTTTATAGTGATTTTGTCATGCCCTGTGCTGGCTCTGTCTTACATAAAAAAGACCAATATCATAAAGCTTTTGATTCTGTTTTTTGTAATGTCATATTTCCTTATTATGAGCGTAAATATGGCAGGAAGACAGCACATGGAAATTGCAAAAGTCATCCTGCAGTCCTCTTCAATACACCAAGCAAGAGAACACATAAGATGTGCACTTTATACGGGTTTTGATGGAAAACGACCTTTCTGTTATATAAAAGATTACATTGAAGAACTGCCCCGTGGTATCACAATCGGCGTATTTCCGAGTGCAAACGATGAATTTTACATAATAAACATGCTAAATGCTCACGGTTACAGGCTTGAAACACTTCTGCCGGAAAAAGCACCAACATATAATCTGGACAAATATGATTATGTTATGACAACAAACAGAATCCTTATAAGCACTGTGCTCCTCACCGATACAGAACACACAAAAGTCGAATATACGATAGATAAAAACGGCAATGCCTACTACCCTTCATACAGACCATTTTCCTGCGTATATGAAACAACGGGAAAAGATTTTTACCACAAAGGAATGAAAGACGCGGTTGTCATGGATTCGAGGTGTTTTATTGATGTGCCGTTCTTTGAGCAAAAGGGGTTTGAACTAATTAAAGTATTTAATTTTGAATCAGTAATCAATGAACATGCCCGCTATGTCTCTATTTACAAAAATAAAAAGAAAAGTTAAATTCATGCCTGTTTAAATTGACAGTGATTTTTGTGAAAAGTAAAATTAATAAATGAAGGAAACGGGGTGAAACTCCTCGGCTGAGCCGCAGCCGTATAGCCGGAACGCTTCTGGAGTCATTATTGGCTCAAAATATTACCATTGCTTCGGGCATCAGGCATGGGACTCATATTCCGGTTTACCGTTATATCCGTGTTCTTGTCCGACCAGCATAAAAGATAAGGAATTAAGAACAGGGATAATTTTTTATATGGCAGCAACCGTCGCAAAAGGCTCAAATAACAGAATAGGCACATGCCCGCACGGGCTTCCTATGGGTGCATGCCCTATCTGTAACGGCATGGGCGGAGGCGGAGGTGTCAAAAAAGACAACAAACCCCGTGAAATGACGTGGAACGAGTGCTACGCAATAGGTCAAATGCTAAAAGCCCAAAAGCTTGCACGCCAGAACACGCAAAAAATGTTTGCTGCACAGGACTTAAACACATACCTCAACAGACTCCAAACACAAATAAATAATCTTAAACTCGCAGTTCTAAACTCCTTGCTGCCAAAACCCGCTGCCAAAGCTGTTGCACTGCTTGCAGACGCAGTTCTCATGCCTGCCGTCAAGCTTGTACAAACAATAACAAACACCCTTCAAACAGTTGTTTCTGCGATGACAAAGGCTGTTAACAACATAAAACAGTTCACTGCCGACATAATGGACAAACTCACGGCAATATTCGGCGAAGCAAAAGCAGCTATACAGAAAAAAATTGATGAAAAATTCAAAGATGTTAAAAAGAAAATCTTTAATCTTTTTGGTATTTCAGAACCTGAAAACGAAGAAGACGAGGAAATAAAAAGGATTGAAGAAGAAAAAATGATGCAGGAAGAGCAGAAAATCTTTGAATCAGACCTAAGAGAACAAAGAATCCCCGTAAAAGAAACAATTGAAAGCGAAGAATAATGAGCATCATAAAACCGTATCAAGACCTCGAAACCCAGCGCCAATACAGAAACCACACCCAAACGCAGAAAAAAAACATCTCGGAGATGAAAGAAGGCGTGGTAGTAAACACATTGATAAAAGACAAAGACTGCTGCCCGAATATCGAAAGCATGTACGACAGCCTTGTCATACCTGACAAAACCGTTAAACCTGACAGCTTTGAAAGAATTGACTTTCATCACCGCACAAAAAAAGAAAAAACTTCTGATAAATCACTTGCACCGCTTCTGGGTACAACAATAGGTATATTCGGGGTTCTTGCAGGGATTACGGCACTTCTTTCCCGCGCAGCAACACACAAAAAAGTTCTGCCTGACTGGAAAACTCTTCCCGAAATCCCCAAAAACGTTGCAATCAACAGCGAACCTCACTTTGTCACATACCTTATGATAAGAGACCCTAACATGAGAAATATTCTCGGTGCCGTGGGCGTATTTGTACTGAGTGCAGTCGGTTTAGCCGGCAAGAATTTTGTTGACGGTGTAAAAGAAATCTGGGTGCGCAAAAAACAGGCAGATGTACAAAGAGATTTGCAGGAAAAACTTATTGCAGTTGAAACACAGAGCTTCTCAGGAAAAATGCAAATATTAAGGAACATGCTTTCCGAAAAAGCAAGAGAACTGGATTCCATACTGCACAGAGAAAATATAGGTAATGAAAAAACTACATTCAAGAAGTTTATTTCGTTCAAAAAATCTGATGAACAAACTCCTCAAAGAAAAAATCTCACGGGATATGCAGCAGTGGGACTGACTACGGCAGCAATAACGGCTCTCGGTTTTCTTGCCTTCAGAAACATACAAAAAACAGCAAAAGTCTATGAAAAATACGCAAAAGGCATGGAATCAAAGGTCAAAGAACTTGTGGACAAACAGCAGACATGGGATAAAGAGTGCCTTGATAAAGTAAAAAATATCTGTGTGTCTATGAACTATTCCTCACGCAAGATAGAAGAAACCTTCAAAGATGCAAAAAATCTGCCCGAAGGATTTGTTAATTTGGTTAAAAAAGAAGCGGAAAAAGTTACACAGGAAGGTGCGGAAGCAATTGCAGGCAAACCCGGGACAAAGCCTTCTTTATACTCTCACACCGATGATGACAGAGCGCATTTGTACAACATGATTGTTAACTGGGAAAATCCGCTTTTAAAAATTCTTTTTGCGGGGCTTTCCACAGTAACTGCAGTTGGTTATGCAGGCACAGCCGTTATAGAGGCAATTAAAGAAGCACAGGTCATAAAAGAAAATGCAAAAACAGAACTAGACCTTCAAAAACGCCTTGTAAACGTAGAAATGAATAACTTTGAATCAAAGAAAAGAAGCGTAATAGAGCCTATGATGAATGAATTCAGGGTTCAGGCAATGAACGGCAAAGACAAAAACGAACTCAAAACAAGAGCGGAAAATATTCTGTACGAAATCAAAAACGGTCCTCCGTTTGTATATTCATAAGGAGTTTCAATGCATATTCTGCCAGTAACATTCAAACAGTTTAACATCACACAATCCGTACCTGTACAAAAACCTGACACACAGTGCGAACTTGTGCAGGCATTTTGTGAAAATTTCAAACTGCCTGATGAACGGAAAAATCATGCACAGTTTGACGAATCACTTGTAAAAAAAATAGCCTCATACAAAGAACGTGCCGTCAAACCGGTTGTTGACATGCTTAAAACAGCACAAAGCGAAAAAGACATAACAGCAGGGCTGTTTTTGCTCAACAGAATCATTGACGCAGGAGCAAAAGGTGTGGAAAACACATATCCCGTAATCTCTCGTTTTAATTACAGCGAGTCTCACAACGTACAGGTCATGCTTGCGGGAATTTACAGAAAAACACTTCTCCCGGACGCTTTCGGCCCGCTTGTTACAATGTTTATGAAAAACTCGCAAAAACCCGTTCAGATTCCTTTTGACCCTAACGAAGAAGTCGGAGGCGCAATACTTGAATATTTGAGAAGTAAAGCTTCCGTTAATAATTATTCAAAAAATTGATAAAATATAGCAAAAATATTTTTGTTCAAGATTTTTACTTTATACACAGCAAATGAGAAACTCTATGATAAATAAATTAAATAACATTTCATTCAAAAGCGCATTTGTAAACAGAGACCTTGAAAATAAACTGAGCCGGGAAAACTATGAAAAGGTCAATCTGGCTGCAAATATGGTAGATGAACTATATTCTCAGACGGATGTGTTCTTTTATTCCGACAAAAACGGTAATGTGGCTTACGCTGTCCAAAAAGGCGACCCATGCAGATTAATGCTTCAATCGGAAATATTGAAAAAACTCAAAATGAATGCCCAAGAAATGGTAGACCTGATTAACCTCAAAACATATCTGGAATGTGCTCATAATGAAATATGGGGAATAAAAAAACCTTTTATTGAGGGAAAAATAGAAAATATTGATGAAATGGATGAATTTGACCTTGCCTGTGAAGTAAACAGCACCATCAGGCTCTTTAACAAAATTCAAGAAGAAACTCTTAACTAAAATTACTTTGCTTGGAAATTCTTTCTTATTTCAGACTCGGAAAGTTTTATGATATTTTTTTCAATTTCTGCAAAATTTGTACTATGCATATCTGAATAGACATAGTTGTATTCATCACTTTTGTCCGGGAAAGAAGTATCGAAAACCTCATTAGAAAAAGTTATAAAAAAGTTTATGAGACTTTTTTTTTGTCTTATATTTTTCGTAATTTCCTGACGGGGAATAATAAGCAAGAAAAGTGTTAAAAAATGAATTTATTGTGTTTTTTTCATTAAATAGAACTTGAATATGATCTCTTTCGTTATAAAAGAAATAATGAAGTCTTAAACCATGGTCTCCAAGTATTATTATACGAGCATTACCTCCTGTTTTTTCAAAAATTTTATCAACTGTTTCAAGAGTTTTATTATTTGTATAAATCAGATAATCAATACACGGTTCTTTATTTACAAGGTATTCCTGTTTTTGACCGTCTACAAGAATATCTTCGTAATACACGTTATTCCCGTTCCTATCTTTTACATAAGGAAAATGCGGTGCAAGTAAATGTGCAAATAACAACTCCGGTTTTTTAGTCCTGTGCTCAACTATATAGTCAACAGTTTCCCAGAAACAACTATAATTTGCCCTGTATTTATTTATAAACCCGAACAAATACCAATAAAGAGTATTAGAAAAAAATGTATCATTTATATTTAAAATGTTATACTCCTCACTCAAGTCAATATAATTATTTATGTAATTGTCCGAAATCGAAAAACTTCGAAACGTATTAATATAGCTGACATTATAACCTGACTCGGCAGCTGTCTTAAACAACATTGCATCACTGATTTGTCCGGAGGAATCTGTATGGTCAAAACTTTCCAGATATTCAAAGTTTAAAAAAGATGAAACAGAAGCATGAGTTTTCGTATAATTACTGAAAATAGATTCGTATATGAAAAAACCTTTGTTCTTAAGTTTGTCTATAAATTGTTTATTATCAAAATTAAACTCCTGTTTCAAAATTTCATTAGAAGGATAAGAATCCAAAAGAATTATATAAATATCCTCCATCTCCTTTTTATTGTTTCTCTTTGAATCCGGCACCGGATTCATAAAAGCAGAATGTCTGGCGGTAATATTCATTTTTGCCAAAACTGTGTACAATGAATAAATATTCATCAAAAATATAGAACAAGCAAAAAACATTAGTATTTTAAAAACAAATTTAGTATTTGTTTTAAGTATAACCAGACACAAAAATAACAAAAGACTTATAAATAAAAATTTGTCAAAAAATAATGTAAAATATCCGTATTGATAGAAAAAAACTGTTATTGCCACAGTAATTATACAACTCTTTTCATTATCATTAATCAGATACAGTAAAGTAAAAAAAAGAAATACACTAAATCCGACAACACTACAAAGGCTAATTATCATACCCCACAAAGGAACCAATTGGAGATTTAAAAAATAAATATGTAATACAGGATATGAACTAAAAATTAAAACAGGAAAAAGAGAAAATAAGATACTTGTTTTTTTTAGATAAAATTGTGACGGAAGTTTGTAAATTCGATACATATCCGCATAAAAAAATATCCATAATAAAGGTATAAATAAATAACTTATAACATACATTATATTTTTATTAAAATAAAAGGGATAGATATTTCTTACATAAATCAAAAAAATAAGACCTATCAATATAAAAAGTAAACTTCGTATATTACGCATTACTTTTTCCTCATCAGATACAAAATTCTTTTTGTATCTGTAATAGGTTGCCTGTCTATTATTTCAAAGAAAATTTTAAAGCTGTCTTCAAAATTTTGCTGAGTATAGTCAAAAAAGATGTCTTCTCTGTTTTTTAAAAGTTTTTGAACCTGACTGTCATTTTTTTCTACAAATTCAATTATTAAATATTCGGTTAAAAAACTGAAAGTCTGTGCGATTTTTTCAAAAGGGAGATTTTTCCCGATAGTTAGATGATGTATAAGAGCAAGTGCAAGAATAGTATCAATATTTTTTATTCTTTCAAAAAGCGAAAACCTTTCGCAATTTGCCCAGCCTATAGCGGGAGAAGGGTTGCAAATATCAACTAACAAAGGCAATATGTTTGTCTCATTTACATCTTTGACCTGCATATAATTCTTTTCAACAGCTTCATTGTCTATATCACAGGCAAGAATAATCTCCGCTTTGTCTTTAAATATTCGTGAAAATCTTCCGCTGTTTGCACCAAAGTCAGCAATTCTGCTGCACGGTATTTTTTGTTTGTAGTTTTCAAGTATACGTATTTTTTCTGCAAACGAATCAGGACTGTAATTTGTATTGCCGTAATATTCGCCCCATTCGCTCTTTTGCTTCTGCATTTTTATGTTTAAAATCGTTTTTTGTAAATCGCTGATGAGAAACTCCATTTGAAGTTTTGAAAAATTAATATTTATCTTTTGTTTGGTATCTGAATATTGATTTTGAAAAAAAGAATGAAGATGAATATGTTTGAATAACGATAAATCAAAAAATGTTCTGCGCGGCAAAAGCTTTGATGCAAGTTTAAGATTAATACCGTCAATATCTTTTAAAAATAAAGAAGATAACCCAATATCGACTTTCGACATAAGAGCAAGCGGTGCTGCAAACTGACAACAAAACTGATTGTATGCATACCATACAGTATTATCTTTATATCTTTCAAAAGATGTTGTATCTATAAAAATCGGATTGCCTTTAAAAAATTGAACATTAAACGCATTTGCATCTTTCAGGCTCATGTTATACTTCATAGCTGTTTGTTGAATTTTAAGAGTCAAAAGCGCTGCATCTTTTAACTGTGAAAAACACCATTCATAAGGGTAAGTGATAAAAACCTTCTGAGGCTTTATCGTTTTATAACAATCCGTAAAATTTTCTGTCTCCTGATGACTGATTAAATATCCTTTTTGGACAAGTTCTTCATACAACCCGCTGTTCATAAGCATTTCATAGTCATCAGCACCTGTTTCGTAAATTATCCTGTAGATATCATCATTGTTTATGACAACCTGTGCAGTTCTGTCTTTAAAAGAAGAGGTTTGATTTATTATTGTTTCCATATTACTTTTTAAGTTTATTGATAAATCTTTTGGTAAATTCTTTTATCTTTTTTCTGAATAAAACAGCACCATATCCTATACTGCCGAACGCTGCTATCATAACCTGAGCAATCATGCTGCCCGTGCCGGGGTCAAGATATGCAAATGCTTTTTCCGGCATCAAAAAAATAGGAATAATTAATATGAGTGAATATTTAATTTTCTGATTTATATACATAAAAAGAACATTCTTGTTGATAACAAAAAGATTATAGTACTCAATATTACTTATGCAATGATTTTGTAATATTCATTGTTGTTTATTTGGGAACATAAATTGTCTATGTTAATCATAGTGGTAACAAATATGTCTTATACAAATAAAAAAATAATCGGTTCAAAAATTAAACAACAGAGAAAAAGGCTGGGTCTCACCCAATTTGACCTTGCGGAGAAAGTCGGTCTGCATGAAAAACAAATCTCAAGAATTGAATCGGGTTTAAATTATCCTACCTTTGAAAACTTCGTAAATATTATTAATGCATTAGAACTTAATATGAGCGATTTTAGCCCGGAAAATGTATCAGAGAACAATGAATTAAAGGATGAATTGTTTTTTATAATTAAAAATTCATCTGTTTATGAATTAAAAATGTATCTTGATGTTATTAACGCTGTCAAAAAAAATATGAAAAATTAAAAAACGGCTTCAATAAACTTAAAGCCGTTTTTTTAATAAGTAAGAATTTTATTTACAAACTTTTATGTTTTTCAATAATCTGTGCAGCAAGAGCATCGATTCTTTCAAAATCTGCCTGTCTTGGCTGACCTTTTACTACGACATAATCCAGTTTTTCAGGCTTGATTATTGTAAACATTTTTTCTATCGTACCTTCGAGATTGCCGCCCCATCCGTAAGAACCGATTATAGAGTAGTATCTCAATTTGGGTCTTAGAGCATTTACAAGATATGCTGCAGTAACAGCAGCAGGGTGTGGTCCTGCAAGCACCATCGACGAACCAAGTACTACAGTCGCACAATCTACTAGTTCCATAGAAAGAGCACCTTCATCACAGTGCACAAGGTCAAAAAGTTTTACATCTATGCCGGCTTCTGTTAGTTTTTTGTTTAATCTGTCCACAAGCATTGTTGTGCTGTCATACATAGAAACGTAAGGAATAACCACCTTATTTTCTACTCTGTCTGATGTCCAGTCAGCGTACAGGTCTAAAATCCATTCAGGCTTATCATATACGGGTCCGTGGCTCGGAAGGATAATATCAACATCCATTTCTTTTACTCTGTCAGTATATTTTTTGGCAAAGCTTCTGAAAGGCATGATAATTTCCGCATAGTATCTTTTTGCTGCCTCAACAAGATTTTCTGTATAATCAGCAAAAAGATCATGTTTTGTATAGTGCGCACCCAAAAAATCGCATGTGAAGAGCATTTTATCTTCTTTTAAATAAGAAAACATTGTATCGGGCCAGTGAACAAACGGTGCAAGTATGAATTGGAAAGTCTTGTCACCTAAGGACAACTCATCACCGTCATTGATAACAATAAACTTGTCCTCTTCAACGTGAAGCATGTTCATCACATTCTCTTTAACTTTAGCATTTGTCACGACTTTAGCATCAGGAAACATTTCCAAAAGCATGGGTATTCCGCCCGAGTGATCCTGTTCTGCGTGGTTTGAGATAATGTAATCTACGTGGTCAATGTTATTTTCCTGAAGTCTCTTTTTATATTCTTCAAGCTTTTTCGGATAGTCTGTATCTACAATTGCAGTTTTCTCACTGCCTTTAACAAGGTAAGAGTTGTAAGTCGTGCCCTGAGGAAGCGGTACAAGCTGGTCAAAAAGCTGTCTGTTTGCATCTTTAGAACCAATGTAGAATACATTGTTTTTTATAGGTTTAATTTTTAAATCCATGGAGTTCTCCTTATTCTTAAGGGGATTCCACTGCCAAAAATCCTTTGTCATATCAAGTTGATTGTTATACTTTTGTAAACTGGTCTTTGCCGACGCCGCATACAGGGCATATCCAATCAGCGGGTAAATCCTCAAAAGCTACATTATCATTCTCGACCGGGTCATATATATAACCGCATACAAGACATAAATATTTATCCATTGTGCTGCTCCTTACAGTTGTTTACCCGGGCAGTATAAATAATTATGAGACAAAAATAAATTGCCGTACAGGCTAGATTAAAGATTGTAAATATTTCATCATGACTTAAGATAAAAGCCGAGATTTTCAATATATTCTGCGGGTTTAACAGAAGCATAAGGCTCAAAACTCAAAACATTCAGATATTTCTTGGCACGGCTCACGGCAACATAAAAAAGTCTCAAAGCTTCGTTTGTCTCTCTTGGCTTTTGCCATAATTGTTTGTACAAAAGGGCTTTTGGAGTCGGTTTTCCTTTAAATTTACCCGCAATAACGCCAAAACCCGGTTTGTCACCGTACTGCATATCAAAAATTATACCTGAACTATCCGCACTGCGCGAAGCACCGGCAATGCTCAAAACAAACACATACGGATACTCCAGCCCCTTTGACGCATGGATTGTGAGTATGGAAACAGCGTCTATATCATCGTTATCAGAAGCAGGCAGTTCAAAATTCCTGTCGTCTTTGATTTTTTCAAGATAATCAATCAGACTGTTTATGCTCAAATAGTTTTCGTTCTGCACAAAATCATCAATAATTTTCTCAAGCACATTCAAATTCGCACATGCCTGCTTGTCCTGAGTTTCATTGAAAGCAATATAAAGAGGCAGGTGTGCTCTGATTTTTTCAAAAATCTGTATCAAAGTCATACTGTTTCTGTTTTGCCTGATTTCATTCACTGTTTGATAGATTGATTCAATACAGTTCTGTGCGTACGTATCGTGACAAAAACCGTCTGCATGAAGAGTCAAATACTTTTGCGCCAGATTAAGCCGTTTCACTTCATCAGAAGAAAGTGTTTCGTACAATTTTTTATCAAAAGATTTCTTCATATCAAAAATCATTGAATCGGACAATTTGACCTTAAGCAGCCTAAAAAGCGCCTGTTCGTCATGAGAATTTTTAACGAGTTTTAGGGCAGAAATCATGTTTTTTATAACAGGCTCGTCAAAAAAACCGGTATTTACCTTTTTAACAGAGGGAATATTTTTCTTTTTAAGTTCTTTTTCCACAATATCAGCCTGCGAGTGAGATTTCACAAGAACAGCAAAATCTTTAAAATGCGCATTATCGCGTTTTATAAGACTTTCAACTTCCTGTGCAATGTAGTACGCCTCTTTGATTTTCTGTTCGTAAGCGTTTTCAAACCCGTCTATGACCGTAACCTTGATATCTTTGGATGTGTCAGGATATGTAAGGTTCGGATTGGCACTCAAATTCTCGTCTGAAAGCCCGAGTTCGTTTTGCGTAACGTAATTAACGGCATTCAAGACTTGGGGTGTTGAGCGGTAATTTATGGAAAGATTTACAGGTTCAAATTTCTTTTTGTAGCGCTTTTCGACATTCTGATGAAGCACCTCGAGATTTTCCATCTGCGCATATCGAAAAGCATAGATAGACTGCTTTCTGTCCCCTACAAATGTCAAATCAGCATGCGAGGGGTCAAGCAAAAGTTCTATGAGTTCCAGCTGTGCCCCGTTTGTATCCTGAAACTCGTCTACAATTATCTGCTTAAAATACTGTTGATAATATGTGCGCACAGCCTCATTCTGTTTAAAAATCCCTATAGTTTTGTTTATCAAATCGTCAAAATCCGCAATATCCTGATTTTCAAGTTCTGCCTGATAAAGCAAGTAAACAGCCGCAATGACCTTTGTCAGCATAATCTCCAACTCGTTTACAGGTGCGATATTTTCGGGAAATCCCTGCGCCATGCCGTACTCTATTGCTTTTCTCTTTCCAAATTTATCCAGAATCAGCTTTTCTTTTGCAATCGAGTCAAAAGCCTTTTCATCCAGCACGAAAGAATCGTCAGTATATTTTTTAAAGTGCTCCCGCCAGTTAAAAGCGTAATCTTCTTTTGTCTCAAACTTAAACGGAGTGCCCTCAACGCACTCTGAAAAATTCTCAACCGCACGCAAAGACTTTTTTAAAAACTCATCAGGCGTAAGACCCAGCGATTTTATTTTTTTTATCACATTATAAATATCTTCAAAAACAGAATCTAAATCCCCGATTTTATTGAGTTTTGCAAGATTTTCCACACTCAGTACCGAAAGTTCGAGTCCACTATGGCATGCCAAAGGAGACGAAGTTCGAACCGAATCAATCTCCCCGTATTTAATTCTTTTAATCAGGTTGTCGTAAATTTCTTTAAGCTGTTTTTCCTCGGCAATTTTAAAAGACGGCGACAAACCTGCTTCTATTGAATATTTTTTCAAAATCCTTATACAAAAACTGTGAAAAGTCGAAATCCACAATTCCTGTGCGCTGCAGTCAAAACCGTTTTCTTCAAGTTCGGCAAGGATTCTGCCCTTCATTTCATTTGCAGCTTTGTCCGTAAACGTAATAACAAGGATTTTTTCCTGCGGATTTTCTATGCCTTGAGAAGCAAAATCCATAACCAGTTTTAAAAATCGCTTTGAAATAATCTTTGTCTTGCCTGTACCTGCTCCGGCAACGATTTTCGTACAGGTGTCAAAAGGATTCAAAACAGCCTGCGCCTGCGCTTCGTTCAAACCTGCAGCAATATTTTGAAGCGTGTCACTCATCATTATCACCTCCATCGCACAGGAATTTGTATGCACAGTTGTCACAGGCAAAAGTTTTGTTCTGCTTAAATTCTGTTTCGTTCACAATTTTGTCAATCACTGTTTCTTTAAGGTTTTGTATGATTTTGTCTTTAAAAAATTCTATTTTCCGCGCGCTTATTAAGTCCTCATCACAGCCGTTGTCCTTGCTCTTTGGTCTGATATACACAAGCCCGAGATTGGAAACTTTGTCTTTAAACTCTGCCAACTCCTTGCTGTTTTGACAGGCAAGATAATAAAGAGGAATCTGGTAATCATAGGCGTTTTGAAGAGTTTCTACATTTGCAGGGTCTTTACCGGTACGTGATTTGAAGTTCACCCCGTATTCGCTTACTGCATAATCAAGAGTATTTGTCTTGTTCCTGCCTGTTTTATAGTCTATGACACTGACATTACCTTCTTTGTCCGTAAGTATTGCGTCTATCCGACCGTCAAAAACAACCTGCGGAAGTTCATCCGGCACAAAAGTAAACTGCTGCTCGCAAACCGCACTCACAGGCGGATTGTCAAACCCTCCGGACAGTGAAAAATCCTCTGCTGCTTCAGAAAAATTGTCCTTCATTTCCGCAAGAGAAAGCCTGTCTGCAGCTTTCACAAGTTCTATATCGGTTTCCTTAAACCCTGCTTTTATTGCATTTTCAGGTTCTGAAACAGAATTGAACAAAACATTTGCGAGTTCAAGCGCGGTTTCTTTGTTGTAAGAGTCAAGGAATCTCCTGTTCATCACCTCAAAAACCGCATGAACAATACTTCCGTAGCTTGCAGAAAATGTATACGGCTCTTTGAGATTCAAAAGATTCTTGTAATAATACTTTCTGGGGCAGTTTTGAAAAGTGCTTATTGCCGAAGCATTTAACCTTAATATATCAGAATCCGCAATAATTTTATCCTGAACCTGCGCCTTATCGGCAGAAAACGCAGTTTCCTCACGCACACTGTCAAAAATCTGCGGTTCAACTTTTTTGTACTTTGTTTTGTCCGTCGCTGCCGCTTTTGTAAAAACAGAGGACGGCTGAACAGTTTTTTTTGCCTCATAAGAATGAGAAGCAAGCGTGATTTTGCACTCTGCCCTTCCCAGAATATCAAACAGGCACGTCATTCTCGCGGCATTGTAGCACTCATCAGTTTTCAAAAATCCGTCATAATCGGAGTTTAGTTTTTGCAATTCACGGGTCAAAATCCGGTTCCCATTATCGGAAATAAAGGGATAGGAACTGTTTGCCCCGGGGAAATTATTCTGCGTAAGACCTGCTACGTATATATATTTAAAGGTTTTTAAAGGATTTTTTAAAATACTTATAGGTTCAAGGGTTATTGCATTTTTTTCAAAAGTCCTGTCTATTCCTATCCATTCTGTGATTTGTGTAAATGCATCAAAATCCGGCGGGGATTTGAGCACACTGTCATAAAGCTGCTGCAAGGCTTCAAGGCTCACGAGTTTTTTTGCTGCGGTGTCCTTTATTTCCTGCTGTACAAATATGCCCATAGAATTTTTTATCAAAACCCCGATAGCTTTTGCATAGTTTCTTTGGATATAAAATTCGTAAAACCTTGCCAGAAGAGCAAGTTCTTTATTAAGATTTTCCCTGTCCTTTTCATTAAGACGCAAAATACATCCAAACAACGACTCTGTAAAAGATTTTTTCCCTTCGGAAGCAAAAATTCCGTCAAAAGCCGAAATATCCTCAACCGTCTGTGTAACAAGGGTTTTTATATGTTCGTCAGCCTGAGCAAAAAATATCTCTCTGTCTGCTTTTGATTGGATTTTCGGGTTTTTAATACTTTGAGAAGAAAACTCCTCAATCCCGAGATTCTCAAAAACACTGCAAATCTTATGATACAGAGAAATTTTGTATTTAAGATTTTCATACTGCTCATTGTAAATACTTGTGATAACAGGCAAATCATCTGTTTTTAGCATATCAAGAATTTTCTGCCTCATCTGCGACCTGTCCGCAAAAATTGCAAAATCAGAGTAATTGAGTGCGCCGTCACTGTTTTGCACGGTGTTTTTTATCTCTTGCGTAATATAAAGACATTCGTCCTGCACATCAGCAAATCCGATACACCCGTAATCATTTACCGCAGAAAGCTTTTGTTTAAGGTTCTTTTCAATAGCGTTTTCGTCTGTTCGTACAGCTTTGTAAGCAGGAATTTTATAGGCATTTTCGTCCATGATTTTTAAATACACGCCAAAAAGCCTTGCACACAGCAAAAGTCTCTGTTTGTCAGTATCCGAAAATTCCGCATTCTCAACGATTTCAAAAAATTTTTCAGGCGCAATCCCGTATTGATACAACCCGTTAAAAGTGTTCAACAGGTCTTTTAAAAACATATCAGACTTTGTAAGACAAAAAAGTGCGCGGTCAGTTTTGAATATATCTTTTGCCCAGGATTTTAAAATATTAAAAGCAAAAAAACCGTGGTTTTTGGTTTCCGCATCAAATTCAAAATCAGAGTCAATAAGCGTAATATCAGGCTCCATAACCGCTCCTTATGCAAGCAAATCATTGTCAGTAATCACACGAAGCACATGCTCGGGCTTGAGAGCTGCCATACACGGGTTTATTCCGGTGTTTTCATGGTCTTTAAACTTGCACTTTCTTCTGTCGCAGGGGATACAGGGCAAATCAGCACTGAGCGCAAAATGATTTACACCCCACGGTCCTGTCCTGCCGACACTTGCCGCACCGTAAAGCCCTATACAGAAAGGTTTTTTAACAGCAGTAGCAATATGCAGAGGCCCTGTGTCAGAAGACACAAACACATCCGCAAGCGAAAAAACCGCTGCAGATTCAAGAATATTGTACTTACCCGCGATTACATGAATATTCGGGTGCAGGTTCTCATAGCACTGCACATCTTTTACATCCTCTTTTGAACCCGGGATAAGAATTGTACAGTCAAAACGGTCAATCAAAGAAAAAGCAAGTTCTTTAAAATACTCATACGGCCATTTTCTGCCCTGACGGGTAAGGCTTGTCTGTGTATTCAGGATAACTATTTTTTTATCTGCCGGAATATCCTTTTTCACCTTTTCCACAACCTTCTGCGGAATTTCAAGTTCAATATTATCAAAGTTTTCAAGGTCTTTGATTTTTTTCTTTGCAGTTTCAAGAAAATTCTCTACAGCATGATAGCGGAAACTTTTCCTGTAAATAACCGAACTCTTAGGATTGATGACAAAAGTCAAATATCTGTATCTCAATGAGGGCTGGAGATTAATAACAATGTCATATTTTTCTTTTCGCAGCCGCAAACCCAGCTTTGTAAGATATTTGTAGTCTTTGCCCTCGAGTTTGTATACGTTATCAAGCCGTGAGTCATTTTCAATCAGCTGTGCGGGAATTTTACCCGTAAGGTAATCCACAATTGCATCAGGGTGTTTCGCTTTTATAGAGCGAAAGATGTTTGATGTATGTACAACGTCTCCTATTGCGCCTTCTCGTATGATGAGTATTTTTTTCATTGATTTTCCTGTTATAGAGTATATTCGTATATGTAATCGTCCATTACATAGCCGTTTCCGATGTCGGTTTCAACATCGCATGTTCTGTCAAAGCCCAGCTTTTCATATACCATAATTGAAGCAAAGTTATATTTATTGACAGTCAGGGTGATTTTAGGAAGTTCAAATTCCTGTGCCAGCGGGATTATTGCGTTAACAAAAGCCTTTCTGGCATAGCCCTTTCCTCTGTAATCTTTTTTGATATAAATTTTTGAGAGAAAAAGGCTGTCGCTTTTTCTTTGCACCGCAAAGTAGCCTATGTTTTCTCCGTCTTCTTCCAGAAAAAAGTACTGGTAGCGCTGAAAATTTATTTGACCTTTTACAACCTGCTCGGATTGAAATTTTTCGAGCATGTAATCTATCTGCTCCTGCGAAATAAAGCAGATAGAATACTCGTTCCAAATCTCTTTTGCCAACGCGCAGAGTTCTTTTATTTGTTCATCAGTTTCTACTTTTGTCCAGTCGAACATATTTTTCTTTCTTTTTATTATTAAAGTATTTTAGCATGAGTTTTTGAAAATTGACCTGATGCTTCGTTCAAACAGAATATAATTTAAACCCTTCTCGGCAACTCGGGCTGTAAAACTGTCCCAATATTTTATGCCTAAAGCAAAACATAAAAAAATAATTCCCCAGCCCTCGAACATTACCTCGTTTGCAGTTGTTTAAATAATATTCTGTAATTCACTTCGCAAAGGTCTTTTTTCAAAAACTCATGCGAATTAATTTAATTCTAATTCGCATAAGCTTTATAAAAATACTATTACCTGTCCGCAGCCAGTTTTTCTCTGACCTTAGCCTCAACTTCTTCAAGAACCTCGGGGTGAGCCTCAAAGTATTCTTTGGCTTTTTCGCGTCCCTGACCGAGTTTTTCCTCGTTGTAGCTGAACCACGCACCTGCTTTTTTAACAATGTCCATGCTGACAGCAACATCAAGGATACAGCCGAGTTTGCAAATACCCTTGCCGAAAATAATATCAAACTCGCAGTTCTTAAACGGAGGTGCAACTTTGTTTTTAACAACTTTTACTCTTACTCTGTTACCGATGTCCTTGTCGTCTTTTTTGATAGAGTCGCATCTTCTTATGTCAAGACGTACGGAAGAGTAGTATTTAAGAGCGTTGCCGCCTGTAGTTGTCTCGGGGTTGCCGTACATAACACCGATTTTTTGTCTTAACTGGTTGATAAAAATAACGGTTGTGTTTGTCTTGCCTACAATACCCGTAAGCTTTCTCAACGCCTTGCTCATCAAACGAGCCTGCAAGCCCATCTGCTGGTCTTCCATAGCACCTTCGATTTCTGCCTTTGGAACAAGTGCCGCTACAGAGTCGATTACAACAACATCCACAGCAGAAGAGCGAACAAGTTCTTCTGCAATTTCCAATGCCTGCTCGCCTGTGTCGGGCTGAGAAATCAAGAGTTCATCAACATTTACGCCGAGTGCACGTGCATACTCGGGGTCAAGTGCGTGTTCTGCGTCAACAAACGCAGCAATACCGCCTTTTTTCTGGCATTCTGCAACTATGTGTTGTGCAAGCGTTGTTTTACCTGATGATTCCGGTCCGTAAATCTCTATTACACGACCTCTTGGCACACCGCCTATACCCAGCGCCAAATCCAGTGCCAGTGCGCCTGTAGGAATAGCATCGCAGGCAACTGTTGTTTTGTCGCCGAGTTTCATGATTGAGCCTTTGCCGAAATCTTTTTCGATTTTTTCAATAGCAAGCTTTAAGGCTTTATTTTTTTCTTCGGAAACAGCAACAGTTTCTGTATCTTTTTCTTTTACTGCCATTAGTTTATTTCTCCCCAAATTCTATAATTGTATCAATAATGCTATTTTACAGTATATCTGTCTTTTATACAAATAGTTATTTTTGCGGGGCTGCAGTGTAGATTTCGTCTATGCAGTCAAGGTATTTGTCATTTTCATATGTTCGTCTTAATATTTTTCAATTATTAATTTAAAATTAATTTTATTAAAAAACAGTAATTTTTATAAGTGTCACCTGCAGCTATAAAAATCCCAAAATTTCACGACGGAATCTCAATCATAAACTCCGTACCCTCACCCTTACTGCTCTCAAAACTTATCCTGCCATGGTGTTTTTCCACAATCTTCTGCGAAATCGCAAGCCCGAGTCCTGTGCCTATTCCAATCTGCTTCGTGGTCGTACCCGCAGTAAAAATCTTATCTTTTATACTCTCATCAATTCCGCAGCCCGTGTCTTTTATCCTTACAATAAGCATGTTATCGGCATATTCTGTCGAAATCGTTATTACGCCCTGATTCTCTATACTCTGGCAGGCGTTTATCAGGATATTCATAAAAACCTGATTGAGCATGTTCGGATAACACTTTATCTCAGGGATTTGGGAATAATTTTTCACAATCTTGATTCTGTTTTTGGTCTCATGTTTTATCAACTCAAGAGTCAAATCCAGTTCCTTGTTGATATCAGCAAGCTGTAAATCAGACTCATCAAGACGCACAAACTTTTTGAGGCTCTGCACAATACTGCTGATACGCCTTATTGCCTCTTTATCGATTTTGTTGATATTCTCGATATTTTCAACAATCACGGGATTCAGACAATCAGCCGGAAGTTTTTTAATAAGTTTGGCAAGCATGTCATTATTTGCATTGATTGACCCGAGAGGCGTGTTGATTTCGTGCGCAACACCCGCAACCAGCTGGCCGAGAGACGCCATTTTTTCCGAATTGATAAGCTGAATCTGTGTTTCTTTCAATTCTTTCAGTGTATTTTCGAGTTCTTCATTTTTTTCCTTTACCTGTGCAAACAACGAAGCCTGAACTATTGCCGATGCCACCTGTGCAGCAATGGACTGGAGAACATCATTTTGAGACTCGTCAAAAATCTTTTGCCCCGTATATATAATCAAAACCCCCAGAATCTCCTGTACTTTGGACACAGGAATAATAATCCTTGTAACAGGCGCAGGATAAATTTTTTCATGGTCAAAGCAGTCTTTTATACTCGAGGTTGTTCTGATTTCTTTAAGTCGTACGGTTTTTTTCGTGTCCGCAGAAAGTTCCGCCTTTGCTCCTGCACAGCCCTTGCCTCCTGACGGGTAAACCTCCTGCGCAATAAAATTCATCCCCTCTGCTCTTGCATAATACACCTTTATCGCGCCGAAAAGGTTGTAGAGTTCTTTCAAAGCAGCATTTAATATGCCGGAAATATCCATGGACTCTCTTATGACACTGGAAATCCTGTGCATTAATGCAAGTTTTACAGTCTGTGCCTGCGCGCTCTGCTGCAGGCTTGCAAAATGTTTTAATTCCTCAGTAAGGGTAAGGTACTGCTGACGCATAAAAGCGTACTTTTTCTCGGTTTCTTCGTACAGAATCTCGGTTGTATTGTTTTTAAACAGCACAACTCTATATCCGTCTGTCTCAAAAGACGTAATCAGATAATAATAAAACTGCTCTTTAGACTTTTGATAAACTGCGTTTGCACAAAAGCTTTCCTTTGAATCTATGGCAAAGTTAACGGGATTTGCGCTTAAGAGGTTCTCAGCATCCAGCACGCAGATATCAAAAGAAAAATAATTCGAAAACTTTTCCAGATTTTTTACGCTGCCAAAATTCCTTATAAACTGCAGGTTTTTGAACACAATCCTTCTCTCGCTGTCCAGGATCAAAACAGCAGTAGGAAAATTATTGTAAATACTGAAATTAGGATACTCACTCATAAAAATATTTTAGCATTTTATTGAAGAATCATAAAATGTATAATATAAGAAACTACAATACCAAGTATAGCACCCATGAAAACTTCAAAAGGGGTATGTCCCAACAATTCTTTTAACTTTTCTCCAGCCGCAGATGGTCTGTGAGAATAAAATTCTTCCATAACCCTATTCATTGTTGCCGCAATCTTACCAGCAGAACGTCTTATTCCTGCAGCATCATACATAACAACAAGAGCATAACCTAAGGCAATAGCAAAAGGGATAGAATTTAAACCTTCATTATAACCAACCGTCATAGAAAGACCTATTACACCAGCGCTGTGAGAACTAGGCATACCTCCAGTAGTTGTAAATATTTTAAAATTAACTTTTTTGTGCACAATCAAAAAATAAATAAACTTTAATATCTGCGCCAATATTGCAGAAATACATGCGTTACCCAACACTTCTACAGCTGTACCTATTTGATACATTAATTAACCCTTTCTTTGATACTGTTAGTTATATAACTCAAAACAGCAGATTTTATATCACTCTTCTCTAATATATCACAAGCTTCTTTACAAAGGGAAGAAAGTTGCTTTTTAGATTCTTCCACACCATAAAAACTTACATATGTAACCTTACCTTCTTGCACATCTTTACCTGGAGTTTTCCCAAGTTCTTCAAGCGTGGAAGTGACATCAAGAATATCATCCATTATCTGAAAAGCCAGTCCGAGTTTTTCCGCATATTGTGTCAGAGCCTCGAGTTTTTGTTCATCTGCTCCGCCCAGTATTGCACCTGTTCTCAAAGACAGCTTGAACAGTGCGCCCGTTTTGTTTTCGTGTATGTAATTCAGTGTATCTTTGTCAATCTGTTTGCCCTCAGAATCAATATCAACGACCTGACCTGCAATGAGTTTTTCAGCACCTGCATTTACAACAAACTCTTCAAGAACCCTCAAAAGTATACCGGGGTCTGTTCTTTTATCTGTTTTCTGGATAATTACCTGTGGTGCAAAAGACAAAAGAGCATCACCTGCAAGCACTGCTGTAGATTCGCCAAATACCTTGTGGTTTGTAAGTTTGCCGCGTCTGTAATCATCGTTGTCCATACAGGGCAAATCATCATGGATAAGGCTTTGCGAGTGAAGCATCTCTATAGCGCAAGCTGCAGATATTGCATTTTCATAGCTTCCCGAAATCACTCTGCACGCCTCAAGACAAAGAATAGGGCGCAGTCTTTTACCACCTGCAAGTACAGAATATCTCATTGATTCCCAGATTTTTTCGGGATACTGCACGGGAAGGTACTCGTCGAGTTTCTGTTCTATCAATTTTTTATAATCATCAAGCTGTTGTTTTACAAGTTGTTCCATTATTCATTCAGTTCCTTATCTATGTCCTGATTGCTTTTGCGTCTTGAGATTTGGCGCTTTTTGCTGCTTATTTTTGTTATTTGTTTGTTGTGTACAAACTTTGATTTACTTTCTGTTTTTGTACCGCTGTATGTGACCTGTTTTTTGTATTCTTTTGCTTCTTTTACAAATTGAAGATAGCTTTGATACCTTGTTTCATCAATCATTTCAGGGTGTTCCTGAATTTTGCAGCCTGTCTCGTGCTCGTGGATGCAGTCAGAAAATTTGCACACACCGTATTGTTTTTGAATTTCCACAATTTCTCTAAACAAAAGTCCCACATCAGCAGGCATTAAAAAATCAAATTTTAGCTGGCTAAACCCCGGTGTGTCTACAATTCTCGAGTCGTTTTCAATGGTAATAATTTCGCAGTGTCTGGTAGTGTGAGTGCCTCGTTCGGTTTTTTCAGAGACCTGTTTTGTTTTAAGGTTTAAATCGGGACGAATAGCATTTATCAAAGATGATTTGCCCACACCCGAAGACCCGCACAACACTGTAATTTTACCTTTTAAAAGCGCTTTAAACTCTTCTATGCCGTTGCCCTCGAGCGCAGAGGTAAAGACAATTTCGTAGTTTAAAGGTTCATAAATTCTTTTGATTTGCGCGATGATTTCTTCTTCACCTTCAAGGTCGTTTTTATTAAAACACAACACAGGATGCAGACTGTAATACTCGCAAAAAGACAAGTATCTGTTCAGCTGTTCAAAGTCTAAGTCCGGTTCTTTCAGGGCAGAAACAATAATTACCTGATTTACGTTAGCGACTTTAGGACGGGGGATAAAACTCTCGCGCTCAAATACTTTTGAGACAAAAGCCTGTTTAGAGTTTTCGTTCGGCTGTTCAAGTTCAACAAAGTCGCCTGTAACAATTGTGTCTTTTCTTTTTTTTAGCACATCACGGACTTTGCACTCATACTCGCCCTGCCGGGTATGAACATAGTAAAAGTCCGAATGTATTTTAAAAATCTGCCCTTTCATGCATTAAATTATAGCCCAATAAGGGTTTCGGGTAAATAATTATTACAAAACAATCTATTATTTATCCACAACAATCTTTTTAAACAGATTATTCTTAGGGACACTGTTGCCCATTTTTACAATTTTTTCAAATGCAAATTTCAAAGGATTACACTTTTTTGAAGACTCAATTATTGTAACCTTAGTCAATTGATAATCGTCTGCATTCATCGGGACTAACACACTTTTTTTAGGATTAAATCTTGAAAAAGTCAAAAAAGGAAAACCTTTATCATTAACGCCCATATCAAATCTGACTCTGGTCTGAAGGTACGCACCCTCAATATTTTTCCTTGCCTGATTGAGTTTATCGAACTTTCTGTTGTCAACAGCATAGTCTGCAACCTGCTTTAATGACTCACTGTGCAGAAATTTTGCACCGAATTTAGGGCTATGAGCGTACGTACAGTTTTGTTTTATTTGCATAATCTTTCCTTCACCTCTTTGTAAAAATACAAATCATGTGAAAAAAATTTTTTGCGTATTATTTTTTAGATTTTGGTGCTGTCAGTTCAAAGCTGTTTTTTATAATCCTATCAAGCACATCGGACGGTGTTTTTTCAGGGTCAGCTTTTATCCAGTGTTTTTTGTTCATGTGCCATCCGGGGGTTATGGACGGATATTGCATACGAAGCAATGCCCCGATTTCAGGCTCTGTTTTGAGATTGATATAGAGTTTTTTATCAAGGTAAAACACAAGCGCAAACCACTTGTCATTGCTTTTGTGGCGCATGACACATGTATCTTTGTACTCATCGCGCCCGAAAGGATAAGTTTCTATCGCGTCATCCGAAATCAAACAACGCTGTATCAGTTCCTGTTTTTTCATATGCTGTTATTTAAGAGTTTCAATAAGTTCTTTTATCGCATTAATTTGAGCATTCAACTCGTCCGCGCGGGCTTGAGTTTCTTCAATCAACTCTTTGGGCGCCTTTTCAACAAAGTTTTTGTTTTTAAGTCTGCCCTCAAGGCTCATTTTTTCTTTGTCGAGTTTTTCAATTTTCTTGTTCTGACGTGCGATTTCCTCGTCAAAATCAATCAAACCTTCAAGCGGGATTATGATTTTTGAATTGCCTACAACCGCAGACGCTGATTTCTTGGGCATTTGAGTGTCCTCACCCTTAAACTCTACGCTTTCGATTCTTGCAAGACGTTTGAGGTAAGGCACAACAGCTTCAAACACCGGTTTCTCAGCAGCACTTGCAAGAACAGTAATATCCATTTGTGCACTCAACGGAATGTTCAAGCCCTGACGAACATTTCTCAAAGACTTAATTGTTTCAAAAACAAGTTCCATTTCTTTGTTTTCCGTTTCAAAAACAAATTCTTTTTTATAAGTCGGGAACTCTGCTTTGATGATACCGATTGTTTCCTTTTCCTGCGGTATTAACTGCCAGATGGCTTCTGTGATATGCGGCATAATCGGGTGGAGCATTCTTAAAGCCATATCAAGAACATATCTCAAAACCCTTTGAGTATTGGCTTTTTGAGCCTCATCCTGCAATTGAATTTTTGCAATCTCAACATACCAGTCGCAATACTCGTTCCAGAAGAAGTCATACAAAACATGTGCAGTTTCGCCTATTCTGAAGGATTCCATGTTTTCGTTAACGAGTTTTGCAGTTTCGTTGAGTCTGTGCAAAATCCATCTGTCAGCGATTGTAAGATTGTCCGTATCAATTGCTTTGTTGTCAACGCCTTCGAGATTCATAAGCACAAATCTTGAAGCGTTCCAGATTTTGTTGGCAAAGTTTCTGCCGTATTCAAATTTGTCTTCGCTGACTTTAATATCCTGACCGCCGTATGTACACATCGAAGTCATAGTAAATCTCAATGCGTCACAGCCGTATTTGTCAATAATGATAACTGGGTCAACCGTGTTACCTTTGGATTTTGACATTTTCTGACCTTTTTCATCACGTATTAAACCGTGAATGTAAACAGTAGAAAACGGTGCTTTACCGGTAAATTCCAGCCCCATGGTAATCATTCTGGCAACCCAGAAGAAAATAATATCAAAACCTGTTACAAGAGTTGTAGTCGGATAGAATTTTTTGAAATCCTCAGCATCCGTATTTGGCCAGCCCATTGTAGAAAACGGCCACAAGCCTGATGAAAACCATGTATCAAGAACATCGGTTTCTTGAGTGTAATTTTCAGGGTCAGGATTTTCCTTTGCTACAACAATTTCGCCTGTCGTGTTGTGGATGTAAGCGGGAATCTGATGTCCCCACCACAATTGACGCGAAATACACCAGTCGCGGATATTTTCCATCCAGCCGAGGTAATTCTTTTCCCATTTTTCAGGCACAAATTTGATTTCGCCTGTTTTTACTGCCTTAATTGCAGCTTCTGCAAGAGGTTTCATTTTTACAAACCACTGTTCGGAAAGCAGCGGCTCGATTGTTGTGTGGCAGCGCTGACACTTGCCAACATTGTGCTCAAGGTCAGTTATTCTCACCAAATCATTGTGATAACGAAGCATATCAACGGTTTTCTTACGTGCTTCGTCTCTGTCAAGACCGTGAAGTTCTTCCGGCACTTCGGCGCATGCTTTCATCTTACCCTCGCCGTCAATAACCCAGATGGGTTTTAGGTTGTGGCGTTTAGAGATTTCATAGTCGTTGGGGTCGTGCGCAGGAGTAATTTTCAACGCGCCTGTACCGAATTTTTTATCAACATATTCATCGGCAATGATAGGAATTTCTCTGCCCGTAAGCGGAATAACAACTGTTTTGCCGATTAAGTCTTTATATTTGTAATCTGTCGGATTGACGGCTATCGCAGCGTCACCAAACATTGTTTCGGGTCTTGTTGTCGCAATTACGATTGCGCCGGGTTCATCTTTTAAAGAGTAGCTTATTTCCCAGAGGTGGCTTGCCTCGGTTTCGTATTCCGTTTCAACATCAGAAATAGCTGACTGACAGCGAGGGCACCAGTTTACGATATAAGAGCCTTTGTAGATTAAGCCTTTTTCGTATAATTTTATAAAAACTTCTTTAACTGCTTCAGAGCAGCCTTTGTCTAAGGTGAATCTTTCTCTTGAACGGTCAAAAGAGGCACCAAGGCGTTTACACTGGTCTAAAATGGCGCTTTTGTGCTCGTTAGCCCAATCCCATGTGCGCGCAAGGAATTTTTCTCTGCCGAGTTCGTGACGGTTTGTGCCTTCGGCTCTCAATTGTTTTTCCACAACATTTTGTGTAGCAATACCTGCGTGGTCAGTACCCGGAACCCAGAGAGTTTCATATCCTGACATTCTGTGGTAGCGCACAAGAATATCCTGCAAAGTTTCATCAATAGCGTGACCCATATGAAGAACGCCTGTAACATTTGGAGGAGGAATAACAATAGAAAAAGGTTTTTTAGGAGATTTTGCATCAGCTTTAAAGCACTCATTGTCTTCCCAAAACTTATAAATTCTTTCTTCAGTAGCTTTTGCATCATAAGTTGTAGGCAAATCGCTAAAATTAACAGTCTTTGTATTTTCCATGGTTCAATACGCCTCTTAAATATTTCAGATATTCTTAAAAATAGCACAAAGAAAGTGAAATATCTATTTATATATAAAAAAACTGCTCCGAGTAATCCCGAAGCAGTTTTAAGTTTATGTGTGTTACAAAATTAATTAAGCGATAATTTTGTCAACAACACCCGCACCAACTGTACGTCCGCCTTCTCTGATAGCAAATCTCATACCTTGTTCAATAGCTACAGGAGCAATCAATTCAACGTCCATAACAACGTTGTCGCCAGGCATAACCATTTCGCCGTCAAATTTGATAGAACCGGTTACGTCAGTAGTTCTGATGTAGAACTGAGGTCTGTATCCGGGGAAGAAAGGAGTGTGACGTCCGCCTTCTTCTTTTGTCAAAACGTAAACGTTAGCTGTAAATTTAGTGTGAGGTGTGATAGAACCGGGAGCAGCCAATACTTGACCTCTTTGGATTTCAGTTTTATCGATACCACGAAGCAATGCACCGATGTTGTCGCCTGCAAGACCTTCGTCTAACAGTTTTCTGAACATTTCAACACCTGTAACTGTTGTTTTCTTAGTTTCGCCAAAACCAACGATTTCAACTTCTTGACCAACTTTAACTTTACCTCTTTCAACACGGCCTGTAGCAACAGTACCACGACCTGTAATAGAGAATACGTCTTCAACAGGCATCAAGAAAGGTTTGTCAAGATCACGTTCAGGAGTAGGAACATAAGAATCAACAGCATCCATAAGTTCCCAAATTTTGTCAACCCATTTATCTTCGCCTCTTTTGATAGAAGGATTAGCTTGAACTGCTTCTAAAGCTTTCAGAGCAGAACCTTTGATAATAGGAATATTATCACCATCAAATTCGTAAGAAGATAACAATTCTCTTGTTTCCATTTCAACAAGGTCAAGAAGTTCTTCATCATCAACCATGTCACATTTATTCAAGAATACAACCAATTTAGGTACACCAACCTGTCTTGCCAAGAGAATGTGTTCTCTTGTCTGAGGCATAGGACCATCTGTAGCAGCGATAACCAAGATACCGCCGTCCATTTGAGCTGCACCTGTAATCATGTTTTTAACATAGTCAGCGTGGCCTGGGCAGTCAACGTGAGCATAGTGTCTGTCTGCTGTTTCATATTCTACGTGAGCAGTAGAGATAGTAATACCTCTTGCTTTTTCTTCCGGAGCAGCATCGATTTCATCGAATTTTTTAGCTTGTGCTTGACCAGCTGCTGCCAATACAGAAGTAATTGCTGCTGTCAATGTAGTTTTACCGTGGTCAACGTGGCCTACTGTACCAATGTTAACGTGCGGTTTCGTACGTTCATACTTTTCGCGTGCCATGAGATTAATCTCCTTTTTAGTTCAATATCTACTACTTTTCTATTGTCTTTCAAATAGTCACCGAGTCAGGCACATAATATGCCCAGCCCATTATACAATCTTATATGCTCATTTAATTTTGTCAACATGCAATTTTCAGGCATTTGTACACTGTAAAAGAATTTATTTGACTTTTTTAAAATCGTTATTAAATTCTAACAGAAAACCCGTGTTATAAAAGGATTAAATAGTGTTTTTTCAAAGAAAAAAAGAATGCACACACTCAAAAGTTACCCCCGACAAGGATGCTTGTTATTGTCCTGACTGTGGTAAATACATAGAAAACAAATGGTATCTCACACGTTGTAGTTGTTGTAACGTAAAACGGAAAAGTATAATTAAATTTGGACAAGTCATACCTGAAACAAAATTCTGCCCCAACTGTGGGTCTGAAAACTTTTACATAGAACCTGTTCAAAATATTAATTTTATTGACATTAATTTTGCTGTGTTAATCAAAGAAATTAACGAGGGAAAATCGCATAACAGAACTCAAAGTTGGTTGGAAAGAGAAAATAACGAACCAATAAAACTTCTGGGACTCAATTTGAGTTTTAATTAAGTTTTGTAAAATTCCCTTCGTATTTTGTAAATAAAATTTTTTCATCCTTTTTATAATTAGAGCAAAGTGTAGAAGAAAAGGATGTACAAAATGAAAGTTCCGGCATTAAGAACATTTACAAGACCATTTTTAGATTTAAATGACCATAAAAGCTATGTAAAGCGCATGGAAGAACATTACAGACCCAAACACCTGTTAAGAGACATGGTTGCCAATCCTGATTTTGAAGGATTCAAAGCTTTAAACCAAAGGGCAGCCGGCGGTGATGTTCGTTTCCATTTTGTTTTTCCACAGGACATACCGGACAAAATCATTCTGGACATGGCAGACAGAAAAAATCCCACGCTTGATGACATGGTAACAGCTTTTAAAAATATTTTTAAAGCTAAAAGCAAAAAGCAGCCTTTGCCTACTATGACAGCTAAAGAACTGAGAGGCTTTATAAAAGATTCCATCAAGGGCGTTTTCTTCCCGGCCGAAGTCGGAAATTATCCTGTAAAATCCGTAACTTTTGACCCGAAAAAGCCTTATATAGAAGAAATGAAAACAGCATTAAGAGAACTTGCCAACGAAAGACTTTTCGGAGCAAAATAAATAATATTTCTTGATAAATCTCCTTGTTTTGTCTACGATTCAATTGTTAATCGGCACAAGATAAGGAGATTTATTATGTCAAGAAGACCCGTTATCGCAGGTAACTGGAAAATGCACAAATTGCAGTCAGAATCTGCGCAATTAGTTAACGACTTAATGAAAGAATTAAAAGACATGGATAAAGCAGCAATGCCTGAAGTTGTTGTTGCACCCGTGTTTACATCACTTTATGCAGTAAACAAAGCGATGACAGATTGCGGATGTGGCAGAGTAAAACTTGCTTGCCAAAACTGCTACTTTGAAACTCAAGGCGCTTTCACAGGCGAAGTATCTGTAGAAATGGCTAAAGATGCAGGCTGCGAATATATAATCATCGGTCACTCAGAAAGAAGACAATACTTTGGCGAAACTGATGAAATGGTTAATAAAAAAGCTAAAAAAATCCTCGCAGAAGGTCTTGTACCTATCATCTGCTGCGGCGAGTCTCTTGAACAAAGAGAAGAAGGCGTTACAGATTCTCATATCGCTTCTCAAATCAAAGCTGCCCTTGAAGGATTAAGCGCAGAAGAAGTTGCTAAATCAATCATTGCTTACGAACCTATCTGGGCTATCGGTACAGGCAAAACCTGCGATTCTGTCGAAGCAAACAGAGTAATTGCTATGATTAGAAATGTTGTAAAAGAAGTTGCAGGCGCGCAAGCCTCTGACGCTATCAGAATCCTTTACGGCGGAAGCGTAAAACCTGAAACTATTGAAGAACAAATGGCTCAATCTGACATCGACGGCGCATTAGTTGGCGGTGCAAGCTTGAAAGCTGACAGTTTCGCTAAAATTGTTAAAGGCGCTATGTAAATTAAAATAAGTGGAGCTGTTTGACGGTCACGAAGGTGACTGGCAATCAGCGTAACTGTCCTATAGCGACGTTACGGAGAAAACGAAGTTTTCGAAGTGAACAAATCTTTGATTTGACAGGAGCCGGAAAAACTAAGTGTGTGAAACCCGTCGGGGTTCGATGCATTTAGATAACGCTAAAAATTAAAAAGCCTCTATATAACAATAGAGGCTTTTTGTTATAAAATGAATTAATTTAGTTAATATAAATTTGTATTCTTCGTTACACAATCAACTATATCAAATTTTTATATTTTCTTTCTTCTTTCTATTTTTTAGATTCAATAGAGTAAAACATGTAAAAATAAAAAATTACTATATATTTCTTCATTTATCTTAATAATAGCCTGTTGCTTTGTTTTTGTTAAAATTGAAAAAAGTGCACAAGGATTTGGAACAGAAATTATGCTTGATACAATATTAGGACATTTGATAAGCTTTATAGAACACATTATTACTGCCATGGGACCTTTTGGCATAAGCCTTTTGATGGCAATAGAGTCGTGTAATATCCCTTTGCCCAGTGAAGCTATCTTGCCTTTTGCGGGTTACATGGTTTCAAAAGGAATCTTTAATTTCCACGTTGCAGCGTGGGCAGGGGCTTTCGGCTGTGTGCTGGGGTCAATTCCTTCATATTATCTGGGGTATTTTGGCGGACGTACATTTGTTGAAAAATACGGTAAATACTTTTTGGTCAGCAAAAAAGACCTTGAAGACGCTGACAAATGGGTAGCAAAATACGGAGACTGGGCATTTTTCATTTGCAGAATGCTGCCTGTAATAAGAACCTTCATCTCTTTACCTGCAGGTATTTTGAGAGCAAAAAAAAGATTTTTTTTCACATTTACGTTTCTTGGCTCTCTTGTGTGGAGTTATCTGCTAGTATATGTCGGTGTGAAAATGGGTCAGAACATGGAAGCTTTCAAACATATCTGGCACAAATTTGACATAGCAATAGTAGCCGTTTGTTTTGTTCTGGGTATTGCATATCTTTACAAACACTTCAAACATTTAAACGACTAAAATATTGCTAAAATTTATGATTTTATTCAATAAGAAGAATATCGTGCCCCGGTATTCTTTCGAGTGTATTATTCCCTCTCAGCGGTGTGGACAATCTTTCCGTTAAACCTTTTCTAAAAGATGAAAATTTTTCCTTTTTGCTTTCATCAGCAGCAGAAACTGTTTTTCTGAAAACATTTTTTCCGTTTACATTATTCATGCAAGACCTCGACTCTCTGCAATTTAGTAAATTAATAAACACATAAATATATAAGACCAATATTATTATGCAATGTTTTTCCGTTTTTGAAAAGAGTTTACAAGACTGACAAGCAAAATCGTTACATAACAAGTACACTGCTATAGGGTAGTTTGTAAAAATATGGACATTCTCGTATGTTGATACTAAGATACAGTTATATCATTTAAGGAGAATTTTTTATGAAATTAATGGAAGGCAAAAAAGGTATTATTTTCGGCGTTTCTAACGCAAGAGGAATTGCTTACGCTATTGCTAAACAAATCCACGAAGCAGGCGGTGAAATAGCTTTCACTTACGCTAACGAAGCTATGGAATCACGTGTACGCCCGCTCGCAGAAGAAATGAATTCCAAATTAATCATCGAATGCGATGTAACTAATGAAGAACAGGTGAAAAAAGTTTTTGCCGAATATGAAAAAACTTACGGCAAATTGGATTTTGTAATCCATGCGGTAGCTTTTGCACAAAAAGAAGACCTTATGGGTGACTTTATCGATACATCAAAAGCCGGTTGGGACACTGCTCTTGGGGTAAGTGCTTATTCACTGGTAACTCTGGCAAGAAACGCAAAACCGTTGATGAACGAAGGCGGTGCTATTCTGGCGTTAACTTACCTCGGTTCCGAGTTTGTAGTTGCAAACTACAACGTAATGGGTGTTGCAAAAGCAGCTCTCGAATCTTCTGCAAGATACCTCGCAGACAACCTCGGTTCTATCGGCGTAAGAGTAAACTGCCTGTCAGCAGGTGCTGTTAAAACTCTTGCTGCAAAAGGTATTTCAGGCTTCGACAGAATGCTCAAAGCAGCTATCTTAAAAGCACCTTTAAAAAGAAATGTTTCTCTTGAAGACGTCGGTAAAACCGGATTGTACCTCGTTTCTGACCTTTCTTCAGGCGTAACAGGCGAAATTGTTCACGTTGACTGCGGATGCCACGCTGTATACGCTTCGATGGAAGAAATGGAAGCTACTTACGCTTATCAAAAAGAACATCAGCATTAGCGAATTTCGTGCGTGGCTGACCGAAGGGAACTGCCACATGTGAGGCACCGGGTAGGGACATTTTCTTTAACTCGACTTTGTCTCGTTAAGAAAAGAAGTCAAACCACGCTTTTGCCGAACGCCGAAATTCAAGACCGAATAATTTACACTAACCGAAATCATTAATAAGGACGCAGAAAAATGATTATGAAAAAAAACAAAACAAAAATCGTTGCGACTCTGGGACCTGCAAGCCGCGATGAAAACACTATTGAAGAACTTGTGTTATCCGGTGCGACAATGTTTCGTATAAACACTTCTCACAACACTCCGGAAGACCACGCAGCAGCCATCGAAAAAATCAGAAATGTTGAAAAAAGATTAAAAACATACATTCCGGTTCTTGTTGACCTTCAAGGACCTAAAATCAGGGTGGGCAACCTTATAGAGCCTGTTCCGATTGAACCCGGAAAAGAATTAATACTTGAATACGGTCTTGAACAAACAGACCCAAACATCATTCCCGTTGATTACAAAGGTGTTGCAGAAGACGTACACGAAGGTGAAAGCATTCTTCTTGACGACGGTAAAATCGAAATTCAGGTTACCAAAAAAGAAGGCTCAAGAGTACACGTTAAAGTTATCCATGGTGAACTTCTCAAACCGAGAAAAGGTATAAACATCCCGGGCGGAACAAAAAGTGTTTCAGCTATAACGGAAAGAGATGTTGAGTTCATCAAATTTGCAGTAGACAACAATGCTGACTACCTTGCTCTGTCTTTTGTAAGAGACAAAGACGATGTTATGCTTGCGAAAAAATATTTGAGCCACTTCGGTGCTGATATTCCTATTGTTGCAAAAATTGAAAAGCCCGAAGCAGTTAAAAACATCGAATCAATTCTTGATGTTGTAGACGCTGTAATGGTTGCAAGAGGCGATCTCGGTATCGAACTTGCTCCGGAAAAAGTTCCCATGGTTCAAAAACAAATCGTAGACGCAGCATTTGCTCACAGAAAAACCTGTATCGTAGCAACTCAAATGCTTGAATCTATGATAGAAGAACCGATTCCGACAAGAGCGGAAGCTTCTGACGTAGCAAACGCTATTCTTGACGGTGCAGACGCAGTAATGCTTTCCGGAGAAACCGCAGCAGGCAAATACCCTGTTGAAGCTGTTAAAATGATGGCTATGATTGCACATGACGTTGAGCAGAGCAACTTTGTAAGCTACAACCTTGACCTGCCGATGAATCCGAACTATGAACCAACTCCTCAGGCTGTTGCAGCTGCTGCAGTAAAAATGGCTAAAGATTTGGATGCAAAAGCAATTCTCGCATTTACGCATTCAGGCTACACTCCAAAGCTGCTCTCAAAATTGAGACCGTCTGTACCTGTACTTGCTATTTCAGACAATGACAAAACCTGCAGAAAGTTGAATCTGTTCTGGGATATGCACCCGTACAAAAAAGACTGGGACGTTGTATTGAACGATGATTTGCTCAAAAAAATCGACAAACTGCTCTTAGAAAAAACAGAGTACAAAAAAGACGACAGAGTAATCATCATTGGCTCAATTCCAAAACTTATTACAGGCAGAACAAACTTTGTACGTGTTCACAGAATGTGTGCATTTTAATCTGTAAAGTTTATAAAAAGCAAAAACCGGCGATTTAGCGCCGGTTTTTTTATGGTAATTAAAATGTAAAAGGTATACTTTACTTCTGACCCGCTGCTTTGAGCCTTGCCATTGCTTTTGCGAGTGCAATCTGTGCTCTGGCGTTATCAATTTCCACCTCATGAGAGCCGAGTCTGGCTTCTGCTCTGTCTTTAGCGGATTTTGCACGGGTTACGTCAATATCTGAACCGCATTCTGCGAGGTCTGTAAGTATCAGGGCTTCGTTATCTTTAAATTGGAAGATTCCGCCCATTGTGGTGAAATGTTCCATTTTACCTTCGTTTTCAGCCCTTGTAACACCTATATCAAGAGCAGCCATAAACGGCTGGTGGTCAGGCAGAATACCAAATTCGCCCTCAACGCTCTTTGAATAAACAGCGTCCACGCGGTCGTTAAAGACTTCTTTTTCGTGTGTTATTATTTTTAAGTTTATTTTTTTTGACATAAATAACTCCTGTTGAGTTTATTTCATAAACTCTTACGTCGCCGATATTAAGTTACGTTACCGAAAACTCAACGTTTTCGTTAACTTCACTCCGGCTACGCGTTTTTCATATCTTCAGCTTTAGCAATAGCTTCTTCGATAGTACCTACCATGTAGAAAGCCTGTTCAGGAAGGTCATCGTGTTTACCTTCGAGAATTTCTTTAAAGCCTTTGATAGAATCTTCAAGTTTTACATATTTACCCGGGATACCGGAGAACTGCTCTGCAACAAAGAACGGCTGAGAAAGGAATCTTTGGATTTTTCTCGCTCTGTTAACTGTTTCTTTGTCTTCTTCTGATAATTCATCCATACCAAGGATAGCAATGATATCTTGAAGGTCTTTGTATTTTTGAAGCACTTCAAGCACCTGTCTTGCAACACCGTAGTGTTCTTCGCCGATAATAACGGGGTCTAACACTCTGGAACTTGAAGCCAGCGGGTCAACAGCAGGGTAAATACCCAAAGATGCAATCTGTCTTGACAATACTGTTGAAGCGTCAAGGTGAGAGAATGTTGTTGCAGGAGCAGGGTCAGTCAAGTCATCTGCCGGCACGTAAATTGCCTGTACAGAAGTGATTGAGCCGTCTTTTGTAGAAGTAATACGTTCCTGCAATTCACCGATTTCAGTTGAAAGTGTAGGCTGATAACCTACAGCAGAAGGCATACGTCCGAGAAGTGAAGATACCTCTGAACCGGCCTGTACAAATCTGAAAATGTTGTCAATAAACAACAATACATCTTGTTTTGAGAAGTCACGGAAGTATTCTGCAGCAGTCAAAGCAGAGAGGCCGACTCTCATTCTGGCTCCCGGCGGTTCGTTCATCTGACCGTAAATCAAAGCTACTTTATCAAGTACGCCTGATTCTTTCATTTCATTCCACAGGTCGTTTCCTTCACGTGTTCTTTCGCCTACACCCCCGAATACAGATACACCGGAGTGCTCCTGTGCGATATTGTGGATAAGTTCCATAATCAAAACTGTTTTGCCAACGCCTGCACCACCGAACAAACCGATTTTACCGCCTTTTTGATAGGGCTGTAGAAGGTCGATAGCTTTAATACCCGTTTCAAAAATTTCAACATTGGTATTCTGATCAACAAGTTTTGGCGAAGGTCTGTGGATAGGAAGATAGTTTTCTGTCTCTACAGGACCCATCTCATCAACGGGTTCCCCCAGAACATTCATGATTCTGCCGAGAGTAGCCTGACCGACAGGGATTGAAATAGGAGCTTTGGTATTAATAACCTTCATGCCTCTTTGCAAACCGTCTGTAGAAGACATTGCAACAGAACGGATTTTGTTTTCGCCCAGAAGCTGTTGTACTTCCGCAACGGTTTTTTGTCCGTCTTCCGTATAAATTTCTAACGCGTCAAAAATTTCGGGTAAGTTGCCGTTTGAAAATTCAACATCTATTACAGGCCCGATAATTTGGGTGATTAACCCTTCATTCTCTGCTAATACTGTCATCTTTATCCACCTTTTTTTAATTGAAATATGCATTTATTATACATTTTTAATCATCATTATACAAATATATTTATTTGCAATGATTCAAAAGGATGAAATATTTTAGGCTAAATCCGTGCCAAAAATCACGTTAAATTCCGCTTTTGAGTTCGCTTTTAAGTTTTTTGTCCGTTTTCTTTCTTGCGCTGCTGTACTTAAACTCGGCAAAAACTCTTCCCCAATCCCTAAAATAAGGGTAAGTGAAAGAAATTGAATCCGGTGTTTTGTCTCTGAAATACGGAACTTTTCTTATATAAATGTTAGAAAAATCAGATTCAAAATCCTTCAATTCTTTTGACAACTTATCCTCTTCTACTATAACAACCATATCAAAGTTGTCGTTGCAGAGTGTAAAATAAGAGTACAGTTCTTTCAGAAATTCAATATCCTCTGATACATTCTCAATATTATAAGTAAAAATATACAGCTTCTTTTCATGAGAGTGATAATATTTGTCATTTTTATCAATAAGATAATGAATCTTATTTATAACAGCTTCACGTTCTTTGTCGCGTTTTTCGGGAATGATAACGCCATTTTTATCCATTAAATCTTCCGGCTGTGAATTTCCGTGGAAAAGATTGGTGGTAGCCATACATCGCCATGTATTGTGCTCTTCGCCGAAAGATATTTCCCCTGAACAAATATTCTCCGGATGTTTAATCCCCTCAATAAAAGCTCTTTTATCGATATATGCTGACCAGTTATACAGTGTTGCGTCCATCATTGCAGAGAAAAAGTATTTGTAATTGGTAGCAAGTTCACAGTCTTTGCCGAGCGGAATTACAATCTCATACTTTCTGGTCTTTATATTTTTATCAAAAAAAGCGGATAATTTGGAATATATTATGTACAGTCTTCTTTTTAAAACATCAAAACGGTTTTTCTTTACGGAGATTTTAAGTTTAATACCGAAAAATACAAGCTTAATCTTATTGTTCGGTGTCAATTCACAGGAAAAAAGTTTCATGAATATCTACTCCACTACTTTAGCGCCTTCTTGTTCAACTTTCAGAGTAAGAATTTTGGACTTAACGTTTAAGTCCAGCCATACTTTAGAAACAGTTTCTCTGATTTTATCAAGGTTGTTGCCGTATGAAATAACGAGAATAGACGGCCCTGCACCGCTTATTACAACACCCATGACATTTTCTTCGTGTTTTAGAGCTTCTTTGATTTCCTTCAAGCCCGGGATAAGTTTCTCTCTGTACTGCTGATGAAGCCTGTCATCCAGTGCGGATTTCATAAGTTTTTCATCATGCGTGTTTACAGCCTGAACAAGCATAGCAGCATGCTTGAGGTTAAAAATAGCGTCCTTCATAGGGACTTCGGCAGGAAGCACTGAACGTGCAATGCTCGTAGAAAGTTCGTAATCGGGGATACAAACCGTAATGTTCCAATCCTTTGGCCAATTGATTTTCGAGTAAACAACCGTGCCGTCATCTTCGAGAGACGAAACAACAAATCCGCCCACAACAGCAGGAGTAATGTTGTCGGGATGGTTTTCGATTTCCGTTGCAATAGAAAGAAGCGCAGCTTCATCAGCAGGTCTGCCGAGTAACTCGTTTGCGGCAATCAATCCGCCCACAATAACCGCAGCAGAACTTCCCAGCCCGCGTGCTATAGGAATCTGTGTCTTTATTGTAATTTTAAGTTCACTCGGTGTCTGCCCTATAGAGTTATACAAGAGTTCTATTGCCTTGTATACAATATTATTTTCGTCCGTAGGAATAGAAATTATATCCTGCTCGTTTGTTTCGTCAATAATGTTTATTTCTATGCCTGTACCGGGCATAATTGTCTCTTCTACCGTAATTGTGTTAAAAATCGGAAGAGCAAGCCCCAGAGAATCGAATCCGGGTCCGAGATTTGCCGTAGTGGCAGGTACTTTTACACTTACTTTCATACTTTATCCGCTAAATCTTATTTCAAAAAGATTATAGCACAAGCATAAATTATACAACTCAGTTATTTAATGCTTCTTTATAAGCATCTACATAAGCCTGAGCACTCTTATCCCAGCTAAAGTCAGCGTTCATGGCATTTTTGACAATCTGCGCCCAGTCTTTTTTATCTTTGTAAATATCAAGCGCATATCTGATACAATCCATCATGGCATACGGACTGTAATTCCAAAACTTGAAACCGTCACCGCCGTCCATCGGATAACCGACAATTGTGTCTTCAAGACCGCCTGTTGCTCGCACTATAGGAACAGTACCGTATTTAAGAGAAATCAACTGGCTCAATCCGCAGGGCTCAAAAGCTGAAGGCATAAGAAACATGTCCGCACCCGCATACATTCTGTTGCTCAAGTCTGCACAAAAGTCTATTTTTGCTCTTATATTGCTGCTTGTACCGCTCAGGTATCTGAACATATCTTCGTAATGCTGAGCACCGGTACCTAGGATAATAAAATCCGCATTAAGCCCTTTCATTTCTTCACATACAGGACCGAACAGGTCAAAGCCTTTTTGTTCCACAAGCCTTGATACCACGGAAATAAGGGGTTTTCCTTCCGTATAAGGCAGTCCGAATTCTTCAAGCACAGCCTTTTTGTTTTCTTCTTTTGCCTGAATATTGTTAATACCGTAATTTTTTACGATATGCTTGTCAGTCTCAGGGTTGTAAACACTGTAATCTACACCGTTTAAAATACCGATAAGCTTGTGAGCATTGTGGTTAAGGGTCCAATCCAGCCCCTTGCCGCCTTCGTAAGTTTTGATTTCGTTAGCATAGTTTGGAGAAACCACAACAACCTTATCAGCGTAGTTTATTGCACCTTTCATCCAGTTGAGCATGCCAAAATGCTCCAATCCCCAGCAATTCCACACATCTCTGTGGTCTAGCTGTGCAAAATAGAGCAAATCATCAAACCACTGCCCCTGATATGCAATATTGTGTATGGAGAAGAAGTTTTTTGTATCTTTAAAGAAAGCATCGTTTTTGTAGTTAACTTTCATATAAACCGGTATCATCGCAGTATGCCAGTCGTTAGAATGGATAATATCCGGTTTGAAGTTCAAAAGGCGTGCATATTCAATAGCTGCATGAGAAAAGGCTATAAAGCGCTCATGTTCATATCTTGTATCAATATATCTGGGGTAAACCTCATGGAACGGTGCAAAATACTTGCTGTTATCGAGAAAAAACACGTTAACATTCTTTGTGCCGGGCAGTTTTGCCATTTTGAGGTTAAAGTAATACTGTCCGTAGCTGTAATCTATGGTCAGTTTAGAATTTTCAAGTTCAGTAATACCGTATTTCTGCCGGTCAATACAGCCGTGAAGCGGTGTAAAGATTGCAACTTCATGTCCCATTTTCTCCAGAACCTTCGGCAGGCTTCCAACAACATCAGCCAGACCTCCAACCTTGGAAAAAGGTGCCACCTCTGCAGATACGAACATTATCTTCATAATACTAACCCTTTGAAATTTGAAATACTTTTTATAGAACAATTATAACATCTGACAATTTAAAGAAAAGACCCTTGCAATACAAGGGTCACGTTAATTAATCTAAATACATTTTGGTTTTTAATTCTATATAAGGATTGTATTTAGAAGACTTTTTTACCATTCGATTATTACCGCACCGGGGGCGCCTCTGCCGCCAGGTCCGCTTAAGCCAATTGTATTAGAAGAGCCGCCGCCGCCTCCTCCGGCACCAAAGTATGTACCGTTTCCGCCCGGGTCACAATGTGCAGGTGTATATTCATATTTATAATACTTATACTCTTCTGTGTGTCTTCTGTAATACAAACACTGGATATCGCCATCATCTATTGAAGGTGCTGTAACACCTCCGTTTGATTGGACTTCATCAGGTCTGTACCCCATAAGACTTGGACTTGTAGAATCCCAGACTTTTACATACATAGTTCCGGCAGTACGTTCTAAATCACTGAAAGTAAATATATCATTGTTATCATAAGGATCTACCTGGCGTAATCGCTCTATCATTCTCATATAGGAAGTTGCACCAGCATTATTAAAATAAGGTACATTCGGCTTTGCAAATTTACAATTAACATCAAAACAACCTGTACAAAGTCCTTTAGGTAGTGTTGAAGAGCTTAATGGACACAGATAAGCTGATGTACCTCCACCTACCGGATACTTTCTAACTGGTCCTATATTCAAATACGCTACTTCACATATCTCCTTACCGGAACTGTCTGTATCGTATACAATCATTTTTCCGGTCTTTTCAACATTTTTAGTCTGATCTTTTTGGCATTTGCCCGGTAGTCCGCCTCCCTGGCTATTCCACATAGACATTTGGCCTGATTCACCATCAATTATTTCTGAATTCTTGTTATTACTAAAACCGCCTGTTCTTACAGTCCCTATCGTGCTATACAAAGTTTTATCAATTTTACCCTGTAAATTATATATATATGCATGAGTCATTTTACCGTCTTCGTTGGCATTTCCACCCTCGCCGACAACAACTTTAACTTTACCCTTTATTGTCGGTAAAGGTATGGTAGTAAGGGCAGAAGCCCCGCCGCCGAGTCCGGCTTTTTGGATAACACGCCAAACTAAAACATGTCCTCTATCTCCGGAAAGCCCTGTAGAACCGCCGCGAGCTTGATATAAAGCACCTTTGCCTCCCCAGCCGTAATAATTAGGATTAATCCCGCCCCATAAATCTGTAGGAATAGTTCTTCCATGTACCTCCGGGGCATAACCTCTATATATATTACTTACGTCTTGCGATCGAGAGATAGGTTCTCCATAAGCATCTCTGCAATACTTTTGGATTCTGTTTGTACGACCTGTCTGACCGTTAGAACTAACAACCAAACCTGCCGTATATGTAGAAAGATAACTTGATGTTACAATAGTCCCTCCCGATCCTCCATCACCACAACGCGGAGGCTCGCCACCTCTATTTCCTGTAGACCTACCGCTGGCACCTGTTCCTGCAGATATAAGCGCTGCACCGTTTGCATATAAAGTTGTCCAACCAGAATCCTTATCATATGCATTTTTACAGTTTTTATCACCATCATAAGCACCAGAGCCGGAAGGTGCTACTTCTGTCCTAACCTGGTCACCCTTTCTAAAACTCATTTTGCCTATATAATATCCACCGGCACCCCCCTGTCCTCCAATACCAAAATTGGTTCCATTACTGCCATCATGGTCGTCAGAGCCGTGACCTCCGCCTCCGGCACCAAAAACAGCCACATTATAAACACCATCTTCAGGTATCTCTATTATTTTAGAAGTATCATCCGCTTTTATATATTCTTTGCGTTCTGACACTCCGTCAGCACCCCCGCCGCCTCCGCCTATAAGTGTAATTGCAAAGTTTTTAGCTTTCATCGGCGGTACAAATACACATGAGGTTCCGTCTCCTGACACCATCCATGTATCAGGTTTTGTAATATCCTGTTCCGAGGTTTGGGAGTTCCAGTACACATGCTGTCCCTGACTATTCATGGTACATATCCATTTACCTGAGCCGGTATCAACTGTATCTCTTTTCTTCTTAGTCAATACAGGTACTGTTGCGAGTGTTATCAAGCATACGATTAACAGTGTTATCAGTGCTTCTGCAAGTGAAAATCCGAATTTCTTTTTCATGCTGTCTCCTTATATAGATATACTCATCATATAGATATTTTCGACAGCTTTCAC
>CALUPU010000011.1 GCA_944322725.1 Candidatus Gastranaerophilales bacterium
TAGAATCTTAACATAAAAAATAAGAGTTGAATATAAACGCACCAAAATATTTAACATTTATGAAGTTGTAAAGCAAAAAAAAACATTATAAAATCTAACTATGACGATAGTGTATTTATGCTTAGGTTCAAATACAGGAGACAGACTGAAACTCATCGAACAGGCGGTGAGTCTTCTCAATCTGGCACAAGATATAAAACTTATACGAACCTCTGCTCTATACGAAACCGAACCCTGGGGGGTAAAAGACCAGAACTGGTTTTTGAATATGATTGCAGAAATAAAAACCCCGCTTTCTGCTCAAGACCTGCTTATTAAATGCCAGAATATAGAACGAACTCTCGGGAGAAACAGAGAAAAAGAAACACGCTGGGGTGAAAGACCTATTGATATTGATATTATTTTTTACGGAAAAGAAATTATTAACACTCAATTTTTGACCATCCCGCACAAACACATGCATGAACGTGCATTTGTTCTGGTTCCGCTTCTGGAACTGGTGCCGGATTTTGTACATCCGGTATCAAACAAAACCGTCTCAGAACTCTATGATGACTTAGAGGATGTTGAAGATGTATATTTGTACGGAACGAGGGTCAAATGACAAGTATCTGTATAATCGGAGGCGGGCCGGCAGGAATAATGGCAGCAATTTTTGCCTCAAAAAATCCCGAAAACAAAATCTCAATCTTTGACAAAGGAATCATCCTCAACACCATTCTTCCCACAGGGGGAGGGCGCTGCAACCTTGCTTATGCGGAATACAACTTTAAAGAACTTGCAAAATTCTACCCGAGAGGCGAAAAGTTCCTTTACAGTGTTTTCTCAAAATTCGCAACAGGTGACACTCTGGAATTTTTCAACAGCATTGGTATACAAACTTACACACAGGATGATATGAGGATTTTTCCCGTATCTGACTCTTCAAAAGACGTCAAGCAGGCGCTTTTAAAACAAATTGACAAAAAGAACATTAAAAAAGTTTTTGAAAACGTAATCGAAGTAAAAAAAACAGGAAATTGTTTCAAAGTCACAACCGATAAAAACACATACAGCTTTGATTCCGTAGTAATTGCAACAGGCGGCAGAGGGACAGGGCAAAAACTGGCTGAAAGTCTCGGGCATAATATTATCCCGCTAAAGCCTGCTCTCAGTTCTTTGATTACAAAAGAAAAAAGCTATACGGTTTTAAGCGGAATAAGTCTGAAGAATATAGAAGCACAGGTGTTTTTTGAAAACAAAAAAGTAAAAACCCTCTCAGGCGACCTGCTATTTACGCACACAGGAGTTTCAGGTCCCGTTGTATACAAAATCTCTTCGTACTGCGCTTATTTAGGCTTTGACAAAACAAAACCCTTAAAAATTTCTTTTAACCTTGTGAACAAAGATTTTGAAGAGTTTGATACGGAATTTTTATCCTGCCTCAAAGCCGGTGCACAAAAAGATGCAGCAAATATACTGTCGGAATTTCTGCCCAAAAATCTCTCTTATAAAATTGTTGAGAACCTCAAAATCAATACAGGCACAAAAGCAGGTCAAATGACAAAAATCGAAAGAGGAAAGATTTCAAAAACAGTCACTGATTTTGTCTTACACGCGCAGGACGTGACAAAAGGTGAAGAAATAGTAACAGCAGGCGGTGTAGACTTAAACCAGATAGACTCAAAGACGATGCAGTCAAAAATTGTTGAGGGACTGTATTTTTGCGGAGAAGTTATTGATGTTGACGGGCTGACAGGAGGCTTCAATCTGCAAAACTCCTGGTCAACGGGATATATAGCAGGTAATGCTTTAAAACAAAAAGCCTCTTAAATTAAGAGGCTTTTTAAAATTTGGTTTTATGTCAGCAGTTATACGCCTGCAGTTTTCTTTTGAGGAGCAGCACCCGGGATAGCCTGCCAGTTTGCTGCCATGATTTTTTTGAATGATTTCAAAGCTGTATCTTCGAGTTCACCGAGTTCATCAGCTGCCATAATGAGTTCTCTCAACGGCATCAATGCTCTCTGATCTCTCAACACGCCAAGTGCAGCAGCTGCACCTGCTCTTACAAGATCATTCTCTTTTTTGTTCTGCATAACTTCAATCAAAGCAGGAACAGCTTTTTTATCGCTTAATTTGCCGAGTGAAGTTACAGCATAAATTCTGACATTTACCCATTCATCGTTCAGCATAGTGATAATTTTATCAACTGCTTTCGGATTGCCGATTTCACCTAATGCTCTTGTTGCATCACATCTTACATTTACTTTTTCATGGTCTAATGATTCCATCAAAGCATCTGTAGCAACATCGCCAATTTCAATTAAAGCATCGGTAGCAGTGATACAAACCTGAGGGTTTTCGTCATTGAGTGCTTCAACTAAAGGTTCAACAACTTCTTTGCCGCCCAAACGACCTAAAGCGCGAGCAGCACGAACTCTAACGTCTACGTTTCTGTCTTCTCTTAAAGATTCAATAAGAGGAATTGTTGCATTTACATCTCCCAATTCACCCAATGCTCTGGCGGCATACAAGCGTACAGAACCGTTTTTATCATTTTTTAATACATCAATAAGCGGCTCAACAGCCTGGGAATCGCCGATTTCTCCAAGAATGCGGGCAGCATTATATCTGACTTTTTCAGAATTACTTGTTCTTAAATCATTAAGTAATTCGTCAAATGATTTTTTTGCTTGTTTTTTTCTTGAGTTCACACTAATTGTCATGTCTTTCCTCCGACATTACCTACTTTATAAATTTCCTACACTTATATTAAAAACAACAAATTAAAATTAATTGACTTTTCACCATAATTTGTAAACAATATCTTTACATATCTTAAATAAGGGTAAAGAGAACACTTATTCTTCTCTGTTTTTTCATTATAACATTTTTTTCAAGCCATGGAATACATCTAAAGTTTAATTAATACAAAAAATCGAAATTGTTTTTTTAATATTTGGGTTCTTAATGCAAAATTAACGTGTTAATATTACGTTAATTTTGTAACAAATTTGTAACAAATTTGTGAAATTATTTTTTTGTGCAAGCAAATTGGGGAAGTCTTTAAAAAAAGCTGTTACCAGCCTCTTTTGCCCTCAAGCCAGTCTAAAATTTTTATAAAAAGCATTCCAAGAAATGCACCGAGAAAAAATCCGTCTATAAGTCTTATAAAATCGTTTGTTACAAAAAGATTAAAATATTCAGCGGCAATCTCGCCGAAAGCCAATGTGCCTATAATAATAAACACCACTTTATCCATTTTAAATTTGTGCAGATAAGTATACAAAATTATTGCTGCACTGATGTAAGCCCCTATGCAGCGCGCACAAATACCTATCGGGTGATTAAGTATAGTAAAAATATTAGTGCCATGCATTTTGCACAATCTATGCAAAAAGTCATACAGAACATCCGCAGCAGGAACAAAATTTGAATGAGCAAGCACAGGAGCAAGAAAAGCACACGCAATGACTACGACACAGAACATACAAGCCATGCCTACCAATGCATTTTTAAAACTCCACTTTAAAATGTTACTCATAACACTTATATTTTTTCATAAAATATATTTTTATCAAGTTCATTAAAGAATGCCTGATAAATAACCGGTTGATAAATTCGTATAACTTTTCTCGGTGAAGCCTTTATAAAGCTGTATCCGTCAGCATTTTCAAGGATTTTTTCCACCATTGTGACCCTAACTCTTGTCTTTTTGCCAAAAGGTTCAACATTTACGTTTGAATCCACAATAAATGTTCTCGGCGAAAGTTCGTTACCCATCCTGTTAATCGGGTCTGCAACAGTATACAGCATTGCACCATACGACAATGCCGTAAGAGTAATGTAATAAGCCAGCAGAAGAGAATACCCCGCCATACGCATTTTATTTACGTCGTGCCCGAGAAAATCCTTTCTTGCCCTGATATATCCCATCTCGTCTTCGATATTGAGGATAATAAAACCGTTGTCCTGAAGCGTATTAATTGCAGCCTTAAATACCTCTTTGCGGTTCGCCGTATCATAAACATGGGTCTGCATCTCACGGATTTCAAGCTGTGTATATGTCTTAAAAGGACGTTTTGCACAAGCAGGCATAACATTAAAAAGACATATATTAAATATTAATATTAAAGAAACAAACTTCTTCATACGCTTATATCTTTTGTTTCTGGATAAATATCGCCTTGTCTACTTTGGCAAAAAAATCCTGATAGTATTTTTCATCATCTATTTCATCAATAGACTGGGCGTTTCCGTATATATTAAGGAGTTTGCGCTTAAAGTTTATACGAACCTTCATTTCTTTACCGAACTCGGTAACATTAGCAGTAGATTCGATTACAGCAACCGTCACGCCTTTCCAAACAAGAGAAGCCTTGCTTGTACCAAATTCTTTTGAAATATCAATTGATTTATCTTTTGCATCAAACTCTTTTGTGCCCGAGATAAAGCCAAGCAGAGGATTTGCATTGTAAACAATATAACCGTCATCCTGCAAAACATTAAGCATTGCCTTCATAATCATAGCCTTGCTTATGCCTGAATATGTACGGGTCTGCATTTGTCTTTTTTGAAGCTGAGTAGGCTTAGTCGCAATTATTTCATTACCCGCATCGGCTTTTTTTGCAAAAGCACACGGAGAAACAGCAAACATTACGCATATCAGCGCCGCCAGTAAGATTTTTTTCATAATAACCTGCTTAGAATTTACTCATGTGATATGTGAAGGATTCTACCTGATTTTTCTTGTTGAATTTGATTACAACAGTCAGAGTCTTTTGTACGGTCTCAACATTGCCTCTGCTTTTGCCGAAGCTGATACCGAGAATACCGCCGATTATACCGTTACCCGGGCCTGCACCGCCTCCGATACCTGTGCCCACACCAAATCCGTTGCTGTTATATGAAACAATGGAAGAAACCTTGTCATAAATCCAGGTATCTTTGCCGTCCGAATCGCGTGTAACAATATTCGGAGAGCCGAGTGCAAGAGCAACTTCATCCTGAGAAGCGCCTAATTTTATTTCTTTTTGAACGATACCGAGTGTCATCTCCTGTTCTTTAACAGGCGAAACATTTGTATCTTTAGAAACCTTACCCTCAAGTGCAAGAGCAGGAGTGCACAAAGATAAAAGTACCATTACCGCTGAAAGCTTTTTAATCATTTTCATACTCCTTTAAAATATTATTATAGGCATTTAACAACTAAATAGACAGAACTTGTTTCATTTTTGTAATATTAATTTACTTTTTTATTACTTCAAGCCACTTGTATTCGTTCAAATAAGGCATATGCGCTTCTGTAATAAGTTCGCCCGGAAGCAGAATAGAAATACCGGGGGGACATTCTGCTATTACCTCTGCAGAGATTCTTCCGACTGCCTTTTCTTTTTCAATTGTTTCTTTTTCGCTGTAATATGCCTCACGCGGATTCATCACAATCTGCGGGGTAAGCATGGGCATATGTTTTCTTTTTTCGATATAGTAGATGTCGGAATAATTTGAATGTGCAATTTTTTCAACAGCGTTTACAAGATACTGAATTTCTTCTTTTGTATTGCCGATATTTATCAAAAGCAGTACTCCGATATCGCTTGCGGATTCAACCTCAATATCAAAGTCGATTTCAAGAATACTCTCAAGACGTTTGCCTGACAGTCCGTCCACACTGATAAAAATCTTTGTAATGTCCTGATTAAAGTTTTCAGTCGCTTCAAGAACGTTCACGCCTTCAATTTTGTGAAGCTTGTTTCTTACGAATTTGGCATACTGAATCGCACGGCTCAGCTGTCTTTTGCCGCGTTTTGACTCAAGATTTGCACGTGCAGCATCAAGGCTTGCCATCAAAAGCATTGAAGGACTTGTTGTCTGCAAAAGCTGAAGCGTTCTTTCCACCTCATCAGGGTCAAACTTTGAGCCCTTTGTAATATGGAGCATTGAACTCTGCGACATACTTCCGCCTGTTTTGTGCAGAGAGTGCACCACAGCGTCCGCACCGAGGTGCAAAGAGGATTCCGGAAGATTTTTGTTAAAATTCCACAAACAGCCGTGCGCCTCATCAACAATCAAAGGCACATCGTATTTTTTGCAGATATCAGCAATAGCTTTAACATTGGATACAACGCCTTCATAAGTCGGATTTGTAATCCAGACCATTGCCACATCATCATTTTCCTTTAAAGCTTTTTCAATTGAAGCAGGTTCAATCTCGCCCCAGAGTTCCCATTCTTCGAGTTTTTCCGGAAGAACCCATACGGGCTCCGCACCCGAAATAATCATGCCTGTAAGGATAGAACGGTGGCAGTTTCTGTTAACAATAACTTTTTTACCCTTTTTTGACATACACATAGCAAGGGTAAGGTTTCCGATAGTAGAACCGCCCACAAGAAAGAAAGTTCTCTGCGAGCCGAATGCGTGCGCAGCAAGTTCCTGAGCTTCTTTAATAGGACCTGTTGCAGGGTGAAGAGTGCCGAGATTATCAAATTCATCTGTGGTATCCAAAAGCAAAGCGCGGCTGCCAATAAGTTTTTTAAAAGGCTGATAAGAAGCATGTCCGCCGGTATGCCCCGGTATATGGAACTGCATCATGGGGTTTTTGTAAAACTGTTCCAAAGCCTCAACAAGCGGTGCTTTCACATCGCTGTGTGTCTCGTGTGCAATTTTACGAAATTTACGTGTTTTTGTCTTTGCCTTTAACTTTGTCTTTATCATTTAGCATAAAGTCTCCACTAAATTTGATACGCGTAATTTATATTGTACATCAAAAATTATATTTGTAGTACCATCAATATACCGATTATAAATCGCGTAAAAAAATAATTTGCTATTAACATTAATAATTTAAAAAGGAAAAAGATTTATGCTCATTATAATGAATGCAAATGCAACAGACGACCAGATACAGAATGTCGTAAGCTTTATAAAAAGAAAAAACTTTGACGCACATGTTTCAAAAGGCGAGGTGCAGACAGTCATAGGTGCTGTCGGCGGAAAAATCGTTGACCCGAGAGACATTGAACTCTTAGAAGGTGTAAAAGAAGTAATAAGAATTTCTTCAAGCTACAAACTCGCAGGACGCCAGTTCAAACCCGAAGACACCATAATAGAAGTCAACGGCGTAAAATTCGGCGGGGATAACATAGGGCTTATAGCAGGGCCTTGCACTGTAGAAAGCTATGAACAGATGGACGAAACCGCAAAACAGCTTAGTGCTATGGGCGTAAAAATCCTGAGAGGCGGTGCATTCAAACCAAGAACTTCACCCTACGCATTTCAGGGAATGGGCGAAGAAGGCTTAAAAATTATAAGAGATGTGGCTGACCGCTACGGAATGGCAGTTACGAGCGAGGTTATGGAGATTTCACAGATTCCCATGTGCCTCAAATACGTTGACATCCTGCAGGTAGGCGCACGCAACATGCAGAACTTCAACCTGTTAAGAGAACTCGGCTACATTAACAAGCCAGTTGTGGTGAAAAGAGGACTATGCAACACAATAGAAGAACTGCTTATGGCAGCGGAATACGTAATGTCGGGCGGAAACAGAGAAGTAATCCTGTGCGAACGCGGTATAAGAACCTTTGAAAGAATAACAAGAAACACTCTTGATTTGAGTGCGATTCCGGTTGTTAAAAAACTCAGCCACCTGCCTATAATCATTGACCCGTCTCACGGAACAGGCTTGCGTGACAAGGTTGCGCCGATGTCCAGAGCTGCGGTTGCAGCAGGGTGCGACGGACTGATAATAGAAGTACACAACGACCCTGACACAGCGCTATGCGATGGTGCGCAATCATTGTATCCTTCTCAGTTTGAAGAGTTGAGAGGGGATTTGGAAAAAATCGCCCCTATCATCGGAAAACACATTAATTAGGACCAGTCACAATCCAAAACAAGCCGGCTTGAATATTTTATAGAATAGTTTATAATAAGATTATAGGGAAACGGTTAAGTTCCGCATAAACCTAACCGTTCTGTCACCCTTAAAGCAACATAAAAAGAAATCTAAAACGAGCCTAACGCCTAAAAGGGCTCGTTTTATTATGTCCCTTTTCATTGCTTAACCTCCTTTCCAGCCCTATTCTGTCAAAATAGTGTAGGCTTGCGGAGGTTAGGGCTTACCCTTTATTAAATTATTTCACTACAATGTTAACCAGTCTGCCGGGCACTACGATTGTTTTTACAACTGTTTTGCCGTTGATTGCTTCTTGTATCTTGGCACTTTCCATTGCAGCTTTTTCGAGCTCTTCTTTAGAAGATTCCGAATCAACCTCAACTTTGTCTTTAACTTTGCCGTTAACCTGTACAACAAGCGTAATTGCAGAAGTTTTTGCAAGTTTCTCTTCGTAAACGGGCCAGTCAGTTTCGTGAATAGAGCCCTTACCGCCGATTGAGTGATAGATTTCTTCTGTCAAATGCACTGTTGTAGGCGCAAGCAGTTTTAGAAGAGTCACTAACGCAAAACTCAATACATTCTTGTCCTCATCGTTGAAGGAAGATTTCTTGCCAACATAGTCATAAATAGCATTCACAAACTCGCGGTACTTTGAAATAACCGTATTGAACTGGAATTCGTTAGAAATATCCTGCGTAATACCTTTAATCGCAATGTGCGTGGTTCTGACAAGGTCATTGTTTTCTTTTGAAAGCACGGACACATCTTCAGGCAGTTTGTAATCCAGTATCAGGTTTTCCTGCTGGCTTGAATAAAGTCTCCATACTCTGTTTAAGAATTTGTAACAGCCTTCAACACCTGCGTCTGACCAGTCAAAGTCTCTTGCCGGAGGCGAGTCTGAAAGAATGAAAAGTCTTGCAGTGTCAGCACCGTAGTTTTCGAATATTTCATCAGGGTCTACTGTGTTGCCTTTGGATTTAGACATTTTGGAGCCGTCTTTGAGCACCATGCCCTGTGTCAAAAGGTTTTTGAAAGGCTCATCAAAATCAACAAGACCGAGGTCTTTCAACGCTTTTGTAAAGAACCTTGAATACAAAAGGTGCAAAATAGCGTGCTCAATACCGCCGACATACTGATCAACAGGCAGCCATTTGTTAGCAAGAGCCTTATCAAACGGTGCGTTTGCGTTTTTGGCATCTGCATATCTCAGGTAGTACCAGCTTGAGCAAATGAATGTATCCATGGTATCAGTTTCTCTTGTAGCTTTGCCGCCGCATACGGGGCAGGTGGTTTCAAGAAAAGTTTTTGATGTAAGAATGGGTGATTTGCCCTGAACTTTAAAATCAACATCTTCAGGCAGTTTTACAGGAAGCTGGTCTTCCGGAACGGGCTGCGGACCGCATTTTTCACAATAAACTATAGGAATCGGAGCACCCCAGTATCTCTGGCGCGAAATCAGCCAGTCGCGCAGTCTGTACTGGGTTTTGAATTCGCCGTATCCGCCGTCTACAGCTTTTTGTGTAATAGCTTTTTTGGCTTTATCATTATCCATGCCGTTAAATTCATCCGAATTTACAAGCACACCGGGTTCAGTATACGCAGCATCCTTGCAGTCAGAGGGGTTTTCAGGATTTTCGATAACCACCTTCATAGGAAGGTTATATTTTTTTGCAAAATCGAAGTCTCTTTCATCGTGCGTAGGTACAGCCATTACAGCACCTGTACCGTATTCAACAAGCGCGTAATCCGCAGTCCAAAGCGGAAATTCTTCGCCGTTAAACGGGTTGATAGCGTGAGTACCAAGAGGTACGCCTGTTTTAACGCGTTCCGTTGAGAGTCTTTCGATTTCTGTCATTTTGCGTGCGTTTGCACGGTAGTCTTCAACAGCTTGTTTTTGTTCAGATGTTGTGAGTTTTTCAATATCTTTATACTCGGGTGCAACAACAAGGTATGTAATGCCGTAAACCGTGTCAGGACGGGTTGTATAAACAGGTATTTCCATTCCTTCGATTTCTTTTACTTTAAATTTGAGAATAGCGCCCTGTGACTTGCCAATCCAGTTTTTTTGCATTGTTTTAACAGAATCCGGCCAGCCTTCGAGTTTGTCAATATCCTGAAGCAGCACTTCTGCATAGTCCGTGATTTTCAAGAACCATTGAGAAAGGTATTTTTTCTCAACAACGCTGTCACATCTCCAGCATTTGCCGTCAATTACCTGCTCGTTGGCAAGAACGGTTGCACAGTTGTCACACCAGTTAACAGCAGCTTCTTTTTTGTAAGCCAGCCCTTTTTTATAAAGCTGCAAAAACAGCCACTGTGTCCATTTGTAGTATTCGGGTTTGCAGGTAGCGACTTCTCTGTCCCAGTCGTACATAAGACCGAGTTTTTTCAGCTGCATTTTCATATAGCCGATATTTTCGTCAGTCCATTTTTCAGGGCTTTCGCCATGCTGGATTGCAGCGTTTTCTGCAGGAAGTCCGAAAGAATCCCAGCCTATCGGATGGAGCACATTGAACCCGTGCATTTTCTTAAAACGCGCAATAACATCTGTAATTGTGTAATTGCGCACATGGCCCATATGCAGTTTGCCTGACGGGTACGGAAACATTGAAAGCGCATAGTATTTCGGCTTTTCAGAGTCGTTGTATGTTTTTCCGAATTTATTTTCTTCCCAAACTTTTTGCCAGTTTTTTTCAATTTCCTGAGGAAAATATTGTTCTTTAATCACTTTTTATCCACCTATAACTTAGTTCTCATTAACTAGATTATAGTCAAAAAACAGCACTGTGCAAAATATTTTAATTCATCAGATTCAAGCCGTTAAAGATTGCTTTAACATTGGCTTTTAAGGTGCTTTCGTCTTTTCCTCTGGCAAGAACCGTATTGCCTTCCAAATCCTCAAAGTGAATCACTGTCATAGCAGCAGCGCCCGAGCCAAAAATTTCACCGTCCATGGCATACTGTTCGTAATCCACCAGTTTTTGAGGAAATCCCGCCTGCTTAAGAGCGGAAAGACAGGCGTCCACAGGCCCGTTGCCCTGTGCATTCATATCAAAAAATTCTGTCTTGTGGAAAAATTTCAGATTAAAAAGTCCTTCTGCAAGCTTTTCAAAAGCCACAAGCCTGAAATTGCCTTTGACATTGAAAACTTCATCAAAATAAATATCAATGATGTTTCTTGCCGGCAGTTCACCTGCTTTTTCGGCAGCCTCCTTAACAACAGGAGTAATTCTGACAGCCTCCTGAATTGTAATAGGATAGCCCGCGCCTCTGATGATTTCAAACACGGCTGTCTTGCCTGACTGGCTTGTGAATCCGATTTTTTCATCATCTTTTCTTCCGATAAGAGTCGGATGAATGGGTCTATATGCGCCTTTTTCCATATCTTTTGTCTTAACAGCACCGTCTTGATGTATACCGCTTCTGTGTGCAAGCGCCTCGGGACCTATAAGCGGTGCTTTTTCGGGTATAGCAACTTTTGACATATCAGAGATGACAAGTGCAAGTTCATATATATCATCAAGATTCAAGGGTACATCCACACCGCTGTTGTGCAAGCCTACAGCGACTTCATAGATATTTGTGTTGCCTGCACGCTCTCCGAGTCCGTTTAAGCAGCACTCAAGCTGTGTTGCGCCGGCAAAATAACTCTCTATCGTTGCAGCAGTAGCCATACCAAGGTCATTGTGGCAGTGCACGGCTATCATAATCTCATCAGGCAAAGCAAGACAGACTTTCTCAACCATGTCCACAAATGTTTTTACGCGGGTGCGTTCTACGGTATTTGGCAGGTTTATTACAGCTGCACCTGCATTTACAACCTCTTTAAGCGTATCAATAACAAAATCAAGATTTTCCGTGCAATCTCCGAAATGCTCCACGGAGAACTGCACTTCACCGTTTTTTGATACCTTTGAAATACTTTCTTTAGCAAATCTCACCGCTTCTATAGCAGTCTTTCTGACCTCTTCGGGCTTTTTATTAAGAACGTATTTCATATTAAACGGACTCATAGCAATAAAAGTATGAAGCCTCGGTTTTTTACAAAATTGTATTGCCTCAACCGCGCGAGTAATATCATGTTCAACAGCACGTGCAAGACCGCTTATAACAAGGTTTTCGGGCGCAATCTGCGCAAGCCTTTTGACAGCCTCAAAATCCATATCAGACGCAGCGGGGAATCCCGCCTCAACCGCCTGCACGCCAAAATGCACGAGTTTCTCAAAGATAAATTCTTTTTCCTTTAGATTCCACGGTTTTTTAAGAGACTGATTTCCGTCACGCAAAGTTATATCATAGAAAAACGGCTGTCTTGTCATACTTTCTCCTGCCGGCTTTCAGCAAAGCCGGGTTTATTACAAATTTTTCTGGACATTTTCAGTAATTATAGCTTTTTTGTGTAAAATTCACAACAAAGTGGAATCATGATGTTATAATAAAAATATAATTTAGATTAACTACGGAGTTTGATTTGGACAGTTACAGCTTTTTAAAACCCTCGAATAAACTTGAAATAATAGTTGATGACAGAAGTTATTTCTGCACGATTTATTACGTAGAAAATGAAAAGCTGACAGTGTTTTTCGACAGACAAACAGAACTGCCCGAAAAAGAAATTCAGGTCAATATCTACGCAGAAGACGGTATATACAGCGCAACAAGCCGTATTCTTTCGAGCAACTATCTGAATGAAACAACATTTTATATGCTCTCGTTCCCGTCTAATATAAAGCATTCTCAAAGACGTGAATACTTAAGAGCGGATATACAAACGGATTTCGCACTTACTGTAAGTTTTGAAGGCACACAGGTGGATAAAATCATCTCCACCACAAAAAATATTTGTGCAAAAGGTCTTGCATTTGTTGCAGACAAACAGATGAGCGCATATACAAATATAGAAGTAGAACTTTTCCTTGAAGGCAAAGTAATCCGCACCCATGCGGAACTCGTATACTCAAACCCCATCCGTGTTGACAATACGTTCAAATTTCTTACCGCAGTGACATTTACGGATATTTCAAAAGAAGAAATGAACTTTATAACCCTTCAATGTATGAAGTTTAAAGGCTAGATTTAGTGTAGTCAGCTGTTTTGAATGCAGGCTTTCTCGAGATTTCAGAGAAAGCTATTGCGGGTTTTGAATATCTTTCATCTTCCTGTACACGTTTATAATAGTCTTTCACAAGGACTATGCGGTTTTTTATGTTTTCAAAACCTTTTTCTTTAAGATATTTTTCTATCTTGGAGCCGTTTGTTTGATATTTTTTGTTCCTTACATAAAGATTAAAACTCTTCTTGCGTATAAGTATCTGGCTGATGGCAAAATTGATTACATCTCCGAAGTAATCATCAAACGCACTCACAAGATCTATGTTCAAAATAAAATTCTTATTATCGTCAGTTTGTATGGAAAAATATCCTTTAACCGAATGCTTGGACGAGTCTTCTATAACGTATTTGAAAAAAGAGGTTCTGTGAAGCCCGCTGCACACAATATTTTCAAACTCCTTAGGGGTTTTTGCAAGCGAATATCTAAAGTGAGGGAAAATAAGTTCATTATATATCCCTGCAGCAGCAGAAGCATCAGAGTTTTTGAAAGGTCTGAAAAACCCCTTATCAAGAGAAGGCGAAGAAAGCTTTATTTCATTCATTTTCCACAGCTGTTCGCTGGCACACACCCTAAACCCGCAGCCCTTGGAAAAAAGTTCCAAAAGTTCCTCGTGGTTTTCATCTACCTTTACTGTAAAGGTATTCGCGCCCATTGCCCCGTACTTTGCAATAGCATAACTCACAAGCTGGCGCCCTGTATCATAGCCGTTTTCGTCAAGAAAAAGCTTTGAAATTCTCCAGCTTTGAGGGTTTTTCTCCTGAGGTTTCAGTGTAACAAGCCCGCAAAGTTTGTTATCCTCAATAGCAACATATGAATCCGAGGCAAATTTAAACCTTAACGGAAGAAAACGGTTAATCAAATTTAAAGGAAAAGGCACATAAGACTTGTAGCCGAAACCTACGTCCGCACTACTCAGGTTTGATATCATCGAAATCATTTTTTTTAACTCCGGAATATCCCGAAAAGCCAGGTTTCTAATCTTTGCCATACTCTATCCGATAAATCTGTCCTTATGTCATTGATTTTATTTTATCATTTTTTACACAAGTTACAAAGCAAAAATTACATGCTACAATTATTTTTGAAAACAAACAGAGGAGAGAAAATATGGCAGCAGAACCAAAATTAATCGCAACAATACCAAGAAGCGCAACAGAACAGTTACAAATATCTATCAACGAATATAAAGGCAAAAGCTATCTCGATTTAAGAATATATTACACAACAGATGACGGAATCAACTGGCTTCCGACCAAAAAAGGCGTTACTGTGTCTCCCGATAATCTGGAACTTTTAAAAGATGCTGTTGACGAAGCTATGAAAGAATTAATGACTATTGAGGAAGAATAATAATTTTCTTTGATATGAAAAAAAATAATCCGGACACAATTGAAGAACAACAAGAGGGCATGTTGAACAAATATGCCCTTGTTCTTACGTGTATAAAAGGATTGGGCGTAAAGACTTTCAGTTATCTTATTCCGGAAGAAATGAAACCGGTAATCAAAATCGGGCTTCCCGTTCTTGTGCCTTTCGGCAGAATGGGATTGATTAACGCTTTTGTAACAGGGTTTACAAACTATCTGCCCGAAGGAATCAAAGCAAAAAACATCTCAAAAATCCTTGACACTACACCAATTTTTGATATCAAATATCTGAAATTTCTCGAATGGGTTGCTGATTACTACTTTTGCTCAATCCAAAACGTAATCGAATGCGCGGTACCGATGAAATTTTTAAACGGAGCGCAAAAAGAACAGTCGCAAAAGTATGCGGAGTTTGTAACTTTTGAAAATGCATCAAAAAGACAGCGGGAAATCCTTGAACTTTTAAAAGAATCGGGAAAAACCCTTCTTATCGACTTTGAAAAAACCGCAAAAACTACCCGCCAAACCTTGAACAAACTCGAGAATCTGGGCTGTATCAAAATTTCGGAAGAACAGCTTTTCAGAAACCCTCTGGAAATATTTAAGTGCGAGGAATTAGAGCCGTTTCCGCAGCTTTTTGATGAACAGGAAAAAGTTTATAAAGAAATCGAAAAAAAACTCGGCACCCATAACACAATTCTTGTTCATGGAGTAACCTCGTCAGGCAAAACCGAGGTGTATTTTAAAGCCATAAAAAAAGTTCTTGATGAAGGCAAAAATGTGCTTTTCCTCGCACCGGAAATTGCCCTTGCGTCAGTATTGACACAGCGTCTGGCAAAAAGATTCGGCACTGAAAAAACAGCAATCTGGCACTCCAGTATTTCAGATGGAGAAAAGTTTGATGTCTGGCAAAAAATAAAAAATAACGAAATCAGAATCCTTGCGGGCGCGCGTTCTGCTGTTTTTGCCCCGTTAAAAAATATCGGGCTGATTATTATTGATGAAGAACACGAAAGCGCATACAAACAGACCATGCCTGCCCCGCGCTATGACGCAAGAAAAGTCGCTCAGAAACTGGCAGAACTGAACAACTGTACAGTGATTCTCGGAAGTGCAACACCTGACATAAATTCTTATTATTACGCAAAAAACTCCGGCAATCTGCTAGAGATGAAAAAAAGGTACAACGACTACCCGCTGGCAAAAGTACGGGTAGTGGATATGAGAGAAGAGCATTTCAGAGCAAACCACGGAATTTTTTCACGACAGCTTGTAAGTGCAATTGAACAAAACCTGAGGGACAAAAAACAAACAATTATCCTGATGAACAGACGCGGATTTTCAACATACACACAGTGCCTTGCCTGCGGCGAAGTAATCCAGTGCCCGAAATGCGCTATTCCATTGATTTTTCACTCACAGACACAGACCCTTAAATGCCACTACTGTGAACACGAAGAACCTCTTATCACACATTGTCCGAAATGCGGCAGTGACGCACTTCGAAACTGCGGTACAGGAGTTCAGAAGGTCGAACTGATTGCGCAAAAACTCTTTCCCGACTGCAGTATTGTCCGTCTGGACAGCGACTCAATGGCTAAAAAAAATCAGCATATTCATATTCTGGACGATTTTAAAAAAGGAAAAATCGACATCCTTATAGGCACACAAATGCTCGCCAAAGGTCTGGATAACCCTAATGTAACCCTCGTAGGCGTAATAAATGCAGACAACAGTTTTAACCTGCCTGATTTTCGCTCATGCGAACGGGGTTTCCAGCTTCTCACACAGGTTGCGGGCAGAGCAGGCAGAGGCGATAATCCCGGTGAAGTATATTTTCAAACCTATAACCCTGACTTTTTCGGTCTTGAAACAGCAAAAGAGCAGAATTACGAAAGTTTTTACAAAACCGAAATTGAAGCAAGAGAAGATTTTGACTATCCTCCGTTCAGCCAGATTATACGTATAATTTTGTCTGCAAAAAATCAGTTTCGTGCCGAAAAATGCGCACAGGAAATTGCCATGCGTCTTAACGACATAGTAGACAAAAGACAGCTTACAGAACCCGTTGCGGTACTCGGACCTACTGCTTGTATAATTGAGCGTTTACAGGAGTTTTACCGTTTTCAGATTTTGATTAAGAACAAACTCGCAGATAAAGGCCGCAGATTTGTACTTTCCTTTCTCTCGCAGGTTAAATTACCCGAGGATATAAAACTCACTGTAGATGTGGATCCGATTGATATATTGTGATTATCTTTTCAGTGCGTCAGATTAGACTTTTATATACTTTTGTATTAGTTTTTTTACTTGTATTGAGGGCATTTTAGACCTTTATTACACAAAAGGATTAGATTTTTGCGGATAATATTTTTTTGAGCAGGCTTTCAAAGGGAGAATTGAGAGTAGTGCAAAACCTGTTTAATTTAAAGTCGGGTAAATATGCTAAACGGGTTTTTAAATTATGAATATCTCCATATCCTTAAAAAAAATTCTGCTGTTTTTTATCACGTGTGCGGTAGTATCCGGTGCGGGCTTTTGTGCGGATTACGTAAGCACAAAACTGAATGAAATAGAAAAAAATTATTACGGATATACCTTCAAAGGCAGTGCTGACTCAAGGCTTCTCAGGCTTGAACAGGAAATTTACGGCCAGACTTACAAAAATCCCGCAAAAACACGCGTGGATAAAATTTATAAAGACCTGAACCTCGGTGTAAATGCGGGCAACATCACAGGCGCTGCTGCAAACACTGCACAGAACACCTCTTCAGCACGGACAAACATCGGACCAAAAGCCGAAGCCGGAATAAAATATCCGATTGTCGACAAGCTTGAACAAAAAATTTTTAAAAAAGCCTACATAAATGACGATATCTATGCAAGGCTTTCCCGTCTTGAAAAACAGGTATTTAAAAAAGAAAGCACCCTCTCTTTAAACGAAAGAGTGGATGCTTTGCGCGACAAACTTCTGGGAGGGGACACAGCTGCCGCGGCGCATATAGACCCCGCAACAGAGGAAATTGTCCTCGACAACGGTAAAAAATACTATGGTGACAGTGATTTTAGCAATTTTGGCGGGGAGAGTGATTCTCATTACAACTATTACAGTTATGAAAATTCAAAAAACAGAATCCAAAAAGCTGACTCATCTGATTCTGTTTTTGATGACAATTCTTCAAGCTTTGCGCCTAAATACGAACAGAATTATGATTTAGATATTCTGGAAAAACAACTGTTCGGTAAAAGATTTATACAGGAATCTCCTTCACAGCGTCTTGCACGTCTTGAGAACAAAGTTTTTCAGCGGACCTTCACTGACGACACGGAAGCCCGTACCCAGAGGCTTCTGGCGGTAACAACCGCACAAAAAACCTCTAAGGAATATGATTCCAACAAATGGGCACAACGCCTGAATACGGGCATCCAAATCGGCAGTATTCTGCTTATGGTCTTAGCCATGATTCTCTAAAAGCCGGCAGGTTAAGCCGTTGACAGCCTAATAAAGACCTGTAAAAATCTGACCTAATGTAGCGTCATATACGCCCTGGATAGGGGTAAATACTTTGCTAAAGAATCCTTTTTTTGCAGGTTTGGCATTACAGGGATTACAGGCAGGAAGATAGGTTCTCTGCTGTACAGGCGCTACAATATAGCTGACAGGGGCTGCTGCACCGGTCGGTACACCGATTGAACATGAATTTTGCATAGGTACAGCCTTCAAAGGGCATGCCGCAAATGTTGTTGTCGCAGCCAGAATCATTGTTGCTGCTGTTAAAGCAAATATCTTTTTCATAAAGTTTTCTCCTTAGTTTCTATTCGTGAGTGTATTCGCAACTCACATACTCATTGTTACATTTCTCAGAGAAAATACATTAGACTAAACGGCTAAGTAAATTTATAACCCCTGATAATTATAGATTGGTAAGAAAGTGCTAAAATATGATATAATCAACCTTATAAAAAAATATATTTAACGGAGCCAAAAACCTATGACAACAAAGCCAAATACCATATATTTTGTAGACGTAACAAACAGAGACGGAGTACAGACATCGCGTCTCGGTCTTGCAAAACTGCAAAAAACCATTATTAATATAATGCTGGATGATATGGGCATAACTCAGTCAGAATTTGGCTTTCCCACAACAAAACACGAATTAAACTATCTCAACGGCAACCTTGAACTCGTTGATAGAGGCGTTATTACAAAAACTAAACTCTCGGGCTGGATGAGAGCTGTGGCAAAGGATGTTGTGGAATCTTTTCAAAATGTTCCGCGCCTCAAATATGCCAATCTGTCACAGTCTACATCAGACCAGATGATTAACGGCAAATACGGCGGAAAAAAGACAAAAGAGGATATATTGGCTCAAACTCTTGAAGCAGTTGACGCAGCAAAAACCTGCGGCGCACAGATAATAGGTGTAAACGCCGAAGACGCTTCAAGAAGCGATCTTGAATACCTTATAAAATACGCACAAGAATGCAAAAAACACGGTGCAAGCCGTTTCCGCTACTGTGACACACTGGGCTATGACGACCCGCATACGGCTTATGAAAGAATTTATACGATTGCAAAAGAAGCACAGATTGATATGGAAATGCACTTCCACAATGACCTTGGTATGGCAACCGGATGTTCTGTTCTGGGTGCAAAAGCAGCCATTGATGCAGGTGTAGACGCATACATAAACACGGCAATAAACGGAATGGGCGAACGTGCAGGAAATGCCGACCTTATATCCTGTCTTCTGGCGGTAATGAAGTCCAGCGGATTCGCAGGCAAATACAGGATTGACCCGCAGATAGATCTTTCCAAAGCATGGAAACTTGCAAAATACACTTCTCACGCTTTTGGTGTACCTATACCCGCAAACCAGCCTGCTGTAGGAGGGAACGCTTTTGCTCACGAATCGGGTATCCACGCTGACGGTGCTCTAAAAGACCGAAGAAATTACGAACTATACGATTTTGAAGAACTCGGAAGAGGAGAACCGGAAATCGTTGAAACAGGCAGGATGATTACGGTCGGAGAATACGGCGGAATCAAAGGTTTCAGAAATGTTTATAAAAACCTTGAACTCGAATTCCACGATGAAGACGAGGCAAGAAACATCCTTGAACTTGCCCGTTACGCAAACGTACACACCCAGCTGCCCCTGACTGACAGCGAGTTAAGATTTATATATTACTACCCTGATATTGCAGCCAAGATTATGACAGTGACGCCGTATTACGTACCAACAGGCGAACTTAAAAAACGTATGGAAGCACAGGACAATATTTCCGCTTCTATAGTATAATAAGATGTGTTGTCACTCAGGAAAAACAATTATGTCACTAAAAGCAAGAATTGAAGCAGTTTTATTTATTACAGCGCAGGCGCTTGAAGTTCAGGATATTGCAGAAATCCTGAAAGAAGAACCGGATGTGGTTGAAGAAGCGCTCCTGGAACTCATCATGGACTACTCTGCACGCGAAGGCGCACTGGAAATCGATGATGAAAACGGATACATCCTTCAGGTTAAACAGGATTACATGGACATAGTGGAGCAGCTCTGCCCCGTAGAACTCAAACCTCCTGTATTGAAAACACTCACAATCATTGCTCTTAAAGAGCCTATCAGGCAGTCTTATTTAAAAGAACTCCGTTCAAATGCGTACGAACATGTACAAGAACTCTTAAAAATGGGGCTTATATCAAGAAACAGAGACAAAAACGGACGTTCGTACAATCTTAAAACAACGCCGAAGTTCAAAGAATACTTTAAACTCAAGGGCGACGCCAAAACTCTTGCCAAAATTATAGACATAGAAAAACAGGCTCGCGAAAACGGCGAAGATATTGAAGAACATCTTGATTTGTCGGAATTTGTGGAAGAAAATTAATCTAGTGCCGCAGCTGCTGCCGGCAATTATTGATTCTCGACAAAATTTCTATATTGCAATGCCTGTGCAATATGCGCGCTTTCAATATCCGTACGGTTTTCTAAGTCTGCAATAGTTCTTGCAAGCTTTAGAATCCTGTCATAAGAACGGCCCGAAAGGTTAAAGCGTGAAATTGCCGTTCTGAGAAGGCTTTCACTCTTTTCATCAAGCTTGCAAAAAACTTTAACAAGTTCTGCATTTAGCTGTGAATTTGTAAGTATAGGATAGTCTTTATAACGCTGTGCCTGAATCTTTCTTGCTTTTACAACTCTTTTTCTGATGTCGGCAGAAGATTCATTTTTTGAATTTGTGTTTAAGAGTTCATCAGTACTCAGCCTCGGGACTTCAATCTGTATATCAATTCTGTCAAGGAGCGGCCCTGAAAGCCTTGAGCGATAGCGTTGAATCTGAAACTCCGAGCAGGTGCACTGTTTTTGAGAATCCCCGAGATACCCGCACGGACAGGGGTTCATTGCGCCCAGAAGCATAAAATCCGCAGGATATTTAACGCTTGTCTGTGCACGAGAAATCACCACTTCACCCTCTTCCAGAGGCTGTCTTAAAACCTCCAGCACGTTTCTTGGAAACTCCACAATCTCATCCAGAAACAGCACACCTCTATGCGCAAGGGTGATTTCACCGGGTTTAGGGTTAGAACCTCCGCCGATAATGCCGACAGACGATGCTGTGTGGTGAACGGAACGGAATGGTCTTTTGTTAATCAAAGGGCTGTCGTGGTGCAAAAGTCCTGCCACACTGTAAATTTTCGTAAGTTCAATAGCTTCTTCAAGTTCAAGAGGCGGGAGAATAGAGGCAAAACTTTTTGACAGCAAAGTTTTACCTGACCCCGGAGGCCCTGCCATAAGTATATTGTGTCCGCCCGCAGCAGCAATCTCAAGCGCGCGCTTTGCTTTTTGCTGACCTTTTATATCCTTGAAATCATAGTCGTAATGCGAGGTTGTGTAGTCATTCAAAAAGTCTTCTATATCAACCTCACATACCTCAAGCTCTTTTTTATTTTCCGCATTTACCCCAAAATGGTTCACAACATCCGTAAGCGTTTTTGCAGCAAGAACTTTTACACCTGGGATAAGCGCGGCTTCTTTAGCGTTTTCATAAGGAACAACAACCTGCTTTATCTCAAAATCTTTCAACCCCGAAACAATAGGCAGAATACCGTTCACAGCCCTTAAAGAACCGTCTAAAGACAACTCGCCAAGGAATGCCGTATTTTTAATTTCATTTTCATCCACAATGCCGTCACGTGCAAGAATACCGATAGCAATTGGCAGGTCATAGTTTGTGCCTACTTTTTTAATATCTGCGGGTGCGAGGTTTATTACTACTTTCTGATTAGGAAAAGCAAAGCCTGAATTTTTGACAGCGGAACGCACACGCTCCTTTGCCTCGGAGATAGATGTATCAGGCAGCCCGACAATCACCACAGAGGGGATGGACTGGACAAAATCCACTTCGACAAGGATTTTGCATGATTCAATACCTATAACAGTTGATGTAATAACCTGTGAAACCATACAAAAATGTTATCACAAAGAAAAGACCCTTACATGAATGTAAAGGTCACGTTAATTAATCTAAATACATTTTGGTGTCTTGGATTTTCTTCCCGCTCGTTGCTGTCACAGACTATGCTTCGCTGCGGTCTGTTTCGCACTCGCTCCCCGGATTCGCTTTGCTTCATCCGTCCGAAAATCCGCTATATAAGGATTGTATTTAGAAGACTTTTTTACCATTCTATTATTACCGCACCGGGGGCGCCATTTCCGCCTTTGCCGGAAAGTCCTTTAAATGTTCCGTCAGGTTTTTTAACGGGTTCGGAAGAATTGGCTCTTCCTCCGCCGCCGCCTGCACCAAAGTACTTGCCATGACCTGCCTGATCACAGTGCGCCGGCTCACCGGGAATTAATTCATATTTTTTTTCTGTAATATGTTCTGTTTTATATCTTTGACACTCTTCCTCACCATAATACAGACCGTTGCTGTCATAATAACAACCGGTATCTTTGTCTATATAACAACTGTGGAACGTACTGCTAATATTGATTTGACCGTTTGAAACATTCATTTCGTTATCTTCTGATTCTACCACAGAGCATTGACGCGGAAATAAAACCTTTACCCCGATACTTGCCATATATCTAAAATAGGAATCTAACAATAGTGAGGGCAGCTGAACTTTTGATGCATCATCTGCAAGTTTATAATCAGAGTGCATTGAATAAGGTTGGAAAGCTTCCATTTGTTCCGGTAAATAAGTTTTTGTTGTTCCGGACATATAGTACATTTTTATTTTATTACCGTCACCATCAGATCTTACTGAAGTGCATTTTTTACTTACACATACTGTTTTATCATATTCATAGGGAACCCAGTCCATTTTGTCTTCAGTAGCACCTTCACATTCAGGACCGGGTGTGCCTCCACCGATATATGACCACGGTGAATCTTCACCTGCTTCAGGCTCTTTAAGATTTTTATTACTTTTACCTGCTTTTCCTCCTCCGGCAGTAATTTTTAAATTAGCGTGTATTTTATCATTTAAAACAAATTGAACTATGCCGCCGTCACTGCCATTTTTTGCAATAGGAGCAATTGTTATGACGGCTTTATCTTTCATAGAAGAAACAAATCTGTTTTTAATCTCACCTGCTTCACCGCCTGTGGCATGCCATTTACGTAATTGTCCGACAACAACTGCGCCGTTAGAACCTGATGAGCCTAACGGACTTATAGTACCATTGCCAATATACTTAGCCCCGTTTCCACCATTACCGGCACCGGCTGGTGCAAATACAGGCAGATTAAGTTTGCCGCCTTCTAAATCCCAATTACCTCCACGGCCGCTTCTCCAGCCTTGACCTGTAATGCCTGCGTTTGCTGATAAATTGCCATCTTTCAATGTTGCAGAAGCATTACCTGCAGCTGCACCGGAGCCACCTGCTCCGCCTCCGCATACATTAGTTCCCCAAAAATTGCCGCCACAGCCCATACCTTCACCGCCGCCGCCTCCGTTAGCAGTAAAATTAACATCACCGGATTTTCCCACAAAAGAACTGCCTCCGCCACCGCCGGCCCAGTAAGTTTTTCTGGGTTTTTTCCAGCCGCCGTTATATCTTCCTTGACCGCCATCACCGCCGCCGCCGACTTCATAATGATATGTATTACTTTCATTTAAATAGACTTTTCCATAAGACCAGGACCCCGAACCACCGCCACCCGGTCCCTGATAATTGTCTTTTAAAGCATTATTATTGGCGCCGCCGCCTCCTCCTCCGCCGCCGACAACTAAAACATCATAATAATCGGATTCAAGTTTTTCCTCTGTATAATTTTTAAGAGACCAATCACCACTTCCGCTTCTCTCTGATAACATTGTGACATATTCGGAAACACCATCACCGCCTGCTCCGCCTCCGCCGATTGCTGTAACTGAAAAATTTCTGGCTGTTATAGGCGGAACAAATGTACAGGAATCTGTTCCTGTTTCCAGCCATGTATCAGGATTATTTATATCTGTATCGCTCGTATTTTTATCAAAATATACATATTTATCATTACTGTTTCTTGTACATATCCACAGCCCGTGCGAACCGTCAGTAAGGCTTCTTTTTTTCTTTGTCAAAACAGGAACAGAGGCTAATGTTATCAAACACACTATTAACAGTGTTATCAATGCTTCTGCGAGTGAAAATCCAAAGATTTTCTTCATATTAATTTTCTTTTTCATTCTGTCTCCTTAGATAGATATATATTCATCATATATTTATCTTCGGCGACTTTCACTGATTCTTGACACTATTCACCGTCACTTACCTTACCTTACAGAAAAGCTTACGGGGTCTATGTTTCGGTGTCAACAAATTCAAATTTACATTCGTTTACATTCTCGGGGTTTATTAAGTTTTTTTAAAAATTTTTTGAACTATCTAATCCTGTGCCAGATAATGCAATGCTTCTTTTAAAATTTCTTCTGAGGAATCTTTTTGAGCAGATGTACACGCATATTTTATAGCTTTTTTTGCCTCCTGCTGTGAGTACCCCAGAGAAATGAGCACTGCCTGAGCCTCTGTTAAAGCCTCATTTGAAATTTCTTTTGTATCGGATTTAATATCCGAAATATCTACAGGCGAGGACTTTTGCCAGTTAATAAGTTTATCTTTGAGCTCGAGTATAATTTTTTGTGCAAGTTTAGGCCCCACACCTTTTGCTCTGGAAAGTTCTTTAAAATCGCCTCTGATAACAACAGAAATAAGGTCATATCCGGAAAATTCATCGAGAAGCACAAGAGCAACCTTCATCCCTACACCTGAAACCGTCATAAGAATATTGAATATATCCCTGTCTTCTTTGTTCAAAAATCCGCATAAAAGCATGGCATCTTCTCTGTGAATAAGGCTTGTATAAACTCTCACCTCAGAACCTTCTTCTGAAGCAAGTGAAATATTTCTGCCCGTAGTGTTGATAAAATAGCCTATACCGTTATTCTCAACCACAACAGAAGCACCTTTTGCACCTGCTGTTTGTTTAGATATGAGTTTACCTTTAATATAATCTAGCATTTTATTTTCTTTCCGATTTCTTTTACTGTTTTTATGTCATCCTCAGGTCTTGCACCTACAGTTGTAAGATAGTTGCCGACCATGATACCCTCCACGCAAGATTTAAGGGCTTTTTTCTGGTTCTCAAGGCTGAGCCTCATTCTGCCGCCGCAAAATTGCAATACGGAAGCAGGATTTGCTATCTTAAAAACTGCAAGAGTTCTTAACACATGTTCTTCATCAATTTTATCAAGATAGTTTTCAAAAGGTGTATTTGCAATAGGCATAAGAATATTTATCGGAATTGAATCGGGCTGAATTTCCGCCAGAGCCAATGCCATTTCAATACGCTGATCCACTGTTTCTCCCATACCGAGAATCACACCGCAGCAAAGTTCCATGCCGTATTTTTTAACAAGTCTGCAGGTATTGACCCTCTCTTCAAAAGTATGAGTCGTACACACCTCGGGATAATAAGACCCTGCCGTATTAATATTGTGATGAAAGCGCTTCAATCCCGCCTGCGCCAGTTTTTTTGCCTGTTCTTCATTAAGAATGCCGATAGATGCACAGCTTTTGAGCCCGTCAATCTTATTTATTTCTTCTATCATCTCAATTATGCGGTTAAAATCGCTTTCATCAGGAGTTTTACCCGATGTAACAATAGCAAAACGCGATGCCTTGTTCTTTAGTGCATCTGATGCCGCTTTTTTTACTGCATCAACCTCAATAAGAGGAAATGTTTCAATATCAGTATTGTAGTGAGAACTCTGTGCACAATACTTACAATTCTGCGAGCATTTGCCGTTTCTGGCATTAACAAGAGAACAAAACTCTATTTCGTCTTTGACATACATTGAAGAAATATTTAAAAGTTCATCCAAATCAAGATTGTATAATCTTAAAAGTTCCGATTTATCCTTAATCCCGTTCATACAAACATCTTATAACAAAAAGCGGGCTTTTTAAATAAAGTCCGCTTTTGATTTATATATTAAATTGCCTGTTTATTATTTAACGACTGCTTCTGCTGCAGCTTCGGCTGCTTTAGGTGCCTCTGCTTTTGTTTTATGAAAAAATTCAACTACTCTATTAAACACATTTACAAAAAAGTTTTTAACAGCCTTTGCACCTTTTACAACATAGCCCCAGCCTTTTTTAAAGAATTCGCCTGAATTTGTTTTTACTGTTGCAGCCATGTTAGTAACATTTTCCCTCATTTTATCCATTGCGGGCAAAATTTTAGCCTGACCTTCAGTAATTGCCTCGCCTGCTTTGTTTTTCACCCTGCCTGCGCCGTCTTTCAAACCATCGAGTTTAATATTTGAAAACATACCGCCGATTTGTTTTCTGAAAACAATTGCTGCCGCAACAGCCGCAACAAGACCTGCACCTGCAGCAATGTATCCTGCTTTGTTATTTTTCTTTTCTTCAGGACGTGCTTCATTGTGTCTGCGTGCAAAGCTTACATTGTTGTCTTTTTTAAGAGGCGAGCAAGCCATATTATTAAAGTTAATTGAATTTACAGGCATATATTAATCTCCTTTTCATTTCTGTGTTCATGTAAAAGCATGTGAAGCTTAATTATTGTCATGTTTCAGACATATTTGTAATATTTCTTTACATAATCCAAACAATAAAAAAACACACCATACAAGGTGTGTTTTTTGAGTTTTAACTATTTTTTTATTTCGATAGGTATTGTCGCGTATCGGGAATATCTGTACATTACTTTTTCAACAGGATTTTTTTCGACTTCTTTTTTCTTTTCCGGCATAAATTCATCTGCGTCTCTGCCTACTAAAATACGCATAAATTCTGGGCTATACATTAAAGAACACCTTCACTTTCTACTTATATATATAAACACAAGCAAAGAAATTTTTTTGCGTAATCTGAAATAATATTTACAATTTTAAATAATTTCCATGTTAAATGTTAACTTTTGTAATAAATAAATTTATAAAAGGAAATTTTTTACTTTGAGGTGATTTATGAAATCAGAAGTGTAGAAATTTTTTAAGTGTGAAAAACTCCTAACTAACTCCATAAAACTCTATAACCTAACTACCAAAATTACTAACCGAATTAACGCCTTTGACGCATGTCAAAGGTTTTTTTTATTCAATTCAGAAAACCAAACATCACATTTTTATTAATTTATGTAACAAAACAAACAAAAATCCTAAAGAAAATTTTAATTCACCCGATAAAACAAATATGAACTAAAGCGTATTTGAAAATCAGGGGTGCAATTTGATGATAAAGAAAACAAACAAACCAACAAGCAATATAAGCGACGGAGTAGCATTTCTCTTAAGAGGAGCAAAGAAAAGACGCTCTATGGCTGTCGCAAGTGCAAAGATGATTAATTCCGATATTGGAATTTCTGCAAAGCTTGTTGCATTAAAGTAAAAACGGATTAACAGGTTTATCCGTTAGCGGTTGCGCGGGATATGCACACACGCCAAAAAAGCGCTGAAAAGCAAAAACGAAGTAAGGTTTTTACTTCTAAGTCGCAACATTAATTTCAAAGTCCCTTTGGCTAATTACAAAGGGGCTTTCCTTTTTTTTAATATTATAGTTTTGTCTTAGGTTTAACCTGTTTGGCAGAGGATTTTGACGACTTTTTCTTTTTAGTCTCCGGTGCAGGTGCTTGCGGTTTGTTGATAATTACAAGAACCTCATCTTCGCCCGCCATTTTTAGGTTATTCCTCGCAATTGCTTCAAGACTTTTCAAAGAACTGAAATCCTCGAGTTCTTCTTTTAAACGCTGGTTCTCTGCATACGCCTGTTGATTAAGCGCTTTCATTTTTTTAATTTTACCGTGATAGCTTATGCTTTTTGTAATATTGTTAAAAGCACTAATACCGATTTGTACAAGGCAAATCAAAAGGACTATGGTTAAGAAAGAATAATAAAAGCGAATTTTGTTCTTGCGTTTATTATTTTTCTCCTGAGTTTTTTCAATTAAATCAGGTTTATTCAAAGCCTAACCCCTATATTCTCTTGCAGTTATAATATTATAACCTCAATACGCCCGCGTGACAAGTCAAAAGGGGGAAGAGAGTTTACAAATAGTTCTCAAAGACTATTTAGAAACCCGTTTTATCTGTTCAACTATATTCTTTGTTGCATCGTATTTAACAAGTTTTTTCGCATTATTCTGGAGTTCAATCATCTTTTGTGTATCATTAATCAAAGACTCAAGTTTTTCCATAAATGCTTCGGGCGTGCACTGAGAATCATCGAGATACAAAGCCGCATTCATCTCTTCCATTTCTTTTGCATTTTTTCTCTGATGATCAGCAGCTGCATAAGGGTAAGGAATCAAAATAGACGCCAGTCCTGACACACAAATCTCTGAAATACTCAAAGAGCCTGCACGAGAAACTGCAATATCTGACGCAAGCATGGGAAGATACATTTTTTTAAAGTAAGGTCTTACAATGTACTGAGAGTTTTCAGTGTAATTTGGATAAACTTTTTTCAGTTCTCTTACTGTTTCGTCATAATTTTTTAAGCCCGTTTGGTGAATAATCTGAATATCATATTTTTTGAAAAGTTTTTTCAAGGATTGAACAAGTACGGAATTAATTTTTTTCGCACCCTGAGAACCGCCCATAACCATAATAGTAAGCCTGTCTTTAAGCTTCCATGCCTGTCTTGCACGGTATCTGTCCGTACTCAAAAACTCTTCGCGGATAGGATTGCCGTTAACGTATATTTTGTCAGATTTTATTCCTTCTTTAGAAGTCTCAAATGCAGCAGACACAGACTGTGCAAAAGGAGCAATAAGTTTTGTCACCTTGCCTGCAACAGCGTCGCACTCGTGTATCACAATCGGAGTGCGTGTCAGAATCCCCGCAAAAAGCATAGGAGCGCTGACGTATCCGCCCGTGCCGAATATTAAATTAGGGCGGTATTTGAGTATGTATCCGACTGATTTCAAAGTTGCAAACGAAAGTTTAAAACACCATTTTATAAAATCAAAACTCAAAGTGCGCGGCATTCCTGTAATATTCACGCCCAGAAACTCAAAAACTTTGTCCTGAGCAATTTTATTTTCGAGATTATCAGGGTTTCCGACATAGTAAACTTTTTTTGTATCGGGTTCTTTTTGAAGAGCGAAGCCTACAGCAACTGCCGGATAGATATGTCCGCCCGTGCCGCCGCCTGTTACAAAATACACCTTATCTTTGTTATTAATATCCTCGTTCATAATGTTTTATCCTTTTTATTCTTTTCTTGGAAATATTGAGTAATACTCCGACCATACATAAAGATACTATCAAAGAAGTACCGCCGTAGCTTATGAAAGGAAGCGGAACCCCTGTAGCCGGAATAAGCGAACTTGAAACACTCATGTTAATAAATGCCTGAAGCCCTATAGAAAGCGTTATACCTACTGCAAGAAGCTTGCCGAACATGTCGTTTGCCCTTGATGAAATAATTATACCCCTGTGGACAAATGTCCAGAACAAACCTATGATAAGAAAACATCCCAAAAAGCCCAGTTCTTCGGCAATAACAGCAAAGATAAAGTCTGTGTGGCCTTCAGGAAGCCAAGCGAGTTTTTGTTTTGAGTTTCCGTAACCGACTCCCCAGAACCCGCCTGCTGCAAAAGCAAGCAAAGACTGGATAATATTGTATCCTGCTCCGTACGGGTCGGAATTCGGGTTCAGCCATATCTGTATACGCTGCATCTGGTATCCGTGAAGAAGTTTTTTACCGAAAAGTAAAAAAGTACCCGCAATCATTGTTATACCGGCTGCTGCAGTAGCAAGCATGTATTTAATAGACCCCGCAACGCTGAAATACATAACCACAGAGGTCAAAAACAAAAGGATTACCATTGAAAGGTTCGGCTGCTTAAATACAAGAAAAACCATTATCAAAATAGGTATAAAATACCGTGTCCACTTTGTGGAATTAAAAATTTCCGAGTCACGATAAAAAGCATTTGCCAGAAGCATAATAACTGCAAACTTTGTCATCTCGGACGGCTGAAACTGTATCGGACCGAGCATAATCCAGCGCCTTGCCCCGTTAACTATTACCCCGAGCGGCGTAAAATCAACCAGCACAAGCATTATTATGACAAACCAGGCAAAAGGCACTGCCCAGTCTTTAAGTTTTTTATAATCAAGCTTCATAAAATACTTAAGCCCGAAAAAGCCGACTATAAGATACGCAAACTGCTTTAGAGCAAAAGAAGCTGGGTTTTGCCCCATGTCCATTGCCTTTGGAGCACCTGCTGAAAATATTGCCATCAAGCCAATTACAACAAGAAAAGCTACAACAACCATCAATGTCGTATCAGGCGGCGAAAGCACCACGTCAGACATGCCCGCACTCTGTTCATGGTTTGAAGCAGGCATATTTTCATATCTTCTGTTTCGTCTATTTCTTCGATAAGGCATAGTCTTTAAATACTCTTCCTCGTTCTTCGTAACCCGTGAACATATCATAGCTTGAACATGCCGGAGAAAGCAAAATCACCTCATCCGGTTTTTCAAATGCCCTGTCCACTCCGTCTTGAAAACTTCCGTCCACCATGGTTATGTTCTCATATCCGTTTTTTCGCAATTCCGATTCGAATCTGTGTCTTGCAGCGCCGAGCAGAATCACGTTGTTAACATATTTTTTAACTGTTTCACAAAACTCCGTCAAATCGGTATTTTTATCCATACCGCCGGCAATAAGAGTAAGGCTTCTGCCCTCAAAAGACTTGAGCGCAAAAATTGCAGCCTCGGGATTTGTTGCCTTGGAGTCGTTGTAGACATCTTTGCCCTGAATATTTCCCACAAACTCACATCTGTGCTCGGGTGCTTTAAATTCTTTTATTGCCTGCGCAATTTTTTCTGTCGGCACTCCCTCAATTTTTGCACAAATCAAAGAAGCCATGACGTTTTGATAATTGTGATTGCCGACAAGAGGTATGTCTTTTAAATCAATAATCTTTTCTTCACTGTTTTGAGCACGTTTGTAAAAAACAGCACCGTCTTTGATATAAGCGCAGTTTGTATCAAATTCCGCACCGAAAAAGAATTTTTCGCCCGCATACTCTTTGCCAAACTGTAAAAGCCTTTCATCCTGCGCATTAAAAACAGCAAAAGCAGGACGTTTGCACGGTGCAAACAAAGAAGCCTTTGCCTCAAAATATCTCTCTAATCCACCGTGCCAGTCAATGTGGTCAGGTGTAAAGTTCATCCACACTGCAATCTGCGGTCTGAATCCCGGGCTGTATTGAAGCTGAAACGAACTTACCTCGCAAACATAAAAGTCTGTCAGCTTATCCAGCAGAGAACAAGGCGGAATACCTATATTTCCGCATTTTTCAGCCTTAAACTCTTTATTTAAAATAAAATTTGTCAACTCCGTTGTAGTGGTTTTGCCGTTCGTACCGGTTATTGCAATAAAAGGCACCTGTGTTTCAAGGTATGCAAGTTCCACTTCGCTTATAACTTTTATATTTCGTTCTTTAAGCATTTGCATAATATCTGCCTGAGGGGGTATACCGGGGCTTGTTACAGCAATATAGGCATCTTGCATAAATTCTTCACTATGATGTTCAAACTCTGTTTTTATTCCAAGGTCGTTCAGTTCTTTTACAAGTTCCGTATCCTTGTCTGACATTGGTTTTTTTTCGGTAATATAGCAGTCAGCGCCTTTCGAATTAAGATACTTTGCCGCGGCGGTTCCGCTTTTGGACAGACCGAGAATCAAAACTTTTTTATCGAACCATTTTCTTTTCATAAAATATGCCTTATCTGTTTAAATACCAGAACAGCGCAACTGCTCCGGAACAAAATACAAAATTCACAAACGTGAATACTTTAACAATCTTTGTCTCTTTCCATCCGCACAGTTCAAAGTGATGATGAATCGGACTCATTTTAAAAATTCTTTTACCCGTGAGTTTAAAACTCGTAACCTGAAGCATAACAGAGAGAGTTTCCACAAGATAAATTATGCCGATAGGAATAAGCCACAACTCGAACTTGCCCATAACAGCAATTGTACCGAGCACACCGCCAAGCGCCAGAGAACCTGTATCGCCCATGAACACCTTAGCAGGGTGCCGGTTAAAATACAAAAATCCAAGGCATGCTCCCATCACGGAAGCACATATTATAGCAATATCCACATTGCCCATAATTAAATTGATTACAGTCAAAGCAGCAGTGGAAATAACCATATTTAAAGCAGCCAGCCCGTCAAGACCGTCAGTGAGATTCACTGCATTTGATACTCCCGTAATCAAAAATATACCGAAAATCGGATACAGCCAGCCGAGATTTATGGCATACTCGCCGAAAGTGACAAAAGTTCTTCCCCCTATTGTCACAAACATAACAGGCAGACACGCAATCGCTATCTGCAAAAGGAGTTTGCCTCTTGCACTAAGGCCTTTGTTCTCATGGTGTGCAAACTTTTGTGCATCATCTTGAAAGCCGGCAAACATATAAAATATAAACGTTATTAAAAGCAAAAATGCGCCTGTAGAAGTTTTTTCAGCCATAAAAAGAGACACAACCGCAGCCAAAACAGCAGCAGCTACAAGAAAAACACCGCCTGTTGTAGGGGTTCCGCCTTTTTTGGCGTGAGACTCCGGAGCCTCTTCTCTAATATACTGACCGAGCATTTTTTTCTTCAAAAAATCTATATACGGAACACCGAAAAGCAGCGCCAGCACAAATGCCACAAGTGCTGCTACGATTGATAAAATCATTGTTCGTCCAACTCCTTAATTATTTCTTCAAACTTCATTGACCTTGATGCCTTAAACAATATTGCACTGCCTTTTTCGGCATTTTCTTTTATATAACCGGCAACACCGTTGTTGTCCGCAAACTCTTTTGATTCGTGTTTTGAAGTTCTTGCAATAAATTTAGCAAGTTCGCCCACCGTTATAAGCTTGACATTGTCAAAACCGTTTAAAAACTCGCCGATTTCTTTGTGATAGGTTCTTGCTTTTGTGCCGAGTTCTTTCATATCGCCAAGCACAAGCCATCTTGTATTTTTTTGTGTCTGCAAAAATGTGGTAATTGCAGCCTTCAACGATTCGGGATTGGAATTGTAGCTGTCGTTTATAACTTTATATCCCGCAATTTCAGAGACTTCCCATCTTTTTTCAATTGGTTTGTATTTTTCAAGACCTTGTCTTATTTTTTCTGCCGAAACTCCCAGTTTTAAAGCAGTATTTATAACAAACAAGGCATTATGAATATTATGCTCGCCTTCAATATTAAGTTTGTATTTTTCATTTTTGTACACAAATTCACTCGAAGACTGCTCCAGCTTGATATCCCTTAAATCCGGACTGTCAAAATCAATATAAATCGTCTGACCTTTAAACTTATTTTCGCTTCGAATTAGCTTTGTATCATGTGCTATCAAAAGCCCTTCTTCGTGCAAATGGTTTGCAATTTCACACTTGGCTCTTGCAATATTTTTAAGGCTGCCAAGGCGTTCAAGGTGGGTAGAGCCTGTATTTACTATTACTGCAATATCGGGTTTTGAATACTTAGAAAGAATATCAATCTCTCCAAGCCCTCTCATGCCCATTTCAAGTATCAACACCTCTGTATCCGCGGGCATAGACAGCAGTGTCTGGCAAAGACCGACTTCATTGTTATGATTCAGCGGAGACTTATGGATTCTGTAGGCTTCTTCAAGAACAGATGCCATCATTTCTTTTGTGGTAGTTTTGCCTGAACTTCCGGTAATAGCAATTGTTACAGGATTTATACGTTCTTTATACATCAATGCAATCTTAAGATATGCTTCTAAAGTATTTTCAACATACAGAATAAACTTTGCCAGCGGAAATATAAGACTTTTATCGCTTGTAAAATAGCCTCTTGCGCCTTTATCCACAGCACTTTTTATAAAATCATGACCATCAAAATTTTCTCCTTTTAAAGGGAGATAAACATCGTTGAGATTAATATTTCGAGAATCCGTGGATATTTTAAGAGTGCCCGAAGTGTTTTGACATTGCAAAACCTGTGCATTCGTTGCTTTTACTAACTCATCAAACGTAAACTTCATGATAAAATCCACACTATGGCAATTGACCACAGTAAGATTTTAACCAAAAAGCTTATTAAATACAATCAAATTATCAAATTCTCTCAAGCCATGCAACAGACTCGATGTGATACGAATGGCAGAACATGTCAACGGGTTGAATATACTTTGTTTTGAACCCGTTTTCATGAAGATATTTCAAATCCCTTGCAAGAGTAGATGGGTTGCAAGATACATAAATTATAGCCTTATCACTCAATTTTAGTGCAAAATCAAGCGACTCTTTTTCACATCCTTTTCTCGGAGGGTCAAGAACTGTCACATCAAACCGTTCACCGTTTTCGCAAAGTTGTGCAAAGATTTTTTTAGCGTCACCGTTTAAAGCTGTGAGATTTTTTACATTATTCAATTCCACATTGTCAGAAGCATCTTTTGTTGCAGAAGGTGCTTCCTCAACAGACACAACCTCTCTTGCTATATCGCTCAGCCATATCCCGAAACTGGAAACACCTGAATATGCATCCAAAATACGTGAATCAGGGTAATTTGCCGACACAATATCTTTGACAGTATTAAAAATATTTTTTGCAGAACCGATATTTACTTGAAAAAAACTGTTTGCGGAAATTTTAAAAGTTTTGCCGTCCATTTTTTCAATAATATAATTTTCACCCTGAATCTTTCTTGTATCGCCTGTCATTATAAGATTGCCCTTGAGAGTGTTGTAATTTATAAGGCAGCCTTTTACATGGGCAAATTCTTCCATAACTTTTTTAGCCAGCTTTTTAAATTTGTCGTTCAGCTTAGTGTCGTTAACAACAAAAATAACAATACATTCATTCTCTGATTTACTCATGCGATAGACTATGTGGCGCAGTTCGCCTTTGTGAAGCTTTTCGTTGTATCCTGTAATACCCAGTTCCTGAGCATTTGTACGGATAAACTCCGTAATTTTATCTATAATTTTAGGCTGTATAGGGCAGTATTTTATATTCACAAGTTCGTGAGAGCCTTTTTTGTAATAACCTGCAAGAAGCCTTTTAGAAACTTTTGTCTGAGACACAGGATACTGAACCTTCGAGCGGAAAGACCTTGTTTCGGGTGACGAAAGTACAGGCTTGATTTCTATATCTTCGCCCGTAATTTTTTTGACTGTTTCGGCAACAATATTTCTTTTCTGCTCCAGTTGAAAATCATAGTCAATATGCTGCCAGCCGCACCCGCCGCAGACATTATGCAAAGGGCAGAACGGCTTAACTCTGTGAAGCGAAGGCTCGATAATCTCCTCAATCACAGCGTTTGCAAAATTTTTATTTGCCTTTGTTATGCGTATTTTCAGCCTGTCCTCAGGGCATGCGCCTTCAATAAAAATCGGATATCCGTCAACCTTTACCAGCCCGTCACCCTCATAGACAAGTTTTTGCACTCCGGCTTCAAGAACATCCCCGCCTTTAAAAATCCTTTTTTCAGACATAACTATACCGCTTGTTCTTCCTTATCAGAGGAAACTGCATTTTCAATAACTTTAGTTACGCCGTGGGTTGTTTTTCCCCAGTCCATTGTCTTTTTAAAGAAAATTATCTTAAATACAATAAATACTACTATCGGAAACCATACACAGCAGAGAAAAATACCTGTTTCAACTGCCTGCTTTATGCTCTGTCGCTTAGAAATTTTATTATATTTTCTAATACCGCATAAAAGCCCTATGGTAAAGAATCCGCACACAACAACCGAAACCAAAAGCGAGGAAGATATGCAGTTAGGCGAATTTTTAACATATTTAAACGCCTGAAAACAAATTTCTGAAATCATCCAAAAAGGAAGGATAAACTCAGTAATATAAGCAATCATGTCTATACTTACGCGAAGCGACATATCCTTTGAAAAAAGAACGCCCCAGAAGTGTTCGAGGTATCTTCTGATACTGCCTTCAACCCAGCGTCTGCGTTGTTTTAAAAGAGGAATAAATTTAACAACCGCTTCTTCATATACGCATACATCAGGACAAAAACGCACGTCCCAGCCTTTTATATGCAGTCTCGTAGACATATCAAGGTCATCTGTTATCGTATAATTATTCCATCCGTTAATATCAACAAGTGCTTCTCTTTTAATAAGTTCACCGTTGCCTCTTAATTCTACAGCTCCTTTTATTGAGTCTCTGCTCTCCTGAAAATACGAATCAAGAGCATACTCATTATCCTGACAGCGTGTCAGGAAGTTTTCTTCACGGTTTATAATTACTTTTCTTGCCTGAACAGCACCCACGCAATCTTTTTCAAGATGAGGCACAAGTTTTGATAAGAAATCAGGCTTCACACGTGCATCCGCATCAAAAATCAAAACAGCCTCGCCTTTCGCAAGAGGCAGTGCATCGTTCAAAACAGCTGATTTTCCGGGGAATGCCTCCATCGGTCTGATTATTGCACTGACTTTATCATATTTTTGTTCAAGCTCTTTTAATTTTTGTGCCGTATTGTCTTCGCTTCTATCATCGATAAGGATTATTTCAAACTTTTCATAATCCATTTCCAGAATGTTTTCAACGGTTTTTTCTATAACATCCTGCTCGTTATGCGCAGGAATCATAACAGATACAAAAGGTTTGTAGTTCAGGTTAAGTTCTTCGGGCTGTTTTCTAAGTTTTCTTTTGTTGTGAGTAATTGCAATCTGCATGTACACACAGTACAGCGTCATAAACGCGCAAAGAAAAAGTATAGCCCAGAATGTAGACATGAAGTTCTGGAAAATAAAAAGAAACAGCCATAATGCGGCAATCAAAACTGTTAACATTATTCTCTCAATCAAACACTGACCCCTTTGCAATACTTCTTAGACATCATTATAACAAAAAATTTGGTTAACTTTGTAACAATAATAAACAATTCTCGTTAAAATCGCAATATTTTAAATTTACGATTATATAATTATATATGGCAGACTATACAGGCACTAACCACATGGGAAAAACGGCAATATATCCGGGCAGCTTTGACCCTATAACAAAAGGACATCTGGATGTTCTGGCTAAAGCGTCTGCAATGTTCGACAAAGTAATTATTGCTGTACTCAAAAATGACAGCAAAAAAGGATTCCTGCCCACTGCTGACAGGGTGTTCCTCATTGAAGAAGCCTTAAAAGAAATGAACCTGTCTAATGTCGAGGTGGACAGCTTTGACGGTCTGACTATCGAATATGCTCAAAAAGTCGGTTCTGATATTTTAATCAGAGGATTGAGAGCCGTTTCGGATTTTGAATACGAAATGCAGCTTTCGCAGACCAACAGCGCACTCGCTCCGTCTATTACAACGGTATTTCTCATTACAAAGCCAAAGTACAACTTTATTTCTTCAAGTACAGTAAAAGAAATTGCAAAGTATAACGGCGATATTTCGAAATTTGTTCCCGAAAGTGTGGTAAAATATTTTAATAAGATATAAAAATCAATGAAAGGTAAGTATCTGATATGACACAACTTAGAATCAAAGAACTTTTAGGAAGGGCTAATTTGATATTGGACAAAGGTTTCCACTTTCTGCCCGGTTTTGTCATGGTAAAAAGTTCTGAAATGGAAGCAATTTTAGACAGAATCGATGCCTCCATACCGGAAGATATAAAAGAAGCAGAATCTATCTTAAGACGCCGTGAAGAAATTCAAATCGAAGCACAGCAGAGAGCAGAACGCATTATCATGGATGCAAGAAATGAAGCTGAAAAAATTCTAAGCGAGTCAGAACTTTTGAATCAGGTTCAAAGAGAAGCAGAAAGAATCAAAGAACAGGTTCTTTCAGAATGTCAGGAACTCAGAGACCAGACAGTAGAAGAAGCAAAACAAATAAAAATTCAGGCAGAAGATGAAGCACACAGAACAAAAGAAGGTGCGCAAAACTACGCCGAACAAATACTTAACAATATCGAAGCTGACCTTTCACAACTTCACACAATTGTTAAAAACGGACAGCTTTATCTTGAAAAATTGAGAACAACTGATAACGGATATGTGCCTCAGCAGCCTCAATATCAAGAACACGAAGAATATCCGGCAAATTACCCTATGTAATCAAAAGAATTCACACAAAAAAGACCTCTTAATTATAAGAGGTCTTTTTTTATTCTTCCGTCTCAAGAATCCATCTTTCAAGAACATCCTCTTCAATACCGTCAAGAAATCTCGAAGGCTTTGACAAAACCATGCCTGTAGCGTGATCAAACATATCAATCGGATAAGTGATATAAAGATAAGTCTTTGCACGGGTTGCAGCCACATACATAAGCCTCAGCTCCTCATCAAGTTCTTCCTCGGAATTGAAGGAATAAACACTTGGAAAACGCCCGTCCACAGCCCCGATAATAAACACAGCCTTCCACTCAAGCCCCTTGGCACTGTGAATAGTAGATAAAGTGAGATACTCGTCCTGCTGTGCACCGTCCTCGACTTCGGAGACAGAACTGTCCGGCGGCTCAAGCGCAAGGTCGCTCAAAAAATCCTCAAGATTGCTGTATTGTTCCGAAAGATAGCGAAAATGCTCCAAATCCTTAAGTCTTTTGCTGTAGTCATCGTATTTATCCATCAAAATCGGCTCATAATATGCAAGAATATTATCCACAATCACAGACGGCGTCATAAGGTATTTTCTCTGCTCTTCTACCGTTGTAAAAAGTTTTTTTATACCGTCAGTGTTCTTTTTTACAGGCAGCATAAGGTTTTTTGTATCGAGATTTTCTTTTGCAACAACAGGCAAAAGCTTCATTGCTGTCTGCGCTCCGACCCCGTCAAGAAGCAGCAGTATCCGATTGATACTAATAATGTCGTTAGGGTTTAATACAACTCTTAAATGCGCAATAACATCTTTAACATGTGCGGTTTCAATAAATTTTAACCCGCCGTACTTACGGTAAGGTATCGCGCGCTTTGCCAGTTCTATTTCCAGATTATAGGTCATACGTGCACTGCGGCACAGCACCGCAATATCGTTTAAGGAGATGTCATCTTCCTGCAGTTCCAGCACTCTTTGCGCGACAAATTCTGCCTCTGTCTGCATGTCGTTTGTGCAGATTAGAGCAGGGATTACAGGGCTTTCTATGGTTGAGAAAAGTTTTTTTGTATATTTTTCCTTTGCTTTATCAATGACTTTATTTGTCAGAGCAAGGATGTTTTGCGAACTCCTGTAGTTCTGTTCGAGTTTTATAATTTTTGTATCAGGAAAAATAGCAGGGAAATCAAGAATATTTCTGAAATTTGCACCCCTAAACGAATAAATACTCTGTGAATCATCCCCAACAGCCATTACATTGTTATGTTCGGACGCCAAAAGCCTTATAATATCAGCCTGTAAAGAGTTTGTATCCTGATACTCGTCTATCATGATGTATTTATACTGATTCGAAAGTTTTTTTCTTATCTCTTCATTGGACTGCAAAAGCGTGCGAAGATACAAAAGCAGGTCATCATAATCAAGCAGGCTGTTTGCGCGCTTATAAGCAACATACTGTTTTGAAATCTCGTTTATTTTTTCCACGCAATGAGAAAACTGGTTGTATTCGCTTTCTATGACTGCTTCCGCTGTCATGTTTTTGTTCACGGCTTTTGAGTAGATATCAAGGATAGTGCCTTTTTTCGGAAAGCGTTTTTCCTGTTTTGTCACGACCTGTGCACGAATATGGTTTATCACATCCTCCGCGTCAGCGCGGTCAATTATGGTAAAGTTATTGCGCAGTTCAAGAAGGTTTGAATATTTTCTTAAAACATAGTTCGAAAAAGAGTGAAACGTACCGCCTGCAACCTTTTCGCAGCGCGAATCCAGAATCATAACAGCACGGTTAAGCATTTCATCAGCAGCTTTTTTAGTAAACGTAAGAAGCAGGATATTTTCAGGTTTTACGCCGCTTTCAATAAGTCTAGCCACGCGGTATGTAAGAGTTTTTGTCTTGCCCGAGCCCGCGCCGGCAATAACCAGAACCGCGCCGTTTTTAGTTTTCACAGCCTCAAGCTGCGCGGGGTTCAGGTCTTTATCGTAGTCAATTTTATAATGCAGATTTTGTGCGTTTGTTTTTTTCAGCACATATTTTTTCACAGCACGAAGCGATGTTTTTTCCGCAGTTTCAGGCAGGTTTGGCTTTGATTTTTCCGGTGTTAAATTATCCATGACAATATTATAACTGTTTTATGTGATTTTTAGAAATAATAGCTTGCAAAAATTTAAAAAATCGATTTTATTATAAATTTTCTAAATATCTTTCCTAACCACAAAAGCAATCCACTGGTCCTGCTGCATGGTTTCGACAAGTCTGAGACCGTGTTTTTCAATTGCGTCCAGCACAACCTGCTTTTTCTCATCCAGTATTCCGCTCAAAACCATATGCGCCTGTGGTTTCATAATGTTTTTCAAATCACCCATAATCTCAGCAAGCACGTTGTGCAGAATATTTGCGCAGACAAAATCATACTGCTCAGTAAGCATATCAGCCGTGGCGTGAGAAAAATCAATCTTATTAAATACACAGTTCATCTGTGCATTGTCCTTTGCAACATCAATAACAAGCGGGTCATTATCAATAGCCACAGCGTGTACAGCACCGAACTTCACTGCCGTAATAGCCAGAATCCCCGACCCCGTACCGATGTCGGCAACTTCATCACCTTTTTTCAGATACTTTTCAATAGCCTGAATACAAAGCTGTGTAGTGGCATGCGTACCTGTACCGAAAGCAGACCCTGGGTCAAGCGTAATCAAAACATCATCTTTTGAGCGTGTGCACTCCTCCCAGGAAGGACAAATAATTACGTGCTCCGAAGCTTTAGTAGGCTTCCAGTGTTCTTTCCATTTTTGAGACCAGTCCTGATTGATAATTTTTTTTGCACTGATTGTCCAGTCGCCCAGTTCTTCGTCTGTAAAGCCGTCAAGTTTTAGTTCTTCTTTTGCGTTTGCAAAAACTTTTTGAATCTCTGAAGGTAAAAAATCATCCTCCTCAAACAATACATAGCCTTTTGCAATGTTGTTGGTTGTTTCAACAAGTTCGAGATCTTTGTATTTTTCCTCTGCCTGAACAACACCCTCGCACTCGAATCGTTCAAAAAAGATTTCTGTCACAAGTTCGATTGCACAGGGATTAATATTTACAGAGATTTCAAAGTAGTCTTTCATCAGATAAAGCTCCTGTTGTTTTTTAATAAGCATAAGTTGTTTGCTTAGGAGTGACTTAAAATCCAACCCGTAAGGGCGGATTTTTCGGAACGAATAAGTAAATAACTTATGCTTATTAATTATTATTTTATGAATTAAACACACCCATACGGCGAAACTTGCTGTATCTGTCGTCTTTAAGTTCCTGTGCGGACATGTTCTTGTACTCATCGAGCGCGTTGAGAATGTCTTTTTTCAATTCCTCGCCCATTGCCTCGTAATCGTAATGCGCACCGCCTAAAGGCTCTTTAACAATACCGTCAATAATATTGTATTTTAAAAGGTCAGGACCTGTGATTTTCAATGCCTCTGCAGCTTCGGATGCCTTGGCAGCATCTCTCCAGAGAATAGATGCGCAGCCTTCGGGTGAAATTACTGTGTAGTAAGCATGTTCAAGGACAAGCACCTTGTTTGCCACAGCAAGACCGAGTGCACCGCCTGAGCAGCCTTCGCCTGTTATAACTGCAATAACTGGAACTTCAAGTTTCGCCATTTCTTTGAGGTTAACCGCAATAGCAATACCCTGCCCGTGCTCTTCGGCTTTGATACCGGGATATGCACCGGGAGTGTCAATAAGAGTAACAATCGGCAGACCGAATCTGTTGGCGTGTTCAAACAATCTCAAAGCTTTTCTGTAGCCTTCGGGCTGAGGCATACCGAAGTTGTATACAAGGTTTTCTTTTGTGGATTTACCTTTTACAGTACCGACAATCATAACGGGCTGTTCGCCGATTTTTGCAACACCGCCTATTATGGCTCTGTCGTCAGTACCTTCTCTGTCGCCGTGCATTTCTACAAAGTCTGTCGTAATCAGATTGATGTAGTCCAGAAAGTTCGGACGGTTCGGATGTCTTGCAATCTGGAGTTTCTGCACGGGTTTCAGGTTTTCGTACAGTTCTTTTTTGTATTCGTGGGACTGCTGTTCAAAAATTTCTATCTCTTTTGACAAGTCCATGCCTGATTCTTCGCTCATTTTTTTCAGTTCTTCTATTTTTTCTTCAATCTTTGTTATAGGTTTTTCAAAATCTAATTTCATAATACCAAATCCCGATTATCTGTGATGGAGCCTTAATATCTTTGCGAGAGTTTCTTTGAGTTCGCTTCGTTTTGTAATCATGTCAAGCTGACCGTGCTTCATAAGATACTCTGCTGTCTGGAAATCCGCAGGAAGCTTCTGCCTGATTGTCTGCTCGATTACGCGTCTGCCCGCAAAACCGATACGTGCGCCCTGCTCTGCAATAATAATATCACCGATTGTACCGAAACTTGCAGTAACACCGCCGTAAGTCGGGTCAGTAAGAATGTTAATGTAAAGAAGTTTTGCTTCGTTAAGTTTTGCAACGGCACAGCTTGTTTTTGCCATCTGCATCAAAGAAAGCGCGCTCTCCTGCATTCTTGCACCGCCTGAAGCAGTGATAGTAACAACAGGAAGTTTCTTTTCAAGTGCGAGTTCTATAATACGGGTAACTTTTTCCCCCACAACACTTCCCATAGAGCCGCCCATGTACTCAAAGTCCATGATTGCGCAGGCAATTTCTTCACCTTCCACCTTGCCGACACCCGTCACAACAGCATCGTTGAGGTTTGTTTTTTCTTTGGCTTTTTCCTGTCTTTCTTTGTAGGATTCCGTATCCACAAAATCCAGAGGGTCGGAAGGAGCAATGTTTTCAAAGTATTCCGTAAAGGTACCCTCGTCAAAAAGCTGTTGGATTCTTGTTTTTGCGTTTATTCTAAAATGATAGCCGCATTCAGGGCAGACCATCATGTGATGTTCGAGTTCTTTTCTCGGAAGCTGGGCATTGCAGTTAAAGCATTTTACCCAGAGTTTACCTATGTTGTCGTCGATTTTAGGGTCAATCGGACGAGCAGCCTGTTGTTCTTCTTTTCTGGTTTCAAACCAATCTTTTAGAGTCATTTATATAATTCCCCTTGTCAAAATATTCAAATTGCAGTCAATTTTTAACTATTATACTACAAATCTCTTTTTTAATAGCAAAAAGTCCGTAAACAATGTTACGGACTATAAATTTAACACACTTTATCTAATCCGGCACCCGCAGATTCACACCTTTTCAAAGGCGCTTATACATCACACCACTCGGGGTAATATTGTCTGTAGAATTTTTCTACATTTTTTAATTCTTCTTTAATTTTTTCTTGTATTTCGGGAATTTCTTCATTATTAATCTTATCAATAAACGCCTTTCTAACATCTTCATTCATGCTTAAGTTGTTTATTTGCCTTTTTGCATCTTCAATTTTTTGTTCTATTGCAAACATTGCTTCTTCACTTTTTTCAAGAGCTATTTCTACAATTTTAGAAGAAGTCATATTACGCAGACGTTTTACCTGTTCTTGTCTAATTTGATATATTTTTTCTAATTTTTCAACATCTTCTTTTAACTCACCTATCCTAAAATTATTGCTGCCGTAAATTGAATAACTAGAAAGTTCATATATTTCTTGTTTTTTTGATGTAATCTGCCGGCATATGTCATCCAATTTTTTTAGAACATCATAGCGTCTTTCTGCCTTTTCCATATTTTTGTCAACACGCTCTGTTTTTTGCTTTGCTTCTTCAATTTCTTTTTCTAATTGAGAAATTCTGTTATTGTATTTTTCTTCAACTTTAGCGTTTATATTTTCAGGACAGTTTTTTAAAGTTTCTTCATGTCTTTCTTTAAGCAGTTCTATCTCTTTTGTATTTTTGTCTATTATTTCATCTCTTTTTGCCTGCAATTCCTTGTAATGCTCCATTTCACAGGTTGCATTGCAGGCAAAATTCATGAAACCTTCCATACTATCTTTTTTGATTTGCGACATCCATAGATCATTCTTCTGGATATGGGTATGAGTTTTGTATATTTCGGGAGGTATTTCTTCGTAGGGTGAAGCTATGTAAATTCTGGGCATATACCCTTCATCGCTGCTGTATATATCCCGCTCGCGCGGAGTTAACTCTTCCCATTTTAAACGAACACCCGTATCCTCCAGACGGTCGGGATAGCGGTATTTAACAAACGACTTATGTAAATAATAGCCGCCATTCATATCAAACTGGGAAGAAAAGTTTTCTAATTCATGTGTATAACCCTTAAATGATTGTTGGGCTGTATGTTTTGTACTGTTCTTTTTCGGGTAAGAGCAGGACATATTATATCTTATTGCAGAGATTTGCATTTTTCCTCCTTTCTGGTTTTTTACACGCGATTGAGCTGACCTGACAGACATTCTGCAACATGTTGCAGCCAGTGCCCCTTAATGCTGAACTCAAGATCAAATCCTTTTTGATTGAATTCTTCCAGTTCTTTTTTGGTATGTTCAAGTGATTGATTTAAGCTATTAATTATATCTAAATATTTTTCTTTATTTTTAGGATCATTTTTTATACGTTCTTCAAAGTTCTCTATTATTTTCTGTTTGCCTTCTATTGAACCTTCAAGAAATTTTATTGTTCTAGCATAGGATTCCTTATATTGCTCAGGATATTTTTTTTCTATTTTCAGGAATTTTTCATACAGCATGTCTACAATTGCCTTGAATTTGGGTGATTCTTTTAACTGTTTGCGTTTTTCTTTAGATGTTGATGTTCCCTCATAATGTGCAAGATCGTCAAGCACATATTGTAAATCAATGCTTCTTCTGGCATCACTTACACCTTTTCTTTCAGACGTGTATTCAGTCCAGTCTTTCCATTTTTTAAGCGAATCTTTAAAATCAGGATTTTTGTAAGAACGCTGGAATTCAAGATGAGGAGCAATTTCTTTCAGCTCTTCTTTTCCGCGTGATGCGAAGAGTTTTTTTGCATGTTTAATTGCTTTTAAAACATATTCCTCTCTATTGGTGTCTTTTACATAATCAAGATAATTTTTCCAAACCTCAACAGGTTCGTTGTCATAAGGCATGGGTGTCATCCGCCAGCTTATCCTGCCGGTGCGTATTGTGGCAGGAGAAAGTCCGCGGGTGCTTTTTGCCGAGAATATTTTTATGAGCCCGAATTTACTTGCTGCGTAATTTGTATCCGGTGAGTCATTCAAAAACTCTTCCTCATATTGTAATGGATTGCCCTTAGGATATTTTTTTGATTCTCCCATTTCATCAATATTTCTTACAACAAAAGCTTTAAATTTTTCGTTTTTCCGGAATTCTTCTCTCGCCTTGTCAGGAGTCATGCCGTTTTTATAAAACATCTTATTCCATGTGTCAAATACATCATCAAAATGAGGATTGGAGCCGGGTTTAGGGTCAATAATTTCCACTCCGTTTTTTTCCATTTCTTTAACAGCACGTTCAAAAAAGTCTGTTTTCGCTTTTGAATCAGGACCTACAACTAAAATTCCGTCACGCGGACAAAATTCCTTTTTGCCGGCTAAGCGTTCTTGAAGCGGTCTGATAAAATATTCGGAAAAAACTCTTTCTTCCCACTGTCTTATGTTGTCAGTTTTTATGCCGTTTGTTTTAGGCAGATACATATTTTTGTCCGGTCTAAAGATTCTATTTAAGCGTATTGCCAAATGTTCAATTCTGCTTTGAACAACCATGAATCTTCTGCCTTTCAAGGCAGCACCTATAGACAACAGTGCAGCAAGACCGCCGCCCACTGCCGCAGCAGTTTTTTGCGTTTTGTTCATAGAAACACTGTGCTCATTTCCCTGTAACGGTGATTTTTTAAAGTTTTTGTTAAATTTATTTTTTTGATATGAACTCAGATTGTAAGGTTTAACGTAATTTATTTCCATAGAATTTCTCCTTTACTTTACTGATATAATCTGCATCGTCTAGACCCATCAGTTCTTTTCTTTCTTCATCTTTTTTGTTCTGTTTGTCTCCCATTTCTTTTTTTGTCTTATATCCTATAATGCCTGCCAGTGCATCCTGCGTTGTGACAGGTGCTTTGTAATTGCCTCTTTTCTTACTGCTGTAATCTTTAAAAGATAGCTTTTCGTTTACATTTTTTGATATTTCTTCAAATTGGGGCGGGTAGATTGCTATGTCATTGTTTCTCATGTAATTAAGGATTGCATCGTGGTCAGATTTGTCCAGCCTGTTGTGTTTTGCCCAGAAATAACTCATAACAGCAGACTGCTCTACCTCGGATATTTTTTTTACAGGCATGGTTACATTGCTTATATCAGGGTCAAAAAGCCAATCCGGCATAGCTTTTGGAGAGGTAATTGTTCCGACCCATGTAATTCCTTTCTTATTACATTCTTTTGCTGCATTATAAAATTCCGCACAGAGAATAGGATTTTTATTTTCATTCAGCATTTCGTCAAATTTTTCTATATAAATAACACTTCTGTTTTTTGTTCTTTCGTATTGTTTTTTCGCATTTTCAAAGGTGTTTACTATTGCAAGGGCATTTTCCAGAGTATCCCCTTCTTTCCAGGGTCTGTTGATAGTATATATGCCCATAAGGGAATCTCTACTTTTTTCCTTAAAATGTTCCATCAGGCATTCTGCCATGAAACTTTTACCCCTTCCTCTCGGACCGTATAAAATTACACCGTTTGGAACATCAAATTCACTGGGGCGATGCTCACTATATTTAGATTCTGCCTGTTGTGCAGAAATTATCGGTGCAACTACATGCTGAATAAGATCAAGTTTTTCTCCGCAATAGCCGATTACTTTGTTCAATCCTTCTTCATTGCCGTAGCCGATTGGTTTTATACCGCCGATTTTAAGATATTCATTGTATCTTTCTCTTGCAATAGCAGGAGAAACATGCAGTTTTTTTGCCAGAAGAGATATATCATCTACAACTTTTTCGTTAGTTGTACTTATTTGTTCACGCTTTTGAGCCTCTCTGCTTTCATTGAGTTTTCTGTTAAAATAGAAAAACATATCATCAAGCAAAAACCAGCCGAAAGACGGGCTGTAAGATTTTTGCATGCCTGCATTGTTCAGGCAGCCTGTGTTAATTTGCATTTTGGACTGATTGTTTTTCGTGCGTGACTGCTGTGTTGAATGCACGTGTTGTGCAGTTTGAATAGACGCTACTCTCATGTTTTCTCCTTGTTTTCAATTTTTTAATTAAATAATTAATATTTATTATAAAGAGAAACACACAGCTTTTTGCTAGCCCAAGTGGGCAATATTAAAAAACTTTTACGAAATTAGTTCCAAAACGCGTAGCGGTTTTACATTCCCGGAGGTCTTATCATGGAAGGCGTAAGCATTGTACCGCCAGGCATCATGTTAAAGCCGGGAGTATAATCCTGATAATCTTTCACGGAACGATTCATCGGGTCGCTTTCCTGCTGTTTTTTCGCAGCTTCTTCTTTTTTACGTTTTTCAGCCATTTTTTGTTTTTCTGTCTTTTTAGAGTGACCGATTGCCTGCGGGTCATTAAGTATCAAACGGTTAAACTCAACATCGGAGTTTTCCGCACCAACATTCATCATAAGCCCCATTGACGCATTCTGTCTGTATGCGTCATAACCTATCATAAATTTAACATCGTCAGGTCCGATGAGAAAGTAGAATCTGTTTTCCTGAAGCATTCTGTCATCAGGCGTATCGTTAGAAACAACGATTGTTGCAGAATACATAACAGTCAAATATTTACTGAGACGCAAGGATTCGCCAAGCACAATGTTTGACCTTCCGTAGAAGTTCTGGTCAAAGTAGAAAGGCGTATTTCCTGCCTGTCCGCCCTGGAAAAACGCTACATGCTGCTGCCATGATTTGTACTGTGTTCTCAAATACGGCCCGCCTCTGACCAGTCCCATGGTATCACCGTTTCCATACAAAGCAGCGTGGGTTTGTGCCGCTATACCAAAGTCCATTGCAAATTTGGCATCTTCATTTTTGTATTTGAACAGAGATTTAGCAGTTGAAGTCTGCCATACAAATCTCATGGTAGAAAAATTACTGTTCCAGTCTCTGGCAAATCCGCCTGAAAATCTGTTTGTGAATTGTACATCAAGATCTTCTATATCATATGTCTTGAAATGAACCAGCTGAACTCCGTACTTGGGCATTCTGCTTCCGAGAAAACCGTTGCCCAAATATGAATTTATACCGTATTCCAATTTAAGGTTATCGGTAAATTCCTGATCCCCGCGTACAACAAACTTGCTCTTGGAACTTGACCACCCAAAATCCGTTCTGTTTTTATCTGTCATAAAACGACCCAGTGCACCCACACCAAAATCGCTTTTATAAGTAACAGCAGGACCGATTTTTAATGTAGAAGCGTTAGGAGTCTTGAATACAATACCCGGTGAAATATATGCACCGAAGTTTCTCAACGAACCCAGCTCAAGCATATTTGTTTCTATATATCCCTGCTCTTTGTCGGTATAAAGTTTCAAATTGCCCGCTGTAGCAAGTTTTGTATCTTTAATATATATATCTGCATTTTTAAGTGTTGCAATATCCCTGTCTTTGTAACTGTCTATGACAATCGTTTTAGCCTTAAGACGCCATTTGTTATCATATTTTTCTTTAAAATAAAAGTTCTTGGGAATAACCTCGTCCATCATAGGTTCATGGAAATTGAAAACAGGACGGGAAATCATCTTATAGCTGGTTTTGTCGTTAAAGGTGACAATACCGTCTATTGCCTCTGTGCTAGCGTCATTCACCACAGCCTGTTTTGCCCTGATTTTAATCAGCATGTGGTTAAGCACCGGACGGGTCATCATTGCATTATCTTCGTTCAGGTTTATCTGAATGTAATCACCGTTAACTTTCTGACCTTCTTTTACCAGAACAACATTGCCGTATCCTTTTATATAATTCGTATCGTGGTTAAAAACGATTCTATCTGCATAGAGTGAAGAATTTTCTTCGGGGAAAGTGACTTTTGCATTGCCTACCGCCTCAAACTCATGACGTTCCGGAAAATACTCTATAGACTCGCTGTCAACAAGTACGTCCGTAGTCGGTCCGTCCTCAACAGCAGCATTTTTATCATCTTTATCGGATTTTTTTACTTTTTCCGCCTTGGAGAAGAATTTTTTAGGTTTTTCTTTATTTAAAGAATTTTCTTCTTCTGCTTGCGTATCAGAGTCTTCAGATTCTTTTTTCAGAATTTTTTTATCGGAAATATTTTTAATTTTATCTTTTTCTTCATCAGAAGTTTCTGCAGCTTCAACGACCGGTTCATCAGTTGCTTTATTTATTTGCGTATTCTGAGGCACATCCATAGTTTCCGCAGCATAGGCATTTTTTATGCCTGAGGCAAACGAGAGAATTATTATTAAAGCTATAATGATTTTTTTATTCACAAAAACACCTTTTACTTATTATATATAATTTAAAGGATTCTGGGGTTTACCGTTAACCCTGACTTCAAAGTGGCAGTGAGGTCCAGTACTGTATCCGGTAGAGCCTTCGTAGCCTATCACCTGACCCTTTAAAACTGTCTGCCCCGGACTCACAACATAAGAGGACATGTGCGCATATAGGGTAGTTGTCGGCTTGCCATTGACAAGACCATGGTCAAGAATTACAACTTTACCGTAACCTCCGTACCATCCGGAATATAATACCTTACCAGAGTTAGATGCTCTGATTTTTCCGCCGTTGATACCGCCTATATCTATGCCCGAATGGAATATTGTTCTTTTAAACACAGGATGAACTCTATAACCAAAAGGCGACGTAATAGGGCCGGCAATAGGTTTCATAAAGCCTGAAACAACCTTGACAGTAGTACCCTGCGTATTTTTATTAATCATTCTGCTCAAAGCTTCTGATTGTTTAGCCAGTTCTCTTTCTGCTTTTTCATAATATGCACGATTCGTCCTGTACTTTTGTATAGAACTTTCATTCTGGCTGATTGCACCTTGAATATACTGCTGCTGTGCATTTATATTTTTTATAGAATATGCAATAATAGTTTTTTGCTGTTCAATCTGGTTTCTTAAAAGAGCAATTCTTCTTGATTTTTCTTTAAGATATGCGAGTTTCTTTTTATCTTTTTTGGTTATTATATTCTGATAATAAATCCTGTCCAAAAATGTATTAATATCAGTCGTAGCAAGCAAAAGCTGGAACATACCTTTTCTTTGTTTTTTATAAATTTGTCTCAGGCGGTTTTTGGATTGAAATTCCGTCGCAGAATACTCTGACATTGTTTGATTCAGGTTTCTTTCTGCTTCTTGAAGCTGTGTTTCCGCTGATTTATACTGTTTTTTCGAGGTGTTTAGATTTTTTTGTGCATTTTCCAGACGCTGCTGGTTTTTATAAAGTTTATTTGTCTCAATGGTTTCCAGCCTTTTAAAACGCAGAACCTTTGCGTGGGTTTCTTTTCTCTTTTTTTCAATGTGATTCTGAGAACAAAACGCACTTTGCGAAAAAGAAATTATCAGTATAAATATAAAAAAAGCTTTTAATATAGTTAAACCAAAGCTTTTAGTTGTATAAGCATTTGCATTATGCTGCATTTGATTTATCCTAATCCTGCGTCTTATCTCTCATCAGACGAAGGGTTATCAACTATTCTTGAGACTGACCGTTAAGATTTATCTGGATATGAATGCGATTAAAATAGGTGCAAACATAAACAATAAAAATGAAACGGCAATCAATCCTACAATGATTTTCTGGTTTTTTCTGAAAAATTCCATTAATAAATTAATCCATAAGTACTTAACAATAATATATTACATGCAAAGTTCATCTTTTACAACAATTTCATACCGGCGTAAAAATGCGTATCATTATGAAACTGGCTATGAAACTCTGACTTTTACAACCGCTTTTTTGACATATAAAGGTTCATTAACCGCAATACAAGGCATGTGAGCATCTTCGGGCATAAATATTACAAAATCCCCTTCCTTTGCATGCACAAAGCTGCTTTTAACAGTATTTTCAAAAAAGATAATGTCATTTTTATCATCATAAAATGTAGAAGGCACAAAATCTTTTACATCTCCATAGCCCAGTTTTTCTTCGCCTTTGATAATATACTGGATATCTGCATATTTTTTATGCGCTTCAAATTTGCCTTCTTCTGGAATTTTTGTCGTATAGTCTTGAACGGATACAAAAATATCCTCTCCTTGTATTTCATATTTTCCGTTTTCAAGGCTTTGCATATCAGTGTTTAAAAGATATTCAAAACCTTCTTGAAATTTTTCGCCAAGATAATAATAATTTTTTGCATTTTTTATATTATCGGAATTCATATTGTTCTCCCTTAAAATTTATTTACAAAGATTATAGCAAATTTTAATATTCTGTGTTTTTATATGAAGGTAAAGAGAAATAAAATATGCCATTAACTATTAATAAAATAAATCATACAAACCGGAATGTTTTCAGCGCTTTTCAAAATACAACGGAAGATAAAAGCGTATACTCGACCTTACGCTACAAAAGAAACCACAGGGTCGAAGAAAGAGAAAAGAAAACCAAAATTGCCACAGCCGCAGGGGCTGTTGTATCAACACTTCTTCCAATGATTTATTTTGCAAAAAAACAACATGGACTTAAAAATCTTAAGAATATTTTCAAAGTCGACTACGGACTAAAAGAAGTCCTCACATTAAGCACAACAAGTATTGCCGGCGGGGTAATATCAGGTATAATTTCCGACAAAAAATCAGATAAAAAAAGAAAAATAAACGAAGGTGTTTTTCAGTTCCTGAATGCAACAGTGCCGACAGCACTTGTGGGCGGTGCAATGAAACTTATTGAAGACAACACAAAATATCAAAACTCAAGGGCGGTAAAAGCAGCGGCTATTGTCATATCACTCATTGCAGGTATGCCTCTTGCGGCTTTTCTTGCAAATATTATAAACGACCCGAAAGACAAAGAACCTGACAGAAAGCTTACGCTCAAAGATTCTATCGTTAACATGGATGACGCGCTGGGTGCGCTTGTTGTTGCAAAGATACCCGTAGGAGGTTTGGATAAACTTCTGCCCGCAATATTCGCATGGTGCGGTTACAGAGCAGGTCAGAGCAACTAGCAAAAAATTTTTTTCACGATTTTTTAGTGAAATATGATTATTACGCCTCAACAGTCACAAAAGTATTTAAGGCTTTTGAATGCAGACTCTTTACTGCATACTAAGCCATTAAAAAAATTGCCCGATATAATGGTTTACAACAAAAACAGAAGAGACCATTTTGTTGCATTCAACAAACAGGGCAAACAAATGGGGTATATGATAGCATACCCTGTTCATGTTTCTAACCCGGACACATTTTACAAACTTGAAGAATATATTTCTTTTTTCATCAAGAGGCTTTTTATAAATAAAGAGTACAGAGGTCAGGGTGCAGGAACAGCGCTTTTAAATGCAGCAAATAAATTAAGCTGTACACCTGTCTGCGAAGGTAGAGTGCACCTGATTGCACGAAAAATTTTTGATGCACAGGTTCATCCTCAGAAATTCTACAGAAAAGCAGGATTTGATTCCCGGCGCAAAGGGCATATCGAACGCATCGATTGGGCTATAAAAAATAATAAACCTCTGCCTTCCGATTTCTTTTGGGAAACGCCTATGTTTTTGAACAGAAATTTATAGAGAAAATATATGGCTTGATTTTTAATACAATATATTAAAAGATAAAACTGTATGAGAAGAAAAACCGCAGGTATCTTAAATGAAGCAATACCGCAGTAAGTTACGGGAAAAACCCGCTTTTTGTGTACTGCCGTTTTACGCAGGGGTATATGGGTCAATTCCGTAATTTTTACAGATATGCCATTGCATTATTATATGGAATATGGCTCAAATTTTCTAAAAAATATCATTCAAAATCAATTTAAGACAATTCCTGCAACTGCTGCTGCACGATTTATTTTTTCATTATCCTCATTGACCCTATTTGAAGCTTTTAAGCACATTGAAGTCGGTATCGCATGCACAATTTTGTTTATATATCCGGTTTTGGTCTCGATAATTATGATTATCTTTTTCAAAAAAATACACTAACCGTAATATTTTTCATTTTGCTCACAACTCCAAATAATACATGAGCCGTTTTATGGCTTTGTAACTCTGGTTTGGCACTTTTTCCTATTATTATTTCGCTTGAGACAATCACTATTTCAATAAAACTGATAGGCTCCACTACAATGGCAATACTTGGTGCGCTTGAGTCATTGACCGCAATATTCTTCGGGGTTGTATTTTTTCATGAACAGTTGACCGCAAGAATTTGCCTGGGTGTAGTGATGATTCTTGCAGGGATAATCTTGATTATTCTTAGAAAAAATAAAAAATTTTAAAACCATGCTTTTATTTTCCTCGATTTGGTTGGGGGATAAGTGATACAGGCTTGCAAGAATCCCCGTATTAATCGATTATTTGAGTTTTAAAAGTTTACACTACTTGACAAATGTCAAGTAGTGTGTCAATATAAATTAGTATTTTGTAATGATATATACTTCACTATTTTGATTAATAAAGCTTATCCGCAGAAACAAAATAATATGCTTTTATGCTGTCACAGTCCACCGATAGTTTAATAAAGAAAAATATATTCAACAATAATGTTTAAAATAAACAGTATTAATAAAAATATAGGAATTAAAACAAATACCATACCTGTATAAAACATTATTGTATGAATTCTTTTAATCACATCAGGTATTTTATTGAAAATTTTTGCATATAAATTTTGGTTATACTTATAAATTTTTGACTCAATAAATGCTAAAACAAATAAAATAGCTTCAATTACTAAAAAACAGGTATTCACATACATAAACCACAGAAAATGACCAACTGTAACTTCAAAATTATCTGTCGGACCATTTTTTAAACTTTCTTCTATAGCTTGCGGATAGAAATAAAAAAATATTAGCAAAGCAAAGACAATAAATGCATAACCTGATAATGACAATAAATTTAGTGAAAAATATTGCTTAATTTTCTCCATAAAGGAATTTTAGCACAAAACAGAAAAGATTTAATAAAATGAAAAGCTCAAAATATAATTTTAAAGAATACAACAACGAAATTTATGCAAAAACTAAAAAATACCAGAAGATATACGGATTTGAAATTGGCACAGGTTCACATGATGCTTGGAATAATGAAGCCGATGCTTT
>CALUPU010000012.1 GCA_944322725.1 Candidatus Gastranaerophilales bacterium
GTGGCCGAGTGGCTAAAGGCGACAGACTGTAAATCTGTTCCCGCGAGGGTACGGTGGTTCGAATCCACCCCTGCCCAGTCTTTTTTAAAACATAATCCTTTGACTAATACGTCAAAGGGTTTTTTGTAATCATAGCTTAATTTTCCATCTTTTAAAGTTAAGTTCGAAAGTACAGAATTTATAATTTTTCTTTTATATTCGTCTGTTTCTCCTAAATACAACTCTGGAGCCATTTGTGCTAGTTCGAGAACTGAATTCATTTGCTGCATAGTTTTTAATTCTGCACGATCAAATGCTTCAATGTATGTGTTATATCTTTCTATTTTTATAGAAATTTTGTTATGCTGTTCATTCCAAAATTCTTCTGTAATTTTACCGTCTAATTTATCAAAATACATTTTTTCAAGATAGTTTTTGCATTTATTTTTTTCTATTTGAAAATGAGAGATTCTTTCTTTTGAAAACTGTTTGTTCTTTTCGTTCGATATTCTTATTGCTTTTACTATCCATTCTCTATGCTTGGGACTCACTTTAATAGCTTTTATTGCTTCATATATTTGTGCTTCAAGTTGTTCTTGTTTTGTGTATTTATTTTGTGAACATTTAACTTCTTTTTTTCCCAATGAACATTTGTAATATATATATTTTTGTTTTTTAATGTCTCCACAAACTGAACACCCACATTCTCCGCACTTAATTAAGCCATTGAATAAAAATTCTTTAGAATTATACTTAGGCTTATTTGCTTTTCTGTACGCAAGTTGTACTTCTTCAAAAAGTTCATTCGAAACTATTGGTTCATGTTTGCCCTTATATAAGATTCCTCCATATACAAACATGCCTTTATATAAAGGGTTTTTTAACAAATTATCTAGATGACTTGTTCCTATTTTAGGCTTGTAAGGTTTATAAAAATAACCTTGTTCATATAATTCTTTACGCACTGCTTCTAATGACATTGTACCAATTGCATATAATTCAAATGCTTTTTTGACAAATTTTGCCTCTTCTTCCTTAATAACAAGATTTTTGTTATCTCCATAAACTCTTGTATAACCATAAGGTGGCTGTGTAGGCCAGTAACCTTGTTCTGCTTTTTCTCTCAAACCTTTCTTAACTTCATTTGACAAATTTCTAGGCATCATTGCTGATATACCCGTATTTATTGTAAACATGAAAATCTCAAGTGGGTTAGATTGCTTATTTAATATCATTGAATCTTTTACAAGATGAATATTTACATTGGTAGTCTTTGCCAAATTTATAATAATTGCAAAGTCAATTTCATTTCTCATTAATCTATCATTTTTTTCAACTAATATATGTTTAATACTTTTATTTTTTTCCACAAAAGAAATCATTGATTGAAATTCTGCTCGTCCTGCATCTTTTGCCGATATATTTTCTGAAAAATTTTTAACAATTTGATAATTATGCTTTTTAGCATATTCTTGTAAAAATTTTTCTTGTGCCGGTATAGAAAACCCGCTTTTTGCTTGCTCTTGACTTGATACTCTTGTATAAATGACAGCTTTTTCAGGCATAATAACTCCTTTAAATTAAAACTATTTTATGATTATTTATAGAGTTAATCAATGGGTTTTAAGTAAAAAAGTATTCAAAATATATTTTGGAGGGGTTAAAAGAGCTTACAGAGGGTGCAAATAAAATGTTTGAAAATTTATAATATAATGAAATATCATAATAAGGAATATTTGTATGTTAAAAGGTCAACTAAATCAAAGAGAAAAAGAGTTCTTAGCTGCACTTGATGATGGTATTGAAAAATCTAAAGAAAGAGGATATGTACCAACACGTTTTATTGAGTTAAGAAAAAAAGTTAAAGATAGTAATGATATTCAAGATTTGGTCAAAAGACTGCTTTTTAAAGAGCACTCTGATGGAGTTACTAAAATGTGGGAATTATCATTATTAAATGAAACAATGGAAGCAATAATTTGTGAACGTTTTCACGATTTATTTGATAAAAATATTGTTAATTGTTGTAGAAATAAATTAATAAAATTAGGTTATAGTCCTAAAGAATTTCAAAAGTAGTAATATCCTTTAATTCTAATCCTAAGTAGTGCGCAATTGTAAAAAGACAATAAATTGACGGACTCCTTTTACCTTGTTCGATAGCCCCTATATACGTACGGTCAACACCAATCTCAAAGGCTAATTTTTCCTGCGAAATACCATTTTGTTGTCGCAGTTCTTTAACTCTTGCTCCAAGAGCCTTTAAAATTTTACGTTTCAACCTTATTTTTGTCTTCATAAGGTTTATTATCCATCTCTTACTATTTGTCATCTACAGACAAATAGACACGTATAAAAATACACCAAAAAAGCCTATATATCATGGATTTACAGATATAATGCTAAAAAATTATTACTTGTATTTTATTTTAAAAAATGTTATACTCTTTTTCCAAAAGAGTATTTAAAAATATTGTCATTTAGGAGAAAGTATGCAAAAGTTATTTCTTGTAATTTTAACAATATCGATTTTTGCAAATATAACTTTTGCAGAAACTATATATAAATATGACAAATACGGCAAAAAAATCGGAAGTTACAAAACAAACCAAAGTAATGGAACAACAACAATTTATGATAAGTACGGTAAAAAGACCGGTTCGCTAAAGACAAATTCTTCTGGTTTGACAATACAATATGATAAATATGGTAAAAAAGTTGGAAGCTATAAGTAGAAGGACTGTCAAAAAAATTATAATCTATCTAATGTATGCAAAATGTTCACTGTAAAAATTATTTGGAGTAAATAATGGAAATAGAAGTATTTATTTTTTTCGTAATTCTTATAATATGTGTTATAATAGCTATTTACCATTTTCTTTTTAAGGAAATAGATAAAGTTGATACACCAATAAATCCAATACCTAAAATAAAAAAATCTCCAGATATACAAGAAGATAAAATAGAACATTCTATTGAATATTCTGTTACCGATGATAAAGAGACTAGTGAAGAATCTATAGCTAAGTCAGACAACCTTGCTATAGTCGATATATTTTGCCCAAATTGCGGTACCAAATTATATTCTGATTCTTTATTTTGTACCAATTGTGGAACTCCGGTTAAAGAAGAATTCTCCACAATCTGCCCAAAATGCAAGAAAGAAAATGATAAGGGAAGTAAATTTTGCAAATATTGTGGTGAATCTTTGTCTATAAAAACACAACAATTAAACAAAAAATCATATGAACATAATAATATTTATTCAGCTGAACAGTCAACAAATACCGTCCCAACAAAGAAATGCCCTTACTGTTTAAAAGAATTGCCCATAAATGCTAAAAAATGCACCAGTTGTGGCGAATGGGTAGAAAATAGACCTCAATATGGCTGCTACAGCATTCTGTCAATAATAGTTTTCTTAATTACTTTATTCATTTCATATAATTTCAACAATGATTGGTTTGCCTCATTTTTGATAGCAATATTTGGAGCTATTGGTTTGTGGATATATTTTCTACCGTCGTGGATTGCTGAAATAAAGCAAAATCCATACTCTACAGCAATTTTTGTGATTAATTTACTTTTTGGCTGGAGTATAATAGGTTGGTTTATTGCCTTAGTATGGTCTTTTTCAAGTGGGAGGCGATAATTATGATTTGCAAGAACTGTGGAAACGAAGTAAATAAAGAACAAAAATATTGTTCTAAGTGCGGAGAAAAGATATGTTTTGACAAATTTGTCATTTCTCAAAAAGCAATTATATTCATTTGTTCTATAGCTGCCATTGCATTCTTGCTTGTATCCCCAAAACTCTATACAACCGCTAGTGAATATAAATATTATCTCGATAATGTCAAAAACAAAGATATTACTTTAATATATGATTTTTCTGATTATGAAAATTCTATTGATTATTTTAAAAAGTTAGCTAAATATACAAAATTAGCTTTAAAATATGGAAATTTGACCAAAGAAGACAAATTAAAGATATTTAAAAATTATAGAGAATACATAAATACAATTGCTCAAAATTCGGATAGTTTTTACGTTTATCAGGGAGAAACAATAGAACAAGGTGATGAACAGAGAGAAAACTATTGTAAGCAAATTATCGATTCTGATATAAATTATCAAGATTTTAAATGTTGTTTGGCTGGTGATGGTGCTTACAATCAATTATTAAATTTCAGAAAAGAATTTGAAAAAACAGGTCTTTATCCATCAACATATTTTGGAATTAATTTTTTCTTTGTCGAAGATTCTGAATTTCTTTACAACACTTTTTCAAAATATTTACCGGAAGATTGGCAAGAATTTTTAAAAATTCGTTCACAAGAAAAACTACCTTATATGGGAGATGGCAGTTCGGTTTTAAAACCTTCTGTTTTAGGAGATAGAATTGCACGATGGGAGGGATTTATAAAAAAATATCCTTATTGGGACAACTCAAAAGAAGTCCATTTGTTGCTGCATGATTATAGCGAGGAATATGTTTGGGGTAAATATCATAAATTGTATATATCAGATACACAATATAGATTAGACAAAAAGTGGGTAGATGAGTACAATCGTTATATTTTCAAATATCCAGATTCCAAATTTGTTCCTTTTCTACAAAAAATTATTTCGAACCCTGATAAATTCGCAAATAGTTTATATAAAATTGATTGGTATCCATACTTGAAAGCTTATTATGAACAGTTTCCAGAAGAAGAACCATATTTTGAAATGCCAGTACAACAAAAAACACAAAAAGAAGATACCGATATAGACGAACAGAACAATAGTTATATTTACTCTATATCAACCAAAATCTGGAAAATTAAACAAGCTAATCAAATAATAAATCAAGATGAAATTGAACTAAAAGAAAATCCCCCCGAAGGCAGTATGGGCTATACAACGTTTTCTATCATTAGAAAAGATAATCAATCACAAGAAATTTTTTCACCTTCTGATGTTCCAATAGTATTTATTAAAAATAATAATTTATACTATTTAGGTATAACTGAAAATAAATTTTATAGCGTTAATTTTGAAAATAATAATTTTCAATCAAAAGAGCTTTCAATAAATGAAGTTAAACAATTATTCCCTGACTATGAAATCATCACATGTGCAGATAGAAAGAATGATATAATAAACTTTAATCACAGTTCTAAAAATAAGTATATGCTTTTATCTTGTAGCTATAATACAAAGTATATGTTTTCTAGTGATGACCCAACATTTTCTAAGGAAAAATTTAATAATACTTTTAGTATAAAAAATAAAAATGCTTGGGTTTTATTTGCACCATTTGGTTCTGAACAAGATTGCGATGAATATGAAAAATGTTTATATATTCATATTAATTAAAAAGCATTTGAAAATATTTGTTTAATTCCTTGATATCGCAGTTTTCGGGTATATTAATATCTTTCCACTGATACAAAGCCTGTTGTGCTTCCTTTTTATTACGTTTTGCATACAAATGTTTTTTATCCTGTAATTGCAACTTTCTTTGTTTTAGCCTATCCATCTCTTTGTTATGACGGGCTTTTTCGTTTTGAATTTGTTGTTCTACATTGTTTATTTCTTGCTGTATATCCATTTTTGCTCCTTTTATTTAATATAAAAAGAGACTTAACTTATTTAATACTTTTTAATTGTTCAAACAAAGCACAAAGTTTTTTATATGTAGGAAGTAAATTACATACTTTTGAGTTGTATAAACAATAATTTACAGAAGCCATATCCTCTTTGTATTTTTCTGTAAACTCAACACCGGGTAAAGCATTTTCATATTTCTTTTCAATTTCTTCAGAAAATTTTATTGCCTCATTGTTAGATTTTAAGCAATCAATAAAAAATTTTGCTGTTGTATATATAGAAATTATTGTATCTCTAAGTTTGTCGTTATTAATCCTGCCTATTTTAGAACAATTACTATGATAAATATAAAAATAGTCAGTATCTAAAGGGTATTTATATAATAATGGTGCATCGTCATCTGTAATTTTCTTGCCAAATTCTTCGCAGAAAATATATTCTAAGTTTTTAATTTCAGACTTAATCGCCTTTATAGTTGCTTTTGTTTCATTCTCTTCTTTTTTTCGTGAAATATGAAGATTAACGGCATTTGTAATTAATGCACCAATCAAGCCGCTCACTAGAGCTAAAGTAATAGATTGCATGTCCAATTTTTCTTCCTATCTTTTTCTGCATTTTAGCATACTACTTATCAATTAAAAACGTTCGTTAAAGATTTATATACCAATAAAACAAAAACGGTCGTAATTTGTTTTACGAGAGCGTAAAGTAAAAATATAGTTTATACGTTTTTACTTGAAAGGCAGGTATTATGAGCGTTTTTGGCTATATTAGAGTAAGCACAATCGAACAAGATACATCAAAAAACAGGCATGCAATCTTAGACTTTGTAAACAACCGTAAATTAGGTAATGTCGAATTTATCGAAGAACACATCACCGGTAAACTTCATTTTAAAGACAGAAAACTAGGCAAGCTATTAAAAAAAATGCAATCAGGTGATATTTTAATTGTTCCTGAGCTTTCACGTATTGCACGTTCAGTATCACAAATTTTTGAGGTTATTGATTATACAAGCAAAAACGGCATCATTCTTTATTCTTTAAAAGAAAACTTTTCCAACAACGACAAAACAATTACATCAACAATCACCTCAACTGTTTTTGCGCTTGTTGCACAAATAGAGCGTGATTTAATAAGCATACGCACAAAAGAAGCACTTAATGCTAAAAAATTAAGCGGTGCAAAGCTCGGCAGACCTCGTGGTAAAGGTAAATCAAAACTTGATATACACAAAGATAAAATCTTACAGTTAATAAGATTAAAAGTACCCAAAACAATCATTGCAGAACAGTTTAATACCTCTGTACCCAATTTATACAATTATTTAAAACATATTGAGCAGGGTTCATAATGCAAAAAAGTTTTAAAATAAGCACAACAAGTTTTGAGATAAATAAATTAATTACATCAACACAGCTTTTTTCCAAAATAAAGCTTTCTGTTTCATCTCGTTTAGTTTTACGCTGTATTGTTGATTACTGGAACTTTAAAACAGGTGTAGCTTATCCTACACAAACAACAATTGCAAAATGCACAGGCTTAACAGATGTTGCTGTAAGTTCTGCTATAAAACAACTTTTACAACAAAACATAATTACAGTAACAAAACATCACAAGCGTAACTATTACAGATTTACCCTAAAATTTTTTACCTGTCTAAATCTCACACCTAAAATCATTTACGGAGATACACCAAAAATTTTGAGTAATATTGCTCAACAAAATTTGGACAATAATATATTAAAAGATAATAAAAATACTACGTTTTCTTCTCTCTCTTCATCTATTGAGGAGTTTTCGCCTGTTGAGTTTGCTAAAATTACTATTTCTAAATTACAGGGGAATCCTCTCTTCAAGCGCAAAGTAGAAGAACTAAAAACTAAATACAATCTTTAGACTATATATTATATATGTTAAAAAAAGTGTGTGCCTGTATTTTGCAGTAATAACAACAATCAACAAAATTTTATTAATAAAACATTGGTATAAGAAAATACAATATCATTAAGGATTTTTCCTCATCAAAAATATAATCTACATATTAGAAATCAATATTTTGTTAATAAGTTTTCTTCTTTTTCTTTTTTCTGATTTTTTACAAAAAACAGGTTGAATATTTTGTAAGGAGTATATTTATAAAATTAGAAATAATAAAACAGAGGGCTAATTTGCCCCCTTATTTTAAAAAACACATGAAGATTGTTTGTTTTCTTCTATATCAAGTTCCAAAGCGTCAACAAACTTTGCGATTTCACTTATTTGTACTAGTGGAATAAATATTCCATGACAACTTTTACCTGAATAATTTGCAGTATCTTTTTTACAGCCGTTGTCGATAAGTTTTTTTATATAATAATCAAAATCAAGCGGTTTTTTGTTGTCGTAAAGTCTTTTGTACATAACTTTAAATTGCGTTGAAATTGTGCTTTGTCTTTTGGGTGTTTTTATATGCAAACATTGTTGATGAATACCTCCGTCGACTTTTTTATAATCGGTATTGTATTTTATAATTTTTCTCTCTACAAGTTCTCTCAAAACAGTAAAAAATTTTTCAATTTCTGTCTCATTAAAGTTCTTTTCATAATTTTCTATAAAATTATTTAGCTTTTCTTTAATTAATTTAGTGCAAAATTTATCCGACAGACCAGTTAATCTTATAAAATATTTCAGTCCAGCTATAGCAATAGCAACATTTATTTTGGAACGTTCATCTTTAATCTTTTGTATTAATTCACCGTTTCTAATATGTTCAATACTCTGTAAAACTTCTGTTACTGAAAAATCTTCAATGATTTTTTTCGTTATTAATGATAAAGAGCTTACCAAAGAATTAAGTTTTTTTGCTTTGTCAATATTAAAATTTTCTTTATCCCATACTGTAAATAGCGTTCGGTTAAAGCTTTCTGTTTTATTTAAAAACATTGTATTTGTATTTATTATTAAACTTGTATTGACTTCCGTAGTTATTGTTTTTTCACCGCTAGAATTCATTCTCTTTCTTACTCTCTGTTCTTGTATCGGTTTTATTAAGCACTCCTCAATTTTATTTTCGAGTTCATCTCCAACTTCATCAAGCAATACCGGAATCCCTGAAAATTGTTTTGCAGTGTTTAAAAGTGCTTTAAACGTATCATTGCCCGAACATATAATATTTTTATCAAGACCATAAAGACCAGCAATAATATTAAGAATATTGCTTTTACCACTAGTTGATTCACCAAATAGCACAGCAACAGGAAAGCCATGAAACTCTGAATGGATTTCTTTAATAAACGGAAACATTAAAGCAAAACCGACAATTAGAAATGGCTCAATCACGTTATTATAAGCTTTTTGTAGAGTATAAAACAAAATAAGACAAATTTTCTGTAAAAGCTCTTTGCTTTCAATACAATATTCTCTCTGAATTTCTTGTATAAATAATTCAGCTTCCTCTGATAACAACAGTTCTGTACAAAATCGAGGACGACAAGAGGCGTATTTATAAAGTCTTAACTCTGTTTTGCTATTATCATTATCTTTATATTTTATAATTTTATTCGTAGTTACAAAATACTTTTGCTCTTGAATGGAGTTATATCCTGCTTTTACAAACTCAATTATCTCATCAACTTCTGATTTACTGATATTTTCATTCATAAAGTCGGCAAATTCTTCATCAGTCCATTTGCTATTATTGAAACAGATTTCATCAAGTTTTGATAGAACTTTACGTTTATCAATAATTTCAGAACACAGACATGAAAATTTGCCTTGTGATTCTTCCCTTTTAATAACTTCCAACTCAAAAAAATATTTTTTTGAAGAGTCTTGAATATCTTGTAACTGCAAAATTTGTGCTGACAAAGTTAAACAATAATCCGAAAGCCGTTTTATGTATATTTGCTTTGATTTTGAGTTATATCCGATTTTATAAATCCCATCTTTCATTTGATAAAAGCCTAACGCTTTTTTAAGTTCATTTAAGTCTTCTTCTTTAATATTTTCAATACCTAAAGTGAAGTTTGTTCTGATTTCGCCTACACAAATTGGTTCTTGTTGCAAAATTTGTTGTAAAATAGATTTTGTATTATTTATCGACATTTTATTCCCTTTCTATTATTTGTAATGTATTAATTAGGCAGTAAAACTTAAGCAATCAAGAGACATCACCTACCTCTCTTTGCTTTTTGCGTTCTAAACAGTCTTGAAGTAAATTAAAAAAACTGCTGACATTTGTAATAATTTCTTCTGCTTCGTATTCAGAAAGAAAATTACTATAGCAATTACTCCAATATACTTGAGTTTCAGATATAAAATTTTGATAATCATTTCTCTGCATAGTATTCATCATCTACGCTGAGAAAAAAGTTTGGTTACTAAGTTACCAAACGGTTACCACATAAGTTTAAAGTTGACAGCTTTTTACTTTATAATCAGTACTAATCAAATATTCGGATTCTTTTTTATCATTCATTTCCGAAATAATAAAATTTTTTATTTCAGAAAAATTTAATTCTTTCTGAATATCTTTAAATTTTTTATTAAGTTTTGATATTGCTGTTTTCAACGGTAACTTTGTAGAATTTGGATTTGCTATAAGTTTTTCAGCTAATTCTCTATGATTTTTGGCATTAAAAAGCCCAGAAACAATAAACATTTCATTTTTTGATAGTTTTATTGTTTTTTTACAATACTTAATTTCTGTAACTGTACTACCATTTAAATAAAAATAAATAATTTGTTTATCATTATCAGAAAATTCTTTAACATTTTTATGAAAATGTATTTCAAATTTCGACAAATCATTATACAAAAAACATCCTTGTGGTTCTAAATAATTGAATTTATCAATTTTATATTCATCTAATCCATAATTGTATGCAATATATTCTAAAACCGCGACAGGATATTTATTGTTAATTTTCAGTAATTCATCATAACTTAATATTATATAATTATTACCAGCTTTTTGTATATATTTGCTAAAAATTTCTTCTAATATCTTTTTTTGTTCTAGATATTTATATACTTTTTTCCCTTTAAATCTTGATTGTGCATACATTTCTAAATAGTCTTCAAAATTTTGAAGAAAATCTGTATTGTCACTAGCCATTTCAAAAAAGTGTTTAGTTATTTCATGAACAAAAGGATCATTATCGTCTATAACTTCATCATATAGATTTACTTTTTCAAACATACTATGTTCTTCGTAATGTTCATATTTAAGCTTAAAACGTTCTTCAAGCTCAGGAAAGATATTTTTAAGCAACTTAAAATCAAAATTACTAGAAAGATTTTGCCAATACTCTTCAGCTTTTTTAGTTTCAAACTTTTCACGTAGTTCAGAAAAAAGCACTTTAAATGTTCGAAGTGTTAAAATTTTTTTTAATTTACTATTTTTGTTTAATTCTGTTTCACGGAGCTTATAATAAATCAATAGTGCAAACAGTATTGTGTCAAAAGGTAGATAAGTGTGCATACTTTAGTCTATCATACACAATAAATTAATGTATAATTTTTAATTTTAGGTTAATTGACTTTAGTGAATTTAAACGTTATATTAACAATAAATCGTTAAATTTTGGAGAAAATAAATGATTTTAAATTTTAAGGTAGAAAATTATTTAAGTATATTAGATTTACAAGAAATTGATTTTACAACAAATAAAATTTTTAATAGTAGTACAGCTGAACTAAAAAACAACTTATTGATTAACAAAATAAATTGCATGGTTGGTGCAAATGGCTCAGGAAAAACAAAACTATTAAATGCAATGTGCTTTATTCTTTGGCTTATGGAACAATCATATTATAAAGGTAATATAAAAACCATTTTACCTTTGTCAACACATAAATTAGCACAAAATAAACCTACAAAACTGGAATTGATATTTGAGCAAAATAACAAAATATTTAAAATACAATTTGAAATATTTGAAAATGTTATTTTAAAAGAAAAATTAAGTATTAAAGCTACAAATAAATTTAGCAGAGTTTATGAAGCAACAAGACAAGCAGACAAATTTAGCGTTATTTTTTCAGAACACTTTCCTGCTATTAGTAAAAAAAGTAGAGACGAATTTGCTCCAAGGAAAAATGCAAGTTTTTTCTCTTTTTTATTAGGATTGGGCTTGCTTTCTAAAATAGGTATTGAGCATTTGTCTTTTAAATGTAATTTTAATTATATTGCTGGTATTGATATAGTACCACATATTATCAATGCATTTAATCTTTCCGAATTTTTAATAGAAAATAAAAATTTACAAAGACAAATTTTAAAATATTTAAAAGCATTTGATTTTGGAATTCAAGGTATTTCACAAAAAACTAAAAAAGCTGAAATTGTTGCAGTAAATGGAAATATAGAGAACAAAATGCAGCAAGATTTGCTAATTTTTACACATGGCAACAATGAACATAATTTTGATATATTAATTACAGATGAATCGGAAGGTACAATTAAAGCTTTAGACTTATTATGTAGGTTTCTTTCTGTATTTAACACAGGTTGTGTTGTAATAATTGATGAAATTGAAAGTAGTATTCATTCTGACTTAGTTGAAGTATTGATTGAAATGTTCGCAGATCACAAACTTAACCAACGCAATGCACAATTAATATTTTCAACACATCAACCTTTATTTTTAAAGGATAGAGATAAATCACAAATTTTTATTGTCGAAAAAGAAAATAAAATTAACACAGAAATATATAGATTAGATGAGATTGAAGGTGTTAGAAATGATGAAAATTTCTACACAAAATACTTAGCTGGCAGATATGGCGGTAAACCAAATATTAAAGGAATATAGTATTGGGCAAAGCAAAGAAAAAAGTCAAAAAAACTAGGTATATTTCACCCGAAGGGTACAGTGAAATGTATTTTATTGAGTTTTTAAGAGATTTATATGAATGTGACAAAAATAACATAATAATAGCAATGCCTAAAACACCCCCAGGAGGAAATCCAGATGTAATTATCGCTGGAGCATTAAAAAGTAATCATTATGATTATTCCCTTGCTTTTCTTGATGAAGATAAAGAAATTGATATAAAATCTGATTATAATACCATTTTTCAATTAAAAAAGTGTTGGCTTAATGATGATGTAAACATAGATATACCTTTACGAAACTTACAAGAACTTAATATAAGAAAAAGAAAACCCATATTAATAGTTTCACAACCAGTAATGTTCGAAGGTTTCATGATACGTATTTTAGGAAAAAAATTACCAGAATTAAAAACGCCATTTACTGATATGGAATGTGCAAAATATAATAAACATGTATTAAAATCAGCATTTAAAGGAATTATACATAATACTGGAAGAGAAAATGAAATAGAATTTTATAAAAATAATTTAACTATAAATTATCTTGAACAAAAAGCAAAAGAAATTCCAGAATTAGCATTACTACTAGCTGCATTTAAATGAATTTTATTTATTTTATGCAATCTGTTGAAGGAAAAAAGTTCGAAATTCTTCCACCAGACTCCACCATTTAAAAGACTCCGTAAGGGGTCTTTTTTTTGTTATGCGGGGCGGATTCGAAATTTAATCTCTATACGGCAAGCAGAAACTGTGTTTCTGACTTTGCCTGCCTCTATTCAAACTAGTCATATCTCTCATTGCCATATGTCAAAATCGTATTATTAATTTTTTATTTTAGCAATTTTTCAAAAGCATCTGTTTTGATTCTTTCATGCATTGGCAAAGTGCTGATATCGTGTCTCTTGGCAACCTTTTTTGCGCCAAATCCAAAAGGTAAATTTGATAATGTATTATTGTTTATAAAGAAAGTCATTGCAATTTCCTTTTTAATCTATCTTTATAAAACCTGTAAAAAATTTTATTGCTAAATTATCAACTTATTTTAACAATTTTTTATATTACTGCAAATCTTGCTTCGCATTTATCTTTGCTTTGAGCGCAAGATATTTTTTATAATCCGTTCCCCAGCCTGCCATTATCTCCAGCACGGGAGCAAGACTCATACCCACATCAGAGAGCGAATACTCTACTCTGGGCGGTATTTCAGAATATGCTTTTCTTATAACAATTCCTTCTTCTTCCAGTTGTCTTAAATTCATTGTGAGCGATTTTTGAGACGCACCTGTGAGTTGTTTCAACTCGCCGAAACGTTTTTTGCCTGCAAGCAAATCCCTGATAATAAAAGCTTTCCACTTGTTTGAAATAACCTCCAGAACAACAGCTATAGGACAATCAGGCAATGTGTTAATATCTCTCATATTCAATATTTATCCTTTTAGTATCAAATTGCAACTAAGGCGCTGTATTATACTAACATATTATTTCTTTTTGTACAAAACAAATTTTAAAGTGCCTATTACAGAGACCTCTGCTTTGTACTGCGAGAATATGTAATCACAAACATTAGACGCATAATCACAGAATGCACCTACATTGTAAACCCCGTACATAATATCACTTAGAAGAAAATATTCCGGAGGATTTTTCTTAAAATCATTGAGAACTCTGTCCTGCCCGAATATATCAATGTTAACAGGTATCAGATAATAATACATATTGTCAGAATCTCTCTGAGATAAAAAGTTTATTATTGCTCCTTCTGGCAGAGTCACGATTCTGGCATTTTCAGACGTTTTTTCTCTTAAATAATTAATAAGCTCATTCTGAGCCGGATAAACATCCCTTATAGTTACACTTCCCTGCGGTGATTTCACTGTATAGACCTTTTGTTGCGCAAGCCTGTAAAAACTGCCTGCAAAATACCCGATTATTACAGCAATACAAAACCATTGCACCATCTTAATCCACGCAGCGCGGGCATTTTCTGAAAATTTGCAAGGAACATATTTCGCTAAAAAAATTACTACAGGCAAAATCAAAGCTGTAAATGTAAAAGTACCGTAACAGGCAAGTGATACGGAAAACAACCCCTTAAAAGAAACCGATATTGCCGCTGCTGCAAGAAACATGAACATGATATCATCTACAGGTATCTGACTTATAGCAAGCTTTTTATAAAAAATACTGTAAATATATCTGCCTGCAAAAAACAAAAGAATAAAAATACACGCAATACCGCTCCAGCTGAACATCCAATCACTGTTTTGTATAATCGAATTAAAATTATTTTTAATAAGATATACAGCAAAGATAAATGCAGCCGCGGCTGATAAATGTTTAAAAAAAGAATCTTTTAAATACTTTGTACTAACATAAAAAAGCATAAACAAAGCAGCACAGGGAATTATCAGCACATTGATAAGCTTAAAGAAAAACTTAATAGTAGTATTTACGCTTACAGGATTAAAATACAGACCGTAATTGTGATAAAAATAATTGGTTGCAGGAGCATTAACCAGTTTTTTTATCAAAACAAATGCGTCCAGCAAATCATTTATGCCAACCCCCTGCAAAAGCAGTATTCCAAATGAAATTACAGGAAAGAAAAAGAATGCACCTGCAGCATAGAAATATTTTTTCCAATCTTTCTTGAGCCACAGAGGCAGCAGCACAAAAAGCAAACAAAAATACGGCAAATCTTCAATTTTGTTAGCAAAAGAAAACCCCGCAAACAAATATGAAAGAACAATGTCTCGGGTCTTTTTGCCGCGAATATAAAAAAGAGCAAACAATAATGAGAGCAAAAATCCTGATAATGCATATACAGCATTGTATGAATATACAAAGATAAAATTAAAAAAGCCTCTTGCATAAGCACACACCACAAGAACCATGCCTGTAAGCACAAGAGACAGCGGCTTGCTTAAAAACTGTCTTGAAATAAAAAATACACTGACAAGAATAATAAGCGAGTTTGCAAACCCCATCAGGTAGAGCGTATTGAGATTCACTCCGAACAATGCATAAGCCATCGCATTAATCTGATACCCGAGAGGCCCGTATACATTAAAAATATCTTTATACAGAAGCTTTCCTTTAAGCATCTGCCAGGGGATATAGGCTTCTCTTCCTACATCCACAAGGTATGCGTCATATTTTCCGTAAAAAAGAAAAAACATAAAAAGCGAAGCTGCAAAAATTAACAGCAGTTCTTTAATATAATATTTTTGTGCAAATGCTCTAAACTTTTCCATACAAATTGTGTTCTCCGTCTCTTTTGATTATACTATGAATGGAAATATGAGGGGTTAAAATGATTAATAACAAAAAAATCGCTGTGATTATGCCTGCATATAATGCAGAAAAAACTCTTGAACAGACATATAACGAACTGTATAAAGACATAGTGGATGAGATTATTCTTGTAGATGACAACTCCTCGGACAAAACAAAAGAAATTGCAAAAAGGCTCGGAATAACCACAATCGTACACGACAAAAACAAAGGCTACGGCGGAAATCAGAAGACCTGCTATACTGCTGCACTAAAAACAAATGCAGATATAGTAATCATGGTGCACCCTGATTATCAGTATACCCCCAAACTCGTCCCCGCAATGGCAGCAATGCTGGCTTTTGATGAATACGATGCCTGTATTGCCTCAAGATTTATAGGCAAAGGCGCACTGGAAGGCGGAATGCCTCTGTATAAGTTCATTGCAAACAAATTTCTCACGCTTTTTCAGAATTTAATGATGGGAGAACGCCTCACGGAATACCATACGGGTTTTAGGGCTTTTTCAAGAGAGGTGCTGGAAAAATGCCCGCTCAAAGATTGCGACGATGATTTTGTATTTGATAATGAAATGCTCGCCCTGATTTTTTATAAAGGGTATACAATCGGGCAGATAAGCTGCCCCACAAAATACTTCCCCGATGCTTCTTCCATAAACTTTATGAGAAGCTGTAAATACGGGCTGGGAGTGCTAAAAACAAGTATTTTGTACAAGCTTGCAAAAACAGGGATTTATAAATCAAAAATCTTTAAAAATGACGCCAAAACTCTGGATAAAAACGAAGAATTACCTTATTTTCAAGGGTGATTGACGGAGAAGCTTAATGATTAAAAAACTAAAAAATGTTTTTAATAAGCCGGAGCGCATCTTTCTTGTGCTTTGTCTTTTCTGGGGACTAATCCTGACTTTTATAAATCCTCCATTTATGAGTTTTGATGAACCCGAACATTTTTATAAAATATATTCTTTTAGCGAAGGCACGTTGAACTACAAAAAAATTACTTCATACACTGACGGTACTTTGATGTTTAACGAACCAAAAACCTTTTCAGCCCAAATTATACCTGTCAGTATAGTAAGGATAGTTGTAGAAGTAAGAAAGCTTAACCCTTACTTTGATGAAAACCGTATCATATACAAACCCTCCAAAATAACCTTTAAAGAAACTCTTGCTCAAACACAATACAAACTCGATAAAAATTTAAAAACCATTGCGGTACACATGGTGCCATCCTATACTGTTGTTTCATACGTGCCGCATATCATTGTCTTGACTATACTAAAAGCCTTTAACACGGCACCTGTATTTATGATGTTTATAATGAGGCTGTGCTCGTTATTTTTATATACAGCATTGATATATACTGCAATTAAAATAACACCCGTAAAAAAATTTATGTTTTTGCTGACAGCAGCTGCTCCACTGCCTTTGTATCTGTCTGCAACCATAAATACAGACCACCTGGTAATAGGCTTGAGTTTTTTGCTTACCGCTTATGTATTAAAACTCTGTTATGACGACAGTATTGAAAAAATTCAAAATAAACATCTGTTTATTTTTTTCCTTTTAATATTTTTAATATGCATAGCAAAATTTACATATCTTCCTTTAATATTGTTGTTTTTTATTCTGCCCAAAGAAAAGTTCCAAACACAAAAAACAAGAATTACTGCTTTTGTTTTGACAGCAGTATTTTGCGTTGTTTATATAATCTTGTTCCTTGCTTATAATATACATATTTTCAGCGGAATTTTTTCGTATTACAACAAAAGTTCTGCGGAAATGATTTCGTATATTTTGCACAATCCGTTATCATATCCGGCTGTTTTAATAAAAACAATTTTTATAAACGGTTTTCAATATACACAGCGTATGCTTGCGGATTTCGGCTGCTCAGACACAAGCATTAACCCGTTTATTGTATCCGGTTATCTTATATTACTGATTATCCATACAATGTTTTATGACAAACAGAAAAACGCTTTGACATTGAATAAAAAACTGATTTTATGCTTTATAATAATTTCGGTTATTTTTATAACTCTGAGCGCTAACTATATAACTTTTGAACTTGATACACAAAACCTGATAGCAGGATTTAAAGGAAGATATATCCTTCCTGTTCTGCCTTTATTCTTGCTGCTTTTTGACAACAATAATTTTAAACCCTGCAGATTTAATTTCACTGCTTTTACTTTGTTCTATTCGATTGTGTTTATGATTGTATTTGTCATTACTCTGGTTAATAGGTATTATATTATATAAAATACCAAAAGGCAGAGATAAAAATCTCTGCCTTTTGGGTTTATTTATTATATATATTATGCTAATCCCATTGTTTGAAGGAATGTCATATACATAGAATCAATTGTATTAAAGAAATTATTAAACAATGTTTGCACATGATACCTGTATTGATAATGGCCTTTACCACCGATTTCTGAATATGGATACCCATCAACAACATTAGAAATAGCATTATTTATTATTTTATTAATTGCTGTTTCATCATAGTTGTTTCCAAGTTTAGACTTAATCTGGGCCAAAATAGCTGTACGCAAAGCTTCCAGTTCAGTTCTTGCTTTATTTTTTATGTCATCTCTTGCTATTGGAGAAGCATTATGACCTTCATGTCTACCTTTTGTGCTGGTTTTTATACCATCTACATTTCCTGCAGTATATCTATTACCTAATGCCTCTATAAGGAGTATTCTATCTAATTTCGTTTCATCAGTCTGTACGGATACATTTTTAAGACCTTTTGTTGCGATTTCGTCAAAGCGTTTAATTAAATCATCAACAAGAACTGATACTTTTACTGCAGAATTAACATTTGACTGACTCAAAGCCAATTCCTGCATTGCTTGTTCAATAAAGCCGTCTATTTGTGCCTTGTTATATATGTCACCAAGCTGTGCAGATAATTTTCTATGTATCCTGTCTTTCAACTGGATTATTGTTTTATTGAAATCACCATCAAGCCATATAACTTTACCATTTTCAATTTTAAAGCATCCTGTCACAAGATCATCACCGCCTGCGGTATCATTAGCATTATAGCCCCATAGGTACGCTACTACTGTAGTATCACCTTTCAGATTGATAATTAATTTCGCCTCTTCTTTTTCTGCAGCAATTATATTATCCGCAATCTTTTCAGCACCTGTATTATCTATCATTTCTTTTATAAGTTCTTCAATTCTATACCAGTCATCTTCCGGCGTTGCAGAAGTGGAAATATTTTTCATAAGTGTATCGGCTTCTTTAAAAAACTCATTATCTTTATAACCAGGTAGCATTTTTTCTGTTATAGCAGTATTACCCGATATAAACTCTTTCATGACAATAAGATAAGTATTCGCAATAAAATCATCTCTTTCTTTATCGGTAAATCCGTCGTTTTTATAATCCGAAAGTAATCTACTCAGGGAAGTTTCCAATTGTGGCATTGAATATTTGTCATATTCGGGAATGATAGAAAATCTTAAATTGTCATATCCGTCTATTGCACCATTTTGTGCAAATACCCTGAATTCTTTATCAACATTGCTCACATCGCCGTTATAACTTTGAATAAAAGCAGTTTTAATATTTTCCATTCTTTTTATATAATCCGATAATTCTTGTTCGGATGGATTTGTCTTCTTGTAATTATCAATCATACTTTGAGCCGCATTTTCAACTGAACTACGGATCTGCGTTCTTATTACCTCTCCATCTTCAAAGTCATGAGCTTCCTGCTGAAGTTCCTCAACCGTTTCTACTGATGGAATTTGACCCTGCAGCTTACTGATTTCATTTTCAAGTTCTTTAACTTCTTCAACCAGTTCAGAAAGTACGGTAGACGAAGGATAGGATTTTTTCATATCATTTATATCAAGCAGAGTGTGTTTGGCATCCTTTGCCTTAGACACAGCTTCTTCTATAGCTTTCTTAATGGCATCAACCAACGCATCTATTGAATTTATATTTGCATGATTGTTTATCGCACTTCTAAGACTATTTATCTGAGTATTTATATTATCAATAGAACTTGGCAACTCATTTATAGTCTTTTTTACATTTTCAATGCTATTTTGAGCAGTTTCTTCAGCATTTTTCTGGTTTGTATCCTCTACAGCAATAGATTCGGCAATTCCCTTTGCCATATTGAGTTCTCGTGCGGCAAAGCTTTCAAAGTCACCGCCTTTGAGCACCATTGTCGAAGTAGAATCAAACTGTGCAAGAACTGTTTGTACAAAAGAAGAAATAGAAACTTCCGTTCTTACATTCGATGTTTCATTCAAAGCTGCCATTATAGAATAGTTAAACCATTCAGAAACCTGTTTTGCATCATAAGCAGCGCCCATGTGTTCTTTCATTGCAGCTTGTACTCGTTTTTCGAGTTCGGTAAATACTTTATTCAAATCGTCTTTACCTTCTTTATCTGCCCATACAACTTTTTCGCCTTTAATAGTATAGGCTAATGACACTTTAATGTCTTCGCCTATTGTATTTTCAATCAAGCCGTCAGTCAAAGCAGGATTTTTATCTATATCAACATTGCTTAGTTCTTCCTGAGCCTCAACAAGTGCAAAAATTTTGTTAGCGCCTGCTTCTGTAAGCATTTCTGTAATCAGTTCCCTAATTTTGTTATAGTCATCCATTGGTGTGACTGAATTTTCTATGCCTTTAAGAAGTGATGTGACTTCTTTATATCTGTCATCTTTGCTAAAGCCCAGAGCTACAAGCATATTGCCTGATTCATTGCCTCTGACAATATCGCTCAATACATAACCTGTTGCCTGGTCAATTACTTCCTGTCTGTCAGTCTCGTCAAGGTAGTTATCCAATTCGCCATCTTCTTTACAAGCCTCAAGAAGCTGGTTATAGTATGCTCCGAATTTTTCTTCAAGTACGTCAAGACCCTTAAGTATTGCAGAAACATTTTCATGCTCTTTGATTACAGACTGAGCATAATCGCTGAATTCTTCTTTTATATTTGTGCCGTCACCTTCATACTGTGCTATAAAAGCTGCTTCGATAGCATTTACAAATTCTACGTATTTATCTACTTCTTCTTTTTCAGGCTTTGGCGAACCATCGGCATAAGCCTCGCACAATTCATCTTTTACAGCACCGGTTTCTTTTGTACATTTTTCATAAAAAATCTGCTGCTGTCTGTTTTCAATAGCGGTTCCGATTTTTGAAGAACCGCCGAGATTTCTTGCACCAAGAAATCTTCTGAGTGCTGCATCAACTTCATTGAGATATTTTTGCGCATCCTCAGGAGTTTGTGCATTTGCCAGTTTCTGAATATTTGAAACTGCCGTTTTATAATCAGTGTTTATAGAATAACCGCCGGAGCCGTTAGCTTTGGGCGGGATAATACCTGCAAAAAACGCATTGTCATAATCACCGTTTAAAAGCACACCCATAAGATAATCAACTGCCATATTAATAACGACTGCGTATTCGGCAGAATTAATATAACCGTTATCACCCTGTGCCTCAGCATACGCTGCCATAAGAAGTTCAAAATTATACTCAACATTTTCTTTTAAACCTGTTGTTTTATCTTTAACAGATTGAGATATAGATTGTTTTTCGGTTATCTGTTCTTTTATAACAGGAAGAAATTCATTAAAAGCAGCACTTACATTAAAAGGAGGATTTTTCTGAGTCTGCAAATAATTACTTATATAGTTTCTGCCCTGATTTTCTATATATTCGGCATATTCTACCATTTCATCATTAGCCTCAATCCAGGCTTCCAGTCTGTATAAAAAGTATGTAACAGCATCTTTTGTGTTATCTGCAGTATCAGGAATATTTTCCGGAATACTTCCCTGATCTTTTAAAATACCAAGCGCCTCTCCGTAAGCATCGCTGATATCAGAATTTGATACGCTTTCCGAACCTGATGAAGAAGATGAAGACGAATTTGAACCTGCAGGTTTTGTATCCGTCGATGTAGTATTTCCCACTCCTGATGTGGATGGGTTTTTTGTAAAAATGTTGTTAAAAATAGTCCAATCAATATCCGGCATAAAAAACTCCTTTTTTGTTCCCTGAATATAATCATGTATTCGACCCATTTTTTAATAACTTTAGAATTTTATGACACTTGATTAACATATCTTTACATTGTTTAAAAAACATGTGTTGACATTTTATAGACAAACGTCTATAATAAAAATATGACAAACCAAAATTTGAGTGAAAAACAAAAGAACTTCTTTGAAAATCTCAAGAAAGCCTACGGAAAAGAACCGCTGCCAAGCTTTGAAAAAATAGCACAGGCATTCGGGTTCAAACACAAAAATTCTGTCTGGCAGTATTTCAATAAACTCAAAGAGTGCGGATTGATTAAAGAAACAAACGGAAAATTTGTTATAAATCCCGAATGCTTCGGCGCAATTCTTTTCACATCTTCTGTAAGAGCAGGCTTTGCCACAGTGGCGGAGGACTCTATCGAAAGACGTGTTTCGCTGGATGAAAAATTTGATTTGGACAACCCGTCCGTATTCATGTTTACTGTCTCAGGAGACTCTATGGTGAATGCGGGTATATTTGACGGGGACAAAGTTATAGTCAAAAAAACACCCTGCGCAAAAGACGGCGACATTGTCCTTGCATTCATAGACAACGGATATACGCTCAAGACCTACAGGCAAAAAAACGGCAAAGTATGGCTCCAGCCTGAGAATCCGGAATATCCGATTATCGAACCGAAAGAATCTTTGACAATTTTCGGTGTCGCAACAGGTATTACAAGACAATTTTAAATCTAAATTATAAACATCCTTCCTAATAAAATCCAAAAAGCGGGGATGCTCATGTCAAATCCCCCGCTTTATTTTCCTTGAAGAGAACAAACTATGAAGAACGATAAAAATTTAACAGACTTATGTCAAAATAAAATTGAATTTTAAATCCTATACGAAGCTTTGTAGAACAACTTATCGAAACAACTTCAAGGCGAGTGTGTCTGAGGCTGTGCAACAGCCGAGTTCGCGAGCCTTGGGTTGAGATTAGTTGGTCTAAAAGCGTAGTATCGAGATTTAAAATTCAATTTTATTTTGACAAATACGATAAACACTCAAAAACTCCAACAGGTACAAAAAATGGCAGAAATAGCACTTGTCGATTGCAACAACTTTTTCGTCTCATGCGAACAGCTTATGAACCCGATGCTCAAAAACCGCGCTGTATGCGTTTTGAGCAACAATGACGGATGCATAATAGCGCGCTCAAAAGAAGCAAAAGAAATAGGAATTCCCATGGGTTATCCGCTTTTTAAAGCAAAAAAAGAATTCAAAAATGTAATCTATATCTCAAGAAATTTCGGACTATACCACGACATCTCAAACAGAATCATCATGAAGCTTTTAAGCTATACACCGGATGTCGAACAGTACTCGATTGATGAAGCATTTCTGGATTTGACGGGACTCAAAAAGCTGTACAGATGTTCTTATGAAGAAATCATTGCAAGAATAAAAAAAGAAATTGAGCAGGAAATCGGAGTACCAGTGTCAATAGGTCTTGCACCGAGCAAAACTCTTGCAAAGCTCGCCTGTGAGCAGGCAAAGAAAAACCCTGCCCTGAACGGATTATGCAGAATAAGATTCAAAGATATAGATAAAATCCTTGCAAAAACCTATATAGAAGATGTCTGGGGCATAGGCAAAAATACGGCTGCACTTTTTCACAAATACGGGATTTATAAATGCAGCGAAATAGTAAAACAAAACGAATTCTGGCTGAAAAAAATATGGGGCAAAAGAGGATTGGAACTAAAAGCAGAACTCTCCGGCATAAGCGCCTGTCCTGTGAACAGCAAAGCCGAACTGCCAAAATCAATCCAAAAAACAAGCGCCTTTGGCAGTTTTACAAGCAACAAAGAATATATAAAAGGCTCTTTGCATTACCATTGCCATCAAGTTTGTTCCAAACTGCGCAAACTGGGGCTTCAGACGGAAATCATTTTTGTAATGCTGAGGACAAAAGATTTTCAGGTCTTTACGGAAAAAATGGTTCTGCCCGAGGCAACAGACAGCGAGTTTCTCGTTAATCAGTATGCGGACAAACTGCTGGATAAAGTTTACAGACCGGGAATAATCTACCGTTCATCAGGTATTTTTGCAGAAAAGCTTACGGAAAAATCCGCTTCCCAGTTGTTTTTGTTTGAGGATGAAAAGACAAGAAAAGCACAAAAACTTGCACAGCTGTGGGATAAATTTGAGAACAAATATGGCAAAAACTGTTTTCAGATAGGAGTAAATCAAGACCCGCAGGAGGAAAGCAAGAAACACGGACAAAATTTCTTTTCGTAAAATTTTAACAAATGCTATTGATAAATACCTTTCTGTTTCTAATTTAAAAATCAAAACCAATTTCTTAATTCACAAGCTTAAAAATATCATTGCAAACAGCAAAAACATCGCGCGCCATGTCAATAGAAAGCATATTCGGTCCGTCACATAGCGCTTTGTCAGGGTCAGGATGAACTTCAAAAAACAGCGCTTTTGCACCTGCTGCAATTGCGGCTTTTGCAAGTGTAGCAACATACTGTCTCTCGCCTGACGAACATTCACCGGCACCGCCAGGAAGCTGTACACTGTGAGTGGCATCAAAAACAACAGGAATACCTGTTTCCTGCATTATAGGAATGCCTCTCATATCAACAACAAGATTGTTGTAGCCGAAACTTGTGCCTCTGTCCGTAAACAGCACCCTGTCATTGCCGGAATCAATAACCTTTTGTGCAAGGGGCTTCATCTGGGCAGGGGCAAGAAACTGACCTTTTTTTATGTTTACGATTTTGCCTGTTTTTGCGGCAGCAACGAGCAAATCAGTCTGTCTGCATAAAAAAGCCGGTATCTGCAAAATATCCGCAACTTCCGCAACAGCCTCCGCCTGATCGGGCGTATGTATGTCAGTTACAATCGGCAAATCAAACTCCTTTTTTACTTCGGCAAGCATCTCAAGCCCCTTCTCCAGCCCGGGTCCGCGATACGATTTTATCGAACTTCTGTTTGCTTTATCAAAAGAGGATTTAAACACATAATTTATCCCGAGTTCCTGCGTAAGTTTTTTGAGCGCTTCTGCAACTGTGAACAAGATATCTCTGCTTTCTATTGCACAGGGGCCCGCAAGAATTGTGAGTTTGTCGGAACCTATTTCAAAATCATTTAATTTTACCGGTTTTATAACAGCCATAAATCTTCTCCATATTTTCTTTGACAATAATTGTTTAGAATTGTAAAATCTTCATTAGAAGATTTGATAATAATTATACCATCAATAATAGTAGGAGCATGAAATGTTAATAGAAGAATTATTGGAATCAGCTGTCTCACAGGGAGCCAGTGATATTCACATCTCGGCAAACCTTCCTCCTGTGTTTCGTATTGACGGCAAATTAGTAAGAACAAACACAGGTGCTCTTACTGCGGAAAATGTCGAATCACTTGTTTTCCCGATACTCAACAATGAACAGAGAAGAAAACTTGAGCAGGACTGGGAACTTGACCTTTCATACGGTATCCATGGTCTTGGCAGATTCCGTGTTAACGTATACAAAAACAACGGCACATACGCTGCCGCTTTCAGAACAATCAATACACAGGTTCCGACCTTTGAGTCTCTGGGACTCCCGCCTATTGTAAGAAGAATCACCGAAAAACCCAGAGGTCTTATCCTTGTAACAGGGCCTACAGGTTCGGGTAAATCTACAACTCTGGCGTCAATGATTGACTATATAAACGAAAACAGAAACGAACACATTTTGACAATCGAAGACCCTGTTGAATTTGTTCATAAATCTAAAAAGAGTGTTGTTCACCAGAGAGAACTCGGTCAGGATACACGTTCTTTTGCAAATGCGCTTAAATCAGCTTTGCGTGAGGATCCTGATATTATTCTCGTAGGTGAGATGCGTGACCTTGAGACTATTTCTCTTGCTATTACGGCAGCAGAAACTGGCCACTTAGTAATGGGTACTTTGCACACATCTTCCGCAAGCCAGACTATTGACCGTATTATTGACGTATTCCCGCAGGGTCAGCAGCAGCAGATTCGTATTATGCTTTCCAACTCGCTCGCAGCAGTATTTTCACAGACACTTTTGCCGAAAATCACAGAATCAGGCGAGAAAAAAGGCCGTGTTATGGCTCAGGAAATCATGGTCGTTAACGGTGCTATTGCAAACCTTATCCGCGAAGGCAAAACTTCACAGATGTATTCCGCAATCCAGACAGGCGCGCAGCACGGAATGCAGACACTCGAAACGGCTCTCGCAAACCTTTATAAGAAAAATCTTGTTTCGGCAGAAGATGCTCTTGCTAAATCAAGCCGTCCTGATGAACTGAGAAGATTAATCGGTATGTAGTTACTGCTTATCTTTTGGCAGGATAATTTTCTTTTTAATGTATTCCTGTACATTAGACGGTATTTGTATGTTCTGGAGTCCAAGATTATACTTTTTCATCTCGGCAAGTTTATCCTGCTCTGTCATCAAATCCTTTTTGGGGAGTTTTATGGAATTTTTTATTTCCTCAAAAGCACCGGACTTGCCTGCAAAAGAAGCTTTCAGAATAATCTCGTCAATGTTGTCGGAGTTCATGGCATATTTTTGCGCCAGTTCTTTAACGGATATGCCATAGGGAAGCTTGTAAAGCCACTGCAAAGAGTTTGCATCACGCGCTGAAAGCAAAACTACACCGTATTTATGCGGAGTGTACATAATATCCGTGTCATAAGGACTGTGCCCGAGACCCAGCGCATGCCCGATTTCGTGCAAAATCGTATGATAAACCTCGTTTTCATCCTGATACTGCTGATGAAGAATCCCATCCGATAAACCAATCTGCACCTCTGCAGAATATAGCCTTCCGTCATTATCAAAATGGAAATAACAATGCCCCAGAGCCCGTCTGTCCACACGTTTCCAGTCGAGGTTTACCTGTGACTCGTTCAGTGTTGAAACAATTTTGAATTTTACTTTTCCCTTGGAGACCTTCTCCCACTCGGATAGAGCGCGATGCACCATTGCCTGATAACGGTAAGAATCGTTTCCCTGCTTTGCATACCAGCGAAACGGCGCTACATAAAACCGGAGCGGAAAACAGTTGTCAGGCCACCTGATTATGCGGTTTTCTTTTAAATTGTCCTGAAGATAAGTTAAAAGTTCCATAAGTTTAGTTAAATTTGTTTTGTTATTATTGCGAATATATCATTAAATATAAGCACCATCATCAAAATAATCAAAAGCAGGAAAAAGAAATTGCTGACTTTTGCCATAACTTTTTCATCAACCGGCTTGCCTTTAATCTTTTCAATGATAAGAAACATCAAATGTCCGCCATCCAGCGCAGGAATAGGCAGAAGATTCATAACCGCAAGGTTTATGCTGATGATGGCAGTAAGAAGAATGCCGTTAAGTATTCCCGAATGCTCAATCATGTCGCCGCCCATCTTGGTCGCAGCAACAATACCTCTAAGTTCTTTTACGGGAATCTGTCCTGTAATAAGCTTTTCCAGACCTATTAAAGTGTATTTTGTGTTTATCCAAGTGTACTGCAAAGAGCCTGTTATAATTGTTTTAGGCGAAGTTGTGTGTATCAAAACACGCTCGCCGTCACGCTCGATTCCTATCAAACCTTCTTCGTTAGAGTATATCGGTTTTAATTCAAGAACCTTTTCTCCTCTTTTGACCGTAAAAATCATAGGCTTTCTTGTATCAGCATAGGCTTTTGCAAGGTCAGAGAGAGTCATTTCACCGTCAGAGACAATCTGTTTTTTGCCCTGAATACTGTTACGCAGTTTTGTTTGATATGAATTCAGCTTTATCGAATCATTTTTTATTTTCTCAATGCCCATCAAAGCAGCTGCCGAAAGCTTAATCGGAGTTTCGTCTTTTGATGGAATCAGATTAAGAGCAGTGCCTTTTGCAACAGGCTGATTAATATTTTTAATATCGGGATTCTTTGCCTGAAGTTCTTTTAAAACGTTGTTATAAGCGTCATTTGAAACATACCCGTCAAACTTTTTGCTTGCTTTTGCATATATATTTGTCTGAAACGGCTGGATTATGTCAGAACCGTTAATTTTCAGAATAATATCGCCTTTTTGCAATCCCGAATCTTTTACAGAAGCGCCCTTTGCCTCCTGAATACCTTTTACATAGACGATTGCTCTGTCTGTAGGGAGTTTGTGAGTAACAGAAGCAGTCACCATAACAAGAGCAATTGCACACAGCATATTTGCAATAACCCCCGCAGAAAGGACTATAGCACGCTTCCATGCCGGCTGATTGTGGAAGAATTCCATGGAATCCTTAGGTAAATCGGTATTTTCCTCATCATCGGGAAAAGATACATAACCGCCCAGCAAAAATGCATGCACAAGTATTTCTATGTCTCCGATTTTGCCTTTAAACAAAGTAGGCCCGACAGGAAGCCCGAAACCAAATCTTGTCACCTTAAACCCGAGTGCCTTTGCTGTAAGAAGATGCCCCAGTTCATGCACAAGGATTAAAAAACTTATCAGCAAAATCATTATAATAATATTCATATAAACTGCTCTTTCATTTCTCTATCGATTAGTATTTTATCATAGTTTGTATGGTCTGGTATAATTATCTTATGATTAAATTTTTATCACAATTACTCGACTTAATATATAAAAAGCGCTGTTATTTTTGCAGAAGTACTGATTCGGGCAATTTGATGTGTGAAAACTGCTTTGAAAGCATTGAATTTTTGCCCTGTAAAATTTTTAGAAATATTAACGGGTGTCAGGTTTTCTGCGCCTCTGTATACAAAGACAACCTGCAAAAACTCATCCGCGGTTTAAAATATCACAACAAAAAGGAACTAGCTTACTTTCAGGCAAAATTAATGTACGAATACTGGAAGAAGTTAACAGTGTCAGAAAAAAAGTTTGTTATAGTGCCTGTTCCTCTTTACAGCAAAAGGGAAAAACAGCGCGGATACAACCACATGCTGCTTGTTGCGCATGAGTTTGCAAAACTTGCGGGAGAAAATTATATAGTAGAAAACAATCTCATAAAACGAATAAAAAATACAAAACCTCAATACAAACTCTCAAAAGCACAGCGGGAGCAAAATCTGAAAAACGCCTTTGAGATTACAAAAAATTGTGACAAATTTAAGAACAAAAATATTTTGATTTTTGATGACATTCTAACAACAGGCAGCACTCTTGAAGAGATGATTAAAGTGTTTAAGCAAAACGGTTTTGAAAATCTGTACGCCTTCACAACAAGCTGTGCAAAGCACAGTTTTTAACTAAACCTCCGCTGAAAAATATACAGTACTTTTATAAATTCTATGCTTGCGTTAATATTGTGGTAAAAGGGAAATAATTATGAAAGATATGTTAGACAAAATTCTTCAAATCGAAGAAAAATATACAGAACTCGGGACAATTTTATCAGACCCCGATGTTATTGCAGACTATGAAAAATTCAGAGACCTTTCCAAACAAAGAAAGGCTATGGAAGAAACCGTTGAAGTTTACCATCAATGGAAAAATAATACTGATGCAATAGATGATGCAAAAGAACTGTTGAAATCCGAATCTGACCCGGAGATGAAGCAGTTTTTGCATGCGGAAATTGAATCTAATGAAGCGAAAAATCTTGAACTCGAAGAAAGAATGAAAGTTCTTCTTCTGCCGCGCGACCCCATGGATGACAAGGATATCATGCTTGAAATCAGAGGCGGTGCAGGCGGAGACGAAGCAAACATTTTTGCAGGCGATTTGATGAGAATGTATCTTCGCTATGCTGACAAACAGGGCTGGCAGTCTCAAATTTTAAGCAAAACAGACTGCGAGGCAGGCGGGGTTTCCGAAGTAATCATTTCTATCAAAGGCGACAGTATTTATTCAAAACTCAAATACGAATCAGGTGTACACCGTGTTCAGCGTGTACCGCAGACAGAATCTCAGGGACGTGTGCATACTTCTACCGCTACAGTTGCAGTAATGCCCGAGGTTGATGACGTTGAGGTTGAATTGAACCCCAATGATTTAGAAATTTCAACAGCACGTTCAGGCGGCGCGGGCGGTCAGAATGTAAACAAAGTAGAAACTGCCGTACGTGTTTTTCACAAGCCTTCGGGAATTATGATTTTCTGTACGGAAGAACGTTCGCAATTACAAAACAAAGAACGTGCATTACAGATTTTGAAAGCAAAATTGTACGACATGGAAGTGCAGAAACAAATGCAGGAAATCACAGACCTTAGACGTTCACAGGTAGGTACAGGAGACCGCTCCGAACGTATCAGAACATACAACTTCCCGCAGGGACGTCTTACTGACCACCGTATCGGACAAAACCTCAATGTATGGACTGTTATCGAAGGTGAATTAGATGAACTTATCAATCTGCTGATGGAACATGACCAGAAATTGAAACTGGAAAAACTGGCACAGATTAACTAAGGACGTCATAAATTGATTATCGAACATCATCACATAATAGCTTTTATTTTGACCGTCATAGCAGGTCTTGCAACTATTGTCGGCGGTTCAATGTCATTCTTTGTAAAAAGAAAAAATCTAAGAATCCTCGCAATAGGACTCGGTTTTTCTGCGGGTGTAATGATATACATGGCCCTGACGGAAATTCTCAAAGACTCGCGTGAATATACAAATATTTATTTTGGAAGCAACTCGGCATTAATTACTTTCATAGGTTTTTTTCTGGGCATTGGCATTGCAGCGCTTATTGACTATTTTCTTCCGGCTCACTTTGGTGATGACATGATAGACAAGGCACCGCATGATATTTCCGAAGAAGATGAAAAGATTAAAAAAGCAGGGCTTTTGACAGCAATTGCAATCTCTTTACACCGCCTGCCCGAGGGTTTAACAATGTTTCTGGTGGCAAGCAGCGACTTAAAACTCGGAATCCCTCTTGTTGTTGCAATGGCAATTCACAACCTGCCCGAGGGTATTGCTATCGGGCTGCCGATGTATCATGCAACGGGCAAAAGAAGATATGCCATGCTTTTCTCCGCTATTGCCGGAATTTCGGGTCCGATAGGTGCATTAATCGGCTTCGGACTGATAAAAATATTTATGCCGCAGATGGCTATAGGTATTCTTTTTGCAATAGTTGCAGGGATTATGGTTTATATTTCTCTTGATACTCTTATGCCCACGGCACGCGAATACGGTGAAAACCACGATGTTATGGCGGGTATTTTCGCGGGAATGTTCTTTATCGGCTTAGGAATGCTGCTTGTATAAATCTTAAGACTTTTTTGACACTTTAGATAGAATTATTGCTGCCAAAATAGCAATTGTATTTTTTCTCATAGCCGATAGATGTTTTTGAATCGTGACCGGGGTAAACATCTATATTATCATCCAGCTTAAAGAGTTTTTCTTTAATAGAATTGCTCAACTGCGCAAAGCTTCCGCCCTCAAAGTCTGTTCTGCCCACAGATGTATAAAATAATGTGTCACCCGAGAACAGGCTGTTTCCGGTTAAAAAGCATACACTGCCCGGAGTATGCCCCGGGGTATGGATAACTTTAATTTCCGTATCGCCCAGTTTAAAAACATCTTTTTCCGTAAATGTCTTGATATTTTCAGGAGGTAAAGCGTTATTTACAAATCCGAAACGCTCCAGCTGCAAAGGAAGATTTTGCGCAAGATAAAGGTCATTTTCGTGAATATACACAGGTACGGCAGAAGCTTTTTGCGCATCATACTCACCCATGATATGGTCAAAGTGGCCGTGGGTATTCAAGATAAATTTCAATTTTGCGCCATAGCTTTCTATTTCATCAAAAATTGCATGGTAATCACCGCCAATATCGATTATTGCGGCTTCTTTTGCAGCTTCATCAATAAGAAGATAAGCATTGGCACCTATTAATCCGAGCGGAAAAGTTTTTATAATCATTTAATATCCCCTGTGTACTATACGCAGATTATACCATATAATTCATACCCGCAGGATTCATTGTTTTCCGGTTAGCTTCATATTCAGCCTGCTCGGACGGTGTTCTTTGTTCGGGAGATTTTTCCTCAAGTTTTTTTATTCTGTATTCTACAAGCCAAGACTTTAATTTTTCAATAAGTCCTTTCGGCTCTTCATAGACAACACCGTCATGTGTTTCCACAACATCACCTACTTTTACACTTGCTACGGCAGGGAGAGTAACTTTGGGCTGTGATGATTGAGCCTGTGCTGAGGCAGAGGGCATTTGAGAAATTAAACTTGCATTTACTGTCATACAAAAAACCTTTCACATTATATACCATTATAAACCCTAAACAGGATTTTTTTTGCTATTATTTCTGCTAAACTTAAAGTTTGGTAAACAATTCGATAAATATATATATCTAGGCTATTATATTAGTGGGAAAGAGTACTTAAAAAACAATGAACTTAGGCGGACTGGCAAGCTTACTTAAGAATAACGATATTATAATGGCAATCGGTATTGTCATAATCGTTGCCATGATGATTATACCGCTTCCTCCGATGCTGCTGGATATCCTGCTTACTCTTAATATTTCTCTTTCCGTAATTATTCTGCTCGTATGTCTGTTTATAAAAGAGCCTCTGGAGTATTCATCTTTCCCGATTATACTTCTTGTCGCCACTATTTTTCGTCTGGGTTTAAACGTCAGTTCAACAAGGCTCATCCTCTTAAACGGATCTGCGGGTGAAGTTATCAACTCGTTCGGACAGTTTGTTGTCGGCGGCAACTACATTGTCGGTTTCATTATCTTTATCCTGCTTGTTGTTATCAACTTTATGGTAATCACAGGCGGTGCAACAAGGGTTGCAGAAGTATCGGCAAGGTTCACGTTGGACTCCATGCCGGGCAAACAGCTTTCTATTGACGCAGATTTGAACTCCGGCTTGATTAACGAGGAGCAGGCAAAAGCCAGAAGACGAAAACTGGAACGTGAAGCGGATTTCTATGGTACCATGGACGGTGCTTCAAAATTCGTAAAAGGTGATGCCACAGCAGGTATCATCATTACTGTAGTGAACATTTTTGCAGGTATTGTTATCGGTTTGTGGCAGATGAAAATGGATATCATGACCGCATTAAACACATTTACCATCCTTACTGTCGGTGACGGTCTTGTTTCTCAATTGCCTGCACTTTTAATCTCTTTCTCAACAGGTTTGATAGTATCACGTGCAAGTGGTCAGGAAGACTCTTTGAGCGATGATATTAAACAGGAAATGTTCTCAAACCCGATTGTTCTGGCAATTGTATCTGTTCTTCTTTTCCTCTTAGGTATGGTGCCGGGTATGCCGACAATACCGTTTATACTCGTATCTCTGGGGCTCGGATGGATGGCTTATAACAAAAATAATGCCGCAAAAGCGCAAAAAGCACAGGAAGCAAAAGCAAAAGAAGAAGCAGAAAAGCAGGAAGGCGCTTTTGGCGGAGCACCCGGCAAAGTTGCAAAGAAAAAGAAAAAAGCTACCCGCGAAAGCGTTATGGAACTTTTAAATGTCGAAACCATCGAAATGGAAATCGGCTACAGACTTGTTCCTTTGCTGGATGTTGAGCAGGGCGGGGATTTGCTTGAGAGAATCGCGCAGATAAGACGCCAGACCGCGCTGGATTTGGGTATTGTGCTGCCTTCTATCAGAGTAAGAGACAACCTTCAATTGCCGCCAAATACATACCAGATTAAGCTAAAGGGCGTGCCAATAGAATCAGGCGAAGTATACCCTGACAGAAGTCTTGCAATGAACGCCGGAGGCTCTGACAATGACCTTGGTATCAACGGCATAAGCGCTATTGAGCCTGCATTTGGACTGCCTGCCATCTGGGTAGAAGAAAAAGACAAAGAAATTGCAGAAACATACGGCTACACTGTTGTAAGCCCCTCTGCCGTAATTTCCACACACCTGACAGAAGTTATAAAGAAAAATGCCGCAGAAATAGTCTCCCGTGCTGATATACAGCAGCTTATAGACAATTTAAAAAAAGAAGTTTCGGAAGAATACGTAACAGACCTTATGAAAGACCTTACTGTTGCAGAGGTTCAGCAGATTGTGTACAACCTGTTAAAAGAAAGAGTTTCTGTAAGAGACCTCAAGACTATCCTCGAGGTTTTGAGCCTACAGTCGCGTGTAAGCAAAAATGCAGACTACCTGACAGAGCAGGTAAGACAGGCGCTTTCAAGAAGCATTTGCAAACAGAATCTTGCAGATACGGGCGAATTGCTCGCTGTTACGCTTGATCCCGAGGTGGAAAATACTATTGCTCAGGGTGTAAGTCCCGACGGCACAAGTCTTACGCTTGACCCTGAATTTACAAGAAGGCTTTTAGACAGTCTCAATTACGAACTGGAAAGAGCCATCTCCACTTCCGGCAATCAGCCTGTACTTTTATGTTCTTCACCTATCAGGCTTCCTTTCAGAAGACTTATTGAAAGAACATACCCGCAAATCGCGGTTATGTCGTATAATGAAATCAGCAATAACGTAAAAGCTAAATCTATCGGTGTAATCAGAATTGCACCGGCAAATGTATAAATATAAGGAATAAAATACCGGTATGAAAAATTTAATAAAAAACGGACAAAAAATATTTATGGTGCCAAAAGATATTAAAGGCGGTCTTTCAACCGTTATTAACAAAATTGTCGGCACTACAATCGAAGTTAATGTAAAAAAAGAAGACATCCAATATTACAAATCCGGCGAAGTCATAGAGATGTTTACGGTTATAGATGACGGTATGCTCTACTTCAAACCCAGAGTGGTAAATATTGATTCCGTTGAAAACACGATTAAAGTTGAATTTGATAAAAATAAATACGACCAGCTTCAAAGAAGAGAGTACACAAGAATAGATATGCACAAAGAGTTTACTCTCAAAGACGAAGAAAAATCCTATATCTGTACCTGTCTTGACCTCAGTGCAGGCGGCATGAAAATCGAAACAGAGGCTGAATTGGAATGTGCAAAAGATTATGAGATTGAATTCTCACTTGAGAGCAAAATCCCGATAGAATGCTTCTTTAAACCTATCAGGACAAGCAAAGATGCTTCCACGGGCAAAAATATTGTATCCGGACGATTTATCGCTTTGAAAAATATTGATAAGATAGCAATTGTCCAGTTCTGTTTTAAGAAACAAATGGAAAATACAAACAAATAAACTATGAGCGCAAAAAAAATCAGTTATTCACACCAAATAAGCGGTATGCTGGCAAGTTTGACAGCATTTGTGTGCACTGCAATGATTTTTTTTAACAATAGAGTCATGACTCTTGGAACCCTTATTTATGCTTTGAGTATTATAGTTCCGGCTGTCATTGTTGTCGGGTATCTCGGGTTTCAGATAGGAAAAATCTTCGATTCAACCAAAAAGAAAAAATCTTTAACAAGTATGATGGGGAAAAAATCTAAGGCAAAATAAGATGAAAACGCAAAAGTCTACGAAAAAATTCAGAACAAAACTTAGCACACAGTTTGCAGCGTTTACAACAATGCTTATTGCAACTACAGTTTTTTGTATTGCGTGGTATTCGATTGCTACCGTAAACAATCTGGCAAAGCAGATTACCGAACAGTCAAAAGACCTGAATGATTCTATTTCAATTACTCTGTTTCAGACCTTGAGTGAAGCTATAAACAGCGGAGATATGCACAAACTCGAAACTTCCGCACAAAAAATGGTCGACAGCAATATTGTCGCACTGGTAATAATCAAAGATGCCTATACGGGCAAACCTGTTATTACTACAACACCGAGCGAAAAATTAAGACAGGTATTTAAAGAAAACAAAATATCAGACAAATCTTTAAAAAAGAAAAAACCGCTCTCTGAAGCAATATACAAACAATCAGTATACAAAGACGGCAAAATTATAGAACTGGGCTTTTACAACGAGCCCATTACAAAAATATATCTCGATATGCTCAGAGACAACATGATTGCCATGGTATTTATATTTATATTCCTCGGCTTTTTCCTGTCAAACTTAATCTCCGGTATATTGATTAAACCCATTAACATACTCATAAAGAGTCTGGGTGATTTTGCAAAAGGGAATTTCTCCCACCGTCTTGAAGAGTCAAATTATCTTGAAATAAACCGTCTTATCCGTTCATACAATGATATGGCGGAATCGCTGGAAAAACTTTACCAGTCTTTAGAACAGCAGGTGAAAGACCGCACAAAAGAATTGGAGGCAGCATACTCCGAACTGAAAAGCACACAAGCAATGATGGTTCACTCGGAAAAAATGAAATCTCTGGGCGAACTTGTTGCGGGAATTACGCATGAAATCAACAATCCGGTAAATTTTATTTACGGCAACCTTATCCATCTAAAGAATTACACTGCGGATATGATGTCCGTAATTAATCAGTACACGGAATTTGATTCTGATTTGTCAGAAGAACATAAGAAAAAAATTCAGGAACTTAAAGAAGAAATCGACCTTGATTTCTTAAAAGATGACCTGCCCGAACTTATCAGAAGCTGTCAGGAAGGTACGGAAAGAACAAAAAATATTGTGCTGGATTTGAAAAACTTCTCACGTCTGGAAGAAGCTGTTATCAACAACGTAGACCTTCCAAGAGAAATCGACACCACACTCAACATTCTGCATAACAAATTTAAAAACAAAATTACCGTTCACAAAGAATATCAGGAAAATATGCCTCATGTAGAAGGATTCGGCGGACAGTTGAATCAGGTATTTATGAATATTCTCGATAATGCTGCATTTGCTATTCAGGAAAAAGGCGATGTATGGATTCGTCTGAAATCAGACGGCAAAAATGCTATAATAGAATTTGAAGACAACGGCTGCGGTATGGACGAAAACACCCGCAAAAAAGTCTTTGACCCGTTTTTTACAACAAAAGAAGTCGGTCAGGGCACAGGTCTCGGTATGGCTATAAGCTACAAGGTTATTAAAAACCACCACGGCAATATTGAACTTGTATCACAACCCGGTAAAGGAAGCAAGTTCACAATTACACTCCCGCTAAAAATGACTCTGGAGCATAAATAATATGGATAAATACAATATTTTACTTGTAGATGATGAAGAAGACAATCTGGCGCTTTTGTACAGAACACTGAGGGGCACATACAATCTCGAGAAAACAACCTCTCCTTTGAAAGCTCTTGAAATACTCAAAGAAAAACCTTTTGAACTTGTTATCTCAGACCACAAAATGCCCGAGATGGACGGTGTGGAATTTTTAAAACGCGTTCAGCTTGAGCACCCGCAGGTCATGAGGATTCTTCTCACTGCATATTCTGATGCAAATATACTTATTGATGCAATCAATTATGCCAAAATCTACCGCTATGTAAAAAAACCGTTTAACCCTGAAGAACTCCAGCTTATTGTCTCGTCAGCACTGGAATACTATCAGCTGAAATACGATAATGACAAGCTTATTCAGGATTTAAAAGAACTTTTTTCAGGCACCATCAAAGCTATCATGGAGGCGCTGGACGCCAAAGACTCCTTTACCTCGGGCAGAAGCAGAAGAATAACCTATTACTCCATTATCATTGCAAAGCAGCTTGGCCTTTCTACAATAGATATCGGAAAAGTAGAACTCGCAGGTATGCTTCACGACATAGGTATGATAGGTGTTTCTGACGAAATACTGTACAAAATTGATGCCCTGACTCAGGAAGAATATGATGAAATCAAAAAACACATTACTTACAGTGTAAAAATTCTTGAGGATATAAAACAGCTTAAAGATGTTGTTGAAATAATAAAATACCACCATGAAAAATACGACGGCACAGGCTATCCTTACGGAATCAGAGGAGACGAAATCCCTATGGGTTCCAGAATCATTGCCATTGCAGATGCTTTTGACAGCATAATCTCAAACAGAATCTACAGAAACAGCATAGAACTCGACGAAGCTCTTGCAAAAATTAAAGAAGGCTCGGGAACACAGTTTGACCCTGTTGTGGTAAAAGCTTTTGAAGACTGTTTTGAAACCATAAAAACTACCGTAAAAAAAGAAAATAAAACCGGCGTAGAAAATAACTAAAAAAGAATTACTCTTTGCGACAATGTTTTTAACTTCACTATTATTTATTATATTAGTGAAGGAGCAGTTATGCAGGAAAATCTGTTAAACAAAAAAGACAACAACGTAAAATCAGCCGAAAAATACGTAAAAAAATACGTACAGGATCTTCAGAACCATTTCAGTCTTAATGACATGCAGATTATAAAAATTCTGCAAAACTCCGCTAACTTCCTGAAAAAAAGAAATAAAACAAAAAAATGGTGGCAATTTTTGTAAAAAACATTTATTATAGTATTGATAAATGAAAAAACGGTATTAAGGATTTATGAGTGAAGAGTCACCAAAACGTACAATAGAAGTAGACATGGATTTTCTCGAGTCTTTATACGGACTGGTGGGCAAAATTCCTCCAGGAGAAAAAAACATCAATGTTGATTTGCTCAAGGATTTGATTCTGGATATCAAAAGGAAAATGGACAGAATCAAAACCGAAACAATCGAGTCAATGACCTCGCCGAGAAAAGGAAGGGATACTATTGTCGAATCCGGCGATGAAGAAGACGGAGAAGTCAATACAAAAACCGTTCTTATCGTCGATGACCTCGGGGTAATAACATACCAGCTGGGGGTAATGTTCAGAAACCTCGGATACGAAGTAGTGATTGCAAAAGAGATTTACGACGCAATAACCAAATTTAAAAAACAAGAATTCAAACTCGTGATTATGGACTTGTTCATTCCGACAGACAGAGAAGGTTTTATACTTCTTGATGAACTCGTAAAACTTTCCAAAATGCACGAAAAAAGTACTATAATAGGGGTTATGACCGCATCTTCGAAAAAAGAACACCGCCAGCTGTGTATGAAAAAAGGTGCTGATTTTTATATTGAAAAAGTTGAAGACTGGCAGAATGAACTTATTGAATATTGCGAAAAGAATTAATAAAAAACCCGCCTTAATAAAGGCGGGTTTTAAAATCCTCAGATAATTATATAATATTTTCTTTAATAGCTTTAACAGCTGCCTGAACACGGTCATCCACGCACAATTTTTGCAAAATGCTGCAAACATGTGCTTTTGCCGTATGTACTGACACAATCAGTTCTTTTGCAATTTCAGTGTTGCTTTTACCTTTAACCAGCAGTCGAAGAACCTCAAATTCTCTTTCAGTAAGCTGTGCTCTTGCATCAGACATTTCTCCATTGTTTTGAAGATTTGTGTTTTCAGGTTTCGGGAAAAGATTCAACGCAACCTGTGCAACAGCAGAATCCAGCCAGCATGCACCTTTAGCAACATTTCTGATTACCGAAGCAAGCGTCTTGGGGTCAATATCTTTGAGACAGTATGCAGAAGCACCTGAACCGAGAGCCGCCAGTACTTCTTCTTCTCTGTCATGAGATGTCAGGATAATAACTTTTGTGTCCGGAGAAATGACTTTTACTTTTTGAGTAGCTTCTATACCGTTCATCTCCGGCAGACCTAAATCCATCAGCACAACCTGCGGCTTTTCTCTTTCAATTATCTCAAGACCTTTGATTGCGTCTTCAGCTTCTCCTATTACCTGTATATTTTCAAATTCGTTAATAGTAGAACGTAATCCTACTCTTGTCAGTTTGTAGTCCTCTACTATTACTACATTAATTGTCTCCTTAACTTGATCAACCATGGTTTCCATGCAAAACTGTCCTTTCTGTTTTAAGATGCCTGTATTAAATTTTTAATTCATGACATTATTGTCGATAAAAAATTTAATAGATATTATCCACCCCGGCAATATTTTGAAAAAAACTGCTCTTTTTTAATATCTGACCGAGCATATAAAATGACCCGGATATTACTATCAGAGAGTGATTGTTCTCCGCAGAAAGGTACTCCAGTTCTTTCAAATTAATCCTTGACGGCTTGTTATTTAAGTTTACATTTTTACACAATTCATCATAAGACACTGCACTACAGTAATCAAAATCGTAAAAATAAACTTCATCAGCATCTGTGAACAGTGTTTGCATAACTTTTTTGTAATCCTTTGTAGATATAGACCCATATATCCAGATTCTTTTTTTATCAGGAAAATAATAATCCAGACTTTCTTTCAAAACCCTTGCCCCGTCAGGATTGTGGGTGCCGTCTATAAGAATGTTGTACTTTGGAATATACTGCATACGACATATCCAGTTTACTGTTTTTAAACCCTTTTCCACCGCTTTTACAGGAATATCATACCCCTGTAAACAAAGACGTCTGACAGCCTCAAATACAAGTTCAAGGTTCTCTTTCTGCCACAAACCAAGCAGGTTAAACTCATATTTTTTACCGTTATACACAGCATAGTTTTTACCGTTTTCAAAACTCAATTCCACATTATACAAAGGTGTATAAATTTCACTATTCTTTTGCAGAGCAATATTTTTTATAGTTTCAAAACCTCTGTTTTCAGAACTCAACAGCACAGGACAGCCATTTTTTATAATCCCTGCTTTTTCAAAAGCAATTTTTTCAATCGTATCACCGAGTCTGTCAACATGGTCAAGGCTTATCGAGGTGATTATTGAAAAAATATTACTGCTTATGGCAGAGGTAGCATCCAGCCTTCCGCCCAGTCCTGTCTCGATTATACAGATATCTGTGTCTCTGTCTGCAAAATACTTATAAGCACACACAGTAAGCAGTTCAAACTCGGTCAGATAAATATTGTTTTCCTTTGCAAGAGTGCTTATCTCAAAAATTAAATCCGCAAAATCATTTTGTAAAATATCTCTGCCATTAATCTTTATACGCTCTGTATATTCAATAATATGCGGACTTGTATACAAACCTGTCTTAAAACCCGATGCAGTAAGTATTGCAGATAAAATTGCACAGGTCGAACCTTTACCGTTAGTGCCGGCAACATGAATTATATTTAAAGAATCCTGCGGATTGCCGAGCAGTTCCAGCACCTTTGACACACGCTCCAGCCCGAGACAGATATGGAATTTCTCCCGTGAGGTCAAAAGATTTATTGCATTTGTATAGTTTTCATTCTCCATACAACAATTTTACGATATAATCATTGATATGAACAAGATGGATAAAATCAGTTTTTATGCAGCGCTTTTCAGTGCCAAAATAATCAACAAAGGTCTGCACCTCATTAAAAGTGCAGGCACTTCTCTGCCTGGTGTTGCTGCAATGAAAATTTCCAAAAACTTTCTGTCTTTTTTATCCAAATATTGCAAAAATGACATTATTACAATTACGGGCACAAACGGAAAAACCACAACGGCAGGGCTTCTTGCTCATATACTGAAATCTGCTGACAAATCCGTACTGCATAATGAAAAAGGCGCAAACATGCTCTCGGGTATTGCAAGCGCTCTTGCCGTAGATTACAAACCGTTCTCCCGCTTTGATTATGCTGTTCTCGAAAGCGATGAGGCTTATCTGACAAAACTTTATGACTATCTGAAAGCTGATTATCTGCTTGTGACAAACCTTTTTCGCGACCAATTGGACAGATACGGAGAACTGGATACAACAGCAAAAAAAATACAAAACGCTATCAGTAAAAACTCTGATTTAAAAGTCTTTATAAACGCTGATGACCCGATGCTATCGGAATTGGGCACAAATAACAGGAGAGTATACTTCGGATTTGACGATATAACATACAAAACATCTCAAAAAGAATCTCTTGCTCCGGCCGAAACAGTATCATGCCTGTGCAAGTCCGAATTGGCTTACGAAAAAAGATACTATGCTCATGTCGGCAGATATTTTTGTGAAAAATGCGGACGCAAAAGACCCCAACCCGATTACAAAGGCTATGCGGTAATCTACGATGATTATTCAGAGATTTATGTAAAATTCATACGGGAAAATCAGGAAAAGGAACTCGCTTTTAAAACAGGTCTTGTCGGCTTGTATAATGCCTATAACGCACTGGCAGCAATAAGCATGGCTCTGGAAACCGGTATAAGTGCCGAAAGCATTCAAAAAGGTCTGGACACTTACAAATCAGTGTTTGGCAGGGCAGAAAGGCTCAATATAGACGGCAGAAACATTCTTGTTCAGCTTATTAAAAACCCCACAGGAGCCTCCGAAGTCCTGAGAACAGTAAACCATGAAACCTGTTCAAAGCTTTTGATTATAATAAACGACAACTACGCCGACGGCAGAGATGTTTCGTGGCTGTGGGACACAGACTTTGAACTGCTCAATGATTACCGCGGGAATATTGTCGTAAGCGGAATACGAGCCTATGACATGGCAGTAAGGCTGAAATATGCAGGTTTTGACGAATCACGTATTGAAGTGAAAAAAGACATCAAAGAAGCTATAAATTACAGCCTCAAAAGCATAGAACAGGGCGGACAGCTTTTGATAATGCCTACATATACCGCATTGCTCGATATGCAGAAGATTCTGAAATAAAACTTTTCGATATATTAAGTTTTGTAAACCTCAATAGCCCTTTAGTACTAAAGGTTTTAAAGCTTGGTATATATTTTGTAGATAAATTTTAGCAATAATTTATTTCAAAATTACTTTATATAAGAGTAAGGCAAACACAAGCCGAAACACAAACCACAAAAGAGATTACAGAATTAACATATTGGAGGAACCGACTATGGCAAGAGTTTTGATTTCAATGCCCGAAGAATTTTTAAACAAGATTGATGGAGTTGCAGAAGTAGAAAACCGCACAAGAAGCGAACTTATCAGAGAAGCACTCAGAACATATATTCACAAACAAAAAGTAAGAGAAAATTCACTGGCTACAAAAAATGCCAACATTTTAGAAGCACTGCTTGATTAAATAATAAAGGGGCAAAGCTATTCGATTTGGGGAATTGAAACAACGGCAAAATTAGACTAATAAAAAGCAAAACGGACTAATAGAGGAAAAGCAAATTTAATTAGGCAATACTGGATTTGGGGAAAACAAAAATCGGCTCACTGAAAAGAGCCGATTTTTTTAATCTAGTGTCGGACATTTTATGAAGCATATATCCTGTTATTAATAACAAGTGCAGCCGACAAAAGGGGGTCAACCGCCGTAGAAAACGGCGGAGCATAAGTCATATCAAGATGTAAAAACTCATCTACTGTCTGGTCTGCCATAATTGCAGACGCCACAGTATTGATTCTTTTGTCCGCATCACCGCTGCCTATTGCCTGTGCACCGAGAATTTTTTTCGAACGTTTATCCGCAATCAGTTTGATTGTAATATTCTCTGCCTGAGGCATATAGCCTGCTTTGTCTTTTTTGGTCATGGTCGAAGATATTGTATCAAACCCGAATTTTTTTGCTTCTGTTTCATTGAGACCTGTCAGAGATATGGTCAATCCGTCATATCTTGTCACAGCAGAACCAAGAACCCCGGGGAAGGCATCATACTGCCCTGCAATATTTATTGCGGCACATCGCCCTTCTTTATTAGCAGAAGACCCCAGAGGAATCCACGCATAATTCTTTGACACAAGGTGGAAATTCTCTATACAGTCACCTGCTGCATAAATATCCTTTATATTTGTCTGCATGCGATTATTAACACGTATTGCATTGCTCACACCGAGTTCTATACCTGCTGCCTTTGCAATCTCGGTATTGGGTGTAACACCCACCGCAACAATAACCATGTCGGTATCGATAATCTGTCCTTTTGCCGTTATTACTCTTTGTACCCTCTCGCTGCCTTCAAAAGCTATAACTCCGTCACCTGTAGTGATTTCAACTTTACCCTTACTCATTTTAAGAATTTCATCTTTAATCAAATCACTAATTTCAGGGTCAAAAATAGGAAGAATATGCTCATTCATTTCTATCAAATGAGTTTCAATATTATTCAGGTACAAAGCCTCGAGCATTTCTATCCCGATATAGCCGCCGCCCACGATAACCGCCTTTTTGGTTTCCGGTTCGCGCATTTTGTTTCTTATGTCAATGCCGTCTTGCAGTTTTCTGACGGTAAATATATTTTTAAGATGAAAATTCATAATCGGAGGCAAAATCGGTCTTGCACCCGTTGTGATAGCGAGTTTATCATACTCGACCTCCTGCGTTTCTCCGTTTTTAACATCTTGAACAAGAATCTTATGTTCGTCAGGCATTATTTTTATACATCTTTTGTTCAGGTGTATATTAGCGCCCTGTTCTTCAAACTGCTCCGGACGGCGTACAATCAGTCTTTCAGGGTCTTCTATCAAACCCTCTACAAAATAAGGAAGACCGCATGCAGAGTATGATATCATATTTTCCTCCGTATAGAGGTCTATTGTGCAGTCAAATTCTTTTATTCTCAGAAGTTTGGCAGTTATTTTAGGTCCTGCGGCAACACCGCCTATTATTACTACTCGTGTTTTCATAGTGTTATTTTAAAAACCGTTGTGGAGTTTGTCTATTGTCCGCAAGTCTTACCACTTTGTTTGTTTTTTAAACTACATCAAATGAATGATATTGTAACTAAAGTTGTAAAGAATATTTTATTTAATTCGATAGTAAAGGAGTAAGAGGTATATTAGAGAGAAATGATTAACAAAACATCCATACTGTTAATACAAGATGACATTCAGGCACTTTCTTCTTTGACGGAAAAATGTCTGGACGCAGGAATCTCTGAAAGAAATATTTTCGCTGTTTCAGAAGCTGATTCTGCACAGAGATATCTTGAGATTGCAGGAATCTCTTATGTGATTATAGATGCTGACCTTTACAACTATGTTGTGGCAGAAACAATAAACAAATTCTCCGAATATTTCCCCATCCAGACCGTAATCACAAACGCAAAACCCGAGCAGAAGACATTGAGAATGATGAACGACAAATCCCTTATATTTCTCAATTCTTACGATGAACTGCCGGAAATTTTGTACAGAAGAAATACTCCTGTAATATCTTACGGGTATTAAAAAAGATTTATTTTATCATCCCTGTTTAGACTGTGCTGTTGAACCCCTAATTCAACAGCTTTTTTTTGTTTTATATTGTCGAGAGTTAAGTATTCTTTTTTGAGTGCTTTTGGAGGACGGAGGACGGAATCAGCACGAAAAAAAGAATACTTAACTCTAAGACTTAAATAACGCCTTGGAAGTTATATTCTCAGTCAAAAAACAAAAAATTTTCTCTACAGATTAATCATATTCCCGAGCTGCATCAGGGTTTCTATAGTTGTCTCGTAAGTTGTTTTTTCATCAACCTTCTGCTGCAAAAACTCATTAATCTGCGGCATAAACCTTATCGCCTGGTCAGTAACAGGGTCTGCACCGTTGACATACGCACCAATGTTAATCAAATCCTCATTCTTCTTGTATCCTGCAAGAAGTGTCCTTATCTTACCCGCAGCGTTGACGTGTTCTTTTGAGGTTACTTCTTTCATAACACGGCTGACGCTCTGGAGCACATCGACAGCAGGATAATGGTTTTTGTGTGCAAGGTCGCGGGAAAGCATAATGTGACCGTCAAGGATACTTCTTGCCGTGTCAGAAATAGGCTCGTTAAAATCATCACCCTCGACCAGTACAGTGTACAGACCCGTGATTGTACCGTATTCATTGCTGCCCGCACGTTCAAGCAGCTTTGGCATAAGTGCAAACACAGACGGCGTATAACCTCTTGTTGCCGGAGGTTCTCCTACAGCAAGCCCTACTTCCCTTTGCGCCATAGCAATACGAGTAACACTGTCGAGCATAAACAGTACGTCTTTTCCCTGATCTCTGAAATACTCGGCAATAGCAGTAGCAACAAAACCTGCTTTAATTTTTACAAGAGAAGGCTGTTCTGATGTAGCAACAACAACAATTGAGCGTTTCATACCCTCAGGTCCCAGCGTAGTTTCAATAAACTCTCTTACCTCACGTCCGCGTTCCCCTATCAGTGCAATGACGTTCAAATCAGCGTTTGTATTTTTTGCCATCATGGCAAGGGTTGTAGACTTACCTACACCTGAACCAGCAAACACACCAAGCCTCTGCCCCTTACCTGCCGTAATAAATCCGTCTATTGCACGAATCCCGAGCGACAGCGGTGTCCTGATAAGCTGTCTGTTAAGGGGATTGATAATCTCTGCCTGTGTGGAATACAAAGACTGTGAGTTTATCTCGCCCAGATTGTCTATCGGTCTGCCTAGCCCGTCTAAAACTCGTCCCAGAAGCTGAGGACCCACTTTAATCTGCATGGAAGAACCTGTATTTATTACAACAGCACCCGGCATAAGCCCATCCATAGACCCCAGAGGCATAAGAAGAATCTTCTGTGTCTTAAACCCTACAACCTCAGCCCATATCGGCTCTGCGTCAAGCTTATTATATATATAACAGAGGTCTCCGATGCTTGCTTTGGGCCCGTCAGCCTCAATTATCAAGCCGATAATCTGTATAACCTTGCCGACTTCCTGCAAGGTTTTTGTCCGGTTAATTATATTTTTATATTTCGAAAGGTCTATCATCCGTCAAATCATCCGGTTCCTGCGTTTCAAAGTTTGTCAGTGATTTTGAAATTTCTTTTATGTTATCCTCAGGCTCCTCATCAGCAAGTTCTTTAACAAGCTGTCTTTCGGGTGTTGAGTTCAATGCATCAAAAAGTTTGTGAGAAATTTGCTCAATCTGCGCACTAATTCTTGCATCAATTCTTGAACCAACCGACTCTACTATTGTACCGTCAGGAGAAACCGAGGAATCTTCCACAATTTTTATGTGCTCAAGATTGTGAATAGAGTTTTTCAAATTATCTGATATGGCATAAATCTTTTCAGCCATTTCAGGGTTCACAATAATTGTTACGCTCTCTTTTTCCTTCAAAAGCGAGATTGCCTCTTTTACAAGATTTTCCAGTACATCTTTATTTTCTGAAAGCTGAACCTTGCATATTTTTTCAGAAATATTCAGTACAAGATCAAGAATATCAGCATGAAGCGATTTGATAATTCTGTTTTTCATCTCAAAACGGCATTTTGCAAAATTATCAATATTGTAAATTAAATCTTCCATCTCGGTGGTAATTTTTTCCTTACCGTCAGCATAACCTGCCTCATAGCCTTTTTGTCTTGCTTCTCCTACAATTTCTTCTTTAGAGGCTTCTGCCTGCTGAGCAGCACCGGAAACCGTCTTTTCCGCCTGTGATTTTGCCTGTGCAATAATTGCATCAGCCTGTTTTTTTGCTTCTGCAATTATAGAGTCTGCAATAAACTTTGCATCAGAAATTTCCTTGTTCAGCTGTGCTTTGCCTTCGGCATTTAAAACAAAAGAATTGCCGAGATTAATTTTTCCGCTCTCTATCCTACTCAATGTATTCGTCCTCAGCAGTGTCTCTGGTTATAACAATTTCACCCGCAGATTCCAGTGCACGGATAATACCAACAATCTTTGTCTGTTTTTCCTGTACTTCTTTTGCACGAACAGGACCCATGTACTCAAGTTCTTCTTTAAGCATAGCCTGAGCACGTTCTGACATGTTGCTGTAAATCTTTTCTTTAATTTCTTCACGCACACCCTTCAAAGAAATCGCAAGGTCTTTTGT
>CALUPU010000013.1 GCA_944322725.1 Candidatus Gastranaerophilales bacterium
GCTTTGAACATATCAACGTATTCGTTTGTCAAAGCATCAAAACCTTCTGCTTCCGGAAGTTTTTTAACTTCTTCAACAACAACATCGCCTTTTTCGCCTGCGTTGTCAGCAATTTGTTTCAAAGGAATGTGAAGTGCATCAAGAAGGATTCTGTAACCTACTTTTTCGTCATCAGAGTTGTAAGGGCAAGTATCTAATGATTTAGCCATTTCCTGCATTACTCTGATAAGAGCAACACCGCCGCCGGGTACGATACCTTCTTCTTTAGCAGCTCTTGTTGCGTTAAGAGCATCTTCGATTCTCAATTTTCTTTCTTTTAATTCAACCTCACTAGCTGCACCAACTTCGATTACAGCAACGCCGCCTGAAAGTTTTGCAAGTCTTTCTTGCAGTTTTTCTTTATCATATTCAGAGTCTGACTGTTCGATTTGTTTTTTGATTAATCTTACTCTGTCAGCCACTCTGTCTTTGTTTTCGTCACCAACAACGATTGTTGTGTTGTCTTTTGTTACAGTAACGCGTTTTGCTTTACCGAGCATTTGAACAGTGATGTTTTCAAGTTTGATGCCGAGTTCTTCTGTGAACATTTCGCCGCCTGTTAAGATAGCGATGTCTTCAAGCATAGCTTTTCTTCTGTCGCCGAATCCCGGAGCTTTTACAGCAACTGCTCTTAAAACTTTTCTCATTGTGTTTACAACAAGAGTTGCTAAAGCTTCGCCTTCAACGTCTTCTGCGATGATTAACAAAGAACGTCCGTCACGAGCAACCTGTTCGAGGATAGGAACAAGGTCAGCAATGAGGTTGATTTTTTTGTTTACGCAAAGAACATAAGCATCTTCCAAAACTGCTTCCATTCTTTCAGGGTCAGTAACAAAGTAAGGTGAGATGTAGCCTTTGTCAAACTGCATACCTTCAACAACTTTGAGGTTTGTGCCGAAAGATTTTGATTCTTCAACAGTGATAACACCGTCAGTGCCTACTTTTTCCATAGCATCTGCAATCAGGTCACCGATTTGAGCATTGTTGCCGGCAGAAATTGTAGCAACTTGAGCGAGTTTTTCTTTTGAATCAACAGGTTGAGCCATTTTTTTGATTTTTTCAACAGCCATTTCAACGCCTCTGTCCATGCCGCGTTTCATACCCATGGGGTTAGCGCCTGCTGTAAGGTTTCTCAAGCCTTCTCTAACGATTGCTTGTGCAAGAACAGAAGCTGTTGTTGTACCGTCGCCAGCAACATCGTTTGTTTTTGAAGAAACTTCTTTAAGAAGCTGCGCGCCTGCGTTTTCGAGGCCGTCTTCGAGTTCGATTTCTTTTGCAATTGTTACACCGTCGTTAACGATTTGAGGTGCGCCGAATTTTTTTTCTAAAATAACGTTACGACCTTTTGGTCCTAGTGTTACTTTTACAGCATCGGCTACTGCGTCTATACCTTTGAGTAAGCTTTTTCTAGCTTCTTCATTGAATACAATTCTTTTAGCCATTTTATTTTCTCCTTAGTTAATATTATTTTTATTTAAAAGCGTAATATTAGATTTGAAATTGAATTTCTGTTGAAAACAAGCAAAAATCTGATTACGCTTCAAGAACGCCCAAAACATCTTTTACGGACAGGATTTTGAAAGTTTCATCATTCATTTTTACGTCTGTACCTGCGTATTTTGCAAACAGAACGATTTCGCCCACTTTAACTTCCATTTCTTCTTTTTTGCCGTCGTCAAGAGTTTTGCCGGGGCCTACTGCTACTACTTCACCTTTTTGAGGTTTTTCTTTAGCAGAATCAGGGATAAAAATTCCGCCTGAAGTTTGTTCTGTATCTTCAATAACTTTGATAACCAATTTGTCGCCTAACGGTCTTATTGACATAATGTCCTCCTTTATTTTTGCTAATACGTGTATTTTCACTAACTTACTATACTTTTATATCATTTTATCCGGTTAATTTTTTAAATATTAATGAAAAATTAATGTTTCATATATTCATACAGCCTGTAGCCCTCGAGTCTTACTATAGAGGGTTTGGATATAAATACGGTGCGGAAGTTTTCCATGTCTGATACACCGATTTTTTCGGTATCGAAAAATGGTATGAGCACATATATTTTTTTGTTTTTAAATTCCGGATTGTACTCCTTCATATACTTTGCATATTCGCTCCAGCCTTTGTCAGTGAGGACATGCAGGAGTTCTTTGCTCCAGACGACGTATCTTATAGGCTTGCCTTTGTATGCGGAGAGGATTTCTCTCTTTCCGTCAAGGTAATAAACCGTTGAAACAGCATAAGGCTCGTTGTTTGTAACTATTACGGAGTTGTTTTTATCAATATTTTTCTCAATAAATTCCGCTGTTTCTTTTGCGCCCGAGTAAGGGTATTTGAGGTCAAGTATGCAGTATTTTGCACCGTTTAAAAAAGTTAAAAGGAAAAATATTCCTATAATTATATTAAGCGTCTTTCTGAACTTTTGAGAAAGAGACCTGTCCTGCAGGAGAAACCAGAAACAAAAAAGCAGAATCAAATGCGCACAGAATATTCTGTTTACAAAAATCCAGTGATTGTAACCGATTACGTATACGGCAAGCTGGAATAAAATCCCGAAAAACGCGATTGAAAAAAGTTTTTTGTCTTTTATAAAAAGCATGATAAAAAATGTTAAATACAGTAAAACAGACATTAGTATCGAAAATAAACCGAATGACGGAAGCATTATTTTCTGGAAATCAGGATACTGCGCGTCATAAGCGTTTATGAAAAATTCACTTATGACTTTAACCGAAGATACAATAAGGTTTGCAGTGTCTATTTTTATTACAACATTGCTTGATGTTGTGCTGTGAAGCTGTAATACTACGGCTGCAAGCCCCGCAAGCATAATTGCACAAGAAACAATATATTGTTTCTTGAATGTTTTTTCTTTGATAAAACATTCAAATAAAAACATGCTGAACAGAACAAATGCAAATGCAAACATTATGATATGCGTGTTGGCAAGCATTATAAGAACCGCGCTGTAGTAAAGAGGGTGGTCTTTTTGCTTAGGGTACAGTATTGCAAGTGCAAATACAAGAAGAGGCAGTATTGAATAACTCCTTGCAATCACGGGGAAAAAGTACAAGAATCCCGCGCTTGTTATTATTGCGAATTTTGTAAACCTGCTAAACGGTGAATATTGCAGAAGCAAAAACACGCTCACAACCATTGCAGACCAGCAGGCAATCTGCATTGCCATGATTGCTTTTGCACCGTGCAGGAGTTTTGCAAAAGGCATGATAATAAGATAAAAAAACGACGGGTGTCCTTCGTTGACAAGGTGTTTAAAAAGTTCAATTACTCCGAGGTCTTTTACAATCATCCATACCTGCGCCTCGTCAGCCCATATTTCGTGATGAAGAACCACAATCAGCGTAAAAACAGCATACAGCACTGTCCATAATATATTTTTTAGAAATGTGTTTTTGTTTTTCATCAAATTTTCCTTTAATAATACCTGTTAATTATTGTTATAAGAGTGACAAACAGTACATACTGCGAGCCGAGAAAAATCAAAGCCCCTGTTGTTTTCCCTTTCAGGCACAGTCCTGACAGGAGTATCAAAACAAAAGGAATAAACGGTGTGAGGTATCTCCCCTGTATGCCGAAAATATAGTCTTTTGTCTGATAAATAAGGTGTACGGCTGTAATCATTATAAAAAACGAAATTAAAACACCTGTAAGAACCAATAGTATCTGTTTGATACTAAAAGTGATATTCTTTTCGTTATCTGTTTTATAAAAAGTGGCAGCAAAAAGCAGAACCCAGTACAGATACGCAGTTTGAGGAGGTATCATCGCAAGAGTTATTCCGATACTGGAAATCATATTTTTGCTCATAAACCAGAATAAGTGTTTTACTGTTTTTAAAATCGCAAAGATATAATCAACAGGATGTGACAGGGTGTTTTTTAAAACCTGTGAATGAGAAAGCAGGTGATTGTCATAAGCATACTTTGTAAAAGCAGAAGCAGAAGCGTTGAAGACAAGGAAAACACAAACGACAACGCTGCTTAAAGCGCATGCTGTCAGAAAAGTCCTTGCATAATCTTTTGTAGTGTTGAATTTTTCTTTCGGGATTAAAAAGTAAATCAGAATTAAAGGCAAATATGCAAATTTTAGAATCCCTGTAACAACGCACAAAACAGACCAGATGATTTTTTGTTTAAGGCTTATTTTTTCGATTCCATCGTCATATGCAAGCTTTAAAGTATAAGCAAGCAGTATCATCAATACCCCGAAAGTTATGCCATCCGTGCTTATTGAGGCTGCCTGATAAACGCACAAAGGCATAATGGAAAATATTAAAAACAGATATTTCTTAACGGGTGTTATTTTTATAGCGCAATAAATCAGTGCCAGATACACAAGCAATGAACAAAACCGCAGAATATACATCATAAAAATTGGTGAAGCGTTAAATATTTTCATTACCCACAGCACAATAAAAGACGGAAAATACGACACAGGTGTGTAACTCGAGGGTGTGAATCTGACAAAAGTTGTGTTGTCTTTATCCAGAGGCAGAGCCGCTGCCGTAATAGTATTTTTAAAAGGTATCGGGTCAGAAGACATCCTGTAATTGTCATAAACCTGATACAATACATCAAAATTTGCCGGCAAAATCTGTCCTGCCCAGCCGTCTTTGATTTTGAATCTGTAAGAATTTTCTGTATATCCCCACATTTTGAACATGTGCTCGGGCTCATCAGGTGCCTGAAAAGGCGGGTTCACAAGCAGGAACAATACACCCCACACAAGGGCTGTTATAAGGAAAATATTCTCTATTTTAAAAAGTTTTTTTATCATTTTTATTTATCTTTTGCAATGTAAAATACTTCTGTAGGTATCAGGGTATCCCTTGCACTGACAAAGAGGACGGTTTTATCTTTATCCGGTTTTTCAAGAGCACTGTAGATGTAATAGACTTTTTTGCTGTAAAAATTCTGCGGTTTTTTCATTTTGAATTTTTTGTAACCGTAGGTGTAATAATCATTGAAAGCCGTTACATAGAACTTTCGCTCAGGCAGATAAGCAAGCACTCCCGCGGTTGTCAGCGTCATATTTGATATTATTACAGCGTCTTTTTCAATATTTTTTTCAATATACTGCGCTGCTTCTTTGCTTCCTGAATATTTATAAAAAAAGTCATTTTTGTACAGGTGGAACCCGAGATTCCACGATAGACCGAAAATTATTACAATCAGCGTGTTTATAAAAGTCTTTTCTTTATTTTTTAACTTATCAAAAACAACCTGGAAACAAAAAACCAGTGTCAAAAGCACAAGAAAAGCTTTTTCCGGCGAGGATTTACACACACAAATATAAATATAAAACTGATATAAGGTGCTGAAACCAAATACGGCAAACAGTCTTTTGTCTTTGGCAAAAAGCAATACAAGCCCTGCAATGATACAAATTGCACCAACCCATGCACTGATGCCGGATTCTGCGTAAATGTTTGTAAAAAATCCTGTAACCGCGTTTTTAACAGCCGCAATACTTATTGTGCTCAAAGGCGCAACAGCTGCACTTACATTATCTTCGGGTCTGGATAAAATATACAGCGCAGTGATTGCAAGGCACACAGCATTTATCAAAAAAGGTGCAAGATATTTTTTTCTGTTTTCAGAGGTTTTAAAGACATTTTCATACCCGAAAAGTATACACAGAGCGCTTGAGAAGCCGAACATCAGGATATGCGTGTTTGCAAGCAGAATATTAAAAATTGAATAAATATACGGGTGTTCTTTCTGCCGCGGATAGTACAGGGCAAGCAGAAACAAAAACAAAGGAACAAGCGAATAGCTTCTTGATATTATTGTCAGCCAGTACAAAAAACCCGCACTGAAAACAACGCTAAGCTTTGCGATTTTGCTAAAAGGCGATTTCCACAAAAACACTCCTGCTGCTGCACTCATAAAGATAAAGCTTAAAATCTGCATGGAAATAACGGGCAGTTTGATTTTTGCAAAAGGCAGTACGATTATATACCACAACAGCGGGTGTCCTTCGTTTCTAACATGGTCAAAAACACCAAAAATATTGAGGTCTCGTACAACAAGCCAGACCTGCGCCTCGTCTCTCCACAGTTCGTGATGAAGCACACCGCACAGCCCTGCTGCTAAAAAGAGTAAAAGTACAATTATATTAAATTTGTTCTTTAAAATACCCTGCATATTAAATACCCGTATAAAACCTGTTTATTATAGTAACAAAAGAAAACGGAATCAAAATTATTAAGCAAACAATGAGGAATATGTGAAACTTTGTCCATACAATTTTTTTGTTGTCAAAGAGCAAAAACAGTAACGGCATCATCGGGATAAAATACCTTCCCTGTACACCGTAAATATAATCGTGAAACTGAAATAACACAAAAGCCGAGACAAAAATTACAAGCCCTGTTAGTAAGAATACAAGTGCAAAAATTAATTTGTCTTTGAGTCTTACTGCTTCTTCGGATTCTGTTTTTATAAGTGCTGCTGTAAAAATCAAAACCGCATAAAAATTCATCACAAAAAACGGCAACGGCGTGTCATTGCAGCCAAGAAGCCCTATAAAAGCGTAAAAATACGATATGCCGTATGCAAGAAGCGTTTTTAACAAAAGCTTTAAAAACCATCCGAAACGGGTTAAAACAAAAGCCATCATGTATTTTTTGTCATACCCCCCTACACCTGTGTCCACGCCGTGTCCGAGTACTGCAGCATGGTTGATAAAAAGTGCGGTGATAACAATATTTATTAACGCAGGCAGTAAAAAGCAGGCACAGCGGGATTTTTGCGAGGAGAATTTTGAGGAAGGAATTATAAAAAATAACAGCAAAAACGGCAAATATGCGTATTTGCAAAGAATCAGCACTGTTGCAAGAGTCCAGAAAACTGCCATTTCCTTTTTGCCTGCGTGTACAATTGTCCTGTCATAGGCGAGTTTGAGAGTATAAGCAGTGAACAAAAATCCAACCCCCATTGTCACGGGGTCAACGGTTGCTGACGCGGCTTCGTAAACAGTCATTGGAAGTAAAGCGAGAAAAGTAATCAGCCATTTTTTGAAAGGTATGATTTTTATTGCCTGATATGCAAGCCCCGTGTACAAAAACAAGGAACACAGCCTTAAAATATAAAGCATAATGAGCGGGGGGATATTGACGAGTTTCATTGCCCACAGAATCAAAAATGCTGGAAAATAAGAAAACGGTGTGTAACTTGTTGGTGTAAACGCTTTAAAAGAGGTTTTGTCTTTGTTCAGCGGGATTTTTAAAGCTGAAACAATTTCCTGAGCGTTTGTGCGTCTTTCCGGATGAAAGCACAGCCTGTCGAATTTGCCTATTTCAATAATGCTGTCAGGGAGAATATCTCCCGCCCTGTTATTCAAAACCTTAAAATTCAGGGTTTGATTCGTAAACCCCCACATCTTAAAAAAGTGCTGTGCCTCGTCAGGCACCTGAAAAGGCGGATTGAAAAACACAAAGAATAATCCGAAAAACAGACATATAAACGCAAATACATTCTGCGGTTTTAAACCTTCTTTATACATAGAACCTGTATACAACCTTTACTACACTAACAAACAGTACGAAATTTATTAAAAATAAATTGAAATAAAGCAATAAATTATTTTTTGCGAAGAATTTTTTGTTGTCAAAAATCAGAAAAATCAAAGGCGAAGCCGGAATAAAATACCTGCCGAAAAATCCCGGTATTATACCGCCGTCAGAGATTTGAAAAGCAGCATACAATACAAGAAACAAAAGCAGAGTAAATGCCAGAAATACAGCTATAAATCCTGTTTTTTGTTTTAAATTAAATTCCGCACAACACCTGTCGCCTTCAAAATTGAATAACGAAAAGTTCAAAACAGAAACACAGTATAATACAGCACAGTAAAAAGGAACTCTGACTTCACCCCAGCCGAAACTTCCGACAAACCCTTCAAAAGCGGTTTTAAATTTCACAAGAATGGTAAAAACCATTGCTTTTACAAAAATTACGGGCTTGTACAAAAGCAGTCCTATAGCAGCATTGCGCATGTAAGTTTCATCCGTGCCCGCACAGGCAATGCTGTTTAAGACAAACAATATCAGAGTCAGGGCAAAAGCACACATGGCAATATATAAAAATGTCAATATCTGTCTTTTTCTGCTTCCGAATTTTTCAAAAGGAATCAGAAAGTAAATTAAGAGCAAAGGTGCATAAGCAAATTTGCACAAAATAAAGTACAGACCAACGGCGCAGTATAAAAGAAGCTGTTTTGTTGAAATAGTTTTTACCTCATTGCTGAAAGCAAGATACAGTGTCAGTGCAAAAAACAAAAATCCCAGACCTATGGTTAGTCCGTCTGTATTTATGCCTGCTGACTGATACAATGCTGTGGGAAGCAGACCGAGTGCAAAAAACATCCATTTTTTAACGGGCGTAATTCTTATTGCAGCATAAACCAGTGCTGTGTACGTAATCAAAGAAACCAGCCTCAAAACATACATTATCCAGCCCGGGTTTATATTTGCGGCTGTCATAATTTTCATCAATACAGCCTGCGGGAGGTACGAAAATACAGTGTAAGACGGTACGGGAAAAGAGTTGAACACAAGGTGCTCTTTTTCTAAGGGGTAGGAGAGTATTTCTTTTGTTTCTTCAAGATTTGTTTTTTCAAAATCCCTCCATCTTGTGCGGATATTTTTGTACCCTGCTTTGTACATTCCCGCAGGCATATACGCGCCTGTCTGTACGTATACTTTGTCTCTTCTTATTCCGTTTACGGTGTCCGAGGTGAGTTTTTGGTTTCCGGCTTTGCCCTCTGAGACAAGATAAATTTTCCAGAAATGGCAGCATTCATCAGCGCCTGTAAAAGGCGGTGCAAAAAATACAAAGAATAATCCGAACAACAAGCATATGAACGCAAATATATTCTGCGGTTTTAAACCTTCTTTATACATAGAATCTGTATACTATCCTTATCACGCTGACTGCTAAAACAAAATTTATGAGTAGTATTGAAGCAATATTTAAAATATTACAGTATTTGTTATTCAAATAAAATTTGTTATTTAAGAATGCAAAAAATAAAACAGGCGCTGCGGGTATCAGATATCTTCCGCCAAAATGACCTATCATTCCTTTGTTGTCTATCTGAAAAGCCAGAAAAAGTGCGGCAAAAATCAAAAAATAAACCGTTATAAAAACAGCCGTAAACAAAAACGGTCTTGTTATATAAACTTTTTTGTCTTTTTCACAGTTAAAAACTGAGTGTATAACAAGCATTAAAATATATATAAATACACAGTAAAAAGGCAGCGGAGTGTCATTCCAGCCGAATGTTCCCACAAAACCGTTTATATAAGAACCGAGATTCATCAATGTTGTATATGCTGTTATTTGTAAAAAAGCAAAAGGATTGCTGATTAAAAGATTGTATGCAAGGTTTGTTTTAAAAACGGTGTCAGTCAACATACAAACATGAGAGACATATGCCTTAAACCCTGCGATAATAAAAAAATTGATTAATATCAAACACAAAAAAGTCTTATAGTAATCGGTTTTATTTTTGAATTTGTATTGAGGTATAAGAAAGTAAATAAATAAAATCGGAAAATAAGGTGCTTTGGAAAACACTATGAAACTCATCAGAAGAAAAAGCAGCGCTTTTTGATTTTTGCCGATTATTTTTATTTTATCGTCATAACCAAGGTACATAACATATGCAGCCGAAAGGAATGCACACGCAAAAAGCAGACCGTCAATATTTACGGATACTGTCTGATAAATGCTCATCGGCATAAGAGCGAGCATAAAAAACAACCATTTTTTAACAGGGGTAATTTTTATTGCCAGATATACAAGAAAACAGTAAACAAACAAAGACGCGCATCGCATAAGATAAAGAGAAATACCGGGGTTTACATTGAAGACATTGCAGATTTTCATTACAACTGCCTGAGGAAAGTAAGAAAAAATCGTATAAACAGGCACATTGTACCCGTTAAAAACCTTTGTATCTTTTTGCAATTTATAATTCAGAATGGTTTTTGTTTCTTCAATACTTGTCTTTTGTTCCGGATTGTTTCTTAAGCGCAGATTTTTGTAACCCGCAAGATAGATACCGGCAGGCATGTAATCACCCGTACCCGTATAAACTCTGGTAAAAAAGACACCGTCTATGAAATTTGTTGTTAACCTTTTAAGATTAAAATGCCCCTGTGATATTGAATAAACTTTCCAGAAGTGGCTGTTTTCATCAGATGCCTGAAAAGGAGGATTTATAAGCATTAATAATAAACCCCAGAATAAACATAATATTAAAAACAATTTTTCAGGCTTAATCAAAAATTTATCCATTAAAACTCCCGTACCCGTTATCCCCGTATCTTTTAAATAGTATATATCAAAATGATTAACGTGTTATAATTTTGTTTAAGAAAAAACGGGGGTGACATGAAAAAAATCAGTCTGGTTTCAAGCTGTTATAATGAAGCAGAAAATCTCGACCACCTTTATGAAAGGGTAATGACAGCAATAGAACCTTTTTGCGACAGATACGAGTTTGAATATATTCTTCTTGATAACTGTTCCACGGACAATACGGAACAAAAATTAAGAGAACTTGCGCGCAAAGACAATCGGGTAAAAGTAATTCTCAATGCAAGAAACTTCGGTCATATACGTTCACCCTACTACGGTATGATACAGGCGTCCGGCGATGCTGTTATTTATCTGGCGTCTGATTTGCAAGACCCGCCCGAACTTATAAAAGATTTTATAGAAAAATGGGAGCAGGGCTACAAAATAGTACTCGGCAAAAAAATAAAGAGTGAAGAATCACCTCTGTTTTTTGCCGTAAGAACAATGTACTATGAACTAATTTCCCGCATAGCAGATGATGACACGGGTCTTGTTAAAAACTGCACGGGATTCGGACTATATGACAGACAGGTTATTGATATTATAAAGAGTCTTGATGATCCGTATCCGTATATCAGAGGGCTTATTTGCGATATAGGTTTTGAAAAAGCTTTTGTGGAATTTATCCAGCCTCTTCGAAAACGCGGTCTGACAAAGAATAATTTTTATACATTATATGACAATGCAATGGTAGGTATTGTAAAACACTCCAAAGTTCCATTAAGACTCATGACATTCTTAGGGTTCGGGTTTTCGTTTTTGAGTCTGCTTGTGGCAATATTGTATTTTATTTTGAAACTGGTTTTCTGGGAAGAGTTTACTCTCGGTATGGCGCCGATTATCATAAGTATCTTTTTCCTTGCTTCCGTACAGCTTTTCTGTATGGGAGTACTGGGTGAATACATAGGCGCGATTTACACCCGTGTGAACAAAAAACCCGTTGTTGTTGAAAAAGAAAGAATAAATTTTTAACACATGAAACACAAACTTTTTGAAAAACTCGATAATCAAAAAATTTTCAAGCTTGTGCTCGGGCTTGGCAATCAGAATTTTGAAGAAATAGAGCACCTCACGCATATCTATGCTGCAGCGGGTGCGGATATGTTTGATATAAATCCTTCAAAAGAAGCAGTTGAGGCTGTTTTTCGGGGTGTAAAAAAAGCCGGTAAAAATATTGAGGACTTCCTGTACTCAATCAGCACAGGCATGGAGGGTGATACGCATATTCAAAAATGCTCTATAAATCCTGACAAATGCAAACGCTGCGGCAAATGTATAAAAAAATGCCCGAGACAGGCGATTGTATGGGAGGATAAGTATCCCAAAGTTATTGCACAAAACTGTATCGGCTGCAAAAAATGCGATGACTGCAAGGCAATAAGTTTTGGAGATGTGAAAACAAACATTGAAAATATTGTAAAAATTGCTCAAGATTACAACCTTGATTGTGTGGAACTTCACCTTTCCACAAAAAAAATTCCCGACAAAGAAATAAAATATATTATTAACAACTTTGACGGCGTATTGAGCCTGTGTCTTGACAGGAAACACTATTCCAACGAACGCATAAAAAAACTTTTGACAAAGGTTACAAAATGGAATAACGGCACGGATTTTATTGTACAGGCAGATGGTGTTCCCATATCGGGCGGGGATAATACGTACAATTCCACCCTGCAAGCCGTTGCAATGGCGCATATTGTGCAGGATTTTGGGACTTACATTCTGATATCGGGCGGTACAAATGAAAAAACCGCACAGCTGGCTAAAATGTGTTGTCTAAGATATAATGGGATAAGCGTAGGCTCATACGCCAGAAAAATCGTGAAAGACAGGGATTTTGACGATGCCGTTGTTGAGGCTCGCAGACTTATAGAAGCTTGCAGAAATGATTAACAGGGTAAAAGGTTTTTTAAAAAAATATGATTTGTTGAGTCCTGAAAAAACACTCGTTGTGGGGTTTTCAGGCGGATATGACTCTATGTGCCTGCTTGATATTCTAAGAAGAATCAGGGAAAAAACACCTTTCCGCCTTATTGCACTGCACCTCAACCATAACTGGCGTGCAAGGGAATCGGAAATAGAGCAGGAAAACTGCGAAAACTACTGCAAACAAAATAATATAGAGATTTATACTGAAATCCTGGATAAAAATACACCGAAAACCGAAACCGCTGCCAGAGAAAAACGTCAGGAATTTTTCAAAAAGTATTACAAAAAATTTAATGCTGACGGGTTGTTTCTTGCACACACAAAGTCCGATAATACAGAAACAATTCTCTACAGACTGTCTAAAGGTACGGGTGTAAAGGGTTTGTGCGGTATTCTGGAGAGTTCTTCGCTTGATTTTTGCAATGTGTTCAGACCCTTAATGCCTTTTGCAAGAAAAGACATAATGCGCTACTGCACTGTTAACAAACTTGTACCAAACAACGATTCCAGCAATTTTGATACAAAGTATGCACGTAATTTTCTACGCCATCAGATAATTTCGGAACTCAAAACAATTAACCCGAAGATTGATGATGTTTTTTTGAATCTTTCAAAAATTGCACTCTCCGAGCAGAACATAATTAAAGAGTATCTTTCTAAAATCAGGCAGGAGATACAAAAAGACGGATACATTGTCACCTCTGAATTTGTAAAACTGTCAAAAGATGTTCAAAATAAGTTTATACTCGATTTTCTTGTTGAAAAAAATCTTGAATATGATTCCAAAAAGATAGAAGAAATCTATGATTTTATAAATAAAAGCGTGCGTTTTAAATCAGGTAAAACCCTTTCTTTGACAAAGGATTTGTGGCTGTTTGTTTCTGCTGAAAAAATGTGTACCATAGATGACCTTGAACCTGAAAAAATTACGGACGAAATAAAAATTGATAAATGCGGGTCTTACGAGTTTCATGACAGGATGGTCAGGATTGAAAAATATACGGCTGCGGATGTAAAAGATTATCCTCGTTCCACGGAAATGAAGGCATACGTTTCAATGCCTGAGGATTTTAAACTGACACTGCGCACCCGCCTGCACGGAGATGTTATCCAGCCTTTCGGCATGCAGGGAACAATGAAGCTTAAAAAACTTTTTATAAATAAAGGCATAGAAAAGTTCAAAAGAGATGATATTATACTCTTATGTAAAGGTAATGAGGTGCTCTGGGCATCAGGTGTCTGCCTGAATGAAAAACTCAGGGCAAAAACGCTTCCCACTCACGTTATAAAAATAGAAAACAGGTAAATTATGCTCGATAAAAAAGTTGAAGATTTAAAAATTTTATTTTCTGAAGAAGAAATCGAAAAAAGAACACGGGAACTTGCACAGGAGATAAATTCGGATTTTGGCGAAAAAGAAGATTTAACCTTGATTTGTATTTTAAAAGGCTCAAGTATATTCTGCTGTGATTTGTGCAAACATCTTAAAATGCCTGTTCAGATGGAGTTTATAAGAGTGTCAAGCTACGGCAATGCACAGGTTTCGTCAGGTCATGTTCAGGCACTGGATTTGACTCTGCCGAATCTTGAAGGGAGAAATGCACTCATAGTAGAAGATATTATTGATACAGGCTGTACAATGAAATTTTTAACCGAAATTCTTTGCAGAACTCACAAACTCAAAAATCTCAAAGTTGTAACTCTTTTAAACAAAAAAATTGCACGAAAAGCAGACATTGAGCCTGATTATTACGGCTTTGAAGTGGATGACAAATTTGTTGTGGGCTACGGGCTTGATTACGAAGGATATTTTCGCAATCTCCCTTATGTCGGCTATTTTGAATAAGGCTTAAGAATGCTGTGCGGTTTAAACTGCTGTGCCTGAGGCTTAAACTCCGGAATCAGGTTTTACATCGATTTTTTTAAGCCGTTTTTCGAGTTTTTTGTACCATTTGAGTTTTTGTTTGTACAAATACTCATATCCGTCAATATTGCCGTGTCTGATGTCTTCAAACTGTCTGTCGCACAGGGCTTCAAAATTTGTCTCGAGCATGTGCGTAAGTTCTTTTCTGTCAATATTGTAATCCGTTAAAACAATTGGTTCTCCGACTTCACAGAGGACTTCGGGCTTGTCTTCTCTTAAAAATGGATAGTTGACAGCAACGGGGATAAGGTTTATACCGCCTGCTTTTTTAACGACATTTTTGGCAATATAAGCCAGCCCTGTCTGAAACTCAACAGGTCTGTACATAGGCGGTCTGATTATTCCCTGAGGGAAAATCCAGAGTGATTTTTTATTGTCGCAAAGTTCGTCAACAGAATACTGTAGTGCCCGCATAGATGCCTGTGCCGATTTTTTGTTAACAGGAAAAGCGCCTGCTCTGGCAAGGATAGGGAATCTGTTCATTTCTTCAATCATCATTCTGATATCGGTTTTGAAGATTCTGCGGCAGAGATTGTAGCCTACGATACCGTCCCACCAGTTATTGTGAGGTGCATAAATTATATTTGCAAAATAAGGGTCACGTTTATCGTAATTTTCTTTATTTTTGATTTTTAAAGAGAAAAATCTGTTCTCGAGCATTTTATAAAAAAACTGATCCGCAACCCATCTCCAGAAAGGCGTGGGTTTGGCTGCTCTAAACTTCTCGTCTTTGTTGCGCAGTTTTGTCGGTGGCACATCCGAGTATAATTGTTGATTCTCCTTATGAAGTAGATTGCCCAATTGTGTGTACTCCTTATTGTAATTCTACCCCGTAATTAAGTTTTTTTGAAGAGTTTTTATAAATTTTTTACATTTGGCTGTTAATTTGTATAGAAAATATGGGAATTTTTCTCATATTATCTTTTTTGCCGGCGTAAAAATCAAGCCATACTTCTTTGGCGGCAAAAATTTCATCTTTGTCAGTGTATGTGTATTTTAGTAAATATTCCTGTGAAACGGCTCTTGATTTTAAAGGATGTTTTTTGGAATATAATTTTTCTTCAAGAACTGTTTTTGTTTTGTCGTTGTATCTTAATTTGGCGATAATATAAAGTGTATTAAAGTCATATTTTGAATTATTTTCTATTTTGTATTTAAAAATGATAGTCTGTTTTGTTTTAAAAAGATTGTTTTTAACTTTCAGCTTAACGGGTTCAATGGCAATATCACTGTCAGTAATTACGTATCTTTTTTCAAAATTTCTTATAGCTCTTAGTTTGTGTTTGTATAAGTCTGTTCTTAAATCATCACCGTTTTCGTAATACATTTTTATAAGACTGATTAGTATTTCTTCATACATGTCATAGTTTATCAGTCCGGGGTCGGTTTTGTATGTTTTTTCCATATAATTGTATGCCTGCTGAGGGTCAAAATTTTTGTATAAAATAGCAAGTTTGTAGAATAATATTGGAGTTTCTTTATATAAAAGTGCTGTTTCAAGACTTTCTATTGCTTTGTCCAATTTGCGGTGCTTGTAATAGTTGTCTGCGATTTTGTTGTAACAGTCGAGAATACCTGTTATTGCAATATTTTTTTTGTCGGAATCCACTTTTTTAAAATAGAAAAATGCTATTTTGTACTGATTTACCGCATCATCATAATGGCTTTTCTGCCATAGTGCATCTCCCAGATTCATGTAAAAATCACCTTTTGCAATCAAAAGCGGTTTATGGTCAGTATCTTTGATTTTTTTGACTATCTCAAGCGCTTTTTTATATTTGTTCTGTTTAACATAAAGGTTGGCAAGTCCCAGATATGAACTGTATACACCGTAAGGAGATTTTTCTATGGCTTTTTTGTACTGTTCTTCTGCCTGTGCATACCCGAAAATAAGTTCGTACAGGTTGCCGAGTTTTACGTTTATGGAGTAATCAGAGGGGTTTTTGCGAGCTTCTTCAAGGTATCTTGTTATCAAATATCCTATGAGTTCATTATCTTTTGCAGTGTTTGATATTTTTGCAAGCATTCTGGCATGGTGTTCCGCAACAATTTTTGAACAGCCTGTTGCTACTCCTGCAAGGAAAAGCGACACAATCAACGCAATGATGATTGTGCGTACATATTCGAGAACTTCTTTATTATTCAAATAATTCTTGAATTGCAACAGATTCGATTCCTTCAATATTGTTTAACTCTTTGTGCAGTGCCTGCACAGGACTCTTGTCAAAAACATCCAGCCTGAAACTGATTTTGACCATACCTTCATTCGATGTGGAGTTTGCTTTGTTTATTTCAAAAATAGAGTTAAATTTTTCTATTATTTTTGAATAAATTGAGTCAGCAATGTTTAAAGGTGCGTAAAAACTCACTTTAAATTTGCGCGGATTTTTCGAGCCTTTGTGGATATACTGTTTTTCAAAGATTCTGATAACAACAAGCGTACCCACAGCCAGCACTGTCGAAACAATTGCGAGCGATGTAAATCCGCAGCCGCAAGCCATACCGATACTCGCCGTAATCCACAGCGTGGCTGCCGTAGTCAAGCCGTATATTGAGTAGCCGTGTCTTAAAACTGTACCCCCGCCGATAAAACCTATACCGGTGAGGATTTGTGCTGCGATACGGGCAGGGTCTGCCTGCGGGCTGTGTGCAAAAACAGGGAATGCGTGTATAGAGAGCAATGTAAAGATACAAGACCCCAGACACACCAGCATGTGTGTTCTTAAACCCGCCCATTTGTTTGTGATTTCGCGTTCAAAACCTATTGCAAAACCCAGCACTATTGCCAGCAGAATATCCAGCATCATGCTTTTTTCTATTAAAACGTGACTAAATAAAAAATTTTCCATTATTCTCTTCCGCTTAATTCCGCCTTAATTGTGATTGGCTTCGAGCCGTTATGATTATTGCCCGAATTATTAAAATTCTACCTCATTTTGCTCTTCGGGTCTAATATGTCCCTTATTGTATCACCTATGAGGTTAAAAGATAATACCGCAATAAAAATTAAAAAACCCGGAGTCAAAAGCCACGGACGATAGATTATATTTACATACTCCTGTGCTTCTTTTAACATATTTCCCCAGCTTGCATCAGGCTGCTGTATACCCAGCCCCAAAAAGCTTAACCCCGATTCCGCGAGAATGTATGAAGGCACTGAAAGAGTCATCGCAACTATTACATAACTTAATGTCTGCGGGAGCAAATGCTTTACAATAATTCGGAGTTTTGAAGCACCTATGGACTCTGCTGCCTGAACAAATTCCTGATTTTTGATAGACAAAACCATACCCCTCACAACACGCGAGAATCCTGCCCAGCCTATCAGAGCAAGGATTACGGTTATCAAGGTAAATCTCTGTATGCTTGTCATATTGGTAGGCAGAATCGCAGCCAGAATAATCAAAAGATAAAAACTCGGGATGGACATAATCGCCTCTGAAACCCTCATCATAAGGTTGTCGGCAATCCCTCCGAGATACCCGGAAATCCCTCCGTACAGCATACCCAGAGGGAACGAAATAAACAACGCAAGAAACCCGATAGTAAGAGAAATCCGCCCGCCAAACAGTATACGGGAGAATATGTCACGACCATTTATGTCTGTCCCGAGCAAAAACAGTCGTCCGTCCTTGTCTACTGTCACAAGGTGTCTTTCCATAGGTATAAGCCCGAGGAATTTATACTTTTCTCCTTTGGAAAAGAATTTCAGATAATATTTTTTGCTCCTGTCGAGTTTGTAGGTTATTTTTAACTCATCAGGGTTGAAATATCTTTTATAATTATATGTATAAGGACGCGAGAGTTTACCGTTTTCGTCAATTGTAAAAACTTTTGACGGCGGAACATAAGCCCTGTGGCGGTCAGAAAATTCTTTTGAATACGGTGCCAGAAAATCCGCAAACAAAATCCCAAGATAGAGTATTAAAAGCACTATAAGAGCAGTTGTTGCGTATTTGTCTTTAAAAATTTGTGAGAGTACGCTGTTTTTTTTCATCAGTTCACACTCACTCTCGGATCAACAAGTTTTAACAGAATATCGGCAAGAAGATTGCCTAAGATGAGCATAATTGTACCCATCATCAAGGACGCCATAACAAGGTTTATGTCAGATTTCATTACTGCTTCGAGTATAAGACGCCCGAGACCGGGATATTGAAAAACGTACTCCGTAAGCGCTGCACCGCTTAATAATGAGGCAAACTCAAACCCCAGAAGCGTTACCATGGGGTTTATAGCGTTTCTAAGTGCGTGCTTGTATACCACTTTGTTTTCGCTTAAACCTTTTGCTCGAGCGAATTTTACATAATCGGAACCCAGCACATCAAGCAGGTTGCCTCTCATCTGCCTTTGCAATCCTGACAAAGAGATTGTAAACAGGACTATCACAGGCAAGACAAGATGGTGCGCAATGTCCAGAATCCTGCCTGCTAAGCCGAGATTGGAAAAGTTGTAAGAAGTAAGCCCGCCTGTGGGGAACCAGCCTGTTTTTACGGCAAAAATCAAAAGCAAAAGCGCAAAGAAAAACGAAGGAATCGCCATACCAATACTGGTTATGACCGTAAGTATCCTGTCTATCGGTTTTTTCCAGTTCAGTGCAGCATAAATCCCTAAAGGTATACCGGCCATCCATGTTAAAAGTATTACGACAGTTGTCAATAAAAGGGTATTTGGGATTCTTTCCCACAGCTTTGTGCTGACTTTTTCTCCTGTAACCGTTACCCCGAGGTCGCCTTTCAGAAAGCTTTTGAGCCACAGCCCGTACTGAACTATTTTGGGCTTGTCCAGCCCGAGTCTTTGCTGCTCGGCTTTCAGGGTTTCCTGTGATATGGAAGGATTCAGCCTCAATTCTCCAAGAGGGTCAACAGGGCTGAGTCTTATTATAAAAAAGCTTATTATCGACACCAGAAAAAGCAATGGTATCGCCTGCAATAATCTTTTTAAAATATATACAAATATTTGCATACAACTATTTTACAGGACGATTAGAGTTTTGCAATTAGTTTATTGTCGGATAATATTTTACAAAAATAAATATTTTGCGGAATTTTGAAACTTTTGCAAAAAAATATTGTCTTATTGTGCAGGAATCAAGAGAGAAAGGTTAGCAGTTTTTCGGATATAAAAAAGTCCGCGCTTTATGGTATTATATTGTTGACCTAAAATTTAGGAAAAAGAGGTAGAATTTTGAAGATTAACATTAAAAGATACGCGGTTATAGCTTTTACACTGCTTGTAGTGTTTGCCGCAAGTGCGATTACAACATCGAGCGGAGTTTTTGCATCTTCCCCGCAGCAATTGTATGAACAGGTGTGGAAACTTATTAACTCAAAATACGTTGACCATACAAACAACCAGCAGGACTGGAGAAGATGGAAAAATAAATACGACAAGGTCATTAATACGGACGAGGATGCTTATGTCGCAATCCAGACAATGCTTGCAAGCCTCAATGACCCTTATACAAAATTTCTTGACCCGAAAGAGTTTGAAGATGAAACAAGTTCTATCAAAGGTTCCCTAAAAGGTATCGGGGTGCAAATAGGTCTTAGAGATGGAAAACTTGTAATCATCGCTCCGATTGAAGATACTCCGGGTGAAAAAGCCGGACTTCTTGCAGAGGATGAAATCCTTGAAATTGACGGCAAATCTACAAAAGGTATAACAATCGACAAAGCTGCCGACCGTATCAGAGGTGAAGAAGGCACTTATGTGACCCTTTTGATTAAGAGAAAAAATCAGGAAAACAAACTCTACAAAATCCAGCGTGCTGAAATTGAGATTAAATCCGTATCAACTAAAATTCCTGAAAAAGCAAAACTGGATGACTGTGTGGGCTATATCAGACTCAGTTCTTTTATCAGCAAAAATGCAACAACAGAGTTTGAAAACGCTTTGAATCAGTACAAGAACAAAAAAGGCTATATCATTGACCTTCGCTCAAACCCCGGCGGACTTTTGAGCAACGCGATTTTGATATCGGATATGTTTCTTGACGGCGGAATCATCGTCAGCACGGTAGACCGCGACGGCTACAAAGAAACAACCCGCGCAACAAGAAGATACGTGACGGACAAACCTATCGTTATCCTTATCAACAAAGGCTCTGCGTCAGCCAGCGAGATTTTCTCGGGCGCAATGAAGGACAACAAGCGCGCACTGCTTGTGGGTGAAAATACATTCGGTAAAGGGCTTGTGCAGGAAGTTAACAAACTCATGGGCGGCTCGGGTGCCAACATTACAATCCAGAAATATTTGACACCTAACGGTACAGACATCAACAAAAAAGGCATTGCACCTGATGTTACGGTAGAATTGACCGAAGAAAACATTAAAGCCAAGGACGATGTACAGCTTAAAAAAGCAAACGAACTTCTTGTAAAAATGATACAGAATCAGGCAGTCTGCACAAAGTAAAAAAGTAATTGCCAAAAACCCCTTCACAACAGTGAGGGGGTTTTTGCTTAATTATATAAGGGTAAGCTCTAACCTCCACTGTCACAGACAAGCGAAGAAATGGACAGAAAGGAGGTGAAAGTATGAAAACATTAAAAATAATAAAAGCCGCTATTATACTGGTAATAGCAGCTCTTAAAATCATTTTGATGTTTTTATAGGGAGCGAAGAACGGTTTTAAGAACGGCAATCCTTAAAGCCGTTTCCCTATAATTTCATTATAACCTGTGTTGTAAGCTTGTCAAGGGTTCTATCTATTTTAACAGTTCGTAGGGTTCTACATTTAGGGCTTTTGCAATTGCATAAATTTTTGAAAGAGTTATGTCATTTCTTGCTGTTTCAATCATTCCAATCGTTGAGGTTGAAATATTTGATTCTAAAGCAAGCACTTCTTGTGTTAATCCTTGTTCATTCCTGAATAATTTAATATTATTTCCAACTTTTTTAATAAATCTCTTGTTCATTTTTAAATATCAGCTATACTGATATTGTTATCAATCAGTACTACAAAGAAAAACCAGGGGAAACAATGACCACGCTTGAAAAAATCGCTGAAATAAAAAATCTTTTTCCTTGAATTTTCAAAAACTCGACAGAATTGTAAACAAAACAAGAAAAGACAAAAATGTTGAAGAATTAATCACACTTTTGCGTCTTTACAACTTTTTTGACAACAAATTGCACAATTTTGATAAAAAACTTTCAAATTTTTAAAAAATACAATAAATTTTTTCCTGCCCCTCAATTACACATGTAACAATTTTAAGTGTAATTATTACAATCGTTTGAAAAAAGAAAAAGCTTGTATTATAATATATCATGCCGAAAAGGCTTATTATCACACAATAGCACTGGAAATCAAGAAGAGAATGGCTTTAACCTTTCAAGAATTAATTTTAAACTTATCAAAATTTTGGTCCGATTACGGATGCATAATCCAGCAGCCTTATGATATAGAAAAAGGCGCTTCTACAATGAATCCCGCAACATTTTTGCGTTCGCTCGGCCCTGAGCCGTGGAATACCGCAATGGTAGAACCTTGCCGCCGCCCGACAGACGCACGTTACGGCGAAAATCCCAACAGACTGGGGCATTATTTTCAGTATCAGGTTATCCTGAAACCTTCTCCTGACAACGCGCAGGAACTTTATCTAAAAAGTTTGGAAGCAATGGGCATTGACCTGTCACAGCACGATGTAAGATTTGTTGAGGACAACTGGGAATCTCCCACCCTCGGTGCTGCCGGTGTGGGCTGGGAAGTTTGGCTCGATGGTATGGAAATCACTCAGTTTACATATTTTCAGCAGGTTGGCGGTCTGGAAATCAAGCCCGTTGCGCTTGAGTTGACCTACGGGCTGGAAAGAATTGCAATGTATCTTCAAAACGTAAACTCTGTATACGATGTTATGTGGAACAAAGAGTTGAAGTACGGTGAAATTTATCTGCAAAACGAAATTGAACAGTCAAAATATAACTTTGAAGTATCTTCTGCGGATAAATTGTTCAGGATGTTTGATTTGTTTCAGGAAGAAGTTGAAAACTGCGTAGAAAATAAGCTGGTATTGCCTGCTTACGACTATGTTTTAAAATGTTCGCATACATTTAATCTTTTAGATGCACGAGGCGTTATTTCAAAAGACGAGAGAATTAACTTTATTAACAGAGTGAGAAGAATGGCGGCAATGGTTGCAAAGCTGTATGTCGAACAGAGAGAAGAGTTAGGATTTCCCTTACTTAAAAAAGAAAAAGCTACAATTTAATAAAAAGGATATTTTTACATGAGTCAAAACGACGTAACAGAAGCCGGATTGATGGAGAACTTTGTTTCTAAACTTTTGAAAACAAAAAATCCCGATGACATGCTGGCGCAGTCTAAAGAAACCGGCTTGAAAAAGACTCTGAACTGGGTCGATTTAATTATTCTTGGTATTGGTGCCGTAATCGGTGCAGGTATTTTTTCGATGGTAGGTACGGCGGTTGTCGGTGCAAACCACGACGGAGCAGGCCCTGCGCTTGTTATTTCCATGGTAATTGCAGCGATTGCCTGTATTTTTTCGGCATTGTGCTATGCGGAATTTGCTTCAATGATTCCGGTTTCAGGCGGTGTTTATACATATACTTATGCTACACTTGGCGAACTTGCCGCATGGATGGTAGGCTGGGTGCTTATGCTCCAGTACACTATCGGTAATATTGCTGTTGCATGCAGCTGGACAGGGTATTTGTTCCAGTTTCTACGCGGTTTTGAGGCTTATACGGCAAATCTTCCTCCTGTATTGCACAGTATATGCCACCACATCATGTATCCGCCTTTGTGGCTTATTAGCGATTTAGGTTCTGCTAAAGCTGCTTATTTAAAAATGGGATTAAACCCTGCAGACCATATTCCGCATTTGTTCGGTGTTCTTCCGATTTGTGTGAATATCCCTGCGATGGCTATAATTCTTTTTATCACATATACACTTGTTAAAGGTATTTCAGAATCCAAAAACATGGCAAGTATAATGGTTGTAATCAAACTGCTTGTTATTGCAATGTTTATCGGTGTGGGTGCGTTCTATGTAAAACCTGCAAACTGGACACCTTTTGTTCCTAACGGATTCGGAAGCGTTCTTGTAAGCGCGTTTACAATATTCTTTGCATACACAGGTTTTGATGCTATCTCTACAGCTGCTGAAGAAACCAAAAATCCGCAAAAAGATGTGCCTATAGGTATTATCGGTACACTGCTTGTTTGTACGATTGTTTATATAATGGTTGCACTTGTGCTGACAGGTATAGTGCCATGGAACATGATTAATATCGGTGCTCCGATTGCGCACGCTATACAGATGACAGGTCAAAACTGGATTGCAGGTTTGATTTCGCTGGGTGCGTTGACAGGTTTGACATCTGTATTGCTGGTTATGCAGCTTGCTGCAACAAGAATTTTGTTCTCTATGGCAAGAGACAACTTCTTCCCTACAATTTTGAAAAAGGTTCACCCTGTATACAAAACACCTCATGTAATCACATGGATTGTGGGTGTTGCAATGATGATAGGCTGCTTGTTCCTTGACTTGAACCTTGCTGCACAGCTTTGTATATTCAGTGTGTTCACTTCGTTCATAGTTGTTTGTATCAGCGTACTGATTCTTAGAAAAACAGATCCTGACAGAGAAAGACCGTTTAAGGTTCCGTTCTCACCCTTATTCCCGTCACTGGGTATACTCTTGTGCGGCGGTTTGATGTGCGTTGCTATTTCCAGCATGGGTAAAAACGCTTTGCTTTTCCCGCTCTGGCTTCTTATCGGTATAAGCATATACGCAGGCTACGGATACAAGAGAAACCGCAGAATCGAAAAGATTGAGGAAAAGAGACTATCAAACAGAGAATCCCGCGAAAAAGCAGGCTCTGAAAAAACATAAAAACTATAACTAAAAGATAAAAAGACCCTTATTTTAAGGGTCTTTTTTTTGTAATAAAACTTTAGAAAAAATCAAAATACTATAAAGAAATGATGAAAAATGACGATATAATATTTAATATAATTTTGTGTCTATATAAGGAAAAAAATATGAAAAAAATTTGATTTATTGAAAAGCAAGCATGCTTTTTCACTTGCAGAAGCTTTGATTACACTTTTTATAGTTTGTCTGATAGTAATAGCTTCTATCCCTGTTTTAACAAAAAAAAGAAGAAGTTCGGAAGCACAAAACCATGGCAAATGGGTGTGTACGCTGAATGAACAAGGTAAACATACGGTATGGACAAAATCTTCTAATGAATGGGTAGAAACAGGAGATTCCTGTACATTTACACCGCCTCTTAATGCCAGAAACTTTGCAGTTTCTGCTGTAGCCGGCGGAGGCGGAGGCGGCGGAGGAGCCAACGGCTCTGAGACAGACAACTGGGGCAATGGCGGTGATGGTGCGCCGGGTGCCGTAATTATCCAATGGTAAAAGGTTTTCTAAACATAACTTATATAGACACAAATATGTTTAGATTAATTAACGTGACCCTTGTATTGCAAGGGTCTTTTTTTATAAAATTTTTTATTCCAATATCTCTGATAGTTTGTCTGTTTTGTACAGATGCTCGAGATTGTCATAACCGCCTATATAGTGTCCGTTTATTATTATTTGCGGAACTGTGGAAATACAGGGCTGATTGTATTTTTGGTTCAAATTTGCACACATTTCTTCAAAATTTTCATCGCAATTGATTTCCTCAAATTCGATGTTTAGCATGTTTAAAAGCCTTTTTGCTTTTACGCAGTACGGGCATGTTGTTGATGAATATACTGTTGCTTTGTTCATGATAAAACTCCTTATGTAATTTATAATAGATTGTATTTGATTATTTAACAATATACTTTTTGGCGCTGAAAGGTTTATTGAAAAAGAGCATGAATTAATAGTATAATTGTTGCAATACAGGGGAGTTTTATAAAAATTATGTCCGAAGAAATTTCTCAAAATAAAGTTGATATAATCGTAGTCGGCGCAGGACCTGCAGGGGTTAGTGCGGCGATTACGGCGGCAAGGGGCGGGAAAAAAGTTGTGCTGGTTGAGCGTGCTCCTTTTGCGGGTGCAAAAAACATGTACGGGGGTGTAATTTATACCCACGCAGCGCAGGAGATTTTTCCAAACTATAAAGAAGCACCGATAGAAAGATACATTAGCGCTCACAGCTATGTTCTTCTGTCAGAAAACGATTCAACACAGATTACGTACAAAAATTCTTTGCACAAAGACAATGCCTTTGTGGCAATACGTGCAAAATGGGACAAATGGTGTGTTGAGCAGGCTGTTAAAGAAGGCGTTTATTTTGCACCGGACACTCTTGTAAAAGAGTTGATTGTGAAAGACGGGAAAGTCTGCGGTATAACAACGGATGTTGAGGATTTTTATGCAGATGTTGTGATAATTGCAGACGGTGTGAACTCTCTTTTGGCAAGGCAAATCGGTCTTCGAGAAGACATAAAGCCAAAAAATGTTGCGCTCGGAGTTAAAGAGGTAATAAAACTTTCGCCTGAAGTGATAGAAAAAAGGTTTGCTCTAAAGGAAGGCACAGGCTGTGCGATGGAGATTGTTGGCGGACCTCTTAAAAATATGCTTGCGATGGGTATTGTTTATACGAACCAAGACTCTGTGGCTGTGGGCATAGGGGCTTCACTTGAAGATTTAAAGGCTCAAAAGATTAAACCATACGAACTTCTTGACTCGTTAAAGCAGCATCCTTTTGTTGCGGAGATTATAGAAGACGGAGAGATTGTCGAATATTCCGCTCACCTTATTCCCGAAGGCGGATACAATGCTCTGCCGAAATTGTATACAGACGGTGCTCTTGTGGTCGGTGACGCTGCAGGACTTGTTAACAACATCCATTTTGAAGGTACAAACCTTGCTATGATTAGCGGTAAGCTTGCTGCACAGACTGCTCTAGAGGCTTTTGAGTGCGGTGATTTTTCTTCAAACACACTTTGTCTTTACAAAAAGAAGCTTGAAAACAGCTTTATTTTAAAGGATTTGAAAACCTATAAAGATGTTGTACACACGCTCTACGGGCGTACAGGCTCATTTTTGACGTATTATCCTGACAAAGTCAATGAGTTTTTTAATATTTTTACTGCAGCAGACGGTCAGCCCAAGAAGGAAAAATTCCGTCAATTCACAAAACACTTTTTTACAAAACGCAGCCTGTCAGAACTTTTTAAAGACGTAATTGCAGGTATAAAAATAGTATTCGGGATATTAAAATAATGGATAAAAAAATAGAAGACAAACTCTATACGCTAAAATACAAGACAGACGCAAAGTGTCACCTTGAGCCTGATCAATCAAAGTGCTTGCAATGTCTGGATAAAACCTGTACAATAATATGTCCGGCAAATGTTTACAGCTACAGCGAGACGGAGAAAAAACTCACTGTAAGCTACGAAAAATGCCTGGAGTGCGGTGCTTGCAGAATTGTGTGCAAACATATAAACTGGACTTATCCCAAGAGCGGCAAAGGGGTAATATACAAAAAATCATAATACAGTCTAAGGAGAGAGGTATGAAAGAAGAATACAGCGAAAACTACCGCAGATGGTATGACAAAGACCCGATTTTATCAAAATCAATGAGCACACTGGAAAAGTCTGATGACGAAACCCAGATAAAAGTTGCGCTCAATTTGATTAAAATCATTATCGAACACAATATTTCAGAACATACTTTCACAAGCGTGGAAGATATGATGACTTCTGTGGAAGAAGGGCTTGTGGAAAAAGGCAAAAGCAGATGGTATGATCTTGATACAACAGTGAGAACAGCTATCAATATGCTGGAAAACAGCCCTGTACCGGTTCAAAAAGCAGTTGCCAAAGAAATGGCAAAAATGGTTGTCGACAAAATTAAAGAAGACAAAGACGAACAAGACGATGAGGAGTAAGTAAGGGTCTGTTCCTTATAGTTACTAATCGAAGCCGGTTGACATATGAAAAACTTGAATAAGGTTTGGAAAATAAAAGAGCATAAAGACATCCCTCAAGAAATTATAAACGCTGCGGGGAGCGGGCTTCTTGCACAGCTGCTTGTGCAAAGGGGAATGGATACTGTGCAAAAAATTACGGATTTTTTGAATCCTGCAGGCATGAAAATTACTTCGCCTTTTGTTTTTTGCGATATGCAAAAATCCGTGGATAGAATCTTTGATGCAATAGAAAAACGGGAAAAAATCATAATCTACGGCGACTTTGACTGTGACGGCGTTACATCGGTCTCTCTTCTTTACAAAACGCTTACACATCTGGGCGCAAATGTTGACTATTACATTCCGAACCGTGAAAACGAAAACCACGGGCTCAATACAAAAGCGCTTGTCAAACTTATTGCAAAGCAAAAAGCAAAACTCATTATCACAGTGGATTGCGGGGTTAGCGACATTGAACAGGTGGCTTTTGCAAACGGGTTTAAGGTAGATGTAATTATTACAGACCACCACGAGGCGCCGGATATTCTGCCGGAGGCTTATGCAATTATCAATCCCAAGGCAATGAACTCTCTTGATAAAGACCTCACGGTTGAGCAGATTGACGCACTGAACGAGTTAGCGGGTGTTGGTGTTGCATTCAAACTCGCGTGTGCACTTCTTGAAACCAAAAAGGATTATGACTTTGCAAATGAACTTCTTCCGTTTGTTGCAGTGGGAACGGTTGCTGATGTTGTGCCTGTTTTGTACGAAAACCGCTCTTTTGTGTATGCGGGGCTTAAACTCATTGAATCAGGAGTTCATTACGGTTTGACAAAACTTTTGGAATCAGGCGGTTATGAGATTAAAAACGGGGTAACATCGGAAAATATTGCCTTTGGCGTTGCACCGAGAATCAATGCCGCAGGCCGTTTGGACACTGTTGAGCCGGCTGTAAAGCTTTTGATTTCCGACAATAAGTCGGAAATTGATATGTGTGTGGAGCAATTGAACAACTTTAACCGCATACGCCAGGATATTTGCGATAACATTTTTAACGAAGCTGTTGAAATGATACAAAATGAACCTTCTCAAGATGCCATTGTGCTATATAAACAGGGCTGGCACATAGGCATAATCGGGATTGTGGCGTCAAAGCTTGTGGAAAAATTTTATAAACCCGTTTTTCTTATGACACCCGATGAGAGCACAGGGCTTGTGCGCTGCTCTTCAAGAAGTATCCCCGAAGTGCATATCAGAAACGTGATTGCAGACAATGACGGGTTGTTTGAATACTATGGCGGTCACTCGCAGGCTGCCGGGCTTGTTTTTGACCCTAAAAAATCTCCGTTTGAAAAGGTAAAATCAGCGCTTACAGAGTCTGTCAAACAGCAGTTAGACGGCAGAGAACTTCTCCCATGTGTGAATATTGACCTTGAACTTGAGGCAAAGGATGTCAGTATAGATTTAATTGAGACTATAAAGCGTCTCGAGCCTTTTGGCGAAGGTAACAAGACTCCTGTTTTTGCCGTAAAAAACCTTGTTTTAAACAACTCTAAGACTATGGGGCAGAAAAATAACCACCTCAAAATCTTTTGCGAAAGTAGTGAAGGCAAGCCGTTTGAGTGCGTTTACTGGAATCATGACAGCCTGAACATCCCGCAGGGCAAAGAGTTTGATGTTGTATTTTACCCAAAACTCAATGTTTTTAACGGAGTTACAACAATCCAGCTTGATTTGCAGGATGTGAAATCAGAATTTATGCAGAAAGAGGAAAAAACAGAGTTTAAACTCTATGACCACCGCAAAAAAACAAATATCTTCCGCCAGATTTGCGATTACCTTTTGACAACAAAGGTTTCCACAGAGATTTTTGCGCAGAGCAAGCTTGTTTGTGATGTACTCAAGACATACAAAGAGATTGCGCCGAAAATGAGAACGAGAAAAACTCTCTCAAAATGCGCGCAGATTATGTTTTTCGACTATCCTGCGAGCGAATCTGCCATGCAAAGTATTATGAAAAATACAGGTGCAAAAATTTTTCACTTTATGAACTATAACAACCGTATGATTGACGCACAGGAGGTTGTCAAGAATATTTCAGGCATGCTCAAATACGTATGTACAAATAAAAACGGTGAGGTGAATCTTTGCGATATTTCTGATTTTCTTTCGATTTCTGATGAGGTTACGGAGTTGTGTTTCGACATGCTCGAGGAACTCGGGATGTTTGATGTGATTGAAAAAAATGCATACAACTGTAAAATTGGTTTTAAATCTACTGTTGAACTGTCTAAGATAAAAGAGTCTGATATGTATGAGGAGTTGGGCTCAGAACTGCAGAAAATCTATGATTACCGGCAGAAACTCTGCACAATGCCGCTTGAGGAACTGGTGATAGGGTAGAAAATTATTTTATATTTTCAATATTGTATTGATAAAGAGCCATAAGGAATTTACTTCTTCGTTCCGAAAAATCCGCCCTTGCGGGTAGGATTTTAAGTCACTCCGAAGCAAACACCTTATGGCTCTTTAGTAAAATTATCCCTGAAGCATAACCGAAAAAAATAATTTCGAAAACTTTACGCAACAATAGCGCAGCCGGAACTTGTGCCGAGGCGGTCAGCTCCTGCTTCAATCATTAAAAGCGCTTTTTCTCTGTCTCTGATGCCTGCGGAAGCTTTAACCCGCAATCCGTGCGGCTTGACGATTTTCGCCATAAGGGCAATATCCTCCGCTTTTGCTCCTTCGCCGTTTTTCACAAAACCTGTTGAACTTTTTACAAAGTCGGCATGCGCCTCTACACAGATTTCGCACGCTTTTGCGATTTCGTCTTTTGAAAGAAGGTCGGTTTCAAGTATGACTTTCAAAGCTTTGCCCTGACAGGCTTTTTTTACAGCTTCGATGTCTTTTTTTACAAACTCCCAGTCTTTGTCTTTGATTTTTGAGACATTTATAACCATGTCTATCTCATCTGCGCCGTCTGCGACCGCTTTTTCTGCTTCAAAAGCTTTTACATCACTTCTGTTCGCGCCCAGCGGGAAACCTACAACAGTAACGATTTTGACATCGCTGCCTTTAAGATTTTCTTTTGCTAAATATACGTACAGCGGGTTTACACACACCCCGAGAAAATTGTATTTTTTGGCTTCATCAAAGAGTTTTAAAAACTCTTCGTGCTTCGCGTCCTGTTTTAAAAGCGTATGTTCAATATATTTTGAAAGTTCCATCATGTCCTGTCTTTCTATTTGGTTATTTCCAGAATCTCTGCGGATTTGATTTTTTTAGGCGAGAACTGCTCTACATGCCGTTTTAAAAGTTCAAAGCAAAATTCGCAGATACGTTCTGTTGCGAGTTCGTCATATCTTGTTTTGGCATCAAAATCAAGCTGTAACAGTGTGTTTAAAAAATCTCTTATTTTGTAGTGCAGTTTTACGGCTTTTATAGAATGTTTTTTGCACTCAAAGCAAATTGTGCCGCCGTTTTCGCTTGAAAAATACATGTTTTCTTTATCTATCTCTCCGCCGCAGCAGGCGCAGGTTTCCAGTTCCAGAGAGTAGCCTGCGATGTGGGTTATTTTCAGCTGGAATTTCAAAATAGCCAGCAGAAGTTCTGTCTTGTCCTTAGATTTTGAGATTGCGTCAAGGGTTTTGTAAAAAAGTTCGTAAATTTCTTCGCTGTTAGGGTCATTTTCCACGCCGAAGCTGTTTACAATCTCCGCGCAGTACATTGAGTAAACCATTTTATCAAGGTCATTGCGAGTGTTTTTGAAGGTATTAATTGCCTGTGCCTGACAGATTGTGTCAAGGTTTCTGCCCTGCCGGAGCATAAGTTGGTTTGCAACGAGCATGTCCATTCTTCCGCCCAGTTTGCTTGTGGTTTTTTTTGCCCCTTTTGCAACCCCTCTTATTATGCCTTTGTCTTTTGAATACATGACAATTATCCTGTCAGTCTCGGACAGGTTGTACGATTTCAGGTTAATGGCATTGGTGGTAAAGTTCTGCATGGTGTGAAACCTTAAAACTGGATATCAAAAGATTCTCTGGTGCCGTGATAAGCGCCTCTCAGCATCTGTTCGATTTCCACTTTGTTGTCGCTGGCTTCTATGGCGACTTCTTTTGCTACCAAATCTTCTTTAATAAGCTGGAGCAAAGACATGTTCATTGTAATCATGTCGTTGTAAGAGCCTTTTTTTACAAGGTCATAGATTTGTTCCAGTTCGTCTTTGACAATAAAATCTTTGATGGTTGGTGTGATAACCATGATTTCGCATGCGGGAATACGTCCGCGTCCGTTTTTCATGGGCAGGAGTTTTTGTGCCACACAGGCTTTTAATGTTTCCGCAAGCTGTTTTCTGACGTTTTCTCTGTCTGACGGTTCATACATGCCCACAATCCTGTTCACTGTCTGGATTGCATCATTTGTATGCAGTGAGGCTATTACAAGGTGACCTGTTTCCGCTGCTTTCATGGCGCTTGTCAGAGTTTCTATATCTCTGATTTCGCCGATTAAGATAACGTCAGGGTCCTGTCTCAGTGCGTATTTTACACCGTCAGGAAAAGAAACGGTATCTATTTCCACCTGTCTTTGTGTAATTATACAGTTTTTGTTTGAGTATATGAACTCTATAGGGTCTTCGATAGTGATAATGTGTTTTCGTTCGTTTTTGTTGATTAAATCAATCAATGAAGCGATTGTAGTAGACTTACCCGAGCCTGTAGGGCCTGTAATGAGCACAATACCGCTGTTAAATCTGGAAAAGGTATTGAGCGCGGGAGGAAGATGAAGCTGTGCAAAAGTCGGAATTTCGTAAGGAATAATACGAAAAACCAAAGAGGTGTTGCCCATCTGCCTTGCAAGGTTTATTCTGAATCTTGAGAGACCTTTGATTTCATAAGAAAAGTCAAGGTCAAAAGCCGATTGGACTTTTGTACGCAGGTATTTAGGCAGAACAATGTTCAAGACATGAGATATGTCTTTTTCCTTAATAACAGGGAAGTTTGTTTTGACAATCTTGCCGTCTTTTCTTACGACCGGTACCTCGTCTATACGCAGGTGAACGTCTGAGACGCCCTCTTCTACCGCTTTTTTCAAAAAGCTGTTTATATCAAAAATAATTTCATTCTTTTCCAACGTAATCTCCTCCTTTTATATTTTAACCTGTTTTGTTAAGAAAAGAAAACTTTTTATAAACTTTTACATAATTTTATTAAAGTTTTCAAAAAATATGCCGTAGTAATATTTGTGAACCGCAGGGATGAATATTTAGGACGGTTCGAAATACACAAATGGAGGCGTATTCGTGATTACAAAAAACATGTATTTGGACATGGAAACAGACATGGCACTTGAGGAACTGCAGGATGAACTCGAAGGAATCAAACTCATGTTCAATGAAAAAAACTGTTTTAAACAAAGAAAAAAGGAGAAAAAATTTAAGAATAAATTGTGCTGGGAGTAGTACTCCTGTTTTATATGACAATTGAATAATTTAAAAAAGCCGGTTTTTAAGCCGGCTTTTTCGTTGTCAAAAGCTTTAAAAAAGTGTAGAATAATACTAATCATTTAATAAAGTAACAAATTGTTAAGAACATGTATTAAATGAGTAAATAAAATTTTTGAGCACACTTTATAAAAATGTCCGAAAAATTTTTCGAGATAAGATGTGTGAACTACCATAAAAATAACATTAACCGGGTGGGAAAAATTATGTTTAACTTAAAAAATCTAAAAATAGTAAAAAAGCTTAGCAGCATAAAGCCAAGGCTTAAGTGGCTTATGTTTTCGCAGATGCAGGATTACAAAGTTAATGCCAAATATATTGATATGATATGTTCCGAAGGGGACTCAAATACTGCTAATGACAAACTCGAGGATATGGTAAGAGCATCTTTGATTCGTGAATTTTCACCGGAGATTCAAAATATGAAATCGTATGAATTTCTTGTGGATGCTGTTGTTCACAATCTGAAAAAGAAACAACTCGCTGCTTACGATACGTCAATTGAAGAAGAATAAACTTCCCAGCGTAATCAGACTATACTAACCTATCCTTTCTTATACCTAAAAATGATACTTACAGGCAATGTAAGTATCATTTTTTTTGTAAAAAATACATTAGTCAATATTAAGGAGGTCTGTGATGAAATATTTGATAAGAAAGCCTGATACGTTCATGAATACTCTCAATGAAGAAATTAACTCTATATTGAGAAGAAGTTTTGATTCTGTTTTTCCGGAATATGTTCTTGAAAAAGAAACAAAAGGTCTTACGATTCCTGTTGATATCAAGGAATTTGACAATGAATACAAAGTCAGAGTAGAAGTGCCCGGGATAAAAAAAGAAAATATCGAAGTGGAACTGAATAAATCCTACATGAAAATCAGCGCCAAAAAAGAAGAAGAAAAAGAAGAAAAAAATAAAAAATATCATAAAACCGAATTTGCTTACGGAAACTACTCAAGAACAATATATTTCCCATCAGAGATTAATGTTTCCGCTTCCGAGGCACATTTGGATAACGGTGTACTGCGTCTTGACCTTCCTAAATTAAAAACAGAAGAAGAAACCAGAAAACTTGAAGTTAAATAAAGGATTGTTAATAGCCCGTTCCCTTTAAACATACGGGAACGGGTTTTTTATACATTTGCTCAGGGGCTACTAATGGAGGCGAAATGACTACAATTATCGGTATAAAAGTTAAAAACAGGCTCGAAAGTGCTGTTGAGGTACAGGCTGTTTTGACAAAGTACGGCTGTTTTATAAAAACAAGAATCGGACTGCACAGGGAAATCAACGGAGAATGTTCGCCTGAGGGGCTTATACTTCTTGAGATAATTAATGATATTGAGGCAGTCGAAATAACAAACGAACTCTTCGATATCGAGGATGTCGAAATCCAGCAGATGAAGTTTTAAATTGCCAAACAGCATACAATGCGCTGCTGTATCTCAAAGATTATTCAAAGTGTGCAGACGGATCTGTCATGCTCAGGAGGTTTTTGAAAGTTTTGATTGCCGATGCTTTATGGAAACTCAAAACACCTGATGATACACGGAAAACAGGTGATGTTCTCATCATTCTTTTTTCAAATGTTTCCTGATTGATTTTGCCTTCTTCGAGTTTTTTTTGATATTTCTTTTTGGTTGTGATGATGTTCAATCTTGGAAGGAAATATCCCAGAGTAGCAGCCATAAATGCAATGCCTCCGAGTTTTACGTATGCATGTGATTTTTTGGCAAACTGAAGAAGTTTATTATCTTTTACTGTATTTTTCAGTGCGGCTTCAAGTTCTTTAAATGATTCTGAGCCTTCTGCTTGAGATTTTTTAAGTGCTGCAAGGATTTCATCGTTTTTAACAGAACCGCTGATTGCTTTTAATTTGTCTGTTAAGCCGAGTTTTTTAAATACTTTGGAAAGGCTGCCGCCATTTTTATTTACTGTTTCCGAAAAGTTTACAACAGGGTTGTCTAATGTTGTAAAATCAGAGTACCAATCGATAATCTGTTTTTGCGAAGCAAAGTTAGAACTGAGCATTTTGCCCTGTTTGCCGTATTTGTGAGCATATTCGCCTGTTGCTTTGTCTTTTCCGAATTTGAAAAGAGGTGATTCTGCATTCCCTGCATTAACAATAGGCACACCGGTTAATTTTGATACACCGTAAGCAGCGGCTTTGTTCAGCAATGGAGCACCTGCACATGAAAGTGCCACAGCAGGTACGTCACGTGTTACAACTTCTCTTTTTTCATCGTTGTCACGGGATTCGAAGAATCTTCCGCCAAGCATAAAGAATGTACCTACAATAAAGAACATCAATCTTGTTAATGAACCGTTTGGTTCGATATTGCAGGCGTTGCCTACCTGTTCAAAGACTTTTCTTGCCGTGCTGACATTTGCACCTGCGCCAAAAGACGGCGCTGCAGAAGTATTGTTTGTTGCGTAATTATTTGCACGATATTGATTGTTGGAGTATGCTTGGATTTTCATCTTATGCAGCCTCCTTTGCTTCGTTTGATTGTGTAGCAGGAGCAGCATTAGTTGTATCCAGTCCGTCTTTTCCGGGGAAGTTTTTACCTGTCTGATAAAGTTTCGGAATAATCATAAGAAAAGCTGATAAGGCCGAAACAGCGAGAATATTAGTTACGTTTCTCAGGTCTTTTGCTTTTTTATGGAATTTTTCTATAAATGTTTCTGTATTTAATTCTGTTTTTGCAGCCTTTTTAGTGAAGTCATCAAGGTAATTTGACATATCTTCCATGAAAGACTTGATATTATATTGTTTTTCACCGATTTTAATTGTGCTTGCATTGTCAAGGAACTTTCCGTTAGACTTGTTCAATTTTGTCATTACAGCATCAGCTTCTTTTTGAAGTTTACCTTTTTTGGCACCTTTTTCAAGCACCTGTGACATTAAGTTTTTGATATTGTCAACAAGTCCTTTTTCTTTTTCATAGCCGCTGAAAGCTTCTTTAACAACGGTATTAACAAAATTTTCTTTTGTTGCCGCAGCATCTTTAAGGCTTGGATTTGATATTTTCATTAAACCTTTGAAGTGTTCGAGAACTTTTGTCTGAACCTTTGCGGTTTTACCTCTTAAAATTCCTGCAACAGTCAATACGGCAAGAGGTACATAAAAGAATGCCGGACCTGAAAGCAGTTCTCTTACGAGTTCCTCACGTCCTGCTTTGTAGTTGGGATGACCAAGCTCTTCCATGTTTCTTGTATAACCTTGAAGTGTACGGGGTGTCATCATACCTACCGTATCAATGGTCAAAAACTCTCCCAAAAATCCGTTGTTTTCGATAAATGTTGCAAGCCCTACGGCTAAATTACCGAAAGACGGTCTGTTGTTATTATTGCGATTATTAGTATTTTGTGGTCTAGCGTAACTTACTTGTTGTAACTTCATTTCTTCCCTACCAAGGTCTACATGTTGTTTAATGCATATCAGTGATGAAAATTGCTAATTGTAACGAATATTTTAACATATTTTTACAAATATGTGTACCCTTTACACTTAATTTTTGTATTTTTATTAAGTATTGTTAAGAGCGTAGCAGTTGTTTATGAGGTTTTTATCTGCTATATATGTAGTGTTTTGGGTATTTTAAAAATCTTAATTAAATAATGGCCAAAATAAGACTTAGCAAAAAAATTTTTGTTTGATTTATAATACTTCTGTATAAAAAAATTTAAAGGAACATTTTAATGCCGGAAACAATGCAAATAGGTATCCCCAGAGCCATGTCGTACTACAATTATTTTCCTTTCTGGTACGGATTTTTTGAAGGTTTAGGAATAAAAGTTGTTTTATCGGACAAAACAACAAAACAGACCATGTCAAGCGGTTCTGCACTTGTTGTTTCCGAGACATGTCTGCCTATCAAGGTTTATGTAGGACATATTTTGAATCTGCTGGAAAAAGGCGTGGACAAGATTTTCGTGCCGTCTATTCAGTCTATAGACCATAAAATCTATAATTGTTCCAAAATAAGAGGTCTTCCCGACTTAATCAGAAATGTAGTAAAAAAGGATTTTACTATAGTAGAAGCTACTCTTGATAAGTCTGAAAAAAATCAGGGATTGTATGCTTTTTTGAAAGAGGCTGCAGCTCCGTTCGGCATTACTGATGAAAAATTAATTAAGCAGGCTTCTAAAGAAGGCTGGAAAGTTATGAACAATTTTAAAATCATGCTTAATTCCGGACTTTCTTTTGAAAAAGCATTGAGTTATGCAAAAAAAGGACAGGTTGTTATCACAAACAACCAGAAATCTTATCCTATTTCTGTTGCAGTGCTGGCTCACAGCTACAATCTTTTTGATGACAGAATTTCAATGAAGATTTTTGACAAGCTTGAAAAGCTGGATGTTAAAACATACACATCAGAACAACTTTCTATAGAGCAGTTAAAAGAAGGTATCTGCGCGCTTGATTCAAAACTTTACTGGGCAAACGAATACGAAATGACAGGCGGGGCCGGACATTTTCTTCAGGACAATAACATTGACGGTATTATTACTATCAATGCTTTTGGATGCGGGCCGGATTCTATCATGGTTGAGAGAATTTCCCGTGCAGCAAGGAAGTTTAACAAGCCTGTTCTGAATCTTTCTGTTGACGAACAAACAGGAGAAGCCGGTTTTGTCACAAGAATCGAGGCATTTACTGACATGCTTTTCCGTAAGAAACGTGCAAGCATTATTAATAAAATTAATATTAAAGAAAATGCAAAAGATTCTTCTGAAAGCGCAATAGAAATTTTTAAGCAGTAACTGCAGGGTCTTTGACTTTACAAATTAAGAAAAATCGGCGCAAAAATTTATGAAAACCGAACAGCAAAAGCGTTTATGCACAGAGAATAATATCAGCAAAACAGGATACAGGGCAGTTTTTGTGCTGCAAAGACTTATTGAATCGCCGAAAACCAGAGAACAGCTTCTGGAGTTTTTTGCCAAAGACCCCATACTGCAAGGCGACATCTCAAAAGATACCGTTACAAATACAATAAATACCCTGAGGCAGGCAGGATGCATAATCAGCCGTCCTACACAAAGAACAAATAACATGTATGTTCTTAAGTCTCATCCTTTTAATATACATTTTTCAAAAGAAAATGTGGAGGCGCTTCAGGCTTTGAGAGAGAGCATTATTACTCTTGAGGACATGCAGCTTTTGATTTATCTTAACAATCTGTACGCTAAGATAGCTTCTCTCGCTCCTGACCTTGAAACCTGTAATCTGCTTTTGTTTAAGCATTCTCTAAGAGGCATTGATTATAATATACTAAACGAACTTGTTATTTATGCCCGTATAAATAAACATATAAATATATGTTATGACTCTCCCGAAAACGGCAAAGAGGATTTAGATTTTGTACCGGAGTATCTGACTTTTGAAAACGAAAAACTGTATGTCTGGGGTTATATTAAAAAATATAATCAGTTTGCTTTTCTGAGAGTGGATAAAATCAGCCGTGTAAACCTTGTTACCTTTACCCCGGGGGTTGAAAGAATCGAAGAATACGACAAACCTGTTGTTTTTGTTAAGTATAAGCTCAAAGGCTACAGTGCTATTATGTATTCAGAAAGCGTAGAGGAAATTGTTCTTCAAAACAATCCGAAGCTGGAATATCCTATTACCGTAAAAGCAGGTGTGTCTAATAAATTTAACTTTTTTCAAAAAATTCTTTCATACGGCGCAGACTGTAAAATTGTCTCTCCGAACTCTGTCATAGAGGAGTTTAAGCAGGTACTCAAAAAGATTAAAACAGGATATGAGAATGAAAAATACTAAAATCGCACAGGCAGGATACAGGGTGCTTGAGGTTTTGAAAGAGCTTGCCAGAAGACCGCTTTCACCCGTAGAGATGCTGAGATATCTCGAAGATACTACGGATTATGTTTTCAGAAAAGAGGTAATGAACAAATACCTCAATACTCTCAAACTCCTCAATATTGATATTGTGAAAGTTAATGATAAATACTGTCTTAACAGCAGTATAGAAGGTATCACGCTGGATGATACGGATTTATCTATCATGCTTTTTTTGAAAAAATATGTATCCAGCATCAGCCACGAAAGCCTCAGAAATAATATTGAAGAATCTTTGCAGCTGATGGAAAAGTGTTTTAATACGAAAACACGTAAAAAGGCAAATTCCAGAAAAATCAGAGCCTACAAGCCCGCAAAACCGCTTGTTATCAGAGATGATAATGTAAGAAAATTTGAAAAATACTGCTCTGAAGGGTTAAAAATTAAAATCGGATATAAAAAAGATAAAGACAGTTCAGAAGTTATCTACAAAATTTCTCCTGTTAAACTTATGTACAAAAGATGTCAGGCTGTTTTAATAGGTTATGATTCCAAGGAAAACGCGTACAAAGAATTTGTTCTGGAGAATATAACATATTCTGAGCAGACTCCGCAAATGACGGCAGAGGCAAATCCTTCGGCTGTTCTTTTTAAGCTGAAAGGAAGACTTGCACATGCATACGTTATAAAAAGAGGTGAAGTTATTCTGGAGGAAGGTTCGGATTTTATTATTGTTTCCAACAAGGGTGAGGACAGAGAACTTTTATTGAAAAGACTTTTAAGATATTTTGAAAATTGTGAAATTCTTTATCCGAAAGTCTGCCGCGAACGTCTTATTCAACTCGTGGAGGAAATGGAACAAATTTATGCCTGATACCCGTTTTAACAAAAAAACAGGACAGTATGGTGAAGAAGCTGCCTGCAAATATCTGCAGAGCATCGGTTATAAGATTCTTGAAAGAAATTACAGATATTCACGCAATGCTGAGATAGATATAGTGGCAAAAGACGGCTCAGATATAGTTTTTGCCGAGGTAAAAACGCGTACCAATCTCGAACATGGACACCCATTTGAGGCAGTTAACCGAACAAAGCTTTTGAATATTTTTAAAGCAGGTCTTTTTTATTTAAAGAACACAAAAGAACCTTATAAAAGGTATAGAATAGATATAATTTCCGTGCTGGGTTCTGCTCAGTCAGGTTTAAAAATTGAACACCTGAAAGATATAAGTATTAATTAATTTTTTGAGCAGTTATTGCTCTGTATTTTGCGGCAAGAGCATTGTACTGGTCAGCCTGTGCTACGGCTACGCGTGCGAGAAGGTCATATTTGGCATTGAGTTTGTCATATTCTTCGCGAGAAACAGTATTTGATGAAAATGCAGGATTGTTTGTGTTTTCAGGAGGTGTGTTTTTCTTAGTATGCGAAGCTTTCCCGAAATTTCTTAACGGTTGGCATGATATTGTGTTAGCCGAAAAATTGACTCGCATCTAAAAATCTCCTTTCACTATTAAATTTTTTCTCCAGCTATATCATTATAACTCTTTGTAAATATTTTTTCAATAAACTTTACATTGTTAAAGGGATAATATTTTCGGGTAATAAAAATGACTTCATCAGTCCGTGTCACTATTTACAAATCAACACCGTAACTCCGGCTTACGCTGTCAAAAAAAAGCAAAACCTTTTGGGGTTTTGCTAAAATAGCGTCACTAAGGAGTTTAAGATGTCCTAAGAAGAATTTTTCATTCTTCTCAAGTTTTTTGTGCAGCCTTATAAAATATATAATTTCCGGCTAAGTTAATTTAGATATTCTTTTAAATGAGATATTTCACTTTTTTCTTTTAATTTTTTCAATGCAATATTTTCAATCTGTCTTATTCTTTCCTTGGAAAAACCAAGTGTCTTGCCGATTTCTTCAAGTGTTTTTTTGCTGCTGCCGTTTAAGCCGAATCTGTTTATTAGAATGGTTTTCTCTCTCTGGTTTAAAAATTCGAGCATAGACATTACATCATGATTCAAAAATGCTGACTGTGTGGTTGAATCAGGTGAACGGTAACTCTCATCCGCTACATAATCCTCTAACACTAAATCTTCTGCTATCGGTGTATCAAGGCTTACAGGGTCTTTGAAAATTGCGTTTTTTATGTTTTCCAGTTTTTTCCCTGAAATACCGAGTTTTGCTCCGAGTTCTTCGTCTGTGGGTTCTCTGCCCAGCTGTGATGTAAGTGCGGCAGAAACTTTTTTATAGAGTCTGATTTTATCTGTCATGTGTACAGGGATTCTGATTGTGCGGGAGTGGTTTGAAATTGCACGCACAATAGACTGTTTTATCCACCATGTTGCATAGGTGCTGAATTTGAAGCCTTTTGTGTAGTCAAATTTTTCTGCAGCTTTCATCAGTCCTACAGAACCCTCCTGTACTAAATCCATAAACAGCACTCCCTGACCGATGTACTTTTTGGCAATGCTCACCACAAGTCTCAAATTTGCCTGAACAAGTTTTTTTCTTGCAATACTTGCGTCTTTTGCCTTTCCTTCTTTTATTGTTTTACCGAGTTCCCTCTCTTCTGATGTTTTCAGCAGTTTTACACGTCCTATGTCTTTCAAATAATTTTGAAGTATGTCATTCTTTTTGACGATAGTGCTGAAGGTTTCTACTGTCTCAATGCCCGCCTCTTGCGCGCTTTGTGATGTTTCATCCCCAACTTCTTCATTTATGAGTTTTTCTTGCGCGTCAATATCCTCAAACGCAATACCATGCGCCAGATTATTCATGGTCATTAATTCCTCGCTCAACTCTTGTAAATCTCTCTCTTATTTTTTATGACGAAGGTCTTTAAAAAAAGTTTCCTCATACTTTACAATTTGTTTATTTTTTTCGCGAGATATATTATTATTGTTAATATATTTACGGATGTGCGGATTGAGGTTTCAATGTTCAGCAAAGAAAATATAATAGAGATTTTAAACAGCGAAGATTTGTTTATAGATAACTTTATTCTGGATGCATTTATCAAGAACTGGAAGATCGAACCGATATATGAAGATGCACAGGGTGTTGAGTTTTTCGACGAAATGGCTGTTGAAAAAATAAGAAACGGTATTAAACAAAAACAGCCGAAATGCGAAATAAATATCATGGATAAAGACGAAATCAAACCTGTCGAGATGTCTGTTGAAGTTTCGCAAAACATTGTTGAAGAACCTCAGCATCAGGAAAGTTTTGAACCGGAACAGCAAGAGTCTATTGAGGATTTTGATATTGAACAAAAAGAAGATTGTGCAGAAGTATCGGAACTGCCTGTTGCAATTTTGAATGAAGTAAATAAAGAGGTCGAGAACGAACTCAAAAATGTTACGCTTGACATATCCAACCAGACTCTTGCAGTGCTTGCGGAATCCATTGCAAGAAAAATTACTTATGATGTTGCTGATTTTATTAAAAAAACGGATTTTATAGAAGATGCTGTTCAGCTTGGCGAATACAAAAAAGATAACCAGATCTTGCTGCAAAAAGTAGAAGAAATTATCTCCGACAACAAAATTTTAATTAAAAGAATCGAGGAACTTGAAAAAGAGAACCGTTCTTTTGTAAAATTGTTTGGCAACATATATGTAAAAAACCGGTAGAAAACAGAAATGGCGTCAAATTTAAACCTTAAAAATAAAATGGAATCCGGACTTTCAAAAGAAATTCTTGATACCTTGAAACTGTGTCGTGATACTGCTTTTGAGTCCGAATACAAGATTTTTTTGATAGGGGGAGTGGTAAGAGACCTGTTTTTGGGCAGGGAAATTGTTGATGTTGATGTCACTGTCGAGGGTGATGCAATAAGATTTTGCCATATTCTTGCCGATAAAAAATTATGTAAAATTGTCAGGGTTCAAAATGATTTGAAAACAGCAAAAGCAGTTTTCCCCAACAATATTGAAATAGATTTTGCTTCAACAAGGCAGGAGTTTTATCCTCGCAGAGGTCATTTGCCTGTAGTGGTCAGAATCGGATGTACGCTTGAAGAAGACGTTTACAGACGTGATTTTACAATAAATTCTCTTGCACTTTCTTTAAATGAAGGAAGTTTCGGTGATGTTATTGACTATGTCGGCGGGGTGGATGATTTAAATAACAAACTTTTAAAAGTCCTTCATGACAACAGTTTTAATGAAGACCCTTCACGTATAATCAGAGGGTTAAAATTTGCTGCAAGACTTGATTTTCACAGGGATGAACATACAAGAGAACTTCAAAAAGTATATATTGAAAAAAATCTTCATGATGATATTTCTTGGTCGCGTATAAAATCGGAGTTGAAACAGACTTTTTCCATGAATATTGCACGCACGTATGACATGTTTCTTGTAAACGATACTTACAAGCTGGTTTACGGAGAAAAGCCTGATATAAAGGGACTTGAGATTAAAAACCTTATTGACAACTATTCTCCGGAGTATCCTTGGCTTGTTTATCTGGGTACTGTCATGAAAAATCAAAAAATAATTGAAGCTTTTTGTTTTACCCGTCCGGAGAAAAAGATATTTACAGACAGAGATTATCTTTTGAATAACAATTTGAGTCTTATAAATTCGAATTATGATATTTATAAATTTTTCGACAAACGCTCAGTTGAGTCGATTTTGATATATTATCTTTTGACAAAGAGAAAAGAGCCTTTGATATATCTTGAAAAACTTTCGAAGATTCGTGTTGAATTGAGCGGAGAGGAACTAAAAAATTTGGGTATAGAAGAAGGTAAAAAAATCGGTACTCTGCTTGATGAAATCCTCAAGAAAAAGCTTGCGGGGATTATTGTTACAAAGGCTGATGAACAGAGATTTGTCAGGTCGCAAATAAAATAGTTGAAATTTAAAATTTGGCATGTATAATATTTCATATAGTCAACAGGCTTTAAGCTGTACAAGATTAGCTTAGTGCCAGTGTTTACCGAATGCGAGAGTAGTTCAGTGGTAGAACACTTCCTTGCCAAGGAAGGGGTCGCGAGTTCGAGCCTCGTCTCTCGCTCCATTAAATCAAGAGCCGTAAAGGCTCTTTTTTAGTACGTTTCTGCCGTATTATACTTAAGCAAAAATCAACCGTTTGGGTCCAAAAAGGGACTGTTATAGTTTATCAGGACAATTGGGATGGGTGTTTTTCGAAAGAAACTCCGAAATGTTAGGAATTTAAGGCTAGTTTATAGTGTTGAGATTTGATGGTCTTTTCTTGCACTTTTGTCTCAATTTTTGCACTAATTTTCATTGATATTCTGTCATATTAAATTTATTTTTGCCTTTATCCTGCTTGGAGTTTAAATTTTAGCCCTAAAACTTTTAGTGCAAGATTTGTCCGGTTTGAATTGTCTTTCAGTTTGATATGTGTAGAAATGTCTCTAGGATTGAGATTTAGGACTTGATTTATCCCGAAAGGTGAGCAATGAATGTGTATGCAAAGGAAATACACATGGCAGAATTCACATCTGAAAAATCAAAACAAATTGCACTCGCAAGATTAGATTTAATCCACAAATGGCTTGAGTTTAGGAAGAAATCAACAAATAAACTTCAATCCGATTACGATTTTGTTAAATTGCACAATACTTCAAATGCTCACTTATATAAAATTCTAGGCAAAATATCCCGAGGAAGTTTGCATCGTTGGCTTTCAATGCTAAACGGAACCGAAGATTATACAAAGCTTTTACCACAATATAAATATAGTAGTGTTAATGATTACAGAACCATACTTAATGATGAAGAAATCAAAATATTTATGGGTTTACTTCTTCATCCCAACAGGCTTTGTATCGGCAAAGCAATCGCACTTACAAAATACAAGCTCAAAGAGCAAGGTCAAAGTTTCATCCCTGCAGATATTAC
>CALUPU010000014.1 GCA_944322725.1 Candidatus Gastranaerophilales bacterium
TTGATACGTCCGTCAACAGCAATGCCTTCACCTGTTTTTTCAGAGATGAGAAGCGGGTTGATGTCGAGTTCATCAATGAACTTGAAGTCATTAACCATCTGAGACAATCTCAAAAGAGTTTCCTGAATTTGAGCCATATCAGCCGGTTTTGTGCCTCTTGCACCTTTCAAAAGTTCGTAAGCTTTGACGGATTTAATCATTTCATCAGCGTCAACGTCTGTTAACGGAGCGATTCTGAAAGTTACGTCTTTCATAGTTTCGATGAATACACCGCCTAAGCCGAACATCATCATCGGGCCGTATTGCGGGTCTGTAGCAATACCGCAAACCATTTCGCGATTGCCTTTAACCATTTCTTGAATGATTACGCCTTCAAGACCGTCAATAAGTCCTTTTTCAGTAAGTTTGGCAATCAAATCGCGGTATTCTTCGCGAAGCTGTTCTTCTGACTGGATGTTTACTCTTACACCGCCAACGTCTGTTTTGTGAGAAGTTGTTTTTGAAGTCATTTTCATAACAACAGGGTAGCCGATGGAGTTGCCGAGGTTAACAACTTCTTCTTCGTTAGTTGCAAGACCGTATTTGCATGCTCTGATGCCGTATGCATCAAGAACGTCAATTGATTCTAAAGTAGTCAATTGTGCTCTGCCTTCTGCTACAGCGCCTTTTATGATTTTTTCAGCTTTTGCTTTGTCTACATCGTAAACAGGCATTTTGCCTTCGGGTCTTTCCATCCATTTTCTCTGTCTGTCGAGTCTTGCCATTGCTTCTGCAGCTTCTTCTGCGTACATGTAGAACGGCATATTAACATCCATATTAGAGATTTCCGTAAAGAATTCGCTTGTTGTCATGAACACGCCGAGGATAGGTTTTTCAGGGTTTTTAGCTTTGATTTCCATCAATGCTTTGGCAACATCAATGTCTTTCAAACCTAAGAACGGCAGGTAAATTACCGCAACCATATCAACTTCGGGGTCTTTCAATACAGTTTCAAGTGTTTGTTTGTAGTGTTCGATAGGTGCTGACGCAATCATATCGATAGGGTTTTTAACTGATGCTGCTGACGGTAAGAAGCTTCTTAATTCTTCTTTTGTTTTGTCAGAAATTTTAGCCATCTGCATACCTGATTCACAAACAGCGTCTGTAGCCATGATTCCGGGGCCGCCTGAGTTAGTAACGATAGCTACACGGTTGCCTTTTGGAATCGGGCAGTTAGAGAATGCTTTTGCGTTAGCAAAGAGGTTTTTCAAAGAAAATTCTCTGATAACACCGCACTGTTTGAGCAAAGCGTCTGCTGCTTTGTCAGCACCGGCCAGAGAGCCTGTGTGAGAAGATGCCGCAGAAGCACCTGCTGCAGAACGACCTGCTTTTAAAGCAAGGATAGGTTTTTTCTTTGTGATTCTTGAAGCTAATTTTCTAAAGTTAGCAGGGTTCTGGATTGATTCCATGTATAACAAAATTTGTTTTACATCATCATCGTTTTCCCAGTATTCAAGTGCTGTTTCAGCATTAACATCAGCCTGGTTGCCGATAGAAATGAACTGTGCAAAACCTAAATTGAGGTCTTTTAAGATGTTCAAGATACCGCCGCCTAAAGCACCTGATTGAGAAACGAAACCGATGTCGCCTCTTACGGGTAATGCTTCAGCGAATGTAGCATCCATGCTGATTTCAGGGTTTGTGTTCAAAACACCCAGACAGTTAGGACCTACGCATCTCATGCCGTATTCGCGTACTTTTGCAAGGAGTTGTTTTTCAGCTTCAGCACCTTCTGCACCTGTTTCTTTAAAACCTGCAGTGATTATGCACAGACCTTTGATGCCTTTTGCGTGGCACTGGTCGATTGTATCTAAAACAAATTTTGCGTTAACAACGATAACTGCGAGGTCTACTTCGCCCGGGATTTCTGCTATAGAAGTATAAGCCTGAAACCCTTCAATCATACCGCCTTTAGGGTTTACGGGATAGATTTTTCCGTTGAATTTGTAGTCTCTGAGTCTTTGCATGATTTCAGAACCGATTGTTTTCGGTTTTGTAGATGCACCGACTACAGCTATCGATTTTGGACGCATAATTTTGTCTAATTGTTCTTTTAGCATTGTTTCGCCTTTCTTTTTCGTACTGTATTTATTGATTATTTTCTATTAAAATCCCTTGAAATCCATCAATATAATTATCGTACGAAAAAAAAATTTGTACAAATTACAATTAGTATCCGTTATCCAGCCACGGACGTTCTCTAAATTTTGCGCCGAGAGCTTCTATTTGAGATTTGCAGCTTTCAAGGTCGACAGCATAATTCTTGTACCCTGTAACAATGGTTGCAGTTGTTTCTATACCATGCTGTACACATTCTTTTATAAAATCTTTCATTCCTTCGTATGCATTTTCGATTTTGGGCAGAGAAATTTCATCATAAACCTTTTTATTTTCGCCGTTAAAGCTTATTGAAACGCTGTCTATTAAACCTTTTAGTTCAGGGACAATGTTTCTTTTGTAAATCAAATTACCCTGACCGTTAGTGTTTATACGGGTTTTTATGTGAGGATATTTTTCTTTTATATATTTTGCGATTTCTTTTAATTCTTCGAGTTTTAAAATAGGCTCTCCGTATCCGCAGAACACGATTTCTGTATAGTTTTCAGGTTTAAAAGAATCAAGCTGATGTTTTACTTCTTCAACATCGAGTTTTTCATTATCAAGAAACAGGTTTGCGCCCACGACATCGTCTTTTATTGCACGTATGCAGAAGACACAGTCGTTTGTGCAAAGGTTAGTCAAATTGATATAAATTTTACCTTCAAGGAGGTATACGTAATTGTTGCTCATAATACGTAAATTGTGGCACAATCAGCACGGTTATTCAAGAAATTTTTAGAAGAATTTTAATTCAAGATACAAAAAATAATTTTTTAGACCTGCTGTTACATTCCAACAGAAACTAACTTTAACCTGTGTCCGATAACTCGGGCTTTTTAAGTTTAATTAATTTCCAAAGCCCTCAGACAAATCGGACTGGTTGTTGTCAAAGAAATTTTCTGTATCTCATTTCACAAAGGTCTAAAAAATTATTTTTTGTATCCGGAATATCAATAATTTTACAACAGTGATGAGTCGCCTGATTTTTTTACATAAAAACCAAGACCAAGTGACTTGTAACGGCTCAATTCATTTTTTAAATTATACAATTCTTTGTTTAACTCGTTCATCTTGTAGCGGAGCGTCTCGTTTTCTGTCTTGCAGCGTACGAGTTCTACGACCACTTCATCCATACCATCGAGTTTTTCATCGAGTTTTTTCTCAATGAGGTCTGAGATTTTTCCTGTGATGCTTTCTTCCATTGCCGTAAGTGAGTTGCAGATTTTATCTACCGCTTTTACGGGTACGGCAGGAATCTGTTGAGTCTGTATGGCACGCTGTACAGGGGGCTGGTTAACAGGCGGCTGAATAACAGGCATCTGACCTGCAACAGGCTGTGATTTGACAGGTATGGTAACATAAGATTTTTTCACTTTTTTCTGCATTTTTGAAGTTTCGTCATTAAGGTTTTTCATACGTCTTAATGTTTCAACATCTTCTTGCGAAAAATAAGTTCTGCCGTGAAGGTCTTTTTTCGGCATCATTGAAACCTGTGCGCAAAGCTTTGCAATAGTTTTGTTGTCAATATTTAAAAGGTTTCTTACTGTTTCTACGGAGAAGTTTTGAAGTTTTGTCTTTGTGTGACCGTTAATTATGTTAGCCAATGCAGTGTCCTCTTGACCTATATTTGATATATTAATTATAAGTATTATATTTCAAAGCGCTCTTGTTTTAAACACTAAAGTCAAATATCTTTACAATCTTAATCATCTGCAATTACAAAAAAAAATACAAAATATTCCTTTTTCTCGCTCGGTTCGCTTGTTCCACGTCTCACAGGCTTCGAAAAAGAAATATTTTGTATTTTTTTATATATCAATTAAACGGGTTTTTAGGTTTGTACTTTGAAGAATCGTTCTTCACAATAAGCCCGCATTTAGAGCAGGCAAGAGTTTCGCCTGTAGAATCTATTGGCAGGAAAACATGGCTGCATTTTTCTTCGTAGTCAATTTCAGGGGGATTGATATTCTTTTTGTGTTTTTTCTCTTTGAGTAATTTTGCTGCAAGTTCAAATATATACATACTTAAATTATATATAATAAAAAGCCTTTAATACAATGATTAAAGGCTATATCTATTAAATATTGGAGAAGTTTGTAGAAGTTGGATGATATATTTTATCGAATTAACGTTATTTAACCATACCTGCAGCGAGTTCGTATTTTGCCTGCTCGCTGAGCGGAGAGTTTTCGCCGAACTCTGCATCTATTGCAATCAAGCCTTCTGCGACCTGATCTTCAAAGCTTGTTACAAAGCCTGCAATACGCGCTGCCTGCTCGGGTGTAACATATTTGCTTATGTCATAAGTTCTGGGTGCAGATACTCTTGGATTTACCGCAACAGCATTTTGAGCCATATAACTCAGTACATCATCGGGTTTGACTTGAGGAGCAGCGGGTGCCTGTGATTGGACTTCCGGTTTGTTTTCTTCCGGTTTTGCTTCGCCGCCTTTTGGCTGGCTGCCGTATGGATTTACCGAACCTGTGTTGATACCAATTCCGTGTACATTGTTTGTCATTTTATCTTCTCCTGTTTTTAATATTTTGTTTCCACATCATTGTTATCGGATTTCAGTTTAATGAACTTTAGGAAAAAGTCATAAATTTTGTGATTATGTTACATAAGTTTACAAAAATGAGTTTTTTTCAATATTAACCACATGGTCTATGCGTCAAAAAAAATTTCAACCATCGGGTTGATGAGAAAATACTGCATATAGAGTAATTTATAGATGAGGAGTAATAGATTCATTCTAGCCCTCAAGAATAATGGTAAGAAAACTTGGGTAGGAAAAAAGAATAGTGGAACTCACGGGATTAGATATAACTCTAAGACGCATGCAGGCTATTGAAAGCACATTCAACAGCTTAGCTTCTTTTGGTTCGTCTGATGTCCGCCCGAATCAGGATTTCCAGAAAATTCTTGATGCAAAAAATTCCGAAAAACCCAAAGAAACACCTTTTTCAGACAAGATTTTCTCTAGCAAGCTTGCTTCAGCTTCAAGCGGAAATGCCGATATAGACGCTCTTATTGAGCAGTATTCAGCTAAAAACGGTTTAGACAGCGCTTTTGTTAAGGCTGTTATTAAACAGGAATCAGGCTTCCAGCCCAAAGTTACTTCTCACTGCGGAGCAATGGGCTTGATGCAGTTGATGCCTGCTACAGCAAGTTCTCTGGGTGTAACTGACGCTTATGACCCCGAGCAGAACATTGCAGGCGGAACAAAGTACTTAAAAGGGCTTTTGGACAGATTCGGAGGAAACAAATCACTTGCACTTGCTGCATACAATGCAGGTCCTAATGCGGTTGCAAAATACAACGGAATCCCTCCGTACAAAGAAACACAAAATTACGTTAAAAATATTATGAGTATGTATCAAAAATACTCGGGAGGTCAGGGATGATTTCAAGAGGCATAGACATAGCAGCAAAAGGCATGATGAGCCTCATTGACTTTCAGGACTCTATTGCCAACAACATTGCAAACGTAAACACAGCAGGCTACAAAAAAGAAGGACTTTCTTTCAGAAATGTATACAACGCGCTTGTTGAAGAACCTGTTGAAAGAAACAACCCGAAAAACCATGACGGCAGACTTGTGGGTGAAATCAGCATGGGAAGCGTTACTCACAAACTCGTGCATGAATTTTCTCAAGGTACACTGTCTCGTACTGACAACCCGCTTGATTTAGGGATTGAAGGTGACGGTTTCTTTAAACTGAGAGCACCTGACGGAACAATCACTTACACAAGAAACGGTGCTTTTTGCATAAATTCGCAGGACATGTTAACGGACATGCAGGGTAATCTGGTTTTGGACGAAGTCAACCAGCCTATCAGATTAAATCTTACAGAGTTGAATGTAGCTTCTGCAAAGAACCTTGTTGTTAACGAGGACGGAACAATCGTTGCAATGAGAAATGAGAACGCAACAGCTTTGCAAAGAATCGGTATATTCGATTTTGCAAACAAAGACGAAATGATGGCTGTCGGCACATCTATGTATGTACCGAAAGACATTACAACAAACCCTGAAGTAAGGTCACAGAAATTCTCTGTTCAGCAGGGTGCAATCGAACTTTCAAACGCTAACGTAATCAACGAAATGATTAACTCAATTAATGTATCAAGAAACTACGAAACTTTAAGCAGTTTTGTAAAGGAAAAATCAAACCAGCTTTCACAGGCAATAACATTGGGAAGACTGAACGTATAAGGACTATTAATTAAAAAAGAATTACCCGGGAGGATAAAACAAAAATGTTAAGATCACTAACTACAGCAGCAACAGGCATGATAGCACAGCAGAACAATTTGGATATTGTTGCCAACAACGTTGCAAACGTAAACACATCAGGGTTCAAAAAATCCAGAGCAGAGTTTCAGGATTTGCTTTCTACCGCAATAAGAACTCCCGGTGCAATGATTACACAGGGTACATATCAGCCGGTTGGTGTTGAAATCGGTCTCGGTGTAAAAACATCCGCAACAAGAAAAATAATGACAGGCGGCGTAATGCAGAGCACAGGCAACAAATATGATATGGCTATCGAGGGAGAAGGATTTTTCCAGATAGTAAGACCGGACGGTACACTTGCATATACAAGAGACGGTTCGTTTGCTCCTGACGCTGTAGGTCAGCTTTGTACATCCGACGGATATCTTTTGCAGCCTCAGATTACCGTTCCTCAGAACACTACAGAGGTAAACATCACACCTGACGGCAACGTATCTGTTAAAGTCGGCAACGACAACACACAAACTATCGTTGGTCAAATCCAGCTTGTAAGATTCCAGAACCCTGCAGGTTTGCTTTCTATCGGTCACAACCTTTATGTTGAAACTCCCGCTTCGGGTACTCCGATTCCGGGTACTCCTGATCAAGACGGTCTTGGTTCTATCCAGCAGGCATTTTTGGAAGGTTCTAACGTACAAATCGTTGACGAGATGATTAACCTGATTAAAGCAGAAAGAGCATTTGAAACAAACTCAAAAATCATCACAGCAGCATCAGACATATTGAGAACAACAAACCAGATAGTATCTTAGTAAATCTAAAAGGCAGTAAATGAAAAAATTGATTAAAACATTATTAATAATCTCACTTCTGGCAGGCATAACACCTGTATGCTTTGCTCAGACACTTTCTGCTGACCGGTTCAAGTCTATTGTCTCTGCACAGGCTAAAAAAGATCTTCAAAAATACAATCTGGATGAATGCGAAGTTACAGTAGGTCATATGCCTGTTAACAGCTTTACACTGCCTGACGGCAAAGTTACTGTTGAAATAGTCTCAAACGGATATCAGAGTTTGACAGCAAAAGAATTTAAAAAAGTAAACATAAAAGTTAACGGCAAATATGCAAGGACTTATTACGTTCCTCTTGAAACAAAAGCATACAAACATGTTGCAGTAGCAAAAGAACTTATACAAAGAGACAAAATTATTCCTCTTCAGGCTGTAGAATTCAAGAAGATGGATGTTATGGGCAATCTTGATAATACGGTAAGCCTTGAAGATATTACAAAAGAACTTGTTGCCACAAAGGTTTTCTACCCCGGCAACATGATTACAAAAAGATACACCGTGTCAAAGCCTGATATTGTGAAAAATGCAATGGTAACGGTGAATTTCAGAACAGGTTCCGACCTTAATATCGCAGTCGAAGGAATTGCGCTTTCTCAGGGCAATAAGGGCGATATGATTCAGGTTAAGAACAAAAGATTTAACAAAATCTATACAGGCGAGGTCATAGGCGTAAATCAGGTGCTTGTACAGATATAAAAAGTTTTTGGGGAGAGATAAAATAAAAAATGAGTAAGATAAATACAAAAAAAAGTTATAAAAAAATTATTCTCATAATCGCAGCACTTCTGATGATTGCACAGGGTGTACAGACAGTTAAAGCCGAGTCTTTGTTTGTGCTCGGTACATCAACCTCCTTCTATTCCGAGCCGAAATCTCTTTTTGGCGGCGTGAGAGCACGTTCTGTCGGCGATATTGTCACTATTGTTTTGAGTGAAAACATCAACTTTAACGATTCACTCAATTACACTTCAGACCGTTCGTCTAACACTGTTGATAATTTTACAAATTTTATAAACAAAATTCTTCCCGGCACTCCTTTGAACAACCAGTTTAACAACTTCGGCGGTTCAAACAGTGTTGAAAGTACTACGGCAAACAACCGTACAATGGGCATCAATGACTCTGTTACAGTACAGGTCGTGCAGATGCTTCCTAACGGAAACCTCATGGTGCAGGGCAAAAAGACTCTCGTAAACGGTGCGGAAAGAGTTGACCTGCTTGTGAGCGGGGTTGTTGACCCCAGATTTATTGACCAGAAAGGTCAGGTATACTCCAAAAACGTTGCCAACTTCCAGTTCGCACTTGCAGGCAAGGGTGCTGTATCAAGAGCAGGCAACGAAGGTATCATAAACAGAGCGGTAAAATACCTCTTCTAGTGCTTAATCCGCAAATAAAAATAATAGGGAAATCAAATACAATGAACAAATTTTTAAAGGTAATAACAATAATAATACTGCTGGCAGGCATGATTACATCTGACGCAATGTCTACAATGGTGCGTATCAAAGATATTGCTCACGTTAAAGGGGTTAGAAACAACCAGCTTGTCGGATACGGTGTTGTTGTAGGTTTGCCGGGTACAGGCGACAACTCTCGTTCTACCCAGATTACAAACCAGATGTTATTACAAAACCTCGGTACAGTAATTGAACAATCAAACTACATCCAGAAGGGTTCATCCGCTGCGGTACTCGTTACGGCAACAGTTCCTCCGTTTGCAAAAAACGGCGATCAGATTGATTTGACTGTTTCTACAATGGCTGACGCAAAGAGCCTTGAAGGCGGTGTGCTTGTCCAAACACAATTGAGAGCACCCAACGGTGAAATCGTTGCAATCGGTCAGGGACCTGTATCAGTAGGCGGTATTTCAAAAGATTCCAACGGTTCAAGTGCAAGAACCGCTATCACTACAACAGGCAGAATCCCCAGAGGCGGTATTGTGGAAAGAGATATTAATACAACTATCGGGGATGAAAATACACTTACATTGTTATTGGACAAATCAGACTACACAATGGCAACAAGAGTTGCAAATACTATAAGCAGAAATGTTACAGCTGCAAAAGCAGTGGACGGCTCAAGCATTTGTGTTTCAATTCCGGCAAAATTCAATAATGACAGAATTGCATTTCTTTCAATTCTTGAAAACATGTCTGTTGATGCGGCAAAAGACAAAGCCAGAGTTGTAGTAAACGAAAGAACAGGCACTGTTGTAATCGGAAGCGAAGTAAAACTTCTTCCTGCTGCAGTTGCTCACGGAAACATCACTGTAACCGTACAGACAACAAATCAGGTTTCACAGCCTGAACCATTCTCGGGCGGTACAACAACAGCCTTTGCTAACAGTGCGGTATCAGTTAACAAAGGTTCCGGCAGCCTTGTTACAATGCCTGCAAACAGCACGCTTAACGATTTGGTCAGAGCGTTGAACGCAATCGGCGTTGCTCCGATTGACCTTATCTCAATTATGCAGGCTTTGAGAGAAGCAGGCAGTCTGCAGGCAGAAATACAGGTGATTTAGCGAATTTTCGGACGGGCGCCGTGTGAGGCGAAGCCGCACCCAGCCCGGGGAGCGAAAACCGAAACGAATCAGCGAAAGCGAAGTGAGTGACAGGTTTGAGCGAGAAGAAAATTCAAGATTAATAACAAGAGGAAATAAATGTCATACACAGGAATACAATCACAAGCCCTATCACCGGACATCATAAACGTAGATGTTCAGACACTGGACAATATCAAAAGACTTAAGTCTCAAAAAGCCCAGTTGAAAAAAGTTTCTACGGAATTTGAGGCAATCTTTGTTACAAAAATGCTCAATGAAATGGACAAAACCGTTGATAAAGAAGGCGGAATATTCGGTAGTGATGACAAGTATTTGAGCAAATTTAAATCCTTTATTTTTAACGAAGTAGGACGTCAAATAGCAAGCAGCCCGAATTCAACAGTAGGATTTGCAAAACAGATTTATACACAGATGGAAAAGGCGCTTCCGAAAGAGCCGGAAGAAATACAGGCAGCCGCAGCAGCAAAAAAAACAAGAGTCGACAAGGAGATATAGTTTAAATGATAGGGAACATAAATTCGTCAAATGTAAGTGCAATACAGCTTTTGAATGCAGCAAACGCATTCAAAAATACAAAAGTAAGTTCGCCTGTTGAACAAATGCAGCCGAATGTTCCCGAAACAAGCAGCGGAACGGATTTAAACGACAACAGCATTTTGAAATCACAAGATGTGGATGAAATAAAAAAATTCGCACAAATGGCAGGCGAAAATGATTTAACAGAAGATGATATCAAATACGGACTCAGCTACGGCAGAAGCGTAATAGTAGAATACCTTGCATAATTACAAAAACCTCACGGAGGAGCAATATGATAGAAGAAAAAATTAAAGAACTCGAAAATATTATAGACAAAGAGATTGACGGCTATAAAAATATTGAAAAATTATACGCTGACAAAAAAGAAATTCTTATCCATGGAAAAAGTTCCGACCTGTATGACGTTGATGCAAGGATTATGGATACGTATAAAAGTATCAATAATTCGTGCGAGGCAAGGAAAACTCTGACTAAATCTCTTAATATTCCTACGTTTTCACTGACGGATATTATTAACAAAGTCAGAGACAAAGATGAAGAAACAGCGCAGAAACTCGAGGCAAAAAAGAAAGAAGTTAATGCACTGGCACATAAAATTTACGAGCTTGAATGTACAAATATGGAACTTATCAAGCACGGTATGCATATTACGAACAAGACCCTCGAGATTATTATCAGAGGTCTCAAACCCATAACAAACGAATACAATCAAAGAGGGCAGAATATTACAAAAGAACAGCTGGAAATGTCTTCCATAATAGAAGAAGGATAAAAATATGGTTTCATCGTTACTCGGCATAATGAATATGGGCAAGCAGTCAATTACCAATAACCAGATTGCACTGAATGTTGTGAGCAACAACATTGCCAACCTTAATACAGAAAATTACACAAAACAGCGTGTGGAATTTGCCGCAATACCTCCAAATAACAGTTTCGGCTGGTGTTCCAGATACTCAAATCTTCAAATCGGTCAAGGTGCGGAGATTACCGGTATTACCAATAAAAGAAGCGATTGGGTCGATAATTATTTCAGAGGTCAAAATTCCTCAAGTGGTTATTATGACCAGATAGGAAACATGGCAAGTAATATAGAAAACCTGCTGAATGACGAATTGAGCGATACAGGCTTGCAGGCAAAATTTTCAGCATTTTTTAAAGCGTCAGAGGCGTTGAGCGGCGACCCGACAAACAAGGCTTATAAACAGGCATTTGTCACTGCTGCGCAGGATGTTGCGGACTTTTTAAACGGCATGTCAAAAACCGTTAACGGCTATATTGAGCAGGCAGTGGGTAAATTCGGAGATGCTGACAGCTTTAATGCTTCTAATATCAAAGTAAGCATCGATGATCTCAATACAAAACTGCAGCAGCTGGCTGATGTTAACAATTCCATTATTCAGTCATCGAGCGGCGGTAATGTTTCTAATGACCTGAGTGACAAGCAGAATGCAATACTTGATGAGCTGTCTTCCATGATGCCTTTGACCACTGTTAAGAATGAAAACGGTACTGTAAGCGTACTGATTGACGGGCAGACTGTTGTAAAAGGCGGTGAAAAGGTCTTGGATTTAAAGGCTGTTCAAACTACAGACCCTGATAATCCCGTACAGATTCAACTTGTAGACAAAGACGGCAACATTAAGAATGAAGATGTTTCAGAATTTATGAAGGATAGCGCTATTGGTGCTATTTTGCAAGCAGGCAGCGGTGATGATTTCGGATACAAATCGATTCTGAATGATTTGGATAAACTTGCAAATGCGTTTGCTCAGGAAATGAATAAAATCCAGACTCAGGTTATAGATGGAAAAACACCTCTTTATATCGGACCTGACGGAACACTTTTAACATCAACAACCCCGATGTTTGTTACATCTGACGGTTCAGGTACATTTACTGCCGGCAATATAAAAATAAACTCGGATATTGCAAAAGACCCCAGCCTTGTTGCAACGGCTAGAATAGATATTACGGATCCTGACTATGATGACAGAGCAGTCGGCAATACAGGCAATATGGATTTGTATAACAATCTTGCAAAAGGTAAAATTGCAGGTTTGAATATTTCTGACCCGCCCGGAGAGGGTATGTCTTTGACAGACTATCTTGCAAGTCTTGTGTCCAAAATAGGTTCCGAGGTTCAGTCAATCAACAACGCTAAAGATGCGCAGGATGCTGTTACCCAGCAGGCAGATGCACAGAGAGACGCACTCTACGGTGTCGATTTGAACGAAGAACTCGCTGACTTAATCAGGTATCAGCGTTCTTATGAAGCTTCGGCAAGGGTTTTTAACACGGCAAATGAACTGATGCAGCTGATAGTACAGCTAGGAAGTTAATAAAAACAGAGGACTAATATGATTATAAGATCAACCGCAAATTCAACACAGAGTATGCTCAATTCCATGACATCGCAGCAGAATAAACTCTATGAACTGTATAACAAAATAAATAACAATACGAAGTATACAAATATCTCGGAAAACCCTATTGATGCGTCTGATATTATGAAAATCACCAAGCAGCTTGCCGAGATAGACGCTTATGCAAAAAATATTTCTGATGCAACAAGCCAGATTAATGCACAGGACAGTGTTTTTTCAACCATTGTAGAAAAAATGCAGAGAATCAATGACCTTGCAATACAGGCAGCCAACTCTCCGAGCGGTGAGGACGGATTTGAAGCATGTGCTCTTGAAATCAAGGAACTGACAGAGACTATTGTTAATCTTGCAAACTCCCAATATGACGGTAAATACATTTTTGCGGGTACGAATGTTACAACAAAACCTTTTGAAATGCTTGATGACGGAAGTATTGTTTACAACGGAACTCCTGCAGACCACTATGCGGGTTATGAAAGAACTCTCGATATTTCGGATGATATGAAAATCGAACTGAACAGTGCAGGTGATTCTATCTTCGGTACATACGATGCATCTGTCGACCCTGCAACAGGCTCAGGCTTGTTCAAGGTTCTCGGCGACTTAAACAAAGTAATGAATTCCGGCACAATTGATAATGAAGGTGTAAGAGAACAGCTAGATAATATCCAGAACTCAATAAACCATATCTCGGAAATTCAGGCAAAACACAGTTCTACCGTGTCAAAACTTACAATGACATCAGAGACTTTGAGCAATACCCAGTTGACTTTAAAATCTAGAAAGGCAGAACTCTCAGAGGTCGATTTGCCGTCGGCTATCTCGGAACTTGTGCAGCAAAACTATGCTCTGCAGGCTTCTATGCAGGCTTATTCGATGATTGCGAACCAGTCCTTATTAGATTACATATAATCTGGCAAAGATTTTATCTTACCATTATTTAATTTACGGGCGTTACTAGGGATATACTGTAGTTTTGCCCTTTTTTTTATCTAATTTTTATATTGCGGGCAATTTCTCTGTCCATGGTCTTTTTGGCAATGGATTCACGTTTGTCATGCAGCTGTTTCCCTTTTGCCAGCGCAATTTCACATTTTGCCCAGCCGTTTTCGAGAAAAACACTCAAAGGAACAATCGTGTATTTTTCTTTTTTTACCTTGCCGAGCATTTTCAGGATTTCGTTTTTGTTTAAAAGTAATTTTCTTTTTCTCGAAGGGTCAGGGTTGTATCTGTTGCCCTGTTCATAAGGATTGATGTGCACGTTATACAGCCATGCTTCGTTTTCCTCGATTTTGGCAAAGCCGTCCTTAAGATTTATTGCTCCTTTTCGGATTGATTTAATTTCGGTGCCTGTGAGTACAAGCCCTGCATTGAATTTTTCAATGATTAAATAATCGTGGAACGCTTTTTTGTTGTTTGCAATAACTTTTCTGCCCATAGATTTTAGCTAAAAAATTCCTTTAACTTTTCGATTTTTGTTTTTTCGTCACTTTCAAAGTATATCCTCAAAAGCGGTTCTGTACCGCTCGGGCGGATAAGAACCCATGTTTTGTCGTCATCAAGATAATATTTTACACCGTCTTTTGTGTCTTTTGCTTTTATTTCAAAATCACCAATCTGCTCGAGGGAGGAATATTTTTTCATCAAAATCTCAAGCTGCTGCTGGTCTTGAAGCTTAACATCTATTCTTTCGTTAATAAAAACACAACCTGCTTTCTGGCGCAATTCTTCCTGAAGTTCCCACAGAGGCTTATCTTCATAAGCGAGCATTTCTAAAACTAGAAGGTCTGCAATTATGCCGTCTTTTTCGGGTATGTGTCCTTTTATACTCAAACCGCCTGATTCTTCGCCGCCAATGATAGTGTCATACTCTCTCATTGCTGCGCCGACCCATTTGAAACCTACAGGCGTCTCAACCACATCCACATCATACTGCTTTGCAATAATATCGAGCATTCTGCTTGCTCCGACGGTTTTAACCAGTTTTCCTGAGCATTTTTTGTTTTTGATAAGGTGGTCTAAAAGCAGCGCTATTATTTCGTTTGGTGTAACGTATTCCGCTTTTTCGTTTATGACACCGAACCTGTCTCCGTCCCCATCATTACTCAAACCTATGGCGCTTGTTCTGTGTGCTATTAATTGAATAAGTTCCTGCAGGTATTTAGCTTTCGGCTCCGGCATACCTCCGCCAAAATCAGGGTCATGGTTCATGTGCAGGGATTCGAAGCTTATATTATTCCTTTTTAACAACTCGTCAAAATATCCGATACTTGCACTGTACAAGCCGTCATAAATAATCTCTCCGTCATCGTCTTCACGGGTAAAGTATTCTCTTATTTTTTGAAAATCAATTATTGATTCAATATGCCTGAAATACGGTTCTTTAAAAGATTTGTATGTTATTTCGTGCTTTTTTTCGGGTTCAAATGCTATATTATCAATATTTTTGATGTTTTCGACAATAGCATTTGTAATCTCAGTTGTAGCCGGGCCTGCATAATCAGGAATGAATTTTATTCCGAGGTATTCGGGCGGATTGTGCGACGCAGTGAACATGAGTGCGTCAGCGTCAAGAATTTTTGCATTGTAAGCAACTACCGGTGTAGGGACAATTTCGTCCGAGACACTAACTTTCAGTCCTGTGTCAGCGAGTATTTTTGCACTGAAATTTGCAAAATCCTTTGCCATGTGTCTGGGGTCATAGCCAATAATAACGTGTTTTTCAATACCGTCTTTTTCAATAATGTATTTTGCAATTGCTTTTGTAACGGTTTCTACGTTTTCGAAAGTAAAATCTTTTCCGATAACGGCTCTCCAGCCGTCTGTTCCAAACTTTATCGAGTCGGATTTATTTGTCATTTCCTCAACCTTTTTGTACAATGTTTTAATAAATATATATTTTACCAGAGAAACAGCGCGGGGCAAAATGATTGAGATAAATAAAGAGATAAACGAACTTTTATTTTTGGGTCCTCAGGGCTCATATTGCGAAGAGGCAAAGAATCAGTTTAACAGCCTAATTCCCTCAAACAGCCTTGTGCAAAAGCCTTTTAATACTGTAAAAGAAATTATTGAATATGTTGCTGCTAATGAAAATGCTGCTGCCGTCGTACCTATAGAAAACTCCATAGAGGGGGTTGTAAGAGAGACAATGGACAATCTTTTGCTTATCAAAGATGTTCAGGTCCAGATTACCGCAGAGACTGTTATCCCTGTCAACCACTGTCTTGTCTCAAAAGCGGGCAGTATCAAAAAAATCAAAAAAATTATCTCTCACCCGCAGGCGCTTGCCCAGTGCAGAAATTTTATACTCAAATATTTTAACAACGAAGTCGAACAGATAGAAAAAGCTTCTACAAGCAGAGCCGCACAGGAACTTGCGGAACTTGACGATACTTATGCTGCAATTGCCAACCGCAGAACAGCCGAACTTTTTAAACTAAATATTCTCTCCAAGAATATCAACGATGAACAGGATAACAAAACAAGATTCATTCTGCTTTCTCGTGCTGCCACCACGCCGACTGATTCGGACAAAACAAGCATTGCGTTTGCAACAAAAAATCAATCCGGAGCACTGGTTAAGGTATTGAATGTCTTTGACAGTCTAAACATAAATCTTTTGTACATTGATTCTCGTCCGTCCAAGAAAAATCTCGGTGAATACGTATTTTTTGTGGATTTTGAGGGGCATATTCAGGATGAACCATCCCGCAAGGTGTTGGATTTGATAAAACTTAATACAAATTATATTAAGATTCTTGGCAGCTACAGAAGATTTTAGCAAAAAATATTTTTTAGGTATTTTATTCCTAATATGAAAATCCCTTCGATAAATATTCAAACAAATAAAATCCCTGTAAAACCTCAATGGAAACTGTTTCAGGAAAATGACACACGTCAGTTTTTTGAACCTTTCAAGGTCAGCCATAAACAGCTGGGCAATCTTGACGTAAGTATAAGGAAGCATATTTACGGATACTGCAATTGGATTATAGAGGTTAAAAACGCCTTAAATAAAGTGCTGGGTAAAGAGATTTTATTTGTGGAAAAAAATCCGCAAAAGATAATGGGGCTGGATATAACGGTTGAGAATGAATACAGACGCACTGCACGCAGACCGGGTTATAAAATCGGAGAATTGCTGCGTCTTGCAAGTGTAATGGAAATGATGGAGAATAAGGTTTCTCATATTAAAATTTATTCGAAAGGTTCTGCAGTGTATTTTCATTCCAAATACGGATTTGAACCTGCAATAACTGTTTTTGCGGATAGAAACCGTGCTCTTGAGGCGGTAATGAGGAATTGTGACAGACATACCTCGGATTATGCGGACAAGGCAGAGGATATACTGACAAAGGTTATGCGTTATCAAGACGATGCGGAATTGCAAAGGGCTGCCTGCAAGGAAACCAATGCGCTTTTGAAAGAATATATTCGGAAGGTGCTCAAAATCGGCAAACCGGAAGAAACATATCCCTTTGATATGGGAATGGATATGATGCTGACAAAAGAAACTGTTGAGAAAAACAGAGAATTTTATAACAGACTTTTTGAAAATACGGGAATAGATTATAAAGTATGATAAACAGGGTAGTATCTTTTAAACAGCTTCAGACAATAAAGACAGGCGGTCTTAAACTGCCCGTTGATTATAAAGTCGTTCTAAAAGACGAAGCGGATTGTTTTGTCAGAACAAATTTGGATTATGAAGACAATAAAACATGTACGGTAATTGATTCCGATGATGTATATGATATTGCCCAGTCAAGAGTCGAGATTGATAAAGAAAATAAAATTTTGATAAACAATAATATTGATGTGCTTCGAAAACAATACAGAGGCAAAGGTTTTGGTATTATTCTTCATTTGAATAACATAATAGAGATGTTTGAAAATAATCTTCAGAAGATAAGACTCTTCTCTCTCGGACAGTCTGTGCTTTTCCATGCCAAATGCGGGTTTGAACCTGATATATCGAGTCCTTATACAATGGAGCAGGTACTTTTTGATATCTCTGCAAAGGATTGTCATGATATGCCGGAGATAAAAGAAACAGTGCAAAGAGCAAATGATTTTGCAAATAAACTTATTAAGGCAAAGAATCATCCTGATAAATACAAGGTGGATTGTAAAGAAGGAAATGCAATAATTAAAGAGTATCTCGATATAATTACAAAGAAAAAACTATCTCCCCAGGAGCGTGTGCTCTACGGCTTTGATTCGGGATTTCCTATGGCTTTGACAAAAGAAAAAATCCTTGAGAACAAGGATTTTTTCAATGGTTTGTTTAAAAAATTCGGTATAGATTATGAAGTTTAAACCGTGCCCGAATTCCAGCTGTGAAGGTATTCTTCCTGCTCGGGGGTAAGGGTGTCGATTTCAATACCCATAGAGTCGAGTTTGATTTTTGCAATCTCAACATCTACCTCATGAGGAAGCGTGTACATCTTGTTTTCGAGTTTGCCTTTGTTTTTAACAATGTACTCAATACCGAGAGCCTGGTTTGCAAAACTCATATCCATAACAGAAGCCGGATGTCCTTCTGCAGCAACAAGGTTTACGAGTCTGCCTTCGGCAAGCACGTAGATTGATTTACCGTTGTTGAGTTTATATTCTTCAAGAGAAGGTCTGATTTGATTGATTTCAACAGTTTCTTTCTTGAGTCCGTTAACATTTACTTCTACGTCAAAGTGTCCTGCGTTGCAAACAAAAGCACCATCTTTCATTGTGAGCATGTGGTGTACGTCCACAACATTTTTGTCGCCCGTGATGGAGAGGAAAATGTCACCGACTTTTGCAGCCTGTGCAATAGGCATTACACTGTAGCCTTCCATTGCTGCTTCGAGTGCTTTGAGCGGGTCAACTTCCGTAACAATAACATTTGCGCCGAGTCCTTTTGCTCTCATTGCAGCACCTTTGCCGCACCAGCCGTAACCGCATACGACAAATGTTTTGCCGGCAAGCAGTATGTTGGTTGCACGGATGATGCCGTCAATTGCACTCTGACCGGTACCGTATCTGTTGTCATAAAGATGTTTTGTGAGGCTGTTGTTTACACCGACAGTCGGGAATTGCAGGCTTCCGTCCGCTTCCATAGCCTCAAGACGGATAATCCCCGTTGTTGTTTCTTCTGTTGTACCGATGATATCGGGGATTAAATCCTGTCTGCTTTTATGGATTGTTGCAACCAGGTCACAGCCGTCATCAATAACAATATTAGGTCTATGGTCAAGCACCTGCTGTACGTGTTTGGCATAAGTTTCGGAGGATTCTCCTGCATAGCCGAACACAGGGATTCCCCAGTATTTTACAAGTGCTGCTGCTACGTCATCCTGTGTGGAAAGAGGGTTTGACGCTGCAAGCACTGCGTCTGCTCCGCCTTCTTTCATTGCAATACAGAGTGCTGCTGTTTCTTTTGTTACGTGCACGCAGGCAGTCAGTCTCAGTCCTTTGAAGGGCTGTTCTTTTCTGAATCTTGCTTTGATTCTTTCGAGTACAGGCATGTCTTTCATTGCCCATTCAATGTTATTTTTGCCCTGTTCAGCCAGAGCCATATCTTTGACATCATATTTGATATCCTGTGCTAATGTCATTTTTGTATTCTCCTTCCGGTATCTAAACCTTTTATATTCTAAGATTGTAGCATGAAGATATAAGCAGGCATAATTTATACTCCAAAAATATTTTCTTTTATGTCTACGATTTTATGTTTTTGTTTTAGGAGTATTTGTTCTACTGCATTTGAGAGGTAGAGGGTGTCGATTTTGTTTATATTGCTGCCGTATTCAAGGGAGTCTCGCAGGATTTTTGAAAGGCTTGCGGCAATCCATATCTGGTGAATAAGGTTTGCCAGGTCTGTTTCTGCTTTGTTGAATTTGTTTTCTGTCATTGATTCTCCTTTGTAAAGTTTTATTTAAAATAAAATCATATTTTAGTGATTTAAATTACAAAAGCATGATTAATTTTATGTAGAAAATCAAAATATGTCAAATAAATCATAAAAATATAGAATATATGACAAGAGGGCATATTTATGACAATAAAAAGAAGATTAAAAACATTGCTGGCAAGTGAAGAAATTAAATTGAAAGACTTAGCTGCTATGCTGGAAGAAAAAAGAAAAACAAAAGTTCTGCCTAACGGGTTGTCTCAGAAAATTAACAGAAGTTCACTTAAATTTGATGAAGTCGAAGAAATCCTCGATATTATTGGCTATGATATTGTTTTTAAAAAACGATAAAACTTGTTTTTTCACGCTCAATGACGTTATAATTAAATAACTATAAAGACTTAAAAAGGACAGAATATGAAACTTACGGTTTTGGGAGCAGGATGCTGGGGGCTCACGCTGACCTGGCTTTTGACAGACAATTTTGAAAAAGTTTGCGTTTGGGGAAGGGAACAGGATATTTCCGATGACCTGCGCCTCAACAAACACACTGCAAAACCGCTTGAAATACAATTAAAAGACAAAGTCGAAGTCACTTCTGACCTCGAAGCTGCAGTAAAAGATGCTGATATTATCCTTCTTGTTGTAGCAACATCAGGTATAAGAGATGTGTGTAAAAAGCTTGCACAGATAGGACTTAAAGACAATCAGGTGCTAGTAAATACCTCAAAAGGACTTGAACTTCCCTCTTTGATGAGAATGAGTGAAGTTATGAAAGAAGAACTTCCCGAGGTTAATATAGCAATACTTTCAGGCCCTACACTCGCTAAAGAAGTTCTTATGGGCTGTCCGACAGCAGCTTCTGTTGCATGTGAAAACAAGCCCGAAGTTTCCAAATTTTTACAGGAAAAATTAACTGTTCCGTCAAAATTCCGCCTTTATACAAATGACGATGTAATCGGGCTGGAGTTGGGCGGAAGCTTGAAGAACGTAATAGCAATTGCTTCGGGATTTGCTGATGCAATGAAACTCGGTGACAACTGCCGCGGTGCTTTATTAACGCGCGGTATGGCAGAGATTACCCGTGTTAGTGTTGCTCTCGGGGCAAAACCCGCTACTCTTTACGGGCTTTCAGGCATGGGAGATTTGATTGCAACTTGTTCCAGCCCGATGTCTCGCAACTTTACCGTTGGTTCAATGCTCGGTCACGGCAAAAAAATTAACGACATTCTAAGTGAACTCGGTTCTGTTGCAGAAGGAGTTAAGACTTCAAAGGCTGTGTGTGAACTGGCTAAAAAGTTGAACATTGAAGTTCCGATTTCTTCGGCTATTTACGAGGCTGTGTACACTGATATCACACCGCACGAACTTTTGGACAAGCTGATGAACAGAAAGCTTAAAGGAGAATAATTACTCCGGCTTACGCTTTTCGTTTTTAATATTCGCCTGGATTTCAGCTTTGTCATTGAATTCGTTGATGAAGTGAGAATACCTTTCCATGCGCAGTTTAAGCCATGAGAGCATTGTGTCCGAACCGTACACTTCGATTGTTCTTGTTCGTGTAAACTGTTTGCGGCTTCTGTTGTATGATTCATCAATGTAAGTCTGGCATTTGCAATTCAACTCTTCGATTAAATCGTAGAGTGTTTTGAGCCACGCAGGCTGAACCATAGCTTCGTTTACAGAGTACTCGAGAATCATTTTCTTCCTTGACTTTCTTCTTAACTGATACGCTATTATAACAATGCCCGCATTCTAGAATGCTTAAGCATGATTATCGTGTGATGGTGAGGTTTTTGTTTGTACATGGTGTGTATCGGCGTTTTGCTTCAAAACTTTATGGTTTTTATTACTTTTGTAACATTTATTAATAATTTGTATGGATTATATGAGAAAATATATTATTTTTAAATCTTATACGGAACTTTGTAGAACAACTTATCGAAACAACTTCAAGGCGAGTGTGTCTGAGGCTGTGTAACAGCCGAGTTCGCGAGCCTGAAGTTGAGATTAGTTGTTATAAAAGTGAAGTATCTGGATTTAAAAATAATATATTTTCTCATATAATTAAGCAATAATAATTACTTGAGAAGGATAATGAGTTGAACGTATTGATGAATGAAAAAGATATAATAAATTCCGTAAAAAATACAAACCTTAAACACATTGCAATAATCATGGACGGCAACAGACGCTGGGCAAAAGAAAAACACCTTCCCTCCGCAATGGGTCACCAGAAAGGTGTCGATTCTCTGCGAAGCACAATGCGCCTCTTTGACAAATTCGGTATCAAGTATCTCACCGTTTATGCTTTTTCTACTGAAAACTGGAACAGGAAAAAAGAAGAGGTTGAGTTTCTCATGGGGCTGCTTGCAAAAACGCTTCTTAACGAACTGGACGAAATGCACAGCGAAAATGTAAAGATAAAATTTCTCGGAGATATTTCAAAACTTGGCAAAAATCTTATTGAAATTGTTCAAAATGCCGAAAACAAGACAAAAAATAATACAGGTGTGAACCTTAATATTGCTTTTAATTACGGCGCAAGAGATGAGATTACAAACGCAGTCAAAAGCATTGTAAAAGAAGGTATAAAACCCGAAGATATTACGGAAGAAACCATCACAAGCCATCTTTATACAAAAGATATTCCTGACCCTGACCTTTTAATCAGAACGGGCGGCGAAAAAAGAATCAGCAACTATCTCTTATGGCAGCTTGCTTATTCGGAGATTTATGTCACAGACAAGCACTGGCCTGATTTTGACGAAGAAGAACTTGCCAAAGCCATTTTTGAATTTGAAAACAGAAACAGAAGATTCGGTAAATAATTATGATAAAAATTGCACTCGGTACATCAAACCCGCACAAACTTGAAGAAATCAACGCAATGTTAAAGGACATTCACCCTGACAGCGTGGAGTTTGTGCTTGTGCAAGGAGTTTTTGACCCTGTAGAGAACGGTACGACATTTGAAGAAAATTCCTATATAAAAGCTGCCGAGGCTGCAAAAATTATGGGTATCCCTGCGCTTGCAGATGACACGGGGCTGTGCGTGGATGCTCTTGACGGCAGACCCGGCTTGCATTCTGCAAGATATGCACCTGACCAGCAGTCAAAAATAAGTAAGCTGCTCGGTGAAATGCAGAATGTACCTTTAGAAAAACGTAATGCACACTTTGTCTGCACTATGACGCTTGTTGCGCCGGATGGCACGATTATGCACAGAGAAACCGGCAGAATTGACGGTTTTATTGACACAAAACCCTCGGGTGAACACGGTTTTGGGTATGACCCGCTGTTTTTTATCCCTGATTTGAACAAGACAATGGCTGATATGACAATGGAAGAAAAAAATACTCTCAGTCACAGAGCCAGAGCGCTTTTGCCGATGGTTGAATGGATAAAAAAAACTCAGGTATAAAACCCGAGTATTTACTGCATCTATTCAAATTAAAATTTTTAGGGGAAAAGTTTGTAATGTTTCGGTCTGAATATACTATACTTTGTACAATATATTCTGTGTTGAATCGTAACCGTCAAGTGCTTCTTTAAGCTGTTTTGCTTTTCTTGATGTTTCTGCAGAGAAAAGAATTTCTTTGAAATAATTGATTTTGCTCATAAAAGAAGCAGGATTTTTATCGTTTGCAGATTCAACTAAAGTTTCTATAATAGCTGTCGGGATAGCGTTATCAGACTTAGCCTGAGCCTGTTTAAATACAGGTCTTGTAACGTATTGTTTGTTTGTTTTGTTTATATTTTGATAGCTATATGTATTTATGCTATTAATTTTCATTTTTTTGTCCTTATGTTGTAACAGGGATTTTGTATTAAGTGTTTTGACTACACTATTTAGTACATTTTCATTATGTACTATAAAGCATTCTTTGTCAACCCCCCTTAAAGAAATCTTAATATCTTCTGTAAAGTATTGAAAATATTGAGTTTTAGATTAAGTGTATAAAGTGCACTTAATGAGACATTTTAGTACATTTTTATCTTCCGGGTATAAAAATAAGAAAAATTATCCTAAAATACCCGGTTGGGTAATTGTTCAAATTCTAATTTTAATGTTATATATAATTAAATCTTTTTCATACTTCCAACTATTCTTAATTCCAGACAGCTAGGGCTTTTCCAGACTAAAGCCCTATTTTTTTATGTATAAATCAGAACAAAAAACAAAAATAAAAAGTGTAAGTTTGACAATTATTTTTTGAGCATGCTTTTTAATATTATTGGCTGCTTTTTGCTGCGACAGCCGCTGCATCCGTCTGTTCCGTCTTTACAAGCGTTACAGCCGCCCTGCGGATTTAAGAGCATGCCAAAGTTGAAGATTACATCATTAAGTACACTTTCTGCAGCAAAAGGAGCCAGTTTTTGTGATACGTTACAGCATTCCTGTCTGAATTCATCAAGAGTCGTTGTGTAATCAAGAAATACGGGGTATTGTGCGATGATTCGTCCGTTTGTTCCGTCTTCATTTATATAATTTATTGTGACTCCGGAAATTTTTACTCCTGCCTCAAAAGCATCTTCTACAGGGGTATTGGAGTCAAACGCCGGTAATAGCGAGTAATGGATTTTTATAAACCGGGTGCACTCCAGTATTTCAGGTTTCAAATGACCGTGAAATTCATCAACAATGCACAAATCCGCATCAGACGCTTCGATAATACTGTCTGTTTGTATTGTTTCAGTATCTTTATCTTTAAAATATTCTTTTATTGCTTCAAAATTTTCAGATTGTTTTGAAGATAATACGGAAATATATTTAGTCATGTATATTATTTTCTGTTAATTATTGCAGAAGTTGCGTCTTCATATTTGCCTGACGCTTTCAGGATAAAGTCGCACAATTCTCTTACCGCGCCTCTGCCGCCGTTTTTTGATGACACAAATGCAGTATATTCTTTGACTTCGTCCACCGCATCGTTGGGACAGCAAGGAAGTCCGACTGTTTTTAGAACGCAGATATCAGGTAAATCGTCTCCCATATATGCGATTTCTTCGGGTTTAAGATTAAATTCTTCCATAAAATCTCTGAGTGCTGCAATTTTATTTTTGCAGCCTTCGTAGAGTTTTGTCATTCCGAGATTCTTGAATCTGTGGCGTACTGTTCCGTTTTCGCGTGCTGTGATAATGGCTGTTACAAAGCCGGAGCGGTTCATCATTATAATGCCCTGACCGTCTTTTGCATTAAAGGTTTTGTATTCGGCACCATTTTCATCAAAAGTTAAAGAGCCGTCTGTCATTACGCCGTCGACGTCAAATGCGAGGGCTTTTATTCTGCTTGCTTTGTATTTTAAATCCAAATCATTATGCATTATGCCACCCCTGCTTTCAAAAGGTCATGTATGTGAATCAAGCCTGCAGGTTTGCCGTTTTCGTCACATACAGCAAGCGCGGTGATAGAATGTTTTTCCATAATATGAAGAGCTTTTGCCGCAAGGTCGTTTATAAGAATAACCTTTGGATTGCGGGTCATAACATCTTTTGCTGTCAGGTTGGAGGTGTTGTCGTATTTCAAAAGCGTACGTCTTATGTCTCCGTCTGTAAGAATACCAGTCATCTTGCCTGTTTCATCCGTAATAATGGCACAGCCGAGTTTTTTTGCGGAGATAAGTTGTATTGTGTCGTGGAAGTTGTTGTTTTCGTTGACAACCGGTATTCTGTCGCCCGTAATCATCAGGTCTGACACGTGGTAAAGAACTCCTCGACCCAGAGCGCCTGACGGGTGGAACATCAGAAAATCTTCTTCCGTGAAACCGCGTTTTTTCAAAAGACAGATTGCTACGGCATCTCCCATTGCAAGAGTAGCGGTCGTACTTGCTGTAGGTGCTTTACCAAGGGGGCATGCTTCTTTTTCAACTGAAACATCCAGCACAACATCGGATTTTTTGCCGAGAGTGGATTCTTTTTTTCCTGTCATTGCAATCATTTTCACCCCGAAGCGTTCAATCAACGGCAGCAGGTTCATTAATTCTGCTGTTTCTCCGCTGTTTGATATTGCAATCACAACATCATCGCGGGTTATAATGCCGGAGTCGCCGTGAGTACTTTCTGCAGGGTGGAGAAAGTATGATGGTGTTCCTGTCGAGGACAATGTAGCCGCAATTTTTTTGCCGATGTGTCCTGATTTGCCCATACCTGTTACGATTACTCTGCCTTTGCAGTTGTACAGCAGGTCTATTGCATATTCAAAATCCTCACCGATACGCTCTTTCAGCGAAAGCACGGAGTCGGCTTCGATTTGCAGAACTTCTTTTGCCAGGTCGCATATTGAATTAATTTTATTTAAAGTTTGCAGCATGTATATTTTCCTCACCCTTTAACTAATCTAGTGTCACAATTGCTGCCGGCTCACCGCAGCCAGCAATTGTTCACCTTTTCAATAAGCCACTCAAAAATTTCGTTCATGTTCCTTATCACGAAATTTTCTCGGACAATATGTATTTAATTATAAGATAAAAAACAAGTTTGAGCAAAAATTAAGCTATGTAAAGCCCTGCGACGACTTTATTTGACCCCGCATTACCTTTGATTTACGATGTTCGTAATCTCGCAGAGTAACGCGGGTGGAAATATGAAAGGGAACATAACAAAATGACATCAAAAAGATTTCTTTTTACGTCGGAATCTGTTACGGAAGGTCACCCCGATAAGGTGTGCGACCAGATTTCTGACGCAATTCTGGATGAATTTCTCACAAAAGACAAAAGTTCAAGAGTAGCTGCAGAAACTACAGTTACTACCGGTATGGCTCTTGTTTGCGGTGAAATTACATCCGACTGCTACGTGGACATCCCCGCAGTAGTAAGAAATACTATAAAAAATATCGGCTATGTCGGTAAAGAAGGCGGCGGTTTTGATTACAAAACATGTGCTGTATTGACTTCTATTGACGAACAGTCTACAGACATTGCAGGCGGTGTAAACAAGGCTCTTGAATCAAGAAACGACAATTCTGATACTGCGTCAACTGAAACAGAAAACGTAGGTGCAGGCGACCAGGGTATTATGTTCGGTTTTGCCTGTGACGAAACACCCGAACTTATGCCGCTTCCTATCAGCCTTGCTCACAGATTGGCTTACAGGCTTGCTCAGGTTAGAAAAAACGGCTCTTTAGGCTACTTAAGACCTGACGGAAAATCACAGGTTACTGTTGAATATGTTGACGGAAGACCGTCAAGAATTGACACTATCGTTCTTTCAACACAGCACGACCCTGAAATCAACGGTGTTTCTGATAACAAAGAAGTTCAGGCAATCATCAGAGCAGACTTAATAGAAAAAGTTATCAAACCTGTATTTGAAAACGATGCAATTAAACCTGACGAAAATACAAAATACTTAATCAACCCGTCAGGCAGATTTGTAATCGGCGGACCTCAGGGTGACGCAGGTTTGACAGGAAGAAAAATCATCGTTGACACATACGGCGGATATTCACGCCACGGCGGCGGTGCTTTCTCAGGCAAAGACCCGACAAAAGTAGACCGCTCTGCTGCTTACGCTACACGTTATGTGGCTAAAAACATTGTTAAAGCAGGACTCGCCCAAAAATGCGAAGTTGAACTCGGATATGCTATCGGTGTTGCAGAACCGGTTTCTGTAATGGTTGATACTTTCGGCACAGGCGTTATTTCTGATGATGAAATCTCGGCTCTTGTTAAAAAGAACTTTGACCTGAGACCCGCTGCAATCATCAAACAGTTTGACCTCAGAGGTCTGCCTGCTAAAAACAACGGTAAATTCTACCAGCTTTTGGCAGCTTACGGACATATGGGACGTACTGATATTGATGTTCCGTGGGAAGCTACTGACAAGGCTGCTCAATTGAAAGAGCAGGCAGGTCTTAACTGCTGCGGCTGTAAATAAGCGCCAGCCGGAGTGAAGGTGTGACGGAGGTCACGCAGGTGACCGACACAACACCGTAACTTAATTATAAACATAAATTAACGGGTTGTTTTTTTGTAAACAGCCCGTTTTTTTATAAATTTTTAATAAAAATTTATCAATTTTGCTCAATTTTTTTGTAAAATAACTAAAAAATGGTAGAATATTTAAATATATTATGGTTTTGGAGCATTTAATGACTGGTATTGAAACAAAAGCAAAAAAACTGACCGGAGCACAGATATTTTTGGAATGTCTGAAAAAAGAAGGTGTAAATGAAATCTTCGGCTACCCGGGCGGTGTAATTTTAACAATATATGAGGCACTTTATAACTGTCCTGACATAAAACATTATCTTGTACGTCATGAACAGGCTGCTATACACGCGGCAGAAGGCTATGCACGTGTTACGGGCAGAGCGGGAGTTGCTCTTGTAACATCGGGTCCCGGAGCGACAAATGCTATCACAGGTATTGCAAACGCATATTATGACGGCTACCCGCTTGTTGTTTTTACCGGTCAGGTCGGTGTAAACCAGATAGGAAACGATGCTTTTCAGGAGGCTGATATCATTGGTATTACACGCCCTTGCTGCAAGCACAACTATCTTGTAAAAGATGTAAAGGATTTGCCTCGTATAATAAAAGAGGCTTTTCATATTGCAACTACAGGCAAACCCGGTCCTGTTGTCGTTGATATGCCAAAGGATGTTTTGAGTGCTTCAACAGAATTTGAATATCCGCAAAGCGTAAAACTTCCCGGTTATAACCCTAATTATAACGGTCATCCGAAACAAATTTCAAAAGCACTGGAACTGCTCTGTGAGGCAGAAAGACCCGTTATACTTGCAGGCGGCGGAATCATTGCTTCAGAGGCTGTGGAAGAACTGAAACAGCTTGCACAGATATTGAATATCCCTGTAACAAATACGCTTATGGCAAAAGGCGCTTTCCCTGAAGATGATGAGCATTCTCTTGGCATGCTCGGTATGCACGGCAACTTCTGGGCAAACCATGCCGTATCTAACTGTGATGTTCTTTTTGCAATAGGCACTCGTTTTAATGACCGTATTACGGGCTGTCTCAAACGTTTTGCAAAAGACGCTCAGATTATACACGTTGACATTGACCCGTGTTCAATCAACAAAAACGTAAAAATCGATATACCTATTATCGGTGATGCAAAAAATGTTATGACCTCAATGCTTGAGGAATTTAACTCCAATAAGTACGAAATCCATCACGAAGTCAAACAGTCATGGCGCGAGCAGATAAACGAGTGGAAGAAAAAACGTCCTTCTTTGGAGCAGCCGACAGACAAACTCAGTGCGGTTACTGTTATTCAAAAAATCTATGAATTTACAAAAGATATGGATCCGATTATTACGACAGAAGTTGGACAGCACCAGATGTGGGCGGCACAGATGATAAAGTTTAATAAGCCGCGAAGATTCATTACGTCGGGCGGTCTGGGTACAATGGGCTTCGGCTTTCCTGCAGCGATGGGTGCTGCAGTAGCTTTGAAGGACAAGCCTGTTATCAACATTGCCGGAGACGGAAGCATTCAGATGAATATACAGGAACTTGCGACCTGTGTTGAATACAAACTGCCTGTTATCAATGTGATTATCAATAACGGATACCTTGGAATGGTTCGCCAATGGCAGGAAAAACTCTATCATAAGCATTATTCTGAAACTAAAATTTCCGGTCCTGACTTTGTAAAAGTAGCGGAAGCATACGGCGCAAGGGGATTCAGGGTAACAAAAGAAGAAGAAATTATACCTGTATTGCAGCAGGCTATAGAATGCAGGGAGCCGGTGTTCATTGATTTTGTGGTAGAAGAATGTGAAATGGTTTACCCGTGGGTGCTGGCAGGCAATCCGCTGAACAAAATACTTATGTCAAACGACTGCCCTATAAATTAACAATTAAGGATTAACAATGAACAATAAAAATCACGTAATATCAGTACTTGTAAAAGATGAAGCGGGAATTGTGTCGCGCGTAAGCGGTCTGTTCTCTGGCAGAGGCTACAGCATAGAGAGCATCACTGCTGCACAGTCAAGCGAAAAAGGCTATGCCAGAATTACAATAGAAACCTCAGGCGGTGACGCTGACGTTATCGAACAGATTACAAAACAGCTTAACAGGCTTATCCCTGTTCTAAAGGTTATTGACCTTGGCGATGTTGAATCTATTGAGCGAGAACTTATCCTGTGCAAAGTCATTGCAAAAGACGAAGACCGCTCGGAAATTCTTAGAATAGCGGAAATATTCGGTGCCAAAATCATAGATGTTACGCCGAGAACCTATACACTTGAAGCTATAGGAGACGAAAGACAGATTCGCTCTCTGATTGAACTTTTGCGCCCTATTGGTATTAGAGAACTTGTGCGCTCTGGCAAGGTCGGTATCACACGCGCAAATCAATTTGGCAGCACAAAAACGGTTGATTAATATGTCTCAGACAAGGATTGCTTTTATTCCGATTGATAATAGACCTGTCTGCTATACGCTGGCTCAGCAGATTGCGGCGATTGACAGTGATTTAACCCTGCTTTTACCGCCTCGCGAAATGCTCGGTGATTTGACAAAAACTGCTGATATTAAGGGGCTTATCAACTGGTTAAAGAATCTTGAAGATGTAGACCGGATTATTGTTTCGCTTGATACGGTTGCATATGGCGGGCTTATTCCTTCAAGACGCTCAATTGAGACAGAAGAAGAAATTAAAAAACGCATGAATGATTTTAAGTCAGTTCTTGTTTCAAAAAATGCAAAAGTCTTTGCTTTTTCAAGTATCATGCGCATTTCCAATAACAATATTAACGAAGAGGAAAAAGAGTACTGGAGTCTATACGGAGAAAAAATATTCAAGTATTCGTATGAATCTCACAAAAACGCTCCGGATACGCAGATTGAAACCGATGTGCCTTTTGAAATTCTACAGGACTACCTCAACACACGCAGGAGAAACTTTGATATTAATACAATGTACCTTGACTGGGCGAAGGAGGGTGTTTTTGACACTCTTGTGTTTTCCAAAGACGACTGCGCGCAATTCGGGTTAAATGTTGCGGAGGCACAGGCTTTAGAGTCTAGTATAAAAGAAAATAATCTGAATGCGCTTGTAAAAACAGGTGCGGATGAGATTCCTTTGAGCCTTTTAAGCAGAGCGCTTGCACAGGGCAAAGGCATAAAAATCGGTGCTGTGTTTACTCAGCCTGATTATGTTGACAGGATTTCCAAATACGAGGATGTGTCTGTATTTGAGTCTGTTAAAGGGCAGATAGAGCTTGCAGGCTGTGAGATGACAGCCGCGGCTCAGGCAGATATTGTGCTTTTTGTGAACAACTTTAAAGAAGAACAGGGCGAACTTGTTATGGGTGTTGATGTTGAGGGATACAGCGGAGAATTGAAACTGCCTGACAAGCTGTATTTGGTTGCGGATATTTTGAATGCAAACGGTGCGGACAATGCTTTTGTTCAAAAGTTTTTGAAGCAGGATATTGACTGGCAAAAGTTTCTCGGTTATGCGGGATGGAACACTACGGGCAATACTCTCGGTAGTGCTCTTTGCTGTGCTGTAGTAAAATATCTTGCTTCCAATTACAATGAAGACGCGTTTAAAAAGGTTCAGTCAGTGCGTTTTCTGGACGACTGGGCGTATCAGGCAAATGTCAGAAAGCTTCTTAAATCCCGAATGGCTTTACCTGATACAAAAGAATTGAAAAAAGCAATGAAAATGGAAATGCTTGCATTCGAGTCGATTTTGCAGGAAAAGTTTTGTATTGATTTGAACGGGGTTGAGTATTCTTTTCCGTGGAACAGGTTTTTTGAAGTTGAAGTTGTATAGTTATTTTATATTCTTACGGTTTTTGTTTACTTCTAATCTTGATGCTGCGCTTTTAAAACAACTAATCTCAACCACAGGCTCGCGAACTCGGGCTGTATATTCCTAAAAGTAAGACATAAAAAATAATTACTCAGCCCTCAGACACACTCGCCTTGATGTTGTTTTGATAAGTTGTTCTACAAAGCTTCGCATAGGATTTTCCGTAAACAAAAACCGCTGTATATTGTTAACAATAATTTTTTACTGTTTTGTCGAGTAAAGTGACAAATGTGTCCTCATAATGCTTGCAGTTTTTTTCTGACTTTGCCTCGAATCTCAATGTAAATACAGGTTCCGTGTTGCTCTGTCTTATCATTGCAAAGCCATCCTCGAGAACAATTCTCATACCGTCTAATGTGATTATGTCTTTGATTTTTGTGCCGAACAAATCAGGGTTGTTCTGTACTTCTTTTTCCATGTCTTCGAGCACTGTTTTCTTAAATTCATTTGCACAGCGAAAACGTACTTCCTTTGAAGTACATACGCCGTCAAAAGGCTTTAACATGTCTTCTATTTTAAAATCAGGGTTTTGCATTTTGTGCTTTGCTATGATTTCGATGATTCTGCAGCCTGCATAAATCGCATCGTCAAAACCGTAATATCTGTCTTTGAAGAAGGTGTGACCTGACATCTCACCTGCAAGAATTGCGTTTTCTTCTTTCATCTTGGACTTAATGTAACCGTGTCCTGTCTTTGTCATGATTGCGTTTCCGCCGATGGCATTGATGGTGTCGTAGAGAACCTGCGAACATTTTACCTCTGATACAACGCACGGGCATTCTCCGCGTTTTGCAAGAGGTTCTATAATGTCCTGCGCATATATTAACAGAAGCTTGTCGCCTGTGAGAGCATTGCCTTGAGAGTCAATAACGCCGATTCTGTCGGAATCTCCGTCAAAAGCAATACCTATGTCTGCTTTTTCTTCTATAACAGTTTTTTTGATTACGTCTAAAGTTTTTTCATCACTCGGGTTCGGGTGGTGGTTCGGGAAAGTTCCGTCAGGCTCTGTGAAAAGTTCCACAACCTCGCAGCCGAGGTCTCTGTATAATTGCGGTGCAACCACGCCTGCGGTTGCATTTCCGCAGTCTGTGACAACTTTTATGCCTCTGCCTATGGAAGAAAATTTGTTTACTATGTTGTCAATGTACTGTTCAATAATGTCGTATTTTCTGATAATACCGTGCCTGTTGGAGGTCGGGCGTGCATTCAGTTCAGCCATAGCGAGTTTTTTGACTTCTTTAATCTGTTCTTCTGTAAGGGAAGCTTTATCAAAAGTCATTTTCAAACCGTTGTATTCAGACGGGTTGTGGCTTGCGGTGACAATAAGAGCACCGTATACTCTGCCAACGCTTATTACATTGTCGGGAATTTGAGCGAATTCGGAGTAGTAGCCGAGCGGTGTGGGCACCATTCCTATGTTCAAAACATTTGCACCTGTTGAGGTTACACCTTTAATAAGCGAATCTGTCAAAGAATCGGAATGTGTTCTTGCATCTTTTGCAACACTGACCCAGACATCTTTTACATTTATCTGTTCGTCTTCGGGTTTGTTTTTGTTGAGGTTTTCTACGATAAATTTTATGTAGCCTCTGCCTGCGTAGTAGAAAAGTTCTTCTGTAACGTCTTCTCCGTAGATGCCTCTTATATCATTTTTGCCGAATGCTCTAAAATCAAGTGTCTCTGTCATGATTTCTCTCCCCGTGTACTTTTAAGATTATTATTTCATAAAAAGGGGCAAAGGTAAATTTTGTAACCTGCGATATGTTGGTTTTAAATTTTTTGTATTTTGGGGCAGGAGGTCTGTTAGTTTGTCTCTTGTATAAAAAACATAAAAGAATGGAAGAAAAAGAATATCTTAAAAAATTTGGACGGGAAGTTGCGTCAAGACGCGTTAAGCTTGATTTATCGCAAGGAAGTCTTGCTTGTGAATCAGGCGTAAATCAGAGTTACTTGAGTGAAGTAGAACGCGGTAAAGCAAACCCGTCACTTTTGTACATGAAAAAACTTTCGGCAGCACTTGGCATAGAACTCTGGGAATTGCTTAAGTTTTAAATACTATTGAAAAATTGTATAAATGATTTATAATATAAACATAGGGTGAAGCCCCGAAAGAAATATGCCTCTCCGGAGTTTCTCTTAGTACCCTATAAGAACAAAATAGCAATTTTAAGAGCTGCAATCACCGCTATGATTGTGGCTTTTATTATTTGCCTTATCCTCATATTCTCACCCCCCTTCCCGCTTATTTCTTAGTCAATACGTGTGCAGAAGGAATGAGTGGTACTACCCTATTATTATTTTAACTCAAATTTTACATATATGTAAAACCCCCGCAAGAAATTGCGGGGGTTTTTAGCTATGGCTTAAGCTTCACTCCTGTATGTTATTTGCAGGCGCAAGCTTCTTTCTTTTTGCCTTCGATTACCGCCTGAGCAGCAGCAAGTCTTGCTTGCGGAACTCTGAACGGTGAGCAAGAAACGTAATTCAAGCCGATTCTGTGGCAGAATTTCACGGATTCGGGGTCGCCGCCGTGTTCACCGCAGATACCGCGTTTGAGGTTGGGTCTTACAGGAAGTGCTTTTTCTAAAGCAATTTCCATTAATTGTCCAACACCTTCTTGATCTAAAGTAGCAAACGGGTTGGCAGGAAGGATTTTGTTATCAACATATCTGTTGAGGAATTTGCCTTCCGCATCGTCTCTTGAGTAACCGAAAGTCATCTGTGTAAGGTCGTTTGTACCGAATGAGAAGAATTCGGCGTATTCGGCAATTTTGTCTGCTGTTAATGCGGCACGCGGAATTTCAATCATTGTACCAATCATATAATCAACAGTAACGCCTTTTTCGTCCATTACTTCTTTAGCTACTTTTTCTACAACAGCTTTTGCTTCCTTAAGTTCGTTAACGTGACCAACAAGCGGAATCATAACTTCAGGTTTTACGTTCATTCCTTCTTTTTTCAGGTCGCAAGCTGCCGAGAAGATAGCTCTTGCCTGCATTTCGTTGATTTCAGGCCATGTAAGACCCAGACGGCATCCGCGAAGACCCATCATCGGGTTCAATTCTGACATAGATTCAACGAGGTGAAGCATTTCTTCGTCTTTTTTAACATCTTCGTTGAGCGCTTTCTTTCTTGCAACTGTTGCAATGAGTTCTTCCTTAGAAGGTAAGAATTCGTGAAGCGGCGGGTCTAAAAGACGAATTGTCATCGGTTTTTCGCCCATTGCTTTGAACATATCATAGAAGTCTTGATACTGCATAGGAAGCAGGTGGCTCAGGGCTTCTTTTCTCTGTTCAAGGTTTTCAGCGATAATCATTTTTTGTACCCACGGAAGTCTTTCCGGAGCCATGAACATGTGTTCTGTTCTGCAAAGACCTACGCCCTCAGCACCGAGTTCGAGTGCTTTTGCAACGTCAGCCGGAGTATCAGCGTTAGCGCGAACGCCGAGCTGTTTAACTTCATTAACCCATGTGAAGAGTTTTTTGAAGTTGTCGTCCATTACAGGAGGAACGAGGTGTACAGCACCTTCAAATACTTCACCTGTACCGCCGTCAAGCGAGATTACATCGTCTTTGTGGTAAACTTTTCCGCTTGCGTCAGTCAAAGTTTCGTTTTTAAGGTCGATTTTCAAATCTTCGCAGCCTGCAACGCAAGGTTTGCCCATGCCTTTTGCAACTACTGCTGCGTGAGAAGTCATACCGCCTCTGAGTGTTAAAACACCCTGAGAAGCAATCATACCGTGGATATCGTCAGGGCAAGTTTCCAAACGAACGAGAACAACTTTTTCGCCTGCATTGCCGCGTTCAGCTGCTTCTTCCGTATCGAATACAACTTTACCAACAGCCGCACCCGGAGATGCTGCAAGACCTTGAGCGATTTTGTGAGCTTCTTTTTTAGCTGCGGGGTCAAAGTCAGGAAGCAATACCTGATAGAGCTGGTTCGGGTCAACGAGTTCTATTGCTCTTTCTTTTGAAATAATGCCTTCTTCAGCCATTTCAACAGCGATTCTTACAGAAGCTTTTGCAGTTCTTTTGCCGTTTCTTGTTTGAAGAATGTATAATTTACCTCTTTCGATGGTGAATTCCATATCCTGAACGTCTTTGTAGCCTTCTTCAAGTTTTTTAGCAATATCGACGTATTGTTTGTACTGTTCGGGCATTTCTTTTTCGAGGTCGGCAATCGGGTGAGGAGTTCTGATACCTGCAACAACGTCTTCACCTTGAGCGTTTGTCAGATATTCACCGTAGAATTTGTTTTCACCTGTGGACGGGTTTCTTGTGAAAGATACGCCTGTTGCACAGTCGTCGCCCATGTTTCCGAATACCATTGTTTGAACGTTTACGGCAGTACCGTAGTTGTGGTCAATTTTGTAGTGGTTTCTGTAAGCAACTGCTCTGGGGATGTTCCAGGAGCGGAAAACTGCTTCGATAGCTTCTTCAAGCTGTACATAAGGATCCTGCGGGAATTCCTTGCCTGTTTCAGCTTTGATTAATGCTTTGTAAGGTTCAATTAAAGATTTCCAGTCATCTGCTGAAAGTTCGATATCGAGTTTGTAGCCTTTTTCAGCTTTGATTTTGTCGATATATTCTTCGAATTTCATTCTTTCGATGTCCCAGGCTACAGAGCCGAACATTGTTAAGAATCTTCTGTATGAATCGTAGCAGAATCTCGGGTTGTTGGTAAGTTTAATCATACCTTCAACAGTAGCGTCGTTCATACCGAGGTTGAGGATAGTTTCCATCATACCGGGCATTGAGAGTCTTGCGCCTGAACGTACGGAAACGAGGAGCGGGTTTTCGGCATCGCCGAATTTTTTACCTGCTTTTTCTTCAACTTTTTTCAAAGCTGCTTTTACTTCATCCATAACGCCTGCAGGCATTTTGTTGCCGTGATTGATGTAATCCATACAGGTTTCTGTAGTGATTGTCAACCCCGGAGGAACGGGAAGTCCCAAATTAGTCATTTCAGCAAGGTTTGCACCCTTACCGCCGAGAAGATTACGCATGTCTGCGTTGCCTTCCTCGAATAACCATACTCGTTTTTCTGTCATGTTTGTTTTCTCCTTTACAATAAACTGAGTATTTATGTATGTGTTTTCAATAGAAACCATTATTTACACACGAAAACACTACCATAAAAACGAGGTTTTTACAAACATTTTTGTGATAAAAATCCACACTGCACAAGTCTTTTTATAAAACATCAATCATATAAATGACATGCTGTTTTGGCACAATGATTTATTTCTTTTAATTGCGGGTCGATTTTTGTACAGATTTCCATACAATCCTGACATCTGGGGTGGAAAGGGCACCCTGTTATCTTATCAGTAATGGAAGGAGGCTGGCCTTCGATTGTTTTAACATCGGTTGTATTGATATCAAGAATCACATTTAATAAAGCCCTTGTATAAGGATGCTTCGGGTTATTAAAGAGTTTGTCTTTTGAAGCATATTCAACGATACGGCCTGCATACATCACGGCGATTTTGTCGGCGTTTTCCGCTACAATGCCGAGGTCATGGGTTATCAGTATCAAAGAGAGGTTATATTTTGATTTTACTTCCCGCAGGATTTCCATAATCTGCGCCTGAACAGTCACATCCAGCGCGGTAGTAGGCTCATCCGCAATAATAACCTCCGCGTTGCATGCAAGAGCCATTGCTATAATAACGCGCTGTTTCATCCCGCCTGAGAATTCATGCGGATAGGCTTTCATTTTTTCTCTTGCGTCAGGTATTTTGACCCTTTCAAGAGCCTCAACAGCTATGTCAAAAGCCTCTTTGCCCCTTAAACCCTGATGCAGTTCGATTATTTCAAGAAGCTGATTACCGATTGTATAAAGCGGATTCAAAGATGTCATCGGGTCCTGCGGTATGAGGGCAATCTTTTTTCCCCGTATTTTCTGCATTTGTTTCTGATTGAAACCAAGAAGGTTGTTGTTATTGTACAGGATTTCTCCGCCCGTAATACGTGCGGTCTCGGGCAAAAGCTGCAAAATACTCATAGTGGAGATGGTTTTTCCGCAGCCTGATTCTCCTACAATAGCGAGGGTCTCGCCTTTTTCAAGGTCAAAGCTGACGCCATATATTGCCTGACAGAATCCATCAGACAGGTCAAAGCCCAGATTTAAATTTTTTACTTCAAGGATTTTCATAATTAATTAAATTTCCGCCTGTGCAATCAAAGATTGCTCCATTCCCGGAACTTTGTTCCGTTCATAAAGGCGGTAAAGAACGGTTACGCCTTATGGTCTTTCAGTTCTGAAAGCCCGCCAGGCTTCACACACTGATAATACCTGTATACACATATTCTGCGCTACCTGTCATGAATACATCAAAGTCTTTGTTTTGTGAATTGCCTGCCCATTCAATTGTAAGGCTACCGCCCGGCAGATTGACTTTTACTTTGTTGTCGCACAGACCGTTTAATATTGCAGCAACTACAGATGCACACGCTCCCGTTCCGCAGGCAAGAGTGATTCCGCAGCCTCTTTCCCATACGGCAACATCGATTTCTTCTCTTGATTTTACTTTTACAAATTCAACATTGGTTTTTTCAGGGAACAAGTCATCGTGTTCAATGGCTTTTCCGTATTTTTTTGCAAGTTCTGTTATGTTTTCATCATCTTTGACAAAAATCACGCAGTGAGGATTACCCATGCTGACGGCATTTACAGTGAATTTTTTAATACCGTCCCACAGATGGTAATTAAGACTTTTGTCTCCTTTAAACGGTATTTTTTCAGGCTCAAGAACAGGTTTGCCCATATTAACTTTTACACGCAAATCTTCAAGCACTTCCGGAACAATTTTGCCTGCGCCTGTATGCACGGTGAATTTTCTTTTGTTAACAATTTTTTTATCAAAGCAGAATCTGGCAAAGCATCTCATGCCGTTTCCGCACATTTGTGCAGTGCTGCCGTCAGCCTGATAAAAAAGCCATTCAAGGTCGGAGTAAGTTTTGGGGTTTTCCACAGGAACAAAAATACCGTCAGCACCGATTCCAAAGTGTCTGTCACAGAGTTTAACGGCAATTTCAGGGAATTTATCCTGAATTTTTTTGTACTCGCTGTATTCCATAAGGATAAAGTCGTTGCCTGCGCCCTGCATTTTTGTAAATTTTACCTGTGTCATAGTTCAGCCCCTTTTTCTATCACGGAGATTATAGCATATTTTTTACAACAAAACATGCGTGCTTGTGTGTTTTCGATATGGGTTTATTTATTGAAAATCATGAAAGATTCTTTAAGGAATTCATAGCCTTTAAGGAAAGACTCTATATCCACCATTTCGTTGCTCGAGTGCATGTTATAAATATCCGCAAGTCCGATGAGATAAGGTTTGAACACCTGATTGTGTTTGTTTTTTTCGTGAGCATAGATATGTGTTTCCGCGCCGGCATGGAAGGAGGAAACCTCGCCTTTTATGCCTGTATTTTCACAGGCTTGTATGCAGATTTTCTGGATAGTTTCATCGCCTGATTTTTCAAATGCTTTCATTTTTGACTTTGCAATAAATTCCGCAAGTGCAAGTCCTTCGTATTTTTTATTGAATTCTTCGACAATATTTTTTATGTCGTTTATCAATTGCTGTTCATTAGCTTCTTCAGAACTTCTTATTGAATATTTTGCCATTGCTTTTGTATTAATAATATTTGTTAGGCTGTTATTTGCAACATATTCGATATAGCTTTGCGCTTCAATTTGTTTTTGTGCGATTTTTTGTATAACAGGTTCCACACCCCCGCCTATTACAGAGCCTATATTTATAGATGTAACTGTGCCGTATTCATCGCGTTTGTATTCACCCTGAGGGATTTGTGCAATGAGTTCTCCGATGAGTTTTACGGCGTTTACTCTTGAGGTGTCTCCTATATCAATGCCGGAGTGGCCGCCTTTATAAGCATTGACAATTAATGTTCCGTTTGTATAGCTTGCTCCTGAAATCTGAATTTGCCCTAGTTTGTCCGCATCCAGAACCATAACGTATTCAGAGTCTATTTCGTCAAATTTGACGTTATGTATTCCTGTCATGTTCTGTTCTTCGTCTCTTGTAAACACGAGTTCCAGCCCGCCGTGTTTGATTTCGGGGTGGTTTTTCAGATACATTGCAAGGTGCATTGCTGCAGACACGCCGACTTTGTCGTCAGCCCCGAGAGGTCTTGTTTTGTCTGTTTCGATAAATCTTTCGCATTCGGAAATTCTTATATTAACGTCTGACGCATCGCCCACAACGTCCATGTGTGCAGAGAGAAGCAGAGGTTTTTTTGACGGGTCTGTTGCGCTTAGTTTTGCGATAACGTTTTTAAAGTCATCCTGTTTAGCTTGTATACCGGCAGATGTCAGGATTTCTACAATTTTTGCCGAGACCTTTTCTTCTTCGCCCGAAGGGGAAGGGATTTGCACAAGTGTGCAGAACAGGTCTATGAGGTCATTTTCTTTTCTTAAGTTATCGATATTTGCGGTCATTTTTAAACTCCTTTTGATTTATTAAGTTAATGATAGGCTTTTTATGTGTGTTTGTAAATAATGCCTCCTG
>CALUPU010000015.1 GCA_944322725.1 Candidatus Gastranaerophilales bacterium
AAGCATAGTTTCCTATGAAATCGCCTGTTATATTTCCTATTGTCCCTTTATCATTATAAATTGCTCCTCCATATGCATGATAAGAAGAAGCATAATTGCCTATGAAATCCCCTGTTATATCTCCGATTGTTCCGAGATTATAAATCGCTCCGCCATATGTATAAGAAGAACCAGAAGCATAAACATAGTTTCCTATGAAATCTCCTGTTATATTTCCTATTGTCCCTTTATTATTATTATAAATTGCTCCTCCCTTATATGAATCCAAAAAATTATTTCCAATAAAGTCTTTATCTATATTTTCATTTTCTGTGAAGGAGGTCAGTCTCTCTGACAACCTGTTTGAGTCAACATAGTACTTTATTGCATATTCAAATGCATTACCTGTTCCGTCTGCATTCGGTACAGTGACTATTATATCTTTTACCTCTGCACCTGCAAGATCTGTATTTCCGTATTCTTTTTGTTTGAGGTCTATTGTGTAGTATTTTTCATCAAGCTTGTTTGTTGTTTCATTCCATTCATATCTTGTTATGGTATTTACACCTGCTTTATCTGCAGGTGTCAGTGTATAGCCTGAACCAGGATAGTATTTCAGCGGGTCTGTATCCGGGATTGCCTGTCCTTGTAATTTATCGAGTGTGGGGACTGGGATTTCTTCCTGAGCAAAAGAAGAGGCATTAAAAGATAACAGTATTGTCAGCGTAAAAGCCACAAGTTTACACATATCCAACATCCGTACACTCATCACATTTGCCCTCGTATTTCAGTTAACCTTCATGTGTACAATTCCACCTTACTTGTTTTTTTAAACATAAAAAACAAAACAATAAAAAACAATTCATATAGCAACATTAATTTTTTTTACATTTTGATAAATACAAGAGATATTTATAAAATTTTATTTTAATATAGTTATTATGAATGGGGCTGACTATGCAATTAACAACTGAACAAACAAACAATATTATTGAACAAAATCAAGCATCTACATTTCCGATTGTAGTAAAAATTGTTGAAAGTATAAAAAAGATTCTTGAAGAAGATAAAAAGCAGAAAAATCCGCTCTTTATCAACGTAAAAGAATCCGTTATCTTCAACATTGCCAGACGTGCTTTGAATGAGCCGGGCGCACGCTTTCTTATAGGCATAGCAGGAGAATCCGCTTCCGGCAAAACAACTTTTGTCCAAAATGCCATACGCTCCTGTATTGCAGAAGAAAGAACAGATTTATACACAATTGTGTGCTGCGATGACTACTACTATGACTGGTCAAATGAACTAAAAGAAGCAGGCAGTTACGAAGCATTTTTTGCAAAAGGATACAGTTTTGACACACCAAAAGCAATTAACCTTAAACTTATGAAAGAACATCTTGTGTCTTTAAAAAATGGTTCTGCTGTCAGAAGCCCCGATTACAACTTTACAACCTGCGAAAGTTTCCCTCACGGTGTGCTTAAAAAACCGGCTCAAATAATTGTAAACGAAGGTCTATATGTTCTTAATGAAGGCATCCGAGATATCATGGATGTAAAAGTTTATGTGTTTACACCTTTTGAAATTATAAAAGACAGATGGTACAGAAGGGCAGAATCAAGAGGAAAGACAGGTCTTGCTGCTGATATGCAGTTCGAGAACGTCAATACAACCGCTCAAACATACATAAGACCGGCTATGCAGTGTGCAGATATTGTTATGAACGGTGTAGTTTCAAGTTCATATATTCAGGAGATGACGGAAAAAATATTCAGAACAATGGACAACATTGCAAAAGGCAAAGAAGTTAATTTATAAAAATTGATTTAACCCAAAAGCCCTCTTGAATAATCAAGAGGGCTTTTAATTATATTTTGAAGCTTAAAAAATTAAACTCTTCTTTTGCGTGCTGCTTCAGATTTGCGTTTTCTTTTTATGCTTGGTTTTTCGTAAGTTTCGCGTCTTTTGATTTCAGACAAAATACCTGCTTTTTGAATTTTTTTCTTAAATCTTTTTAAAGCGCTTTCGATACTTTCGTTCTCACCGACTTTAACTTCTGGCATTAGCTTTTCACCACCTTCGCATAAATTAGTTTATCTTGTGATGTCATCCTAACACGCATAAAATTTGATTTCAAGAGTAGAGTAAAAATATTTTTATAATAAAATATAGTTATTATGAATAAGAGAGTTGAATTATTACTTCCTGCAGGGAATATAGAAAAACTGGATTATGCAATAAACTACGGAGCAGACGCCGTTTATATGGGTATGGTGGATTTCAGCCTGCGTTCTATGAGAAAAGGTGAAATCATCACAGCAGAAAACCTGAAAAAAGCGATTGACCTTGCGCATTCTTACGGCAAAAAAGTCTACATGACACTCAATATCTATGCTTATGATGATGATATTAAAAATCTTTATCAAAATATTGATATTATTAAAGAGGCAAACCCGGATGCACTTATTGTAAGCGATTTCGGGATATTAAACGTATTAAAAACAAAGCTTCCCGACATAGACATACACATAAGCACTCAGACAAACACTCTAAACTCGGAAGCTGTCAAATTCTGGCGTGATTTTGGCGCAACGCGTGTTATTCTTGCAAGAGAATTGTCCATAAAGCAGCTCTCTGAAATAAGAAAAAATGTCCCTGATATTGAACTGGAAGTATTTGTGCACGGAGCACAGTGCGTTTCGCTCTCAGGCAGATGTCTTCTGAGCGATTACATGACTCACGGGGAAAGAAAAGCAAACCATGGCGGCTGCTCACAGCCCTGCAGGTGGAAATACAAGCTTCTTGAAGAAACCCGTCCGGGTGAATACTACGAAATTGAAGAAACTGCCCGCGGTACTCACATTTTGAGTACAAAAGACCTTGCTTTGATTAATTATATCCCAAGACTCATTGAAGCCGGAGCAGATTCTTTCAAAATCGAAGGAAGAACAAAAAGTCTTTACTATGTATCTGCTGTTGCTAAAGCATACAGACAGGCTATTGATGCATACTACAAAGGTGAAAAGCCTGACGAAAAAGAAATGTTCGACCAGCTTTTAAAAATAGGAAACAGAGGCTACACAACAGGATTCTACCTTGATCAACAAGACCATGAAGGATACAGCTATGATGTATCAAAAGGGCTTGCAGGCTCTGATTTCTTATTTGAATTTCATGACAAAAAAGAGCATTCTGACAAAAATCTTTATAAAGTAAAAATCAAAAACAAAATACTATTAAATGACAGAGTAGAAATAATTACACCAGACGAATGTTTTGAAACAGATGTTATAAAAATATATAATGATAAATTGGACGAAGAAAAAGAAGTTGGCAATACAAACGATGAAATATGGATTGAATTGTCAAAAGAGCCGAATAACTACAAATATGCACTTGCAAGAACTATAGGAATAAAAAACGTACGATGATTTTAAAAGCAGATTATGAAGCAAAAACAGTATTTGAGATAAATTATGACAGACTGAAAGAAGAAGGAATCAAAATTATAGCCTTTGATTTGGACAGTACAGTAATGAAATCAAAATCAGGAGAGTTTTCATCAGAAACTATGTCTCTCTTTGAAAACCTCAAAAAAGATTTTTACCTTATTATTATATCAAACAACAGCAATCCCGATTACATAGCAAAAGCCGCGGGGCAGATAGATTTTCCGGTAATTGCTCCTGCCAAAAAGCCTTTTACAAAGGTTTCAAAGGATTTTTTACAAACAAACAATCTGAATATTAAAGAAATGGTTATGGTAGGTGACAGACCTTTGACGGACATTTTATTCGGTAAAATATTAGGCTGTAAAACAATTCTGGTAGACTCCATAAGCTGGCAGGAAGAAAAGCCTGTCGTCAGATTGGCAAGAAGGCTGGAAAGAATTGTAAATATATAAAATATTTTTATCCGAAAATATTAAAACCGGCAATGAAAGTTGATACAAAGAAAACTATTGCGACACACATTGTGAGTTTATTTAAACCGGATTCAGCATTTTTCTGAGAAGAAAAAACCTGTGAAGCACCGCCGATACCAGCAATTCCATCGCCTTTAGGCGAGTGAATCATAACAAGCAGTATCAACAATAATGATGAAATAATCTGTATTACCCAAAATATAGTTGTAATCATATTTTTCCCTTTTTCTGATTTATAATTAAATATTAACACAAACTTGTTTGATTTTATCAATAGTACAGTTTTCTATATAAAGAGTTTTTAACTTTGATGTGCCGCCTGCTTTCAAAACAACAAAACTCTTTGGAAGTTTTAAAAGTTTTGAAAAATATTTAACAAGTTCTTCATTTGCCTTGTTTTCTACAGCAGGGGCTTTTATTTTTACCTTGAGAGCATCATCAAGTATGCCGCAGATTTCATTTTTTGAAGAATTAGGCACTGCTTTAATTTTAAGAACAATACCGTTATCCAGTTCCTTATAGAATGATTCGTTTGTGTTTTCCAATTAATGCCCCTTGTTAAGTACCGTTTAAAAGTGTACAATAATTAACTATGACAGACAATAGTGAAGAAAAACAGCAAGAATTAGAACTTTCGCAGGATATACAGGACAACTATACTGAAGAGATACAAGATTCGGATCCTGACTTGAGCATTTTTGAACCTCTAAAGGAAATGTTGATTGCACAGCACAGGCAGGAACAGGACATAAAAGAAATTGAAGAAGCTTATGTTTTTGCTGCGAAATTACACGCCGGTCAGTATCGTATTAGCGAAGAGCCATATATTATCCACCCTGTAGAAGTTGCTAAAATTTTAACCGACCTTATGATGGACAAGCACACCATCATTGCAGCACTTCTGCACGATATTATTGAGGATACGGGAACTGCACCCGAAACAATTAAAGAAAAATTCGGAGAAGATGTACTAAACCTCGTACAAGGAGTTACGAAACTCGGCAAATATCAGTTTAAATCAAAAGAAGAACGTCAGGCAGAAAACTTCCGCCGTATGTTTATTGCAATGGCTAACGATGTGCGTGTTATATTCTTAAAACTCGCTGACAGACTGCATAACATGCGCACACTCAACTATATGGCGGCTGCAAAACAGCAAAAAATAGCAAGAGAAACACTGGATATATTTGCTCCGCTAGCCAACCGCCTCGGTATCGGTAAAATCAAAGCAGAACTTGAAGATTTATCCTTAAGGTATTTGAATCCTGAAAAATACTTTGAAATTGCACAGCTTGTTGCATTAAAAAAAGCAGAAAGAGATGCGACTATTCAGGTGCTTGTTGAAAAAATCGGACAATTGCTAAAACAGCATAAAATAAAAGCCAGTATTTCCGGACGTTCAAAACACTATTATTCAATTTACGCAAAAATGAAACGCCAGAACATAGCATTTCACGAGTTGTATGACATCTCTGCTGTACGTGTAATTGTAAATACAGTTAATGAATGCTATGAGGTTCTCGGGATTATCCACTCACAGTTTAAACCGATTCCCGGCCGTTTTAAAGATTACATTGCCATGCCTAAAAGCAATATGTACCGTTCTTTGCACACTTCAGTACTAGGACCTAAATCAAAACCTATAGAAGTCCAGATTCGAACCCATGAAATGCATCAGGTTGCGGAATACGGGGTTGCCGCACACTGGAAATACAAAGAAAAAGGTTCATTAAAAGCAAATGCGGATACAGACATACAGTTCTCATGGATGCGCAAACTCGCTGAAATGGAAAAAGATGTTTCTTCTGCAAGCGAATATGTAGAAAGTGTAAAACTAGACCTTTTCTCTGATCAGGTTTTTGCCTTTACTCCTATGGGTGATGTTATTGACCTGCCCAAAGATGCTACGCCTGTTGATTTTGCTTTCAGAATCCATACTGATGTAGGTTTCAGAATAACCGGAGCACTTGTAAACGGCAGAATATGCCCGCTCAGTACAAAACTGCATAACGGTGATATTGTAGAGATTATGACCTCTAAAACACCTGCCCCAAGACTGGATTGGCTGAATTTTGTTGTCACAAAGCTTGCACAGTCAAAAATTAAACAGTGGTACAAAAAGAATAAACGAGAAGAACATATCAATATTGGTCATAATATGCTTGAGGCTGAAATAGGCAAGGCTAAATATGACGAACTTGTAAAATCACAGGAACTTAAAAGTATAGCAGAAGCAATGAATTACAGCTGTGTAGATGATTTGCTTGCTGCTCTCGGATACGGAGAAACCACAGTAAACAAAATTACCAACCGTATAAAAAAACCTGCAGATGAAGAACCGACGATTGTTGCTCACACAAAATCTAAAAAATCTAAAAATGATATTGTTGGTCTTGAGGGAATGCTATATTATTTCGCAAAATGCTGTACTCCTGTTCCGGGTGAACCTATTGTCGGTGTTGTCACAAGAAGCAAAGGTGTCTCCGTTCACAGGGTAGATTGCGCTTCTCTTGATAATGTACCGGAAGAAAGATTAATCGATATAAAATGGGCAGACAAGGGACTCAGCAAAACCTATGTTGCCTCCATACGTATAGATGTTCAGGATAAAATCGGCATATTAAAAGATGTAATGATTGAACTTACAGATTGCAACACAAATATAGCTTATGCAAACATCAAATCAAATCCTGCTAAAAAAATCGGTATTATTGAAATGGGCATAGAAGTTGATAATATTAACAGGTTAAAAAGCGTTATTACAAAACTTCAATCTATACCAGAAGTCATATCCGTTAAAAGGATACAGGGTACATCAAATCTAAAAACAGAAAAAGCCCCCATGCCCAAAAAGAAAAAATAGCCATATCATAAAACATACATGCTTTTAAAGTAATTGTAAATTTTTATTAAATTTACAATTAAAATAGTAAACATTTTTATCATAATGAATTAAGATACATGTACAAATCCCCAAATCTCCTCCCAAGATTATGAAGTATAAGCTGCAATGCAGCTTTTTTTTTGCATAAATTTACTTTTCAAGAACAATAATTAGTTATATAATCAAGTAGTGCAGTTTATTAAAAAATATGTTACAATTTTTTAATAAACTGATTAGAATTTAGCAATATTTTTTTTGCTTATACTTATATTATATGTAAGTAAAAGTCATTGGAGTGTGTAAATGATACAAGCTGCTACATCTATTAATTGTTCGCCAATAAAGCCATCATTTAAATCTAACGAGTCAAGAACCGAATTGATGCAGGATACAACTGCTCTTATTAATGATATAAGTAATTCCGGCGGAATTAAAAATGTTGATGAAAACACAATGGAAAGACTGAGAGGTCTTGTTGAAAAAATCGAAGTTGATTCTGACAGCAAAGTTATGAAGCCGTTAAAAACATTCCTGCTTACATGTATAACACTTGCTACAGGTACTATACTTACAAGAGGCACTGCAGGCAGAGTATTCTATGCGGTTAAAGACAAAAACTTTGCACAAAAAATGTTTAGCAAAATAGGCGGTAAACTCGATATAGCATCAGATGGATTAAAGCAATTAGCTGTAAATTCAGAAAATTCCGGAAAATTTAAGAAATACTCTATCGAAGGTCTAAACTATATAATGAATAAAATTAACGGATTTACAGAAAAGGGTCTGGCAAAAGATGCTCCTGAGTTTGTAAAAGCAAAAGGTGAAAAGTTAATTAAAACAGTAACTAATGCAGTAGGCTCGGCAATCGGTTTGACCACAACAGGCGCAGCTTTATCTGTAGATAAAGACGGAAACGGCAGATCTGATATGCTAGAAATTAACGGAAAGAAAAAAGAACAAGAAGCAATTAAAGACCTTGTTATCGCAGTTGCAGACGCTGCATTATAATAACAATATAACCAATAAAAAAGAGGTATATTCAGGTACCTCTTTTTTTATGCTAACTTATATTTATGACAAAAGACTTTAAAATAAAAATTATAAATTGCACAGAAAAAGATCTTAATGATATAGGATTTGATAAAACATACATAAAGAATGCGGTTAACAAACACAGATTTAAAACAGTAAAAATCCATAATCTTACCTGTGCACAGGCTAATATTCTGAAACAAACAGCACTGACCTCCGGAACAGACTGCGCAGTACACAGAGAAGTTATAACCGGCAAAGTAGAACTATCTGACTGCATATTGAGCGGAAGTATAAGCCAGTTAAAAACAATATGTGAAAAACTCAAATTTCAGCCGTTAAAATTATCTTCTCTTGCAGAAGAAATTAAGAATTTGCTCTTTGAAAAATATTCACCTGTTATTATCAGAGATACGGTATTTAACTGGGAAAGACCTTATATAATGGGTATTTTGAATATTACGCCGGACTCGTCCTCTGATGGCGGAGAATTTAACAGCATTGAAAAAGCAGAAAATCACTTTAAACAAATGCTGCAAGAAGGTGCCGACATAATAGACATAGGCGGTGAATCAACAAGACCGTTTGCGAAAAAGATTACTGCCGATGAAGAAATAACCCGAGTTATCCCGGTTATCAGGCATATTCGTTCTTTTGACAGCAGCACTATTATAAGCATAGATACCAGAAATTCACAAACCGCACAAAAAGCGATTGAAGCAGGGGCAGATATTATAAATGACATTTCAGCTTTTGACTGGGATGAAAAAATGATTGATGCAGTAAAAGACAATGATTGCCCGATAATCCTTAACCACTCTAAAGGTACACCTGAGATTATGCAGAATAATACATTATACAATGACGTGGTTGATGATATATACGACTATTTGCAAAGAAAGATAGATTTATTAATTGAAAAAGGTATAGATCCAGCAAAAGTAATCATTGACCCCGGTATAGGATTCGGAAAAACAACGCAGCAGAACTTTGAAATAATAAGCAGGCTGCAAGAGTTCAAGACTCTTGGTTGTCCAATACTAGTAGGACATTCACGCAAAAACTTTTTAAAAGAGACAATAGGGTCTGACAATAAAGAAGAATTGGACACAGCAACACTAACTGTTTCTCAAAAAGCAATTGAGAACTCTGCAAATATTATAAGAGTGCACAATGTAAAACCACATAGGATACTTTTGGATGTTCTGCAATCATTTTCTTAAATTTTTCAACACATCGTCAAAAGATTCTATTGGTGTAAATTTATAACCGCATTTTTTACCCAGTTCACCACCCATCATAAAGATAGCTTCAGCCGGATATCTTCTGCAAATTCCAGGACGTTTTTTATGAATAGTACAGCGGTTTGATTCTTTATCAAGCTTTTGACACTCAAAAATCAAACCTATATCATCTTTTCCTACAACTTTTAAATAAGTATAAAACGGATGTAGCAGTTTAAGTTTTTCAAATTCTTCTTCTGTTTGAACGACATTTCTTACATGCCTGACATATATCTGCCTGCAGCACTCACCGCAGCCGATACAATGACCGCTTCTGTAATATGTACGCCCCAAAATATTTTTGTAGAAAAATTTTTTAAAAAATTTAAGCACCGAATTGTTCTCTTGCGATAATAATGCGTCTGCATTCCGCCTTGCACTTCATAGCGTATACAACTTCTTTTGAGTGGCTCTGCCCCAACATCATAATTCTATCACAAAGTTCAATACAGGCATTGAGTTTCTTCCTGTTCATCAAATCAGGAATCTGATTGTATAAAACATTGATAACAAAAGGTTCAGGATTAGCAAAAATCTTATACTTATCTATAGTTTGCTGTATGTCAGAATTTTCAGATTCAGAAAGAATCATATAATTTTCGTATTCATCAATAGCTTCTTCATAAGCATTGTCCATTTCAGCCTCTCTTGCTTTTTCAAGATGAGACTCAATAAGTTCATGCTCTTGCAGAACCGAGGATAAAGAGGATAGTTTTGACTTAACTTTTGAATAGTGAGAGGTGCCTTCAGGAAGCAGATTCAACGCTCTTTTATAATAAGCATATGCATATGAAGGCTGTTCTAATATGTAATACAAATTAGCAATCTCAAGCACAATCTTTGTTGTATAAGGAAAATAAAGATATACTAAAAGATAAAACTCCAGTGCTTTTTGAAAATTTCTGTCAAAGTAAAAAATTTCCGCAATATTGGCATATATGGTCGGAAGATTGGCATATGTCGAAATCATTTTGAGATATAAAGCTGCAATAGATCTTAAATCTTTTTTCAGTTTAAATTCCTCAACTTTTCTAGCATAAAATTCAACTTTTGCAGTCAGATTGGAAAAAGTCTGTTTTACTTTATAGTATTCAGGAGTATTAACATTTTTCTCATACGTCAGGTATTTTTCAAAATACTTAGTTGCTTTTATCCTGCTGTTTTTCTTGTTATATGCATTAGCAAGATTCAAGTTAACAGTAGGGTTTTCCGGCATAATACTGCAAGCTAAATGCCAGTTTAAGATTGCTTCGTTAATATTTCCGTCTTTATACAGTTCATTACCAATATTTATATATGCAGAATACTCCAGAGGAGAAATTTCAATAGCTTTTTTCCAGTGAGAGAGTGCTTTGTCTTTATCATTAAGGCGTTTGTAGCAGCTGCCTATCAAAACCTGACCGTAAGCAGAAGAGGTGAATTGAGGATCACCTTCCGCCATGTTAAGAGCCTCACTGTATCTGCCGGACTCATAGAATTCATAAGCCCTCGCCATCTTGTCAATAGAAATATTTTCACCATCATTAAACTCGACACCTGATAGTCCCGAGGCATTATTAAAATCAGTATTTTCCATACGCTACCTAATCAAATTAGCCAAGCAAATCTTTTAAAAAAGTCTGATTGTTAAAAATTCCTTCAATCACTTTGCTTTCAAAATCCATATCTTTGAAATTAAAAACATTTTGAGCAACAAGTGTATTATGGCTCAAATCCTCAGGATCAGACATGGCAAGAGATGCAAATTTTTTGATATCCAAATCTCTTTGATAAAGATCAAGTGCCTCATTCGAAATACTTGTCTCGTCAATCAAAAGATTCTTGTCTACATTTGAATAAGGATTTTTGCTGCCAAGACTCAGCTTGTCAACATTACCGCTCTGGATTAAATTTTTATTTATTAAATCCTGTCCGGAAAGTCCTTTTAACATATACTTCTCTCCTCATATTAATATTATGAACATTATCAATCTTATTTCCACAATCAACAGGTCAATATTTATTGACCATGTGGTCAATAAAACAAATAAACAGCCCTCAAACAACGCCATTATTGGAAAAATCAAACATATACTGTAGTTGTGTCTTTAATAGATAAATATTATAATAAAACGCAAAGGGAAATTTAATGGCGTCAATAGTTGATTCTATCAGATCTGTATATCAGGACAATTATGCCTTGCTAAAGCTGGGAATTTTCAGCTGTTTAATATTTCTCATACTGGGGGTAAATCTTACAACTAAATCCTTTAATTTTTTAAATTTTATAATCTGGCTTGTCGTATACTACATATATCTTGGCTTTGCCTGTATAATTATAAGCAACCGAATTAACCAAAGAATACAGACTCTTCCTCCGTTTGATCCATTATTATTTAATGCTGTATCTCTTAAAGCTTTTGCTATCTCAGTTCCATATCTTTTAATAGGTTATTTTGTTGTTAATATAGTTGTCGGAATGTTCAATTTTGAAGGAGTACCGCAGCTTGTTGCAATATGGCTTATTCGATTTTTTATATTTTCAGTACTTATGACCGCACTTATAAACTATTCTGAAAAATACGACATAAGAGACGGTTTAAATTTATCAAAAATAGCAGCGGGTGTAGCGGATGTTCTGGTTTTTACTCTTGTAGGCGTGATTTTAGTGGCGCTTTATTCACTTTTTATAGTTCTCCCCACGCTATACCTGATATACAGATTTTTTGAGTTTGGACCATTATTCAAATACACTGCTGTTTTATTTTCCACATTGAATATTGCGTTTCTTTCTGATTACTGGGGGCAATTACATTATGATATAGAAAGCAAAAACAACTATTACTAACCTTTTGACTTAACCATTTCCCTTAATTTTTTCAACTGGTCGCGAATCTCAGCTGCTCTTTCAAAATCAAGAACTTTGGCTGCAGAGTGCATATCTTTTTCCAATTTTTGTATAAGCTTCGGTATATCTTTGACACTAAGATTCATTTCAACCATTTCTTCGGCAACAATATCCTCAAGATTGCGATAACTCGAAACAAGCTGCAAAAGATTATTTTCAACAGGTTTTTTAATTGTTTTGGGTACAATATTATGTTCTTTGTTGTATGCCATCTGGATTTGCCGCCTGCGGTTAGTTTCTGATATTGCAGCCTCCATACTGTCGGTCATTTTGTCAGCATACATTATAACTTTACCCGTTGAATTTCTTGCAGCCCTGCCTATTGTCTGGATTAAACTTGTTTCCGAACGCAAAAAGCCCTCTTTGTCCGCATCCATAATTGCAACAAGAGATACTTCAGGAATATCCAGACCTTCTCTCAAAAGGTTAACCCCGACAAGCACATCAAAAGCCCCTAACCTCAAATCTCTTAATATTTCAACACGCTCAAGAGACTGAATTTCGCTGTGCAAATACCTGACTTTAACTCCCATCTGATTCATATATTCTGTAAGGTCTTCTGCCATACGTTTTGTAAGGGTAGTTACAAGTACTCTTTCATTTTTATCCGTAATCTTTTGTATCTCGGATATCAAATCATCAACCTGATTTTCTGTAGGTCTCACAGAAATCTCAGGATCCACAAGCCCTGTAGGCCGAATAATCTGTTCAACAATCTGATCTGATATACTGCGCTCAAAATCAGCAGGAGTAGCAGAAATAAATATTTTTTGATGAACCCTTTCCCAGAACTCTTCATCTGTCAAAGGTCTGTTATCTTTTGCACACGGAAGTCTGAATCCGTAATCAATCAAGACATCTTTTCTTGCAGCATCTCCTCTGCACATACCTTTCAGTTGCGGTATAGTAACGTGTGATTCGTCTATAACAAGCAAAAAATCGTCTTTAAAATAGTCAATAAGAGTTTTGGGAGGAGTTCCCGGACCTCTTCTTTCAATAATCCTCGAGTAATTTTCTATACCGGAGCAGTACCCCATTTCTTTTATCATCTCTATGTCATATTTGACACGCTGTTCAAGTCTCTGCGCTTCGACAAGTTTATTTTGCGCATAGAGTTCATTGAGACGAAGTTTCAACTCCTCTCTTATCAAGCGTATTGTTTCTTCTTTGTCCTCATCATCAGAGAGATAATGCACCGCAGGGAAAAGTACAACCTCATTCGGAGATTCCAATATTTCACCCGTAACATTATCTATACGTGTAATTTTTTCAATTTCATCGCCAAAGAAACTCACGCGTGTAATTATTTTTTCATATGAAGGCATAACTTCGACAGAATCGCCTCTTGCTCTGAAATTTGCTCTGTCTAATTCTAAATCATTACGTGTGTACTGAGCAGCTACAAGGTGATGCAATAGTTCATCTCTATCCATCTGCTGTCCGACTTTTAATGATACAGAACCTTTATAATAACTCTCAGGAGACCCGAGACCGTATATGCAGCTTACAGAAGCAATTACAATAACGTCTTTCCTTGTGTATAGACTTCTTGTTGTATTATGACGGAGCCTGTCAATTTCTTCATTAATAGTTGCGGATTTTTCGATAAACGTATCTGTCCTAGGGATATATGCCTCAGGTTGATAATAATCGTAATAACTTATGAAATACTCAACCGCATTTTCAGGGAAAAGTTCTCTAAATTCATTATATAACTGTGCAGCAAGAGTTTTGTTATGAGCGATAACAAGTGTGGGCTTTTGAATACGTTCAATTACATTAGCAATAGTAAAGGTTTTGCCCGACCCGGTAATTCCCAGCAGTGTCTGTGCGTCACAGCCGGCATTAAGCCCTTCAACAAGAGCATCAATAGCCTTGGGCTGGTCTCCTGCTGGTTTATGAGGTGATACTATTTTAAACTTCTTTTCCATAACAATATATTAGCATTAATTAAAATTAGTGAATATTAAACCTGAACATTAATCTGTTGTGCTTGTTTCATAAAAATATGTTTTGTATAATCAGAACAGTAAATATTATCAGAGGGAAAAGCGTATGGCAAATAAAACGGTAGCAGCGGCACTTGTAAAGGCACAACAGTTTGAAGATGAAGACAAACTGGAACAGGCTTACGAATGTTATAAATACGCTTACGAAGCCGACAAAAATGACACAGATGTGCTTCAAAGGCTTGCTGTATGCGCACAGATGCTCCAGTATAACAATGATGCCATAAACTACTGGAATACGTTCATCGCTTTAAAACCGGAAGACCCTATCGCCTACAATCAATTATTGGATTTGTATTTTCACGAGAATAAATATCAATACTATCTTACAAGAGCAAAACTCAAAACTATTGAAGGCAGACTTGCTCAAGCTGCAGATGACTACAAAAAAGCCGTAAATAATACAACAGAAGAAAAAGAAATCATTGCTGCAAGATATTTGCTGGCACAAACTTATGAAATATTAAACAAATCTGTACAGGCAATCGATGAATACTTAAAAATACTTGATTATGACCACAATGAAAATGTATATCTTTCACTGGCTGAATTGTATTATTCTGAAGACAGGTCAGCAGCTATAAGTTTATTAGAAAAAGCAATACAGCAATATCCTGAAAGTAAAGACATCAAAGAGTTTTTATGCCGTTTATATCTTTCTACCGGCGATTATGAACAGGCAGAAAAATATGCCGTTAGTATATTTAACAAAATTAAAGCCTTGCTTATGCAGGAAAAGAATGAAGAAGCCTTCAAACTGCTGAACAGTCTTTCTGATAAAGAAAAACAGGATATCAGCTACAGTGCACTCATGGCAGAGTATTACTACAATATTGGAGAAGATGATAATACGCTCAAATGGATTGACGTGTTTGAAAAAATGAATCCTGACAATCCGCTTCCATATCAGATGAGAGCGCTGGTTTATGAAAAGAACAACAATGATTATGATGCACATTACAACTGGGGCAAATATTATATTAAGAAAAATAATCACGAACTTGCACTGGATGAATATTTAAATGCATACAACGCTGACAAAAATAATACAGAAGCAATAAAAGAACTGATAAATTTATACTCTTCATTGAATGACAATTTTGCCTGTGCAGAATTTTGCGAAAAATTAGTTGCTATAGAAAAAGACGACATTGCAACACTAAAAAGACTCGTAAAATTCTATGAAGAACAGGGATATGAAGACAAGGTAATGGAATATCTGTTTGCACTGGCGGAAATTAATACAAAAGACTACGCTACATTCTTGAAACTCGCAAAGCATGCTGAAAAAGCAGGAAGAATCGAAGAAGCAGCAGATTACTACAACAAATATCTGAAATTTGCACCGAATTCAGATGAAAAAGAGGAAATCAAAAAAAGGGTTGATTTGCTGGCTAACGGCGAAATGGCAGAAGAAGAGGGCATTCTCGATAAAATACTGGGATTTTTCTCAAAAAAATAAGAAAAATTATTGACAGCATATATTTATTTAGTAATATAGTTATACAAAGCAATTGACGCGGGCGTTTAGTTCGGTTGCTAAGTGAGGATTACCTCACAAATTTAAATAAAGCTTCCCGAAAGGGAAGTGCGTGAAAACTAAATATGACGCGGGCGTTTAGTTCGGTTGCTAAGTGAGGTTTACCTCACAAATTTAAATAAAGCTTCCCGAAAGGGAAGTGCGTGAAAACTAAATATGGTGCGGGCGTTTAGCTCAGTTGGTAGAGCGCTTCCCTTACAAGGAAGATGTCGGGAGTTCGAGCCTCTCAACGCCCACCATTAGAAAAATTAGCACTTTCAAGCATAGGTTTGAAGGTGTTTTTTATTGTATTTTCCAGACAAAATCCTTACATACACGTAATATCATGTGTTTTTAAAATCATTATAATGACCTTAATATTTAAACTTTTGAGGTCTCATAATGAAAAAGTTTTTGATTGGTTTGTTTCTCTTCCTTTTTTGCTCATGTGCGTGCTACGCATTGGTTCATACGGTAAAGGCTGACCAGAGGCGCGGCTGTTGTTCTCATCATGGCGGCGTTTGCGGATGTAAAAATGCCAGAGCATTATGTTGTGACGGAACACTCAGTCCATCTTGCGGGTGTTATTAATGAAAAAACTTTACCTTTTATCAATTCTTTGTATATTTAGTGCTAACTCCTGTTTTGGCGCACATTGTTATCTTGAAAAAGAATACCAGAACAAATGGTGCAAAGCCAATCATGGTACGGCAGAATACATATTAAACGACAAAACCAGAATTGACTGCCTTACAAAAGACTATGCAATTGAATTTGATTTTGCCTCAAAATGGGCGGAATCCATAGGACAATCCCTATACTATGCTCTTTCTACAAATAAAAACGCAGGTGTTGTATTGATTATGGAAAATCCGCAAAAAGACATGAAATATTTAATTCGCCTTAAAGAAGTTGCGCAAAAGTATAATATAAAAGTTTGGACAATGACTCCCGAAGATATGCTTCCTGTAAAGAACTGCGCTGTTATTCATTAAATCGCTCTTCCTCAAATGTTACAGAATCGTTACAAAACATGCTTTAAAAAAGCAATTATTGAATACAAAATGTTTTTATTTAGATACGAGGAATAACTAAACACGAGAGGACGACCAACAATGGGTTACGCAATTTTCACAGCAAGAAAATTGATGTTGACAAACCGCATCGCTCAATTAAATTTCAGGAGGATGCAGTTGAGCCAGCAGCAACAAACCTTAGCCGATAACGCGGCCAAGTTGGAACGTGCTATCGCTAACACCAAGAATTTATTCAGCACTATAGGCAATGTCTTCCAGATGGGAATGACAATGAATCAAAACATGAATATGATGTTATTATCGCAGAAAATGCAAGCTACAAATGGCGATTTTAACGATCCAACAATAAGAGCCCAACTCCAAAATCTATTAGCAACAGGTTTAAATGGAGGCAACAACTTCATGAGTACGGAACTGGGAATGTCATTAAGCCTTATGAATCAATCTATTGAAACAGTTAATGCATCTAAGCTTCAGCATATTAAAGATATGGAAAATCAAATAGAATTACAGGCAAAATCCATAGAAACACAGCTGCAAGCAGCACAAAAGGAATTGGAAGCAGTCGAAAAACAAGAAGAAAAAGAATGCGAACGTTCGGCTCCGAAATTCGCATAAACAAAATAACAAATACGAATACACCATTAATGAAGCCAAATTCAATGAATTTGGCTTTTTATTTATTATTTAAAATACTTCTTATCCTTCAATTCATCGGGCATAAACTGCTGGATATAATCAGGATTGTCATGTGTATAAACATAACCTTTACCGAATCCGTATTTTTTTGCATCTTTATAATGCGCATCTCTCAAATGCATAGGCGGCGGATAATCCATACCAGAAGAGATATCGGACAATGCCTCATCTATCGCACATATAGCAGAGTTAGACTTCGGAGCATCAGCGACATAAGCCACAGCAAGAGCCAGAGGGATTCTGCCTTCTGGGAGTCCGAGCAGTTCAACTGCTTTGTAAGCATTTACAGCTATGTTCATTGCATTGGGGTCCGCAAGACCAACATCTTCCGCAGCACACACTATCAGGCGTCTGGCAATAAATCTTGGATCTTCTCCCCCTGCCACCATTTTGGCAAGCCAGTATATTGCTGCATTCTTATCACTGCCGCGCAAACTTTTTTGAAAAGCAGAAGCCATGTCATAATGTTCCTGACGAGAGTATTTTATTCTCTTTTCCTGAGCAAGACTTTCAAGAATTTCAAGAGAAAGTGAACGCTTGTTATCTTTGTAATCCGCAGCAAAATATGAATTTTCAACAAGATTAAGCGCAAGTCTTGCATCACCGCCCGCATATTTTACGATAAAGTCTATAACCTGCTGTTTTAAAACAATTGCACCATGCTTGTCAGAAAGATATTTAAATCCTTTTTCAACAATTGCATATAAATTGTCATCATCTATCGGCTGCAGCATTAAGACCTGAACACGTGAAATCAAAGCAGGAACCACCTGAAAAGAAGGATTTTCCGTAGTAGAACCTATAAGATAAAAGGTTCCGTTCTCAAGGTAAGGAAGCAAAGCATCCTGCTGAGTTTTTGAATACCTGTGAATTTCATCTATAAAAAGAATTGTTTTCTTGTTGTATCGAAGATTTTCTTTAGACTTTTCAACACAGTCTTTAATATCCTTGATACCGGAATTCACTGCACTGAGTTCTATAAATTCGCTGTTGGTATTAGATGCTATCAGCCTTGCAAGCGTAGTCTTACCGCAGCCGGGAGGTCCCCAGAAAATACAGGAAAAAAGCCTGCCTGAGCGAAGCAGATTAATAAAAGCAGAGTTTTGCCCGACAATCTGATTTTGACCAAGATACTCCTCAAGAGTCTTCGGCCGCAATGTTTCTGCAAGCGGAATCTGCTTATTTGCTATTTCCAGTGAGTCAAATAAATTCATATTAACATGATAAATGCGAGATAAAACAAAGTCAAAATTATGACTTAAGGCAAAATTCAGTTATAATAAAACTATGAAAAAATTTATTTCAAAGTCAATTCTATTCTTGTTTGGAGTGCTTATTTGCTCAGGTTCCGGATACAAAGGAAGTCTGCCTGATATTAACGGTCAATTCGAATATGTAAGAAACACGCCTCAAAAAACAAAACCTGTTTTTAATACATCAGGTGTGAACAACCCTAATCCAAGATATAAGAAAATTCCCAGGGAAAATCCACAGTATATTGATATTATTTTAAAAAAAGATAAAACCTCCCCATATATAAATGATCTTAACGATGTAATATTGATTCTAGAAAAAATGCAAAAGTGTATTGATACAAACGGCAGCGTCCAAAAATTCAATGCAATAGCAAGTTCTATCATAGACCATGCAGATTTTATGGCGGAAAAATATGCGCAAAGACCTGAAAGATATTACATATCTTTTTCAAAATTACAGGATATTGCAGCACAGGCACGTTCTATTGCTACTTTAAGATGTGAATCACAGGTTTATATAAAATATCTTACTTATCAGGGAGAAGGACAGGTTTACAGCAAAGACAGCATAAACAGGCAGATTGAACTTTTTCGTGAACAGCTTAATATAACCATTCGTATTTTAAAGGATTCAACATAGCCGAAAAATATACATATCTGTCTAATGCGGCAGTTAAAAATAGGTTTTATTTTTATGTTGTTCAAGCAAAAAGACAGGGGCTGTTAACATGCGTAAATACAGTATGCATTTTTTTACGTTTATTTTAATAATTGCTATGGCTGCACCAGCACATGCCTATAAGGTAAAGACATTTAAACCGCTTGCCGTAAATCCTATGGCGATAAACCCGCTTGCAGTACCTTACAATAATCCTGCAATAAACGAAAGTTATCCCAAAATTACACAAATAGAACTTAATCTGTTCAAACGCACCTACGAAAGACAAAATATCTACGACAGACTTACACGTATTGAAAATAAAATTTTCAGAAGAAATTTTACAGCAATGCCTCTTGCAAATCGTGTAGACAATATTCTTGCCAATATTGACCCCGGTGTAATGTACAATATTTCAACTAAAGAACTTGCTAAACTTGAGAGCAAGATTCTCGGCAGAACATATATGAATGATGACACTGAATCTCGAATCACAAGGCTTGAGAAAGAAATGCTCGGTGCAATGCAGGGCGGAAACCTGACTGAAAGATTCAATACAGTAAAAACAGCGTCAAAACATTACAACTCTTATCCGGAACTTATGCAGAGCCAGAGTGTATACCCTCAGTACAGCGGTAATGCAAATCCGTATTACATGTCAAAAAACTGGAGCGGGACAAGATCAAGAAGAGGTGTCAGCGGACTTGTACAAAATCTGCTGGGTACAATCTTCGGTGATTTCAGTGCAGGCAGCCTGACAGGTTTTACACCGCCAATTTATGACCCGTACAATCCATATGGAGGATTTAACCCCGGAATGGGTACACAGAACTACTATATGGGAAATCATGGCGGATATATGGATAACAGAAATATTGGAAATACATCAACAGTAAAAATTTTAGATTAACCTGACATATTTGTCTGATTTTGCTATAATAACAGTCTAATATTATTCAGGAGGTATTTATGGCAAAAGAGTGCAGTTTTGATGTTGTTTCAGAATTTGATAAACAAGAACTTGTAAATGCGGTTGATCAGGCAAAAAGGGAACTCTCATCAAGATTTGATTTAAAAAATACAAATTCGGATATTAATCTTGAAGCAGACAAAGCAATTACAATAACTACAAGCGATGATATGAAGCTTCGAAATATACTGGATATTCTGCAAACAAAACTTGTGAAAAGAAATATAAATATTAAAATATTAGACCCTCAGCCTGTTGAAAATGCACTGGGAGGAAATGTCAGACAGGTCTTTAACCTGAAAAAAGGACTAAATGTTGAACTCGGTAAAAAAATAGTTGCTGATATAAAAGCTTCAAAGCTTAAAGTACAGGCTTCTATTCAAGGAGATCAGGTTAGAGTGTCAGGCAAAAGCAAAGATGATTTGCAAGATGTTATAAAACTTTTAAGAGAAAAAGAAGATTCTTACGACATCCCGTTACAATTCCAGAATTACAGATAAATTCTTCATACTATCATTGAATCTCTGCCTTAAAAAATAATGTTAATTTATGTTGCATTATTGGCATGCAATAGCAAAAAAAATTTCTTACAAACATTCATATACAATGAGTGGAAAATGCTGATTAATATTAAAATTAGTTAAATTTTCATTTAAGCTTATTGAAAAAGAAAAAAGCTTATGCGACATTACATATGGGCAGGAATATGATAATTAATCAAAATCATAACATTCTATATAAAGAGCGAATGGGTCACAAGGTTAAGTCTCGTGTGACTAAAGAAGAGTTTTCTCAAAATAATTATAATCAACCGTCTTTAAAGAGAGAGTTAAGAGATATTTCCTTTAAAGGCGGTTTTTCTTTTGTAAAAAAAGTCATAGAATCTTCTATATACAAAAAAACAAAAATATATGACTACAATTCATCTGTTGACACTATGAAGAGATATTTTCAATCCAGTGTAGAGTCACTTACAAATGCAATCAAAAAACAAAAAACAATTAATAAACAGATAATTTTAGATGAATCCGGCAAAATTCAATTTAAAGAAAAAAAATTTTTAAAACAAGTAACCGACGGTATTATCTATCCTCTAAAACTTCCTTTACATCTCTTGGATACATTTATTAATGTATTGAGAAAAAGACAAATTGTTTCTGAAAATTTTGGAAAAAACTCAAATACATTATTTGGAAAATTCAGAAACAGACTTGACGACAGTGACAAGTTTAATTCACTGGTAGGGTTTGTAAAATCTGCTGATAAATATAAGTATGATTCTGAAAAAGTAAGAGCTGCCGCTCTGTTTAGAGACGGAATGAAAGCATTTGACCCCAAATCAGGCAACTATAACAGTGTGCATGAAAGAGCTTTGACCAGAATCGTTACAGGTTTTATTCCTGCATTTTTCCTTGCAAATGATGCTTACAACCTATCCAGATTGTGCGATGATGATCCGAAACTTGCAGATAAAGAAAAGAAAATCCGTTTTAATCAAGAATCAAAACGAGTACTCTCAAATGCATATATTCAGTTAATCACGCTGGGCGCCTTATCTAAATTTGTTAATTCCAGCAAACTTGCATTCGTTACAGTAACTGTTATCACAACCTTGTTTACTGAGATTTATTCAAGACTTTCTAACGGAAAGAAAATACACTTTATCTCTAAAGAAGAAGCTCAAAAAATTAATAAAAAAGAACAGGAAAAAATAAAGAATAACAAAAAAGAGGATTCAACAGTTTCTGAAGTTAAGGACGAACCTGCTGAAAAAACAAGTATACAAGATGAACAAATTACACCCGAAAAAACTTCAAATAGACCCGGATTTAAAAGTTCAATGGTATTTAAAGATTTTGCAATACCATCAAATATCTCTTTTACAGACCGAACTAAAGAAGTGAATAATAATAAAAACGAAAAAGAACAAACAAAAGAATTAAAACCGCTTCTCAACGTAAAATCGATTGTTACCTGGATTCTTGGAACTATAGCTATCGGCTATGCAATCAAAGCCGGTAAATACGGCTATAAAAAATTATTGGATAGTAAAAAACTGGCAGATAAGCCGTTTATAAAAACTTTGAAAAATATAAAAGCAAATAATAAAGAAAGAACAAAATCAATAGAAAAATTCTTTGGTTTAGAAAAAATTAAAGGCAAAACATTATTTGAAAAACTTTACAATAAAATCACAACAAAAGAACATAGAATTTCTCAAGAAGAATTCAAAACAACTGTCGAAAGGTTAAGAACATATGACTCAGGCCTTGGCAGCAAATTTCATCTGGTTACTAAAAATTATCAGAAATATGAAAAAATAAAAGAATTCGCATCTGAATTTGCTCAAGAACTAAGAAAAGCAGGCTTAGAGAAATATGCTGATGAATTTGAAAATATAGCTAAAGGTGAATTTACTAAAGCACGTAAAAATAAAATTATTAAGTCAAACTTTGAAAACTTCTACAATCAATTAATAGAACAAAAAGAACTTTCTCTTGCTGACGAAATAAAAAATAAAGTTATCAATGCTGACGGTTCAATTAATACAGACAGCTATGAACAAATTAGAAAAATGCTTATAAAAGTTGGTAAGATAAGACCCCAAAGCGAAATTAAAGAATTCGCAATGGCATTCGATAATGTTTTTAAGGTTGATCAAGATGAAGCAAATCTCAAACTGTATTTTGACGCAATTAAGGAATTACGAAAACTAGATAAAACAGAAATTGTTAACAAATATCACAAATCATTAGTTAAGGCAGTAAATATTGAATATGTAAATCTGGGAAGACAAAACAGATTTATAATAAAAGAATTAACAGATTTAGTTATTCAGCCGTTCAAATTTATATGGAACACAATTACATTTCCTTATAAACTTGCTACTAAAGTTGAAAAAATGACAAAACCTGCAAAATTACCGGAATGGAAGCCTGAAATAGAAACTGTATCTAACAGCATAAAAAAACTAAATAAAACATATGACAAAGTTGAAAAACAAGTAAAAAAATGGAATGCAAGAGCCGACAGAAAGAATGGAAAAGCAATACGTAACGGTAAAAAACCATATATAGAAAAAAAAGATATTGATACCGAATTTGCTAAAATAATGAATAAAAAAATAAGCAAAGCCTTTAATACCGTGACCATGTCAAGTATATCCAATGCAGAATTATCAGAACTGGCAAAATACTCAACAACTGCAGCAACAGCCTGGTTCTTAATCGCAGACAACTACAATATGGTTATGCTCAAATCCAATGGTGAAAAACAAAAAGAAGCCGGAATGAAAGCAAAAGAAAGGGCAATGCAAGAAACTTCAAGATTATTCTATTCACAGATGCTAATTAACTTATTTAATAATACATTCAGAAATGTGTACAACAACAGCTTGTTTGGAGCACAGGCAGTAAATGCAGTGTCGACATCACTGGGTGAATATTTGAACAGGGTAACAATAGGTATACCGGTTAAAGAATGTACTAAAGATGAAATTATTAAACAGGATGAAGAAAATCTCAAAAGAAAAGATGCAAAAGGCAAGCTTATCAGATTTATGTCACGACTTACAGGGAAAAGAGCATTAACGTTGAGAGAAAATGTTCAAAAAAGAGAAAATGTTCAAAAAGAAACCAAAGAATCTGAAAATAAAAAATAGATACTAAAAAGCCTCGAAATAATCGAGGCTTTTATTTATAATTACAAATGTTTTTCTATATTAGAAACAATTGTTGTTTTAGGCATTAAGCCAACAAGTCTTTCAACAGCTTTGCCTTCTTTGAATATCAAAAGAGTAGGCAGACCGCTCACAGAATATTCCTTAGCCGTTTTAAGATTCTCATCCGTATTTAATTTAACAACTTTAAGTTTACCCTCAAAGTCTTTAGCAACCTCATCTAATACAGGACCCAATTTTCTGCAAGGTCCGCACCAAGGCGCCCAAAAATCAACTATAGTCAGTTCCGATGAATTAATAACTTCTTGTTCAAATGTTGAGTCATTAATATCCATTGCATTTGACATAAATGTCTCCTCCTTAATTAACATTGTTTTTAATGTATAGAATAATTTTAACAAAAAGTCAATTAATAGGCTAGATATAGATTAAAAAAAATTATTGACTCGAGAGTTTTATTTGGTATGCTTAATAAGGTGGTTAGATGTTAAGTTAAAACTAAGCCGCGTTAGCTCAGTTGGTAGAGCAAGGGACTGAAAATCCCTGTGTCCTTGGTTCGATTCCGAGACGCGGCACCACTTAAAAGACTCCTTCGGGAGTCTTTTTTATTCTCGCAATCGAAACATGGGCTCTCCACCTTCTGCATTTATAACATAAAATTTCTTTTTAGTCGGATTAACTTACACCAATAATCTTAATCCTGTTATTCCGCTTATAATAAGAGCAATACAGATTAGTCGCATAGCGGTTACTGGTTCTTTAAAAAGTATAATTCCGAAAATGACAGTTCCGACTGTTCCGATTCCTGTCCAGATTGCATATGCAGTGCCTAAAGGAAAATGTTTTAGCGCAAGCGCCAGAAAATAAAAACTCGCAATCATACAGACAACTGTTATGATAGATGGAATAATCAGTGAAAACCCTTGTGTAAACTTCAAACCTACAGCCCAGCTAATTTCAAATAATCCTGCTACTAATAAATACATCCAATGCATAAAATTTCTGCTTGTCCTTTCATTTTTATAGAAAAAACCTGAGAGATATATTATCTCCCAGGTTTTTATCCTTCCGTGTACACAAACTTTGTGAGTTTTCTCTCGGACCAGACCAATAATATAATTGCGGAACCCTAGAAAACATTTATTATTAAATTATAATAAGAGTTTATCATAAAATTTACCATAAACAAGTATAATCTAAATAAATAAATGAAAAAGACTCCCGAAGGAGTTTTTTCATATTTACTAATCTAGTGTCACAATTGCTGCCGGCTCATCGCAGCCGGCAATTGTTCACCTTTTCAATAAGCCACTCAAAAATTTCGTTCAAGTTCCTTATCACGAAATTTTCTCGGACAACTTATATTCCTCATCCGTAACAGGCTCAAGCCATGTTGTATTGTTATCAGGAAGATTAGTTTCAATTGAAATATGAGAAAATTCACTGTCAGGAGCAGCACCATGCCAGTGTTTTACCTCAGGAGGTATTCTCACAACATCTCCGGGTTTAAGAACTTGAATTTTTTTACCATATTCTTGATAGCGCCCCTCTCCTGCCGTAACAAGAAGTATTTGACCGCCCGAATGCATATGCCAGTTAGTTCTTGCTCCTTTTTCAAAAGTAACGTTAGCTATTGATGAATTCCAAACATCATCATTTGCACTCAATCTTGTAAGATAAGTATTTCCCGTAAAAAATTTGTTATAAGGGTTTGGCTCCCCTTTTGCAAAAGGTTGCTTTAAATCATCATGCTTCAATTCAGAAACTATTTTCTCTATTTCTTTAGCCTGATTATCTGTTAATCCCATATTTTTTGCAGCTTTAAGATGGGCATTTTTTTGAGGACAAACACCGTCTAATGCAGTAAGAGCAGCAACTGTTGCTATTTCTCTGTCTTTAAAAGACAAGACACCACGTTCAAATATATCACAGAACAAATGTTCTTTTAGAAAATTGTCAGCAGCAGGTGCAAATATTTCAAAAGGCGCCTTTGTGTCAGATTTACCGAAAAGTGTTTCATGATTTGCTTTACCCGCAGCATATTTATCGGATAATGGAACTTGCTTTGGCTCTTCACCTATAGAATCGCTAATACCGTTGCTTTTTCTTGTATTTATTACTTTCATTGCTGTATTTATTGCATTCAAACTTCTTGGAAATCCGCAATATGCATACATTTGTACTAGGACTTCCTTCAATTCATTTAAAGTCATTCCGTTATCAAGGCTTTTGTTTATAACAATTTCCAATTTATCCTGCTCTCCTGCAGCCGTAAGAGCAGCAATTTTTACTATATCTTTTTGTTTCTGCGTTAAATTATCCATATTTTTAGCCTCCGCATAATTCATTACGTATGTAAAAATAGCAAAACACATTAAAATCTTAAAAAAGAGTTTCACGAGCATCTCCTTACAAACTTTTTCCTAACTCATAAGCAAGTTTTGTATATTCAGTTTGATTTACACTACCTGCTTGCCATACACCGGGAGCAATAACCTCCCCGGCACTTGACCAGCCCAAATATCTTAATATAGATTCATAATGATTCTTGATAGGCAAAGCTTCCTGTTCTGTAGTATCTGCATAAGTCATAAACAATGCCGCCTTTTTAGGTGATTGAATCTTGCCGTTAATTGCATAAAATCTGTCAATTACGGCTTTTAATTGTGCAGATATGCCAAAATAATACATAGGAGTAGCAAATACAACCATATCAGCATCTATAATATTTTCACGCACAAACTCAAAATCATCTTTATATACGCATTCACCATCCATTGAGCAATGATTACAAGCTGAACATGGGTGAATCTTCTTGAATGCAGAATCAAATCTTATAATCTCGTGACCATTTTCTAAAGCACCCTTTATAAAATGGTCGACCAGAGTATTTGAATTACCGTTTTTTCTTGGGCTTCCTGTAAGTATTAAAATTTTCATAGTCTTTCTCCTGATTAATAAGCTATAATATTAAGGAATACCGGCATCTATAATCCGGTATTCCTTCTTTTTTTATAAAAGATTTTTTATATCTTGTATCATCAAATCAGTTGTAAGATGATTTAGTTTATATATTTCCTCAAGCGGTACCCTGTCAGTAAATTCTTTTTTAGCACCAAAATTAAGCACCTTCATCTCTGAATTGCCGTAAAAACGTGTAATCTTCTCACCGAAACCGCCGTCCAATATGCCGTCTTCAAGAGTAACAACAAGCCTGTGATTTTCTTTCAAAGATTCCAGCATCTCTGTATCAATCCCCGTAATAAATTTAGGATTAATTAAAGTAGCATCAATACCGGCAGATTCTTTAAGAATTCTTTTCAGTTCTTTACCCTTTTCAAAGAAAGTACCCAGTGCAATAACAGCAACATCAGAACCTTTTTCAACCATACAGTATTTATTTAGTTTAGAATAATCCGTATTGTCAGCCACGCCTGTTGAGATAAAAGCCCCGAATGGAACCCTGATAGCAACCGGGTGTTGTGTTTGTTCTACCGACCAGTCAAGCATAGCAAGGTACTCTTCTTTATTAGCAGGTGCCAGATAAACAAGATTAGGGATATTACTTATCATAGGTATGTCAAAACATCCGAGGTGAGTCATATCAGCACCTGACAAACCTGCCCAGTGAACAAGAATTGTAGCAGGAGAGTTGTTAAGACACAAGTCCTGTGAAAGCTGGTCATATGTGCGTTGGATAAAAGAACTCAATATAGATAATATCGGTTTTGCACCGGCTTTTGCCATAGCAGAAGCACAGGCTACAGCATGCTCTTCTGCTATGCCGACATCAGTATATTGCTTGCCCATTTTTTCACGGAACTCGCGTGTAAATCCATAAGCACCGGGAGTAGCAGGAGAAATAGCAAAAACTGTTTTATCCTGCTTTGCTTTATTAAGAATATAATCTGTGGTCACAGTAAAATAGTTTTCAGAAGCCTGTTCAGGAGTATCCTTTTTATCAAGAGTACCGGGAAGAATCCAGTGGAACGCTTCTTTATCCGCTTCGGCAGGTGCAAGCCCCTTACCTTTCAATGTATGCAAATGAACAACAACAGGATGTTTAATATCTTTAACTTTTTTAAACAGTTCAATCAGTTCTGCCGTATTATTGCCGTTTTCAAGATAGTAGTAATCAAAGCCCATTGCCTTAAAGAAATTGCATTCCGCTTTGCCGTTAGTTTCTCTTAAAAGACGCAGGTTAGAGTATAGACCCCCAAAATTAGGAGCAATAGACATTTCATTATCATTAACAATTATTATGATATTAGACCCGAGTTCAGCAGCATTGTTCAAGCCCTCGTATGCCTCGCCGCCGCTCAAGGAGCCGTCGCCTATAACTGCAATAACATTTTCATTTCCGCCTTTTAAATCTCTCGCCTTAGCAAGCCCGCAGGCAAGGCTGACCGATGTAGAAGTATGTCCTACAACAAAACAGTCATATTCACTCTCGTCAGGATTGGTATAGCCTGAAAACTTAGCATAATTTTCAGGTTTTAAAAAGCCTTCTTTTCTGCCTGTCAAAATTTTATGAGTGTAACACTGGTGTGAAACATCATAAACTATTTTATCCTCAGGTGTATTAAAAACATAATGCAAAGCTATTGTAGGCTCCACAAACCCAAGATTCGGCCCCATATGTCCGCCTGTTGTATTCACTTTTTTTATTAACAGGTCTCTTATTTCCTGTGCAAGAGTTTCCATTTCTGATATAGCAAGTTTTTTCAAATCATTCGGGTAATAAACTTTTTCTAAAATACTCATACTGTCTCCTTTCGTATAATAAAAGTTTAATACCTGATAGCTGCTATCAGTCAATACCCTTATAAAAAAAAGAGGCGTAAGCCTCTTTTTTTAGTTCCAAAAACTCTGTGTCTCATTATAGATATATGCTCTTATATCAGATAATGAGGCAGCTTCTGAACATAGTGTAGAAAAATCCAGATTTGAAAGGTAAGAGTCCAGTTTTGAAGCCAGCTGGGGATATTGTGCTTTGAGGGTTGCTATATATGATCTTGCAGTTGATTCTGCAGTATCCTCGGTTATAGTTGAGGACGTATTATTATTTGCAGATTTATCTGTTTTATTGTCAGTGGGAAATAATCCTTCTTCTTCGGCTTTTTTCTTCTTTTTCTCTTCCTCTGATAAACCATTTGTACTTGTAGATTGTACGCTTGATGCGGATAAAGAGCTTACTGAATTAACCATTTCATTTTCTCCTTAAAATTAAAATAAACTTACATATATACAATTCCCCGAACAACAACAGTTAAATTAGCCCTAAAGAGCCTGATTTTTGTTACAATTAGTGAAAAAAAGATGAAATTAGTTTACAAACAGGATAATTTTTTAGATTTAAGAGCTGATTTATAATATAATCAAAATCAGAATCATTGAACAAGGGATAAAAATGGAAAATATATTAACTTCTCAAAAGGTTTGGCAAAACTGGCATATTAGCAGCGATTTAAAAAATGTGTTTGAAACAGCACGGAATGTAATACTGCCTGAAAAAAGAGAAGAACTTATAGACCTTTCAACAAACGGTGCAGATAATCTTATATACGATGTAAAATATGATGTTTCAGGAAAAGGAGAAATAACAGAAGCACGTGTAGTAAAATGTAAAAACGGTATAGCGGTTAATTATACTGACCCTTATATGAGAAGAAGAGACCCCAACTGTATGGTCGTTAACAACATAGAAATGACAGACAAGGTAACTTTTCAACAAAGATTTCATAAGGATTTTGCACCATTAAGACAGGAAACTCTTGACTGGCTTGCAACAAATGAGATTATCCTTGTTCCGTTTATGGCAGGCGGGACAAAATACGGATACCCTGCTTTGATGGTTGCCCCGAAAAATGCAGCTTTCTTTGCCGCCAGCATATACGACCTGCAGGGAATGATTCCTAATGACAAACTGGAAAAAGACTTTGCACCCAAAGCCATAATATACGTTGCACCCCCATTCAGACATTCTCACTTTGACGGAAAACAGGTAGTTGTTCACAATCAGCAGGATTCTGTTCACGAGGTATTTTCATACAATCTTTATCCCGGCCCGAGTGCAAAAAAAGGTGTTTACGGCGTTCTTTTAGCACTGGGCTTAAAAGAAGATTTTGTAACAGTGCACGCATCAACCGTTAATATAACAACACCTTATGATAACGATATAAGTATACTTCACGAAGGCGCATCAGGCAGCGGAAAGAGTGAAATGCTTGAATACGCACACCGTGAAGAAGACGGACGTTTGCTTCTTGGAAGAAATGTTGTTACAGGAGAAGAGAAATATCTTGCATTACAGCAGGGTTGTAAACTCCAGCCTGTTACAGACGACATGGCGTTGTGCCACCCGAGTTTCAGAAAAGATAACGGTCGTTTGTGTGTAGCAGATGCAGAACGTTCCTGGTTTGTCAGAATTGACCATATAAAAAAATACGGCACAGACCCTAATCTTGAAGCAGTAACAACAAATCCGAAAGAGCCCTTAATATTCTTCAATCTTGAAGCACATCCGGATGCAACCTGCCTTATTTGGGAGCATACAGAAGATGAACCGGGAAAAAAATGCCCTAACCCCAGAATCATTATTCCCAGAGACCAGATGAAAAACATTCAGGATGGTCCAATAGAAATTGACTATAGAAGCTTTGGACTGAGAACACCACCCTGCACTAAAGAAAACCCGTCATACGGTATTTTTGGTATGCTTCACATTCTTCCTCCTGCTCTTGCATGGCTTTGGAGACTGGTTGCACCGAGAGGTTTCGGCAACCCGAGTATAACAAGCATGGGAAAAGATGCTTTCAAACTCCAAAGCGAAGGTGTAGGTTCATTCTGGCCGTTTGCTACAGGCAAACGCGTAGACCTTGCTAACATATTGCTTGAGCAGTTTATGAAAACTACAAAAACAAGAAATATTCTTATCCCGAACCAGCATATAGGCTCTTGGGAAGTAGGATTCATGGCTGAATGGGTCATAAGAGAGTACCTTGCAAGAAGAGGTCAGGCGTCTTTCCGAAAACTAAATCTTAAACCTGCAAGATGCCCTCTTGGAGGATATATTCCGGAGAATATTCACGTCGAAGGTACACCTATTTCAAAAAAATTCTTTGACGTAACAAAACAGCCTCAAATAGAGAATGAAGGTTACGATAAAGGTGCAAAAATGCTTGAAGATTTCTTTAAAGAGGAATTAAAACTCTATTTGAAATCTGATTTACACCCTCTTGGAAAAGCAATTATACTTTGCTGTATGGATAACGGTACAGTAGACGATTACGAAAAACTTATTCCGGGCACATATTAACAACTAATCATACCTAAGCATAACAAATCCCATACTTTTTGATACTTAGTTTTTGGATTGCGGTGATTCATAATATTTTTTGGATATCTGTAAATTTTATCAGGGATATTTGAAAACATATGTTATCAGTCAACTACAATCCTTCTGTGATGATTACTCAGAGGAACATAGCTTTGGCGTCCGGCGGTGTTTTTTCTGCGCTGGAGCGGATGAGCACGGGGTTTAGGATCAACCGTGCTGCTGATGATGCAGCGGGGATGTATGTTGCTACGGGGTTAGAGGTACAGATTAGGGGGTTAAGGCAGGCGCAGAGGAATGTAAGTGATGGGATATCACTTTTGAATACGGCTGATGGTGCATTGAGTAATATGACGGGGTTGTTGTCGAGGATTCGGGATCTTGCGGTGCAGGGGGGTAATGGGGTATATGATGATTTATCAAGAGAAGCTATGCAGATGGAGGCTGATTCTCTTATTGACGAGTTATATCAAGTTAGGGATTCTGCGGTATTTAACGGGATGAAGATATTTGGGGATGGTGTTAAGGCTTCTGCTGCGGGGGTTTCGGCGGTCAGTGCCCCCCGAGACTCTAAAATCCTTGCTATGAGTGATGTTTCAGCGTTAAGTTCTAATGTTGTTCCTGAGGGATACATAGGGATTTACAGTGCTGAGGATTTAGACAGGGTAAGGGATAATCTTGGCGGCAAATACATACTTATGAATGACATTGATTTATCATCTTTTGCGAACTGGGATCCGATTGGGGATAAGGGTGCTGCGTTTACGGGGGTTTTTGACGGGAACGGGCATGTTGTTAAGAATTTGACGATTGACAGAAGTGATGAAAACGATGTGGGGTTGTTTGGGTATGTTGAAGGTTCAACAATAAAGAACCTGGGGGTAGTAGATGCAAATGTTAAAGGCAATGAATATGTCGGTATTATCATCGGGTCTGCACAGACGCACTTAAATAATCTATATCAATGTTATTCAACTGGGAGCGTCAGCGGTGCAACAACTGTCGGGGGTATTGCTGGTTACGGGGATAATATTTATATAGACAAATGCTATTCATCAGCGAATGTAACAGGTACTGTATTTACAGGTGGAATTTCTGGTCATGCAGGGTGGAGGCTAAATAATTGTTATTTTAGCGGAACTGTAACAGGTAGAGAAAGAACAGGAGGAATCGTCGGAAATAACTGGGGAAGGATAGAGTATTGCTACGTAACAGGTGAAGTTTCAGGCATTAATGTAGGCGCAACAGGTGCAATAGCCGGCGGGAATAATCCAAGAACAATACAAAACTGTTTATGGGATACGGAAAAAACAGGGGTAACAAAAGTTGTTGGTACTGATAACGGGGGAACTTATATAAACAATAATGGTTTAACCGGTGCTGAAATGGCTGACCCCAGTAACTGGGAAGGGTGGGATTCTTCTGTCTGGGATTTATCAAAAGTACCGCCCGAAATTATATTTATAATAGAAAAGCCCGAACAGTCTACAGGCAACATCCGTTTGCAGGTTGGGGCGGATTCTGACCCTTATGCTAATGCGGTATACGTGGATACAGTTCTTGAGTTAGGAGATTTTTCTGTTGATTTTTCGACTGCTGAGTCTTGTGCTGGTGCTATTGATGATATTGATGAATTAATGAATGTTGTTACAGCGAAGCGTTCTGAGGTTGGGGCTTACATTAACAGGTTAGAGTCTGTTTTAGATACACAGATTACCAGCATAGAGAACCTGACTGCTGCCAAGTCTACTATTATGGATGCTGATATTGCTCAGGAGTCTGCTAATTTTGTTAAGAATCAGATTCTTCAACAGACCTCTGCGGCTCTCCTTTCTCAGGCACAGAGGGCGAGAGCTTCTGTTATTATGGCTTTGATAACCTAAATTTGCACCCTTCATCATCTTTGTCAATTTTACCGTCAAAATCATTATCAATACCGTCATAACATGAATTAATCGAGTTCAAAGACTCTGCACGGGGATTCTTATATAGCCATTTATCAGGAATTTCTTTCCAAAAATATAAAAATTTTGACTTAAAAGCAGCTGCAAGTTTCGAATTTTCAATAATCAGAACATTCTCATCATTGTAGCGTTCACCGCTTTTTGTAAAATTCATAGATCCGACAACAACATATTTGTCATCAATGATTATGGATTTCATATGCATTTTACCGGCACGGTTTTCTGTTTTTACCTTTACATTATTGTCTCTCAGCGTTTTTACAGATGAATATTTAGAACCGGCAGAGGTTGCATCCACTATCAGCCTGACATCTACACCGCGATTTTTCGCATTTATCAATGCATTTACAAATGATTTATGCGTAACAACAAAGACAGGAACATACACATATTTTTTAGAATTATTAATCAACACAAGAATATGCTTACTTATTGCACTATCCTGTGGAGAAAAATAAACAGACATCTTTGAGGCATCTACCTGATTAATATTCGGTTCTGTCAAAGATTTCAGCATATGAAATTTGCCCGAGTACATCTGCTCAAACTCTCTTTTATAGATTTTTGCAATATTTTCTGAATTTATAAGAACAGCGGAATTTGCATTAAATCCTGACAGGTCAGTATGAGAAATATTTGCGGAACCTGTCCAGACTTTTTTATTATCAAAAATAAAAAATTTATTGTGCATAATTGCATCTTTCACAGTTTTTTCGGTAACGTATCGAGGCGGATAATCAATATCTCTCCTGCAGTTTTGCAGTGAATTTTTAAGTTTTAATGTCTCTGAATATATTGTAGCCCCTTTCCTGTCAGTGTCATAAACCCATCTGATCTGCACACCTCTTTTTTGTGCATTAATCAGTGCATTTGTAATCTCGGGCTGATTATCTATCCCGTAAATGGCAAAGTCAATTGAATAAGTTGCGTTATTTATCTCTTTGAGCAGAGATTGGCACGCTGTTGTAAGGCATTTTGAAGAGGGATAAAAATATTTTACAAAATCAGTTACATAAAATTCCAGTGCACTGTCTTTATACAAAGGCATATATTTTTCATATACATCACGGGGATATTTAATATGTTTTTCAGAAGAAGATTCAGGCTTTTTATATGTCACATGGCAATACTTGCACGGCATAGCATCTTTTTCTAATTCTGAAAGCTTTTTAACTTCTATAAAAGGTGAATCAAAAGCATATTTACAGTCAAGCCTGTGATATCTTTTTGTATTTTTATTATATGCAACAAGGTTTATGGTTTTGGCATACTCTATTTTTTGTTTGACTTTATCTTTGTTATTGCGTGTATAAACAAGACCATCATCAATGAGGCTTTTTCTGTAATCAATACCGTTATTAAGCAGAACCTGTGTATTGCCGTTACTGTCCGAAAAGACTTTTATATTTTTATTTAAAAGATTTTCTCTTGCATATTTGAGTCCAAGATATTTCAAACGAAGAATATCCGTTTTATCAAGTTCATCGGGTTCAATATCAATATCTTGCAGGTGAACGAGTTCTTCTGTATCAGCAACCATATTGTCATTAAAATCCACATAAAACTCTACGGGAGAAATAATTTTTAAAACTGTGTGCGTGTCGCTTTTGTTTAAAGAAAAAAATAAAACCGCACAAAATATGCATAATATAACTGCTATAGAGAATTTTTTCATATATGAATTATAATTTTAAATTACATATATGTAAAACTAAGTAAACATAGTTTAATATTTTGGCAGAAAAAAGCACATGGATTAATATTGTAATATGAAGAAAAAAGTATATGCTTATGTTCATACCCACTGGGACAGAGAATGGTACAGAGAATTTGATGAATTCCGTGTACGTCTTAATGAGGTTTTCAATGATGTTCTGGCAAAGCTGCAAGCAAATGAACTTGATTCCTTTTACTTTGACGGACAAACCTCAGCTTTAGAAGATTATTTGCAAATTAATCCCGAAAATGAAAACATTATAAAGCAATTAATCAAAGACAAAAGACTCTATATTGGTCCATACTTTTGCTCTACTGACAGTTTTCTTGTTGACAGTGAATCCCTGATAAAAAATCTCCAAATAGGTATTGAATATTCAAAAACTTTCGGATGTACGGACTATATTGCATACCATGCTGACACCTTCGGTCACAGTGCACACATACCACAGATAATCAAATACTTTAATATCCCGAATGCAGTCTTTTGGAGAGGGCTGGGAGAGTTGGAATCAGAATTTTTGTTTAACGGACTAAAGTCAACTTATTTGATTGAGGGATATTTTCACGATTATTTAAGCGCGCCGGTTAGTTATGAAAAAAAAGCGGAATTTTTGAAACGGACACTGGACAGAATAGCAAAATACAGTTCTGACAGCATATTGCTTCCTCTGGGTGCAGACCATCTTGCCGCACCTGATAATATAAAAGAGCAGATAAGAGAACTGAATAAACGCCTTGATGATTATGAAATTATTTTGTCCACACCATTTGAATATCTGGAAAAAGTCAAGAATAATTATAAAAAGAATATTAAACACGAATTCAGAGACACAAAAAGAAACTTTATTCTCCCCGGCGTACTTTCGTCAAGGATAGATTTAAAACAACAAAATGCAAAACTGCAGTGGGAGTTGTCAAGAATAACACAGCCTTTGCAGGCAATAACGTCATTTCTGGGAAAATCAGCAAATTTTCAAAAAGAAATTAATAATGCGTACAAAGAACTTATTAAAAACCACGCCCACGACAGTATTTACGGCTGCAGTACAGATAATGTACACAAAGAGAACAAAAACCGTTTTAAACGGGTCTCACAGGCTTGTCATGCCATTTTAAACTCTGTAAGAAGGGATTTGTATAACGAAGACGAATTGTCAGTTATAAACCTTTCAGGCAATGTTTTAAACGGAGCACTCAAACTCAGAACAGACAAAAAACTGTCTGCAAAATACAATGCCCAGCTTATTTCAAGAACAAAAGGATTCCCGCTTACGAAACTTTATGCAATAAATCAAATTCCTATTACCGAAGATTACACCGATATATATGAATATCTTGTTGATTTGAAAAATATTCCTGCCTACTCTATACAAAATATAAAACCTGAAAATATTCAAACTTCATCGAGTCTAAAAATCGCTCAAAATTCTATAGAAAACGATAAAATATCACTGTGTGTAAAAAACGGACAAATAATAATTTCAGACAAAATTAACAATAAAGAATATAAGGATTTTATAAAATTTATTGACAGAGCCGACATAGGAGACAGCTACAACTTTGGTGCATTGAAAAATGACAGACCTGTGTTTTCTAAAATTATAAGAACAAAGATTAAAGAATCAGGAAAAATAAGAAGTATTCTTGAAATAGTTTTTGAACTTTTAATCCCTGCAAAGTCAGGATTATCGGGGCGTTCAAAGAAAATAAAAAAACATTGTTTATCAATGCAGGCTATTCTTGAAAATCAAAACGACCGGATTGAGTTCAAAATTGATTGGAAAAATCAAAGTACAGACCACCTTCTTCAAGTTGAATTCAACATGAAAGAGCCCGTAAAAGAGACGATTTCAGATGACCTTGCCGGATATTTAAAAAGACAATTTGATACTGATTATGATATTTATAAGCATATTCCTGCACCAAGAGGCATAGAACTCAAGCATAACACTGCGCCTTTGCAAAAATGCCTTTTCGCTCAGGGCTTGTGTCTAACAACAGAAGGTTTACAGGAATATGAGATATATAAAAACAAGCTGAGGTTGACTATACTCAGAGCAACAGGCACAATATCAAATCCTGTCAATCCGACAAGAGGCACACCGGCAGGTCCGCCTTTGCCTACGCCTGATTTACAAATGCAGGGTGCAAATACGGCAAGATTTACATTATGTTTTAAAGACACTATACAAGAAGCAGAAACCTGTGTAGAGAAATTCTATGGCGCAGCACTTCTATTAAGTGCTGATTTGATTGATACAAAGCTTTTTGAAATTAACAGCAAAGAATTTAAACTAAGCACTATAAAGCTGGATAAAGACGACAATCTTGTTTTGAGATTTTTGAACAAATCAGACAAAGAACAGCTTTTTGATTTTAATACAGAATTACAACACTCAAATATTTACATTACGGATGCAATGGAGCAGGAGAAAAAAGAATTTGCACCAACAAAAATTGAGCCGAATTCTTTTGTGACATTAATAATAAAAAATAATTAAATTTTATTTTTATTCATTGAATCTGCTTCTTTTTTGTTTGCAATATAGTCAAGACCTAATCCTAACCCTAATGAAAATATTAAGGAAGAAGCAGCAGAAAAATAAGTAACCTTTTTCGGCATTAATTTTTCAAAACCGTCTAGGGCAGAATCCTTATATAAGTATTTCATAATTTTAGGCATTGCAAGCAAACTTGTAGCTGATACTGTGCCTAATGTAGTCATTATTTTAGTGTTTCTGTAATTTTTTTGATATTCTTTTTTACCAAAAGAAATAGAATTTATTTTTTAACCTCTTTATTAATTAAAATCGGGATGATAGGCTGTCGTTGGCGAGATACGAGCCTTACGAAAGCGAATCAGACATTCCGAAAAATAGCGTAAGCGTTCTTTTTCGAGAAGTCTGACAAGATGTAATCTTGTTCCATAATCTTTGAATAATAAGCAAACAAAATCGGGATGACAAGATTCGAACTTGCGACCCCCGCGACCCGAACACGGTGCGCTACCAAACTGCGCTACATCCCGATTTCTATATTCAGAATTTCGCGCCCCTACGGTGCTACCTCTCGTTCGAAATGACATTTAGTCATTTCTCCCTCGGCACAGTCAAACTGCGCTACATCCCGATTTCTATATTCAGAATTTCGCGCCCCTACGGTGCTACCTCTCGTTCGAAATGACATTTAGTCATTTCTCCCTCGGCACAGTCAAACTGCGCTACATCCCGATTTCTATTAAGTTTTCAATTTTTACTATTTAATTTTATCATAAAATATCTAATTACAAGAGTATTAAACTGAAAAATATTTCTTAATAAAAATATTAAAAAATTTAAGTTATTGACTAATTTTAAAATTTCAATTGTTTTATAAAATCGTAATAGTAAGTAAAAACAATAATAAAAGGTGGAATCATAGTTCAACAAATAAAGATAAATGCAGGAAATGCGATTGCTTTTAAGCAAAACAATGAAACAAATGAAACAAATGAAACAAAAAGACTCGAAAACATTGAAAAATAATTGCTATTATATGTCTTTATTATCTTTTATCGCAAATATATTTTTACCTATCTCTTTAAAATTCAAAATATCAAGTGTTTTTAAAAGAATCGGTAGTTTTTCTCTGTCATAATCGCCAATTACAAGTATACTGTTTTTGTGCATAGCATTCTTAAGATTATACAAAATTAATGTTGTATCTACACTTCCAAAACTCTGTGCAAGACAATTCCTGACAATAAATATGGAATTTCCTATGTCTTTTGTATTTGCAATTCTTTTTTGTAAATCCATAACATCAAATTTAAATAGTTTTTTAAAATCAGGCTTTAACATATAAGCCCTTGATGATAGAGAATATTCCGATCCCTTGGGCAGCATCGACTTATCAATTTCTTCAAAATATTTATATAAATTTTTGCCAAAAATTCTTGTTTCATCATCGCTGAGAGACACTATACCCTTTTGTCCAAATGAATTAATAATATATGAATCAACATCCGATACCAAAATAGGAAATATTCTTTTTAATGTTTTAACATCAAAAATATTTAGTATTGAATTAGCAATAAGATAAGCTTCCGTACCATCAGAACCATTCATAGGCATTAAATTTATTTTATCATAACCTGCAAAACGATTTTTGATTATTGTTGCAAGTTCATCATAATCCAAATCATTTCTCGCACCTGTGGTATTTTGGGTAGAACGATTATTGCCATAGCAGTCTGTATATGATGTAAGGCGGAATAATGATTTAAAAGCCGGTTTTTTATAATAATTATTGATGTATCCCAAACTATTATTTATTCGCATACTAATATAAAACACAAAAAAATTTTTTTGCTTACTTTAATATGAGTTAAACTGAAAAAATTTATTACATAAAAAAATCCGATGCGTGAAACCTGCGAACAATTACAAAAAAATATCGGAACGACAGGATTTGTCTTGAACTGTTGACGAGTTTGCGAGTCTTACAGTTCAGGATCAGGCGAGTGATTTTTGAGTCCGGAGGACGTAAAAAATCCGATGCGTGAAACCTGCGAACAATTACAAAAAAATATCGGAACGACAGGATTTGTCTTGAACTGTTGACGAGTTTGCGAGTCTTACAGTTCAGGATCAGGCGAGTGATTTTTGAGTCCGGAGGACGTAAAAAATCCGATGCGTGAAACCTGCGAACAATTACAAAAAAATATCGGAACGACAGGATTTGAACCTGCGACCCCCACCACCCCAAGGTGGTGCGCTACCAAGCTGCGCTACGTCCCGATATTTCTATTCAATTTTCAAACACCTTGCCCGCGCACCTACGCTGCTTCCTCTCGTTCGAAATGACATTTAGTCATTTCTCACTCGGCAGAGTGTCCCGATATTTCTATTCAATTTTCAAACACCTTGCCCGCGCACCTACGCTGCTTCCTCTCGTCCGAAATGACATTTAGTCATTTCTCCCTCGGCAGAGTGTCCCGATATTTCTATTCAATTTTCAATCTATAATAATATTTTAATACAGACAAAAAAAAATATAA
>CALUPU010000016.1 GCA_944322725.1 Candidatus Gastranaerophilales bacterium
TGTAAAAACATCAGTCCTTATTCCGGTCAGAAATTTTATTTCAAATCCGGATACTTCGCTTTTAGTCCAACTAATCTCAACTTAAGGCTCGCAACTCGGCTGTTACACAGCCTCAGACACACTCGCCTTGAAGTTGTTTCGATAAGTTGTTCTACAAAGCTACGTATAAGATTTTCAATAAAACTTCTGACCTTAAACAAGAAAGCACAGGGTGTTTGTTTTTCGAAGCCTGTGAGACGCGACGCAAGCGAACCGAGCTTGTACCTAAAGGCATCCTGATTCGTACGGCTCCGTTGTCGCCTACGACTCAAGCAAAAATAAATACCCTGTGCTTTCTAAATAACAAATATAATATTTAAATTTACATAATACATATTATCAATACAAAGAAGCCTTCTCCAAACAGAGAAGGCTTCTTTTATTAAGAATACCAATTATTCTACAGTAAAGTCAGGAGCACCGAACATACCTTCGATTTCTTCGAGGATTGCGGAAGGTTTTCTGGCATTGTTCTTTTGTGCTGCTCTTCTTTGAGCTTCTTTATCTTTTTCTTCAGAAGCGTGAGTCAAGTGGTAGTAACCTGTACCGGCAGGAATTAATCTACCGATGATTACGTTTTCTTTAAGACCTCTTAACAAGTCTTTTTTGCCGTCTACAGCTGCTTCTGTAAGAATTCTTGTAGTTTCCTGGAAGGAAGCTGCAGAGATAAAGCTTTCTGTGTTCAAAGAAGCTTTTGTGATACCGAGCAATACAGGTTCGTAAGTAGCCGGTTGTCCGCCTGCTTCTTCAACTGTCTGGTTTTCGATTTCAAGAGCTTGAATTTCAACCAATTCACCCGGTAAGAGTTTTGTATCGCCTGATTCAAGAACTTTAACTTTCTTAGTCATCTGACGAACGATAATTTCAACGTGTTTATCAGCAATTTCTACACCTTGAGAACGATATACTCTTTGTACTTCGTCTACAAGATATTGTTGAGCGGCTTCGATACCGTTCAATCTGATAACGTCATGCGGGTTCAAAGGACCACTTGTTAACGGTTGACCTACACTGATTTTTTGTTTGTCTTGAACAATGATGTTAGAGTCAATCGGGTATTTGATTTCTGTTCTGCCGTTTTCGTTAACGAGGTACAATCTAGGTACATCGTCTTCGATTTCGATTTCAGCAACAGCGTCAAATTCGGCAAGAATAGCAGAATCTTTAGGTTTACGACCTTCTAACAATTCTTCTACTCTCGGAAGACCCTGTACGATGTCCCCTGTTTTTTGTCTTTCAAATACAAGGTTAGCCAACATATCACCGCGAAGTACAAGCGAACCTGAATCAACCTGTAACATAGTACCCGGGCTGATTAAGTAAGGACGACCGATTCTGATAACAACTGAATCTTTGTTAACTGCAACAACCTGACCTGATGTCGGAGTAGTTTCTCCGCTTTCAGAGATAACACCGTCACGTCTTACAAAGTCACCTTCTTTAACAACCGGTTTAGTTTTCAGTTTGATTGTCTGTTCTACGTTGTCAGAGATAAGAAGTAATCTTCTCAAGTCTTCTTTGTCTGATTTAATGCTTGCAACACCGTCATTGATAGCAAGTACCTGAGTTTTTGCAACAGGTTCTTTAGGAGCAATAACCTGACCGTTTTCAACAAGCAGTTCTGTTTGTAATGAAGCTTTATTTGTACCTTCAACTTCACGTCTTACAATTAATGTTTCAAGAACAACAACCTTGAGTTCTTTTTCATCAACCATTTCGACCATACCTTTGAGGTGGCTCAAATAACCTTGCATTTGCAGAACAAGACTTGTTCTAGTCAATGTTGCACCGTCGAGGTTTCTTACTCTTGCGCCGTCTTTGTACTGCAATTGAGTAACAGGAACAATGCTGATAGCCTCGTCTGTGCTTTCAAATTCGATGCTTACGGATTTAGGCTGAATATCAAACTGCTGAACAGGTCTTACAAGGATTTGTACAGGTTTGTTAGCAATTGAATCATCATCAAGAGAAGTTACATCGATATCTTCATCGAGGTCATCAATAGCAAGGCTGTCATCTTCTGATTCGAGAATAGTTACGATAGAAGTTTCTTTAGCTTTGATTTTGCCTGCAATAACAGTGCCTTTTTCAACAACTTCGCCTTCTTCCACTTTCAAATCGCCGATTGATTCAAGTGTATGAATTTCGCCCGGTCTTACTATTACTTCGTGGATAATATCGTTAAACTCTTTGATTTCAACAATACCGTCAATATGTGTATAAAGGTCTTTAACAACCTCTGTACCAGCTGTAACAAAGGTATTGTTTTCAACCATTTTTAAAGTAACGTCTTTATTAATCTGGTGAACTTCTTCAGGAATAAATACTACAGAGCCGGGTTTTGTGATGATTTGGTTTTCATCTACTTCAATACCCTGATATCTGATTTCACCTGAAGATTGAACAGCGTATTCATCATCAATTAACTCTGCAATAATCATACCGTTTTCAACAGTTGTATCAGCCGGTGATTTAACAATGTATTTTTCGCCAGTAGAATCAACTGTCCAGAATTGTTCTTTCTTAGTAGTTTCAAAAGTTGCGTTTGAAGGAGCAATAGAAGCAATAACAATTGTCAATTCTTTACCTTGAACAATTTTCTTAATCTTTTTGCCTTCAAATTTAACTTCTTCAACAACAAGGTTTTCACCAACTCTTACCTCACCGCCATGTTCTGATGAAATATGAGTTTCAGCGAGTTTTTCACCTGTTTTAATTTTCTGGCCGTCTTTAACAAGGATTTTAGAACCGCCGGGAAGGTTGTAAACGTCGCCGCCCAACACCCAAACAATACCGTTTTTGTTTGCAGTTCTAGAAATGTTACCCTGTCTGTCTTTCTTTTCGTCAGCCACAAAATCTTCAAAGAATACTTCACCTGACAAATCAGAGTTGATATCCTTTGTAGCTTTTTCTGTCAAACGGCTGCCGTCACCTGATGAAGCAGGTTCAAACTCAGCAATCGGGTCACCTTTTTTGAGTTTCATGCCGTTTACAACAAACATTTTTGCGCCTGTCGGAATGTGATATTTTCTGGTCATTTTAGCGCCTTTTAATTCAAGGTCGCCTTCTTGAATGTTAACCTGTACAATATCACCGTGACGAGTTCTCATTTCTTTTGTTCTGAGTTTAGAAATAATTTCACCGTCAATATCTGCGTCAATGTGCTTCATAGCACCTGAACCTTTGAATACACCGCCTGTGTGGAAGGTTCTCATTGTAAGCTGTGTACCGGGTTCACCGATTGACTGAGCAGCGATAATACCGATAGCCTCGCCTGTATCTACCATTTTTTGAGTAGTCATTGCCCAGCCGTAGCACTTGCGGCATACGCCGTATTCAAGAGCACATGTTAAAGCTGAACGTACTTTAAGTTCATGAAGTTCGATAGAGTCTATTTTTTTGATATCTTCTCTATCAATGGTTGTACCTGCTTTTACAAGTACGTTGCCGTCCGCGTCTTTGATATCTTCTGCTATTGTTCTTCCCAAAAGTCTCTCTTTTAAAGGAACAACAACTTTTTCACCATCTCTGATATCAGTCATGGTGATTGATTTTGTTGTATGACAGTCATCTTCTCTGATGATTACGTCTTGAGCAACGTCAACCAGACGTCTTGTTAAGTAACCTGAGTCTGCTGTTTTCAACGCTGTATCTACAAGACCTTTACGTGCCCCGTATGAAGAAATGATGTATTCGGTAACAGAAAGACCTTCTTTAAAGTTTGATTTAATCGGCAAGTCGATGATTTGACCTTGTGCGTCTGCCATCAAGCCACGCATACCGACAAGCTGTGATACCTGAGAAAGGTTACCTCTCGCACCGGAGAATGCCATCATATATACCGGATTTAATCTGTCAAAGTTTTCTACTACCTGCTCTGTCAATTTAGCTGTTGTTTCTGACCAGGTGTCAATAACTTTTGTATATCTTTCTACCTCTGTGATTTCACCTTTGAGATAGCGGTTTGTAGATTTTTCGATTTCTGCTTCAGCTTCTGCCAAAAGTTCTTTTTTTACAGGAGGTACGCTCAAGTCGCTGATTGAGATTGTTGTACCTGATAATGTCGCATATTTATAACCAAGGTTTTTCAAGCTGTTTGCGAGGTTAGCAGCTTTTGAACCGCCATACTCGAGGTAAACTTGAGCGAGAAGGTTATTCAATGCTTTTTTGTTCACAATCTGATTTATGAACTCCATTGTTTTTTTATTATGTTTTTGAATTAATGTATCCATTCTTTATACTTCCCTTTAGTTTGTATTTGTGTACTGCCAAGGATTTACTCTGCGAGAGCTTTTCTTACTGTTTCATTGAAGATGATTCTGCCAACAGTAGTTTCGATTCTTTCGCCTTTTTCATCTCTTACAACGATTTTGTCATGAAGGTCTATAACTTTAGCTTCCAAAGCAGAGATTGCATCGGCAAAGCTGTAGAAGTAGCCTTTGATATCGTCGTTGCCGTCATGATTTTTCAAGATAGTCAGGTAATACATACCCAAAACCATATCCTGTGTAGGAGTGATAATGGGTTTACCTGTGGCAGGAGCGAGGATGTTGTTAGTTGCTAACATTAACATTCTAGCTTCTGTTTGAGCCTCAATTGACAGAGGTACGTGAACAGCCATCTGGTCACCGTCGAAGTCGGCGTTGAATGCTGTACATACAAGCGGGTGCAGCTGGATTGCTCTACCTTCAACCAATTTAGGTTCAAACGCCTGAATACCCAGTCTGTGAAGTGTCGGGGCACGGTTAAGCATTACAGGGTGTCCGTCAATTACTTCTTCAAGGATATCCCAAACTACGGGTTCAGAACGTTCTATTTTCTTTTTAGCAGATTTGATGTTTTGTACCAAACCGCGTTCGATTAATTTATTAACAACAAAAGGTTTGAACAGTTCGATAGCCATTTCTTTAGGCAAACCGCACTGATTCAACTCAAGGCTCGGACCAACAACGATAACTGAACGGCCAGAGTAGTCAACACGTTTACCCAGCAAGTTTTGTCTGAAACGGCCCTGTTTACCTTCGATGATATTTGATAATGATTTTAAAGGTCTGTTGTTAGGACCGACAACTGTTCTGCCTCTTCTGCCGTTGTCGATAAGAGCGTCAACAGCTTCTTGAAGCATACGTTTTTCGTTTCTTACGATGATTTCGGGAGCACCCATCTCAAGCAATCTCAACAAACGATTGTTTCTGTTGATAACACGTCTGTAAAGATCATTTAAGTCAGATGTTGCAAAACGACCGCCGTCCAATTGAACCATAGGTCTCAAGTCCGGAGGAGTAACAGGCAATACATCCATAATCATCCAGGTAGGTTCTGTATTTGAAGCAATTAATGATTCGATTAATCTTAATCTCTTAATTAATTTTGCTCTTTTTTGTACAGAGCCGCCTGCTTGAGCAAGTTCGCTTCTGATTTCTTCCACGAGTTCAGTCATGTTGATTTCGCCGAGAAGTTCTTTAATAGCTTCAGCACCGATACCAACTTTCAGAGCAGATTCTTCATTTTCCATGATGAAATCTTCGTATTCTTCTTCTGAAAGCAATTGATATTTTTTAAATCCTGAATCAGCAGGATCAATTACAACATAGTTGTTAAAATAGATAACCTGTTCAAGGTCTTTTAAAGACATATCCAAAAGCAATCCCAGATATGAAGGAATACCCTTCAAGAACCATATATGAGATACAGGAGCAGCCAGTTTGATGTGGCCCATTCTGTGTCTTCTTACTTTTGAATCAGTAACTTCAACGCCGCAGCGTTCGCAGATGATACCTTTGTGTCTTACGCGTTTGTACTTACCGCAATAACATTCCCAGTCCTTTGTAGGTCCAAAGATTCTTTCGCAAAACAAACCGTCTCTTTCAGGTTTCAATGTTCTATAGTTGATTGTTTCCGGTTTTGTAACTTCACCGTATGACCATTTCAGTATACGCTCCGGAGAAGCGATACTGATTCGTATATAGTCAAAATAATCTATACTTGTAGACAATGTTTATCTCCTTATTTTATTATTCTTAATTAAGTTTTATTTATTTGTCATCCTGAACTCATTTCAGGATCTTTCCAAATTAGAAGATATTATTCAAAATTGGACAGATGCCGAAACAAGTTCGGCATGACAATCCAAAATTTACTCTTTAAATGTTGTCGGCGTTTCAAAGAAGTTGATATTCAACAACTCTGAATCGATGTCGGATAATGTTCTTTTTGCAGATGATTTTCTTAAATCATCAGTGTCAGACATTAAATCAACCTCTTCGCCGCCTTTTTTAGCAACGGTGATATCCAAACCGATTGATTGAAGTTCTCTAACAAGAACCTTAAACGATTCAGGAATACCAGGTCTTGGAATGTTGTCGCCTTTAACGATTGCTTCGTATGCTCTTGAACGTCCGTTGACATCGTCTGATTTGATAGTCAACATTTCTTGAAGAGTATAAGCTGCACCGTAAGCTTCTAACGCCCAAACCTCCATCTCACCAAATCTTTGACCGCCGAATTGAGCTTTACCACCCAGAGGCTGTTGAGTTACGAGTGAGTATGGACCTGTGCTTCTTGCGTGAATTTTGTCATCTACAAGGTGAACAAGTTTCAAAACATATGTCAAACCAACTGCGACCGGTCTATCAAACGGTTCACCCGTTCTGCCGTCTATCAATCTGACTTTACCGTCTTCACCTACCCAATCAACACCTGTAGCCTTAATACCTTTCAACAACTCTTCTTTGGTAACTTTTTCAGACATACCGCTTCCGTACATTTCATCAAATGAAGGAGCTTCGTAATATTCTTTGTTCAAGTATGCTGCCATACCTAGAAGGTTTTCGTAAGTTTGACCCACGTTCATACGGGAAGGTACACCAAGCGGGTTCAATACTACATCTACAGGTGTTCCATCAGGCAAGAAAGGCATATCTTCTTTAGGTAATATTCTTGAAACAATACCTTTGTTACCGTGACGACCTGAGAGTTTGTCACCAACAGATACTTTACGTTTTTGAGCAATGTAAACTCTGATAACAGTGTTAGCGCCCGGAGGAAGTTCGTCGCCTTTTTCGCGGTCGAACACTTTAACGTCGACTACGCGACCGCCTTCTCCATGAGGAACTCTCAATGAGTTATCTTTTACGTCTCTTGCTTTTTCAGCAAAGATTGCTCTTAAAAGTTTTTCTTCGGGCGGGTGTTCAGATTCACCTTTCGGTGTAACTTTACCTACCAAAATATCATCAGCATAAACTCTTGCACCGATTCTTACGATACCTCTTTCATCAAGGTGACGGAGAGATTCTTCTGAAACGTTCGGAACTTCTCTTGTGATTTCTTCCGGTCCGAGTTTAGTTTGACGGGCGTCTATTTCTAATTTTTCTATGTGTACTGAAGTGAAGATATCATCGTGAACGCATCTTTCAGAAAGCAGAATAGCATCCTCGTAGTTATAGCCTTCCCAGGGCATATAAGCCAAAAGAACATTCTTACCGAGTGAAAGTTCACCGCAGTGTGTAGAAGCACCGTCTGCAATTACGTCACCTGCTTTAACTTCGTCACCGTCTCTTACGATAGGCTTCTGGTTAATACAAGTATCCTGATTGCTTCTTACATATTTCATCAATTGATATCTGTGAAGTTTTTTGGCTTTGTCTCTGATGTAGATTTCTTCACCTACAACTTTTTCAACAACACCGTCAACGTCAGAAACAACAACCATGCCAGAGTCTTTAGCGGCTCTTTTTTCAAGACCGGTACCAACAACAGGACGGTCTGTGATAAGAAGAGGTACTGACTGGCGCTGCATGTTTGAACCCATCAATGCACGGTTTGCGTCATCGTGCTCAATGAACGGAATCAATGATGTAGCAACAGAGAAAATCTGGATCGGAGATACACCGATGTAGTCAACTCTGTTTGCTTCTGACATTGTAAATTCTGATCTGTAACGTACAGGTACGTATGGATATTTAATACTTCTGTCTTCGTTCAACTCAAGGTCAGCAGGAGCAATACGAAGGTTGTCCTCTTCATCCGCTGTTAAGTAGTGTACTTCGTCAGTTACAACACCGTCTTTAACAGCAAAAAACGGAGATTCAATAAATCCGTAGTCATTAACTTTAGCGTGAGTAGCCAAAGAACCGATAAGACCTGCGTTCGGACCTTCCGGAGTTTCTACAGGACAAATACGTCCGTAGTGTGAAGGGTGAATGTCACGAACAGCAAAGCCTGCTCTTTCTCTAACCAAACCACCAGGCCCGAGAGCTGAGATACGTCTTTTGTGAGTCAACTCTGCAAGCGGGTTAATCTGGTCCATGAATTGAGACAACTGAGATGAACCGAAGAATTCTTTCAATGAAGCAACTAAAGGTTTAGTGTTCAAGAGGTTCAAAGGTGTCAATGTGTCAGAATCTTGAAGAGTCATTCTTTCTTTAACGATTCTTTCGATTCTTGAAAGACCCACTCTGAATTGGTTTTGCAACAATTCACCAACTGAACGGATTCTTCTGTTTCCGAGGTGGTCGATATCGTCTACGGAACCTTCGTCATAAGTTAAGTTAATTAAGTATTCGATTGAAGCTACCAAGTCTTGAACAGTGATTGTTCTTTGAGTTTCGGGCAGGTTCAAGCCGAGTTTTTTGTTTAATTTATAACGACCTACACGACCAATATCGTATTTCTTTTCATCAAAGAAACGAGCTTCGAGGATAGAACGTCCGCCTGCTGCAGAAGCAGGGTCGCCGGGTCTTAACTTTTTATAGATTTCAATTAATGCATCATCAGTTGTTTCTGTTGTGTCTTTATCCAGAGTCTTTTTCAAAAATTCTGCGTGAGTGAACAAAGTTTCCATTTCAGAAACAGTGATACCAAGAGCTTTCAACAATGTTGTAGCTAAGATTTTTCTGTTTTTATCGATTTTAACGTAAATATTGTCGTTTGCGTCAGTTTCGATTTTTAACCATGCACCTCTGTTAGGAATAAGAGTTGCGTTATATAAACGTTTACCTGTCGGAGAGATTTCACGTTTGAAATACACGCCCGGAGAACGAACGATTTGTGAAACGATTACACGTTCAGCACCGTTAACAATGAATGTACCTTTATCAGTCATTGTCGGGATATCGCCGATGTAAACTTCCTGTTCTTTAATTTCACCGGTGTCACGGTTAACAAGTCTAACCATTACACGGAGTTGTTTTGCATAAGTAGCGTCATGGATACGCGCTTCTTCAATTGTATACTTCGGATTGTCGAAAGTATAGTTTGGAAGGAAGTGCAGTTCCAAACGTCCTGTGTAATCTTTAATAGGAGAGAATGAAAGTAATTCCTCCTTTAAACCTTCTTTCAAAAACCATTCGAAAGAATTCTTTTGTACTTCAATAAGATCAGGTAAATCATCCAATCTAGTATTAGGAATACCCATTGGTGTTACTCTGGTTGCTTGATTTGTTGTCGACATTTATTTACCTCGCTAAATGTGGCGTACTACATTGTTTCTTGTGTAAACTGTTGTTATTAATTTTTCGGACACAGACACCCCCGCATTCGTGTTGCGGCGCCTGTTTTATAAAGATTTTTGTAATTACAATACATTTTTACTCATATCTAACCATTATATAATCTTATTCGCTAAAACATGCCCGTCAAGAAAAACACCCTCTTTTTTGAGAATTCGTGAAATATTTTTTAACATTCATACACAAAACTGTTACATTTGGGTTCAAATACTTATGGTTGTAAGAAAAAACTGTCAAGTAGGGTATTGATAATATGTATTATGTAAATTTAAATATTATATTTGTTATTTAGAAAGCACAGGGTATTTATTTTTCTCGCTCGGTTCGCTTGCGTCGCGTCTCACAGGCTTCGAAAAACAAACACCCTGCACTTTCTTGTTTAAGGTCAGAAGTTTTATTGAAAATCTTATACGTAGCTTTGTAGAACAACTTATCGAAACAACTTCAAGGCGAGTGTGTCTGAGGCTGTGTAACAGCCGAGTTCGCGAGCCTTAAGTTGAGATTAGTTGGACTAAAAGCGAAGTATCTGGATTTGAAATAAAATTTCTGACCGGAATAAGGACTGATGTTTTTACATAATACATATTATCAATACCTAATCTCTAGCCAGAGAGGCAATGAAAAAATTCCATATACATAAAATAATTTTTTATATATAAAAATAAGGAGAAAATTGTGGGCGTAAATGTATTAAACAGAATTTACAAGGCCTCCGAGATGGCAGGAGGGGTAACCGATATTGTTGTTTTCACTGAAAGTTTCAAATGCTACGGCTCTATTGTAAAAGACCATCCTGACAACCTTAAAGATATACTCACTCTTAAAAATGCAACTATCTGCCATCATTTTGACGAATGCAGCTGTAATATAGAAAGCCCTAAATACGAATGGCTCAACATAAACGAAGAAAAAATTATAGCATTCAGTATTTTAGGCTATATGACCTGCGAAAATTAAATCATTGAAGCAAATCAAGCACATATCTTTCGGAATTCATGACAGTCTTCATTACTTTTGCCATGAGTTCCATGGAGAACTGCGACTGTTTTAACTCAGCAATTGCAGAAACATAATCTGTGTCCTGTATACTGCTAAGAGCAGCAGAAGAAGAAAGAATGTTGTTTGTCTGCTGATTAATCGCTCCTTCAAAACCAGCCTGAACAGCGCCGATTTCTGACCTTTTAGAATTAATATCTTCTATAATTTTATCAACCTGCCCCATTGTATTGCGCGCAGCTTCGGGTGTAGATACGTCAAAGTTCAAAGAATCCATTGTCATATTAGGGTCATAAGAAATTGAGGAGGATGTATCAGGGCTTACCATAAAATCCATTGTTGGAGATATGGAAGGATTTTCAGGCGTAACAATATTGAGGGTTTGCTTGCCGTTAAATGTCGAATTTGCAAAAGTCTGTTTTATCTGCTCAACATTCTGATTGATTTCAGCCTGTATCGCAGAACGCTGAGAATCAGTGTATATACCGTTTGCAGCCTGAACGCTTAATTCCTTTATCCTGTTAAAATTGCCTGTAACGCTAGCCAGTGAAGAATCAGCCTGTGCAACAAAATTGTAGCCGTTTTGTGCATTTTCAATGGCTTTATGAGCGGAGCGTATTGTAGAATCCAAGCCGGAGGCAACATACATATCTGCAGGGTTTACTCTGGCGCTAATACCGGAAGCAATTGCCTGAGCAGCCTTTTCAAAGGTCTTTTGCGCCTGCGTCATACCTGTCTGAGCAGAATATATACCTATGGGCATTACCATACTTAGTGACAACGGAGAATCTCCTTTAACATAGCTATAACTATTTTATACCCCCGTTTTTCAATTTTTATGCAAAATATCACAATTTATTTACATTTTGCAATTCTTTTGTAATAAAATATTTCATATAATCAACTGACCAAATGCATTTGACAGAGAATTAAGGACGGGTTATGGATAACAAAAATAAAAAGTTTCATTTTATAGCTATAGGCGGCATTGGTATGAGCGGGCTTGCAAAATATCTGCTGGAACTTGGCTGTACAGTCTCCGGTTCTGACATAAAAGAAAGCAAATACACAAAGAAAGTCGAGCAGCTGGGTGCAAAAGTACACATAGGGCACGATGCAAAGTACATAGAACCAGATATGACGGTAGTTGCGTCTACAGCCATAAAAGAAGATAATCCGGAAATTCTTCGCGCAAAAGAACTCGGTATAAAAGTTCTACATCGTTCTGATGTTCTTAAAATGATATCGGAAGGGCTGGGGAAAAAAGAACATGAAATACAGCAATTTATAGGTTTCTCCGGCACTCACGGCAAGACAACAACAAGCGGTCTTTGTTCTTATGTGCTGGAAAAAGCAGGATATGAGCCTTCATACTGCGTAGGAGGCATTATTCCCGATTTAGACACAAACGCTAAATCAGCACACGGGAAATATTTTGTTGCAGAACTTGATGAGTCTGACGGAACAATCGTTAAATATCACACAAATGTAAGCGTTATAAACAATCTTGAAGTTGACCATGTAGATTTTTACAAAAACGGTTTTGACGACCTTTTAAAAACTTTCCGCACACATATCGACAATCGTGTACAAGGCGGTAAAGTTATTGTAAACAAAGACTGTAACGGTATCAAAAAACTTATCGAAGCAAACCCTGATGTAAAATTTATAACCTTCGGAATTGAAAGCGGCGGTGTGGATTACAGCGCCAGAAATATGAAGTTTACGGAATTTGGCTCAGAGTTTGATATTTATTACAGAAGCAATAAGATTGTTTCATTGAAACTTACAATACCGGGCAAGCACAATATTTATAACGCTCTTGCTGTAACAGCAGCGTTAAATGAAGAAGGCGCAGATTTAGAAAAAGTTAAGCCCCATTTTGAGACTTTCTCGGGCATGGGAAGAAGATTCCAGAAGGTTGCAGAATTTGACGGAATCAGAATATTTGACGACTATGCCCACCATCCGACAGAAATAAAAACAACTCTTGACAGTGCAAGGCTGTGCAACACAAACAGGCTGGTTGCAATATTTCAACCTCACAGGTTTACACGCCTCAAAGGGTTGTGGAATGATTTTTTAAAGAGTTTCGGAGCAGTGGACAAATTGATAGTGGTAGATGTTTACTCTGCCTCGGAAGAAGCTATTGAAGGAATCAATTCAAGAGAGTTTGCACGGTGTTTTAAAACTGACGATGTAACATATATCGGCGGAAGCATGGAAAATGCAGCAAGAAAAATTCTTCCGCTTTTAAAATCCGGTGACATGGTTATAACACTGGGTGCAGGTGACGTTACAAGAATCGGAGGAGAACTGAAAAAACTCCACGATAATACAAAAGCAGGTATTTAAGATGACATGCGAAGTTATTGAGAACTATGAATTAAAAAGACATACAAGCTTCAAAATAGGCGGCTGTGCAAAGCGTGCGTTTTTCCCTGTTTCAACAGAGGAATTTGAAGAACTTTTGCAAAACCTTGAGAATCCTCTGATACTAGGAAACTGTTCTAATGTTCTAATTTCGTCTCTCGGCATTGAAAACGATGTTATTATCACATCGAAAATGGACAAGTTTGAAGTAATAAACAACACAATTACCGCACAGTGCGGTGTAAAAGTGCCTATGCTTGCCCGCGAAGCCGAACACAGAAGCTTGAGCGGATTTGAGTTTATGATAGGATTCCCGGGTTCAATCGGCGGTGCTGTTTATATGAATGCATCAGCACATTCTCAGGCAATCTCTGACACTTTCAAAAGCTGCCGTGCATTTGACTTAAAAGAGAAAAAAATCGTTGAACTGAACAAAGACGAAATGAAATTTGCCTACAGGAGTTCTGTTCTGCAGGAAGGCAGATACATTCTTCTGGACGCAAAATTTGAACTTCTCCCCGTAAGCAAAGAAGAGATTTCCGCCATAATGAAAAGAAATCTTGAGTTTAGAAAATACAAACAGCCGAGCCTTGCTATGCCCAATGCAGGCAGTATTTTCAGAAATCCGCCAAATGATTCGGCAGGACGACTGCTGGAAAAAGCAGGGGTAAAAGGCTTAAAACACGGCGGAGCACAGGTCTGGCTCGGGCATGCAAACTTTATTGTCAATATTGAAAACGCAACATCAACTGATGTTTCACAACTTATGAATAAAATGTATAATGAGGTAAAAGAAAAATACACAATAGAACTTATGCCGGAAGTAAAATTTGTAGGAATTAAAAGTAAAGAAGAAGAAGAATTATGGGATACGATGTTAAACAAAAAATAGCTCTTGATACAAAAATAGCGGTACTTATGGGCGGCCCGTCAAGCGAAGCCGAAGTCTCCAGACGTTCTGGCAAAAACGTATTTAAAGCATTACAAAACCTTGGCTACAAAAATGCAGAACTTATTGAAGTTGATGAAAATATTGCAAAGACACTTCTTGATAAAGGCATTGAAATAGTTTATAACGCAATGCACGGCAAATTCGGCGAAGATGGCTGTATTCAGGGAATGCTCGAGATTATGGGAATCCCCTACACAGGCTGCGGTGTCATGGCAAGTTCAGTATGTATGAACAAAGAATACACAAAAAATATTCTAAAAGAAGCGGGAATCCCGCTTATCAAGTCCGTTTTAGTGAGAAAAGGCGAAGATTATAAAGAAAAAATCAAAGATTTAAAATATCCTTTTATGCTAAAACCCGTATCTGAAGGCTCCAGTATCGGAATGTATAAAGTAAACAACCCCGAAGAGATGGAAGAATGCTTTGAAAAATCCGCTCAATGCGGTCAGGATGTGATGGTCGAAGAATACGTCACCGGCAAAAGCCTTACTGTAGGTGTCCTGGAAGACGGAGACAAGATGTTTGCTACAGAAATTCTTGAATTCCGTACAAAAACAGAATGGTATGATTACGAGGCAAAATACACGGCAGGTATGACAGAATTTATTCTTCCCGCTGAACTGTCCCCTGAAATGACTCAAAAGGTAAAACAAATCGCAATCGACGCTTTCAATGCCTGTGACTGCCGCGGAGTAAGCAGGGTTGATTTCATGGTCGCAGACAACAAGCCCTATGTGCTTGAAATCAACACAAGCCCCGGTATGACGGATTTGAGCGACCTTCCCGCACAATCCCGGGCAATGGGTATTGACTATGATACACTTGTACAAATAATATTAAACGGAGCAGGTCTCCAAAAATAAAACAGCAAATATTAGGGAATGCAAAACAACAATCTCAATGAAAACATAAATATTGAACGCAGGGTTAAAATTAACCAGATGCAAAGAAATGTGAGACGCGGCAAAGAGCGCCTCAGATGGTTCCGCTGCTGGGTGCGTCTTTTTATGATTGTTGTTTTGATTTTCGCAGCTTATAAAGTATACAAACTCCCGCAATGGTATTTGAACAAAAATATATTTTCATCTGCAAGCAACAATACCCTGAATATTGTGGGGAACAATATCACACCGACCTACAGAATTATTTCCGTGCTCAGGCAGTATCCTGTACCGCAGCGTCCTATTTATCTTTTTGACACCTCCAAGATTGAAAAAGAGATAGAAAAACTGCCCCCTGTTAAAGAGGTCTATATTCAGCGGCTCTGGTTTCCTGCACGTCTAAACATAATTATTATGGAAAGACGACCTATATTAAGCATTTCACCTGATCCCAAAGTTCCTCCGATTGCTTTCTTTGCAGAAGGCGGCAAGCTTATCGGAAGAGACTATCTGCCTTTAAAAAATGTGGAAAAAACAATACTTGTTCTAACATACGGAACCAAAGGCGATGATTACAGAACCTGGGATGAAAAGAAAATTAAAAAGATTGAAACTATTGTCCACGCAATGGAACAGTTTTCCGGTCAAAAAGTTGAATATATTGACCTGAGAAACCCGAAGGACATATATATAAAACTGCCGGAGGTTAACGTGCGCCTCGGGGAGTTGGATTACATGGCGCTTTCAAGAGTAAGAAATATTTCCGCGATCCTGCCTCAGATAAAAACCCTGAACAAAAAAATTAAATACATAGATTTGAGATGGGAAGACGCCCAATATATTAAGCTGGAAGAATAGAAATTGTCATATAGTTTAAATATCAACAGGCGACATCATCTGAATAAGCGTAGAAATAGTGGTTTCCATACTCACGGAATCCGATACCCTCTGTTGCAAGAATGCATTAATCTGAGGCATCATCTCAATTGCTATATCCAGCCTCGGGTTAGAACCCGCAACATACATACCGACATCAATCAAGTCCTTGTTTTCTCTATATAGCGCCATACAGCGTCTCATTTTTGCAGCAGCTTCTTTGTGTTCCGGTGTCGCAATCGCAGACATAAGACGGGAAATACTGCCGAGAACATCAATCGCAGGATAATGGTTCATCTCTGCAACCTTACGGCTCAAGAAAATGTGACCGTCTGTGATACCGCGCACAGTATCAACAATAGGGTCATTTATATCATCACCTTCCATCAAAACAGTATACAATGCAGTAATAGAACCTTTAGGACTGTTACCCGCACGTTCAAGCACCTTTTGAAGCCATGAGAAAATAGAAGGAGGATATCCTTTCATTGTAGGCGGTTCACCGATAGAAAGCCCTACTTCACGCCCTGCCATTGCACAACGTGTAACAGTATCCGTCATTAAGAAAACTTTTTTGCCCTGATCTCTAAAATACTCGCATACAGAAGTCGCTGCCTGCAGACATTTTTGGCGGATTAAAGGCGGCTGGTCTCCTGTAGAACATACCAGTACGGATTTTTTCATACCTTCTTCACCGAGAGAATCTTCAATAAACTCTTTTACCTCTCTTCCGCGTTCTCCAATCAGTGCAACAACATTAACGTCAGCGTCAGAGTTACGAGCAATCATACCGAGCATTGTACTTTTACCTACACCCGAGCCTGCAAAAAGCCCCATACGCTGTCCTGCACCGAGTGTGAGCGTTGCATCTATTGCCCTTACACCTGTAGAAAACATTGTATTAATAATCGGTCTGTCAAAAGGACTAGGCGCAGGTCCGTCAATAGAAACAAAGTTTGCCGTTGACGTATCAAGAGGACGCCCGTCAATCGGCTCTCCCATCGGGCTGATAAGACGACCGAGCAAGAAGTCGCCAACAGGCAGCATTATCGGCGTACCGGTTGTAGAAACAAGGCTTCCCTGACCGATTCCGGCACCGTCATAGAGCAAGAGAAGCTGTGCTGTATCACCTTTAAATGCAACAACTTCCGCGGGTTTTTTTTCACCCTGCCAGGTTTCTATAAAACACAGGTCGCCGATTTTAAGCCCCGGAAGTTTAACCTCTACGGTAAGACCGAGAAGCTTTGACACAGAGCCTTTATACTGGTACATGGGCGTGGAGTCTATGATTTCATAGGCTCTTTTTTTCATATATTCAATTGAACGTTCTGTTGATTGTTCTAGCATTCTGCCCCGCCTGATTTTACTTAAAGGAGAGTTTTATTTTTAATACCATATACGAAAATTCTCCTTTTTGTTTATTTATTTAGCACTACTGATAATCAGGTGCATACATCTCGCCGATTGTATCCACAGCCTCAACCCTGATATCCGTAATCAATTCGCTGTAAGAAATAACAACGATTGTCGGAATGTGCCTTTCAAGAAGCTGATACAACGGCAGCCTAATTCTGGGTGAACAAAGAATTACAGGCTGTCTGCCCACTGTCTGGTGCGCTCTCATGAGTGTTGAAGCTGTTGTTTCAATAAGTTCCTGAACCTGCATAGGATTCAAGAGGAACATGGTACCCAACTCCGTTCTCTGACAGCTGTCATCCAGTGTTTTTTCCCATTCACTGGAAAGAGTAAGCGCATAAAGAACCTTATCTTCCGTACAGTTTGACAAACAAATCTGACGGCCCAGAGCCGCTCTGATACGTTCTGAAAGAATATCCGGTTCTTTTGAGAATCTCGCATAGTCGCAGAGTCTTTCAAAAATAAAGATGATATCTTTGATAGAAACTTTTTCTCTGATAAGGTTAACGAATATTTTTCTAAGGTCGCTTGTTGAAATAATTGTCGGAATAAGGTCGTTAACAAGGGTCGGGTCTTGTGACTTAACAAGTTCCATAAGCTTGAGAACATCTGTTTTTGTCATAACCTCATCAACATATTTTCTTACGCACTCTTGAAGGTGTGTAACAATTACATCAACAGAATCGACTGCTGTAAGATGGTCATTTTCATCAATCTGAGACGGATCAACCCAGTAAGCCTGCGCCTGATATGTCGGGTCAATGTTTACTATGGAATCGGCAGGAGTAGGCTTGCCTGTTGCATCCCACTGGTCTGCAATAACCATTAATTTACCGGGATAAACAAACCCCGTTGCAACCTTGTTTCCTCTGATAGAAATCAAATACTCATTTGAGTCTAAAGCAGAGGAGTCCATAATTCTTATGTTGGGTATGATATATCCGAGTTCGTCTGTTACGCGCTGACGAAGAGCCGCAATCTTGGCAAGCAGCTGACCTTCCTGATCAGGGTCAGCTATAGGCAGCAAGCCTGAACCAACCTGCAAACTCAAAACGTCAACACCGAGACGTTCATACATCTTGTTAGGATTAACAAGATCCTGCATGTTCTGCTTAACATTTTCCAGCTGCCCCAATTGTGCCTGTACATCCTGATTAACAAGTACGGAAAATGCAGCGATTATGATAATAACAGAGAATAAAAGGAACGGGAAAAACGGCAGCCCTGTCCAGTGGCTTGTAACAGCAATCAAAAGAAGGAACGCAACAGCACAGAACAAACTCATAGGCTTGCTCAAGACCTGTCCCGCAACATCGGAAGCCAAACTCGGACTTGCAGCAGAAGCACGTGTCATAACTATACCTGCGGAAACTGCCATTAAAAGTGACGGGAGCTGTGATGACAGACCGTCACCGATTGTTAAAACTGTATATTTTGCAACTGCATCCGCAGCAGGCATACCCTGCTGGAGCATACCAATACACAAACCGCCGATGATATTGATGATTACGATGATAATACCTGCCATCGTATCACCTTTTACAAACTTCATAGCACCGTCCATTGAACCGAACAGTGCTGATTCTCTTTGTAAATCTTCACGTCTTTTAACCGCTTCGTCAGGTGAAATCAAACCTGCGTTAAAGTCGGCGTCAATAGTCATCTGTTTACCGGGCATCGCATCCAAAGCAAATCTTGCCGAAACCTCCGCAATACGTTCCGCACCTTTTGTGATTACCATAAACTGAACGATTGTTATGATAATAAAGATTACACCGCCGACAACCATGTTACCGCCTGTTACGAAGGTTCCGAAAGCGTGAATCGTAGCCCCTGCCTCGCCTTTGGCAAGAATAAGCCTTGTGGAAGCAATCCCCAGAACAAGCCTGTACATTGTACCGATAAGAATAATTGACGGAAATGCAGCCAGTTCAAGCGGTTTTTGGATATACAGAGATATCATCAAAAGCACAATACCGAGTGTAATATTAAGTGCAATTGAAAAGTCGATAACCCAGTTCGGCATTTCAATAAGCAGGATAAGTATCAGGACAACAACGAATGCTGCCAGACCTAATTCTGTTATTGGATTTGAACCTTGTGCTGCTGCCATTATACCTGCTTAAATGCTTCCCTTATTATTTCTAACTGTGTACTTATGTTTGCATCTATAACGCCGTTTGAAGTCTCAATTACAGCCGAGCCTTCTTCGACCTCTTTATCGCCCGTTACATAAATTTTAGCCTCAAATTGTCCGGATGACAAAATTCCGGGAATAATTTCCTTTGTATATTCGACATCTGTCGGGTTTACCTTAAGTATAATTTTGTTTTCGTCTTTGGCAAGGCTTTTTAATGCGTCTCTGACAATCGAATCCAGAACCGCCTTGTCTGTTTCCACTTCTTTTTTTATAATTTTTTGCGCAACTTTAAGCGCAATATCCAGAATATCTCCGGCAATCTGATTGTATAGAGTTTCTTTGTATTCAAAAAATTCATTAATAGAGCCTTTGAGTTCGCCAAGCGCGCTCTTAGCCTCTTCCAATCCTTTTTCAAAACCTTCCTTTGAAGCCTGCTCTTTTATGGAAATGGCTTCCTGCTGGGCTCGAGAGATAAGGTTTCTGTCATCGATTCTTCTGTATCCGCGTCTTCTATCGCCGCGGCGTCTTTCTGCACGCTGGTTAAAATCAATTTCATCAAAATTGAACCCTGCAAAAATATCTTTTGCATCCTGTACAGGTTCTTGAGCAGCAGGCTCTTCAACAACCTCCTGTACAGAAGCTTCTTCCGGAATCTCCTGCTGCACGGGTTTATTAAGTTTTTTCTGACTGTATTTTTTTATTATCATCAGTTAACGAGTATCCAATTGTTACCTGTTCAATTTTTCTTCAAGGTGATTGCATATTATATCAGCCACACGCGGAGGGAGTTCCGTAGTTCCGCCGCCCTGAGCGGTTTCTGTGACAAATCTTTTTACGAATTGCCGTTCTCTTCCTATGATATTAGAAATCTTTGAAATATCCGAATTCTTTACAATATTATATAATCGCTGATACACCCTGTTTTTGTTAATTTTTCTGGGTTCAGGAAGAGTTTTTTTAATCTCTGTAAGACATTTTGCAACAAGAGAGGGGTCAAGCTTGTTTTCCAAATCCTCCATGTTTGCATAATCTCTGAGCATAGAAGCATCTTCTGGTGAAAATTTATCCAAAAGCCCCTGTCTTTTTTCAAGAGGCAGATGTCTCAATACAATTGCAAAAGTTGCAAGTTTAAGAATCTTGTTATCATTAGCAGGTGCGCTGTAGCCCTCTGACGGAGGAGCACCGTTTGCCTGAGCCTCTGCCTCCTGCTGGGCTGCCTGCTGTGCCATCTCATCAATATTGGAATGGCTTTGAGCTTCCTTAACCTGTTCCTCAGAAAGCACGCCTTTGTTTTTTAATTCTTCAAGTGCTTCGTTGTATGCCTTTTTAACATGAAATTCTACAACCGCAATCATATCGCCTTGAGGAAGGTTTTTTATAATAGCGGTTTTTGCTATTTCAAATACGGTAAAAGCAATTTTTTGCAGAATACCGTCTCTGAATTGAGGGTCAATACCGCTTCTTATAATATCAATACATTTATGAAACGCCCACTCACCTATAAACTGGGTTACAATACTCGCCTGTTCAGCGTTAAAGGAGATAGTTGTATCATTGGCAATAGCTTCGCCTGCCATATAGCAGAAGTTGTGAACAATATTTATTACATATTGTTTGTCAGCATCCGCAATATCAGGAGGCAGCGCCGGACCGACCTGCTCTGCGAGGCTTCTTGCAAATTCTTTAAAGTCAAATCCTTCTATTGGCAATTGTTTTCTCCCCTGTTATCAGTTATTTTGGTTATTTAACTCCTGTCAAATTTCTTTCAGAAATTTGTACGTTCACTTCATTACATTTCGTTCACAACGTCGCCGTTGCTCAGTTACGTCCTGCCCGCCTCTGCCTGCGCAGAGCCGCTTAGGACTTCACCTCATATTAGCTTTTTTCAATCCAGCTTTTCACATGCTCTGCAACATCTTCGTCATCCAGTCCTTCCATTTCCGCCGCAAGGTCAGAAAGTGTGGAGTTTAATTCCGGTATCGTTGCAGATGCCTGCTTTTGCTCTAGCATACCCTGAGCAAGCTGGGTTTGTTTTTCAATCAGTTCAGCAGCTTTAAGATTTACGTCACGCAGCTGTTTTTCCTGATCCTGTGCTCTTTCTCTGAGCATTTCTATTTCTTCTCTTTGTCGTTCCTGAGCTTTTCTGACTCTGTCAGAGAGAAATTTCAAGCCGACACCGAGACCAATCAACAGCATTGCTATAGCAATCCACCATGGGTTGCCTGTTGAGTCAGGTTTTGGCAGAGATTCCGGCTTATCACCTGCTAAGAACGGGTCAACAGAATCAGAGAATGCAATCTCTACGTTTTCAGCTTTAGCTTTAGGCGAAGCTGCTTTTGCAACAAGAACTTTCAATTCTTCAAGCGTCATGTTTGCGGGTATAGAACTTTCTTCAAGCGTTACGGCAATAGAAATATCTTCAATAGTGCCTGCTTTAACAATTTCACTAGTCTGAATTTTTGCTACACCGTACTGTGTCTCTCTTGCAGTTCTGGAGTAGCTTCTGTTCTGTGCAGAGTCAGCATTGTTTGCAGGCAATCCGTTAGGAAGATAAACGCTGACTGCGCTAAGACCTCTGTTGGAGTCTCTTGTCTGGTCGCCGAGACCTTCAGAGAAACTCTGTTCCGTAATAGCTGTTTTTTTATTCGGGTCAAAGTCTATAGAGTCTTTTTGCATAGGTGCCTGTCTTAAATACGTGCTGACAGTCACAGCATAGTTGCCTTTGCCGATTAATTTATCAAGCTGTGTTTTTACTTTTGCCTGCATATACTGGTCGTTTTCTTCAAGCTTGGCAAGCATATCATCATCAGCAGATGCAATAGAGTCATATACATTTCCGTTTGTATCGGTAATAGATATATTCTCTGCCTCAAGTCCGTTTACAGAACCGAGAAGCAGGTTTCTTATGGCTTTAACCTTCATATTGTCGAGTTTTTCACCGCTGGGCATAACAATCTGAACAGTAGCAGTGATGGGTTTCTGATCCTGTTCAAACATTACCTGCTCGGGAATGGAAACAAATACTGAAGCGTTTTCAATCGGCGGGATTTTTCTGATTAAGCGGGACAATTCACCGTTTATAGCACGTGTAAGACGAATTCTTTTATCTTCTTTTGTAGAGGTAAAATCCCCTTTATCAAAAATTTCAAGACCAATATTCTGGTCAACAAGACCGCTCTTTACAATAGCTAAAAGAGCCCTGTCCCTCTGGGTCATTGTGTATTTTTGAAGATATAAAACAGACTTTTGCCCGTCTGCACGGCGTTCTGCGGTAATACCCTCTCTTGCAAGCAGAGCCTGTATTTCAATAGCTTTACCGAGGTTGTCCGTTGTAAGCAAATCAAGCGGTTTATCAATAACTTTTTCTTTAACAGCTTTAGGCGCACCGGAATTATTGGACGACACAACCATTCCCACTGTTATAAACAGTGCCAGAACGACCACAAGTCCCCCTATTATCCCATAAAGTAATGGCTTATTTTCGAGTATTTTTTGAAAATCCATTTAAAGTTTTTCCCGCCTCGTTAATTAAGATTATACTATCAATTACGGTATAAGTTAACCGCAGGTGAATGTCTTGCATGAAAAAATCATCAATTTAGAGGATATTTTCACTCGTCTAAATTAATGATTTTTTTCAAAAAGTCATGTTTTTATTTAATCTTCGGCATAACCCAGTTTACAATGTCTTGTGCCATAGAGGGATTAACCTTGAGCATAAGCATTCCCATGCCTCCAGCCGGATAAGTTTTTATATCAAATGCGCCCTGTGCGAATTTTTTCAAACTCTGAGTTTCTTTAAACGAATAATTATCTCTTACACTCACAACGGACAAAAGAGGCATTGTGCCGATGTTTGTCATTGAAACAGGTATGTAAAGGCCCTTGTATTCTCTTGTAGGAGAAATAAGAACCATACACCGCGGCTTGTTGGGAAGCTGTTCGGCTGCCAGCACTGCCGTATTTGCACCTATATCCGCCCCGATTATTGCATAGTTTGTAGTAGAAATATTTTTGTAGTTTGTTGCTACATATCTCAAAATCTCTGCTACATCAGACGGATACTTTGCGAAAACTTTCGGAGTGTAATACTGCCATGAACGGATTTTAAAGTTCGAATCATAAATACTCTGTCCGTGCCCGCGCAAATCAATGAGCAACACAGCTGCACCCGAATCAACAAAACGCTTTACAATCTGTCCCCAGTATTCGCTTGAATATCCTATTGAATGAAGCATTACCACTGCAGGATAAACAGCCTGCTGTTTTGCGGGATAAAACAGCTTGGACTTAATTACAAAACTATCCTGAGTTTCATAAGTAATCGTCATATAGCCGACTTTATTCTTTTTTGCCGCAGCTGCAAAGGAAGTAGTCGGTGCAAAAAGCAGCAATGCTATAATCAGTATTAATAATTTCTTCATTCTCAATTCTCTTCCGTGGGAAATTTTCCTTCAAAAGCTGGTTACCTGTTAATCAAGGATTCCAATACATTTACCACATCAGGATCCCATTTGATTCCGGCTTCTTCTTTGATAATATCAAGGGCTTTTTCCTGACTCATAGCCTGTCTGTAGGGTCTGTCTTCTCTCAAGGCGCAGAAAGCATCAGCAAGAGCAATAATTCTTGAACCGAAAGGTATACTCTGACCTTTTAATCCTTCAGGTTCGCCTTTACCGTCCCAGCGTTCCTTGTGGTAATGAATATAAGGGATTACTTCAGACAGGAAGTTTATGCTCATAAGAAGGCTCACACCTATATTCGGGTGGTTTTGCAAAGCTTCCCAATCTTCTTTTGAAAGTTTTTCTTTCTTATTGAATAACTCTTCAGGGATAGTGATTTTTCCGATATTTTGCAGGAGTCCCGCATAATATATCAAATCTTTTGTTTTTTCATTTAATCCCAAATATTCACAAATTTCTTTTGCAAGATCAGCAACATGCTGAGAGTGGTTATTATGAAACTCGCTTTTTGCATCTACTGCTTTGGCAAGCATTTCCACAAAATTCTGCTGTTCTTCGCCCAAATCTCCGATTACAGCAGTCAGTTCCGCACGATAATGCTGTAGTTCAGTGCTTGTAACATCTTCACAAGACATAGCCTTTGATGTTTCATCGGTAAGTTTTTGAAGCATCATGGAAATTGCAAAAAGTCTTGCCGTCACATTGATGAGTTTCACAAACTCATCAGAAATATTTTTGCCTTCATACGGCTCAATCAGAATAAGCCCTGCATTTTCCGTTCCGTAATGCATAGGAATTTGCAATATGGAAGGATCATCACAATTTATTTCTTCATCCGCAGATATTGAAGAACCGACAAGGACAAGCCCTGTTTCCGTATCATCCATACCCATGGCATATTCATTCGCCAGCAGTATATGACAAGCTTTTGCATCTATCATCTGCACAATAGTTTTTGCAATCGAATTATAAATAATATAATCTTCTTTATTTGTAAAACCCAGCACACTCAAAGTGTTGTTTATGGAATAAATAGATATAAGTTCTCTAAGCTGTTTCTTGAGGCTTTCTGCTTTGTCTTTTGTATCATGTTTTTTGATTTTTTGCGCCAAATCCTCTGAAATAAGGTGTTCTGTCAAAAAATCACCAAGATTAAGAGCAAAAATTTCCTCTAACGGATCACTGTCCAGAAACTCCGCGCTCCTTGAAAAGACCGATACTCCATCTTCTTTTTTGTTCACATTCTCTTTAGTCATGCAAAATTCATTCCTATTAACTTTCTATTTTTCTTATCGGCATATAAATCTCAAAACTTTATAGGAAAACCCAAAAGATTATACTTTTGTTTATAAATCTTAATATTTTTGTTTAGAATAAACATAAGTCTCCAAATAAAAATTCAAATTATAAAAATAGCCTTACAGACCATCCTCTGTTGTAGTTTACAGTTCTTTAAAAAACTTATAATAATTTATTAACAGCGATGAGTTATCCGAAAAACATAAGGAGAAGTAAATGAACAACACCGTAAAAAAATCCGCTGCAAAAACAGCTGTTACGCTTGCTGCTGCAATGGTATGCTCTGTAATGAGCGTTTGTGCTGAACCTGTGACTGTAGTACCCGTAGCATGCCCGATTCAGCCTGCACCTTGCGCAGCACAACAGCCCTGCAATTGCGGAAAACCAGAATGCCCTAACTGTGAAGCAAAAGCTCCGGTTTTCAATTCTTGTGAAGAAATTCAGGATTGGAAAATTAAATTCTGTGAAAAAAGAGCATGCCTGTATGACAAATTGTGCCTTACCCAGGAACAAAGAGTAAAAGCAAAATGCATTGATGACAAATTCTTTGACGAAGTTGCACCGCTCAAACTTTGCTGCAAGGAGGAAAAAGCAAAACTCAAAGACATGGAATGTAAAAAATGCTCCTGGAAAGACAAACGTGAGCAAAAACAAAAAATTAAAGATTTAAAATCTGAAATCAAAGACAAGAAAAAACAGCACAAAGAATGCTTTACGCAGATTTTGACAAGCTGCCAGAAAGATAAATACAAAGAACTTATGAAAGACAAATGCAAAAAGCATAAAAAACCTAAATGCGAATGCGGATGCAAATAAGAATTTGACCTGACATTATATAATCTAGTGTCGCAGTTGCCGGCTGCGAGGAGCCGGCAACTGCTCACCTTTTCAAGGTGACACCAAAAGCACAAATTTTAAAATTTGTGCTTTTTTGTGTTATCGTGTATTTGCGTCTGCAAGCGGAATAAGGTAAAAGTATGGAAATTTTATTTAATCCCGTAATAGTATCGGTAGTGCTTCTTTGCACATTGTGTGTGCTTCGTATCAATGTACTTCTGGCAATAATATTTTCCTCAATTGCCGCCGGGATGTGTGCACATATGGATATTTCACGGATTATGCATACCTTCATTTCAGGAATGGGCGGCAATTCAGAAACCGCATTAAGCTACATTCTTTTAGGCGCATTTGCAGCAGCAATGACACATACGGGACTTGCTCCGGTACTTGCCAAAAAGATTGCAAAAGTAATTAACGGCAAAGCCTATCTGCTTATTGCCATAATTACAATAATATCAATGATGTCTCAGAATCTTATTCCTGTCCATATTGCTTTCATTCCGATACTTATACCGCCGTTACTGCATTTGATGAACAAATTAAAAATTGACAGACGAGTTGTTGCGTGTGCTCTTGCTTTCGGTCTAAAAACCCCATATATTGCGATTCCTGCAGGATTCGGTCTAATATTTCAAGGGCTGATAGCAGAAAACCTCACACAAAACGGTATGTCTATTTCTGTAGGAGAAATCTGGAAGTCAAACTGGTTTCTTGCACTGGCAATGTTTACCGGTTTAATGATTGCTCTTTTTATAACGTACAGAAAACCCAGAGAATACAAAGATATATCTATAGGCGAAGATTCTGTTATGAAACTTGAAGATATAAAATTCACCAAAAGTCATTATCTTACACTGCTGGCAGCTTTTGCCACTCTCGTTGTACAACTGTGGACAAACTCGCTTCCCTTAGGCGCACTTGTCGGTCTGGCTGTAATCTTCGGCACAGGCGCAATTGACCACAAAAAAATGGACAAGCTTATGAATGAAGGCATAGGATTGATGGGCTATGTCGCTTTTGTAATGCTTGTTGCCGCAGGTTTTGCTCTTGTCCTTAAAGAGACAGGCGGTATAGAAACACTTGTACATGCATCAACAGCATTTATGAGCGGAAGCAGACTGCTTGCCGCCACGCTAATGCTTTCTATCGGTCTTTTTATAACCATGGGCATAGGAACATCTTTCGGTACAATCCCAATTCTTGCAGTATTGTTTGTACCGATATGCGCAAAGATGGGTTTCAGCATTCCGGCTACGATAATCCTTTTATCCGCAGCAGCCGCACTCGGAGACGCAGGCTCTCCCGCGTCCGACACAACTCTGGGACCTACTGCGGGCTTAAATGCAGACGGTCAGCACAATCATATAACAGACACCTGTATTCCTACATTTTTGCATTACAATATTCCTTTAATTATATTTGCGGTAATTGCTGTTTATATTTTTTAAATTGTCAGATTTCTTAAGTTAAAAAGCAAAAAGTCAGATTCTTCATCCACTCCGCTAATCTCAAGGAGCCCTCTCTCATTTACTATGGACATACCGTCTCCGGCTTCGAGTATAGTGGAATTAACTTCTATGGCTCCTTTTGCAGCCTGAAGCCATAGTTTTCTGTTAGGCGGCATATCATAGACTACTGTCTTATCGGCTTCAAGAATACATCTGTAAATCTCTGCGTCCTGATGTATTTTCAAAGACCCTTCTCTGCCGTTTTGAGAGACAATAAGTTTAAACTGATTCAGCATTTTCTCTTTGGGAAAAGATTTTGTATTATATGACGGTTCGAGATTTTTTTTATTCGGAAGAATCCATATTTGAAGAAGATGAAGAAACTTGTCGGCAGAGGGATTAAACTCACTGTGCATAATTCCGGAGCCGGCTGTCATCACCTGTACATCGCCCGCATTCAATATCTCAGACTCGCCCATAGAGTCTTTATGTTCAATCTGACCTGAAAGAATAACGCTTATAATCTCCATATTTGAATGAGGATGAAATTCAAATCCGCCGAGCGGTTTTACAATATCATCATTAATAACACGCAAATCACTAAAGCCCATATTAAACGGGTCAAAATACTGTGCAAAAGAAAATGTATGAGCGCTGTCAAGCCAATCTGTCATTGTCTTTCCGCGTTCTTCTCTCGCTCTTAATTTATACATAACAATACTTTCCTAACTGTCTAACAACAATAAACAGTATAAAATTTAACATTACTGCACATACTGCCTGCACAGCAGAAACCAAAGAGCAATATTTATTTCTTTACTTTCACAAAAGAACGTTGAATATTTTGGCAAGAAAAATATCTCTGCTTAAAAACTCTTCTTCATCCATTTCTTTATATTCCTGCGGAGTCAAAGAGTTGCTCAAAGCAGTAATACCTTTTGTCGTTTTTATAAAATCTTCTATAGAAGATATATTTGAAAAGTAATATTTATTGTACAGATAAGAATCGAATACTCCGTACATTGCTCTTTCCATACGAAATCCTGTTTCTTCACAGTCGAGCACAACAACATCATCGCAGGATGTGTCTCTTAAAACATTATTTAAAACAAAGTTTCTTTTGTAACCGCCAATCTCCGGCAAATGCATAAAAAACAGCAGACGCCTCATTAACTCCTCCAGAAAAGTTGATTCTTTTTTTGCCATTAAAAATCCTGAGCATATATCATTTCGTGAATTACCGTATACCACTGCATCACAGCAGCTTAAAAGAATCTCCGAGGGTATAAATTTGTCGGTTATAATTGTATCCGCATCAAGAAATATTCCTCCGTTGTAATAAAGAACCGAAGCCGCAAGGTATTCAAGATAACAGTAAAAACAGTCTTTACGAGATTTATCCAATACCTGAGCAAGTGCTGTTTCAGGAATGTAATTTTTCAAATTTTTTTCATTTAAAAATATTATTTCGTACCCTTTGGGGAGATTTTTTTGCCATGTTTTTATACACAAATTCAGATAAGGAGGGGTTTCCTTTTCAAAATCAATATATGTAAAAATTTTTCTGCTATGTGTGTCCATACATTGGTTTCTCTTTAATATAGAAGTTTTTTCAATTTTTGTATTTGCAATAAACATACTACTGCAGCAACAGTACTGGAGTGTCTAACGCTGTTATTCTTCTCATGATATGTCGTGAAACGCCTAAGTCAACATCGAAACACATATTTTATCAGTGTTTCAAAACCTTAAATTAATCATTTAAGACTTATATACTTGAACGAAAGGACGTGTTTATGACAAATTTTAAACAAGGGTTGGGCAGTAATCTCAAACTTATCAGAAAGTCCAGAGATATTACTCAAGAAGATTTAGCTGGAATCGTAGGAATTCATCCGAGACAACTTTCTAAAATAGAAACGGGTGAACATTTTCCATCGTGCAAAACTTTAGAGAAATTATGCATTGCGCTTGATCTCACACCCAAAGACTTATTTGATTTCGAATTTCTTGTTGAAGAAAACGAAGGCGCAATGACAGGCACGGACAATCAAGCTGTTTTTCAGGTTACAAAATCTGCAACAAAGAATGTATACGAACTCTTTCCTGATAATAATAAGGATGAAAAACAGAAAATATGTACCGACAAGAATATGCATAACACAGCAAAAGCATTAAACAAACCTGTTTATGTAGAATATTTCGACAACAAGAAAACCAGTAAAATCGTTGTGTTCTATCCGGACGGCAAAGAAAAAGTTATATTAAACACAATTGATGTAGACGCAAAGCAGAATATGAATTTTATGATGAAAGAATTTAAGAAAATCTGCAAAGATAAAAGTTCCGCAGAATTTATAAAACTTTCGTTGCTTGCGTTAAACGACAACAATGCATTAAAGAAACTTGACAATCTGCTCGATGGTATGAAACTTGCACGAGGAATAAAAGACTAATCTTCTTCCCTGAACACAAGAGATAATTGAGGTACATCAGGCGTAAGGATTTTGTTCTTACGCTTGTTTGCCGACAAATCTTTTGAATAATCAACCTGCATCTTTGTCATCATATCTTCTGCTGTTTTAACCACAGATTGCGGGAGTCCCGCCATTTTTGCCACCTGTATACCGTAACTTTTGCTCGCAGATCCTTCTATAACCTTTCTCAAGAAAATGATTTCTCCATCATTTTCTGATATTGTTACCCTGTAATTTTTTATCTGAGGGAATAGAGAACTCATAACATTCAACTCATGATAATGTGTCGCAAAAATAGTCCTTGCCTTAATCTTTGTTGCTATATATTCCGCAACGCTCCAGGCTATTGCCACACCGTCGTATGTGCTTGTGCCTCTTCCTATTTCATCAAGAAGAATAAGGCTTTTTTCCGTAGCAGAGTTTAGAATAAAAGCTGTTTCATTCATCTCAACCATAAATGTTGATTGTCCCAATGATAAATCATCAACAGCACCTACTCTTGTAAAAATTTTGTCTACCACGCCTATTCTTGCTGCCTCAGCAGGAACATAACTGCCAATCTGTGCAAGGATTACAATGAGAGCATTTTGCCTCATATATGTGGATTTACCTGCCATATTAGGACCGGTAAGCACCATAAACTGTGCATCAACATCCGTATTGTGATTGTCTGCGACAAGCTTCAAATCATTAGATACATATTTGCCCATCGGCAGAATTTTTTCAAGAACAGGGTGTCTGCCTTCTTTAATATAAAGCTCATTTGTTTCCGTAATTTCAGGCTTGACGTATTTATTTTCAATTGCACACACAGCAAACGAAACAAGCACATCTATATCCGAAAGCAGCTGTGCAGCTTCTCTCACTGGTTCAACAAATTCTTTTGAGTATTCTCTTAAATCAGAGAATATTTTATATTCTAGTTCAAGTGATTTTGACTGTGCAGAAAGGACATCCGACTCATGTTTTTTTAATTCTTCAGTAATAAATCTTTCACCGTTTGTAAGTGTCTGCCGTCTTATATATGTATCCGGCACCATGCTTAGATTAGAATTTGACACCTCAATAAAATAGCCGAAGGTCTTTGAAAAACCTACTTTTAAAAATTTAATACCCGTTTCTTCTTTTTGTTTGTTCTCAAACTCAACCAGCCACTGCTTGCCGCCGTTTAGCAAATCTCTGTAGTAATCCAAATCACCGGATACGCCTTCTTTTATCACATAACCGTCCTTAACTGTTATCGGTGCTTCATCAGAGATAGTTTTATTTATTATTTCCGCAAATTCAAGAAGATTTGAGTGTTCCCGGGATAAACGTGTTAAAAGCTTTGAATCAAAATTTTTCAACACCTCTTCAAATTGAGGCAGAAGATTGATTGTGTCTCTCAGAGCAAGAAAATCACGGGGATTTGCGCTATTGTTGCTTATTCTTGTTGAAAGCCTCTGTATATCATAAACTTTTTCCAGCAAACCAATTAACCTGATTCTTGAAGAAGTATCTTTTATCAATTCTTCAACCGCATTCTGGCGTTCTTTTATTTTTTCCACATTTTTCAAAGGCTGGTGAATCCACTTTTTAAGCTGTCTTGCACCCATGTTGGTTTCTGTTTTGTCAATAGCCCACAGAAGAGAACCAAACTTTGCCTTATCGCGTGAAGTTTCTGTCAATTCAAGATTACGCCTTGTGTTTGAATCAATCGAAACATACTGAGTAAGGCTGTATGTATCAATTTTTTCAAACTTAGGGAAGTTATCCTTCTGTGTTCTGTACAAATATTCAAAAATTGCACCTGCCGCACAAAAACCGGTTTTGTATTGGCTGAACCCAAAGGCTTCAACAGATTCAAGCTTAAAAATCTCTTTAATATTTTTTTGCGCCCTGTCTTCATCAAACGCAGCATAACTCATTTTTGAGCAATTGTAATTGCCGGTAATTTCTTCGGGCAAATCTATATTTTCATCCCCGACAATCTGGAAGGGCAGAACCTTTTGCGTAATTTTAGGTACAACAAGTTCAGACGGTCTGATTCTTGAAAGTTCGCTTAACAACTGTTCAAAATCAGTCTGGGTAACTTTAAACTCACCTGTCGAAATATCAGTGTAAGCCAGACCGTATGTCTCAGATTTTTTGTCTTTCATAACTGCTGCAAGATAGTTATTAACATTGGATTTTAAAAGATTTGTCTCGGTAAGAGTACCTGCAGTTATGGTTTTTATAATATCTCTTTTGACAAGTCCCTTTGCTGTTGCAGGGTCTTCCAACTGCTCACAGATAGCTATTTTGTGACCTTTTTCAAGAAGCTTAGGCAGATAATTGTCAACAGCTTTTGCCGGGATACCTGCCATTGGAATACGCCCGAGATTTCCGCCCTCCCGGCTTGTAAGTGTAATTTCAAGGTCTTTTGATAAAGTCAGTGCATCCTCAAAAAATGTTTCGTAAAAATCACCCATGCGATACAAAAGAAGAACATCAAGATTGTTCTTTTTGATTTCCAAAAACTGTCTCAACATAGGCGTTGCTTCGTTTATATCCACATCCACGCTATTTATATAGTTAATCTCAGACTTTGACATGCTGTATTTCCGTCCCCTCTTTTATATATGAAATTTACTATAAAACTGCGCGTTTTTCAATCATTTTAAACAACATGTAAAAAGTTTGTTGACATAGGTTTATGTCTTAGATATATTATTCCTACAAGGTCACGACAGTGGCTTTCAAGATAGGCTCCCATCGTCTAGAGGCCTAGGACACATCCCTTTCACGGATGCGGCAGGGGTTCAAATCCCCTTGGGAGTAC
>CALUPU010000017.1 GCA_944322725.1 Candidatus Gastranaerophilales bacterium
TGGGCAGGGGTGGATTCGAACCACCGTACCCTCGCGGGAACAGATTTACAGTCTGTCGCCTTTAGCCACTCGGCCACCTACCCATATTTAGTTTTCAATTTGTTTGAGTTCAAATTTGCCCTTGACGAGATTTGAACTCGTGACCTCTCCCTTACCAAGGGAGTGCTCTACCCCTGAGCCACAAGGGCTTACTATGTAATTGTCATTTTAAGGGAGTGCTGCCTCTCGTCGAACGTGACATTTAGTCACCTTCTCCTCGGCAGAGTCCCTGAGCCACAAGGGCTTACTATGTAATTGTCATTTTAAGGGAGTGCTACCTCTCGTCGAACGTGACATTTAGTCACCTTCTCCTCGGCAGAGTCCCTGAGCCACAAGGGCTTATAGGGATTTCAAAAAAATTGCCGAAGATAGGAATCGAACCTACAACCTACGGTTTACAAAACCGTTGCTCTACCATTGAGCCACTTCGGCATAACGTGTATTTATCATATTAAGGACATGTCAAAGTGTCAAGTGTTCAAAATGAACTTTTTAGATTTTCATGTATTTTCTCAATAACCGGCTGCCAGCACCATGGTTCTGTTTGTTTAAAAATAGTGACAGAATCGTACCATTGAGTGGCTTTTGTGTTATCAAACCACCTCCACTCGCTTGCATAAGGCAGAAGAAGAAATGTTTTGACACCCAGTGCGCCTGCAAGGTTAGCCGCAGCAGTATCGATTGTTATAAATAAATCCAGATTCAAAAGTTTTGACGCAGTGTCGTAAAAATCTTCTAAATCCTTGCCAATGTTGATTATTTCAGCAAAATTGTCTATCTGATTCTCTTTATCTTCTTTTACAAAGCCGTAAAATCTGTGTTCTTTTAAATCCAGTAACGGCGCGAGTTCTTTGAGTTTTATTGCACGGTTTGCATAACCGTCATAATTTCCCTGCCAGAAAAGTCCTATTTTCTTTTCGGCAACATCAAACCTGCTATCCTGTGCTTTTTGTGCATGCAAATAACCTTTGCTTAAAGGAATATGGTCAAAATCCAGTCCGAGATGGTAATTTAAATACATTATGTTGTCGGAAAAATCATAATCCGTGTCATCAGTCAGTGCGATTTCAATGTCAGGAAAATTCTCTGCAAAAAGCCTGCGAAGCTGTGATGAACAATAAAATTTCACCTTTTTAAATTTATCTTTTACAAGGTTCAAATAGCGGCAAAACATCAGCTGATCGCCAAAACCCGAATCATAGTAAATAAGTAGTGTGCTGTCAGGGTGTGCTGTGCCGTCCCAGTGGTTTTTGTATTTAGCGGCAACCTGCGGTTTTTTCTTCATATAGTATTTGTAACCGTTTTCAAAATCCTTTTGCGACAAATACGACATCCCTAGCCCGAGAAGCGAAAATTCATTATTAGGCTTAAATTTCAGCGCCTGCTTAAAACAGCGTATTGATTCGGTAAAATTACGCTCCATCCTGTGTAAAACCGCCAGATTGTGCAAGGCTTCGTAGTTTTCTTTGACTTTTATTGATTTTATATAGCAGGATTTTGCGGTTTTGAGGTCGTGTTTTTGTTCGTACAAAAGTCCGATATTATTCCAGCCGACAGCATCTTGGGGTTCCAGTTCGAGACATTTGTTAAAAAACTCGATGCCTTTATCGGTTTGATTTGCTTTTTTGGCAAGCTGTGCAAAATTTCTTATAAAATTAAGATTCTCAGGCTCATAAGATATTGCTTTTGAAAAGCAGTCCATAGCTTTTTCAAAGTCTTTTTGCGCATATAAAAACATCCCGAAGTTTTGATAATATTCGGCACAAGGAAATCCCTCAACAGCGTATTCAAAATATTTTAGGGCTTTGTCAGGTTGATTTGTCTGTGCATATATTAATCCCAGAAGATTGGATACATCAGGCTGTTTCGGGTTTTCTTCAAGAAACTCGAGGTATATTTTTTCTGCCTGTTCAAATTTACCCTGTGACTGTAGATTAAGAGCCTCTTGAATATCAGCCGTCATCAAAAAACCTTTTTACTGTCTCAATTCTTCGTGATAAACCCCGCCCCCGCAGATTGTTTCAATAACTTTGAGCAAAAATTCTCTTGGGGCGTCCATGTGATTTATGTAAAATTCTTTGTTGCCGAGGTGATTAATTTTTATAATGCAGTTTTGACCTCGTTCTGCAGGAATAAACAGTGAAGCTACTTCCTGTTCAAGAACTGCCTGAAGCTGGTCGTCTTCCGGCACGCCTTTGATTATTTCGTTGAAGTTGCCTTTCATTGCAATAATTCTGTTAGAAATCATCGGCATTTCAACACCGCGGTAAAGTGCTTGCGGCTGGTTGTTCCAGCGGGTTGTAAAGCTGATTGTATGCCAGAGAATATGCAGGACAAGAACAGATTTTTTTTCATCTGCTTCAAAATAAATGTTGTCTGTAGCAACTCCGCGTGCACCAAAGGATTGTTTGAGGTATTCAACGGTTGACTGCATGTTATCAGTAATTTTGACAAAAGTTTCTGCCGCGTTCATGGTAGAGCGCTGATATTCCAGAAACTGTTTGTACATATGAGTTGAGACAAGATTTATCCTCTCCTGAATAACAGAAGATTTTCTGATTGATGTCTCAAGATTATCAAAGCTGTTGAAATTGCTGTCCAATTTGTCTCTCTTCTCATCCGGAATATTAAACCGGATTGTTACATTAATATTGTACACAAAAATTTACATTACTTGTACAGTTTTGTAAATTTTATTTACAATACAATACACTTATACAATTTGTTTAAACCCTTTGTCAACACGAACTATTTGATTTTTGATAACCTTTTCGTTAAGATTTTACTATCGAGGTTTATAAAGGTAAGAATGATGGCTAACGTAGCTAATTGTAAGAAATGCGGTACTCTGTTTTTACAAACTTCTAAGAGAGATATCTGCGATAAGTGTTTTGAAGCACAGAATAAAATGCTTTCTGAAATTAATACATTTGTAATTACTTCACCCGAGGAGACTATTCCTATTGAAGTAATTCTTCAAAAATTCAATCTGACTAAAGACGAATTTGAAGCATTTTATTTAGCCGGAAAATTTGTAAAAATAGGTCAAAAAGTTACTTTTGTCTGCTCAAAGTGCGGTAAAACCGTTCCTATTGCAAACAAAACAAACTTTATCTGCAATTCTTGCGCTAAAAAATTACAAAACGAAATATAATAAATGAAAATAGTAATAGTTGGATATGATAAGATGCTCTCTAATCTTATTTTGGGTACATTGGACTCAAAACACAGGATTGTCGGTGTCTTTCGCCATGAACGAGTGACTATCCATCCGTTTTTGCTGTTTTTTAAAGACATATTTGCACAGGGCAAGGATTTTGCTTTTATAAAAAGTTTAAATCTTCACGAAATCAAAGCGAGAAGCGTTAATTCAAAAGAATTTAGAAGGCAGATACTGAGGCTGAACCCTGATATTATCCTTGTGGGCTCATGGAGTGAAAAGTTCAAAAAACCTATAATTGACCTGCCAAAAATCGGTACAATAAACTGCCATCCGTCTCTGCTTCCCAAATACAGGGGTCCCAATCCTTATATGAGGGTGATAATGAACGGTGAAAAAGAGACAGGTATTACTTTTCACCTGATGGATGAAAATCTTGATACAGGTCCGATTTTGCTTCAAAAAAAGATTGATATTGTACAAGGGTTCAACGGAGATACGGGAGAAAGCCTCAAAAACAAGTGCTGTGTGCTTGCGCGTGAAGGTGTGAGAGAACTTTTGACAGCTATGAACGATGAGATGATTATACCTATCAATCAAAGTGCGAAAGAGGCTTCTTATTACCCTCAAATCAGCGAAAAAGATATTTTGATTGATTTTGAAAAATCATCTGTTGAAATCAATGCTCTATTAAGGGCGCTTTATCCGTGGCAGCCTGCGTATATTGCGCACAGGAGAGCATTTTTGCAGGTTAAGAAAATAAAGTTTTTCCCTAACAAAACAAAGGTCAAAAAGCCTTGTGTGATTCTAAAAAAGAATCTTAACACGCTTTGGGTGACGACAGGCGACAACAGGATTGCTAAAATTACCGGATTAAAATTATTCGGTAAATTCGGGCAGCTTTTTACTCCGTTTTACCTGCGTTTCTTTGTTAAAGCAGGGGATTTGTGTAAATAGCTTTAGAATTAAAACATTTGTTATTAAATATTTGGGAAAAGTTATCAAAATGATATAAAAATGCGTTTTGATTTGTAGTGATTTTATATTGTAAATAAATGTAAACACGGATTTTGATATGCCTCAAACCCGCTCATAATGCCTAATAGGATAGGATAGATGAGGATGGATTATGCTTAAAGCAATTATTTTTAAATAAATTACTTTATTTAAACAGGAAGTCACATAAGACAGGAAAGGAGTTTTATGTCGTTAAGTATTAATAATGGTTTTATTATGTCTAAGATGCAGTCAATGCTTATAAGTGATGACGATTGCAAGAAATACGGCATAAGTATTCAAGATTTTCAAAAATATGACAAAAATGGCGACCATGCTATTGATGCAAATGAATTTTTCGGTGGTGCTATGAGTAATCTTTCAATATTCAATGCTTTTAAATCTCAGGCTTTGCAGAATAATGCTTTTGTTGATAATGAGGGATTACAAACTAATCCAGCTGAATACGGTGCCAATCAGAAAAATGGAATGCAAGGATTAAATAATAATCAATATGCTCTATCAAATCAGTACAATCTATCACACCCCAATTTAAAAAATAGATTTTTAGCAAACAATTATGATTTTATGGCGTAATTATTTTTATTTAAAATCCTTCATATAGCTTTGCGGTGCAACAACAGTAACCACATACGGACGGCTGAAATACTTGTTTGCCACTCTGATTACATCTGCCGCACTTACACATTTTATGAGTTCAGGAAACTCGTTGATATATCCGAAACCTCTGCCTGAAAGTTCAAACCAGCCAAGAGTTGCTGCTTTTTCCATGTTAGTTTCCTGTGAAAGCACGAAATTGCCTAGTATCTTGTCTTTTGCCTCCTGCAGTTCTTTGTCGGATACAAACTCTCTTTTCAGAGTATTTATCTGTTTTAAAAGTTCGTTCTTGGAGTGCATTGCAGTCTGAGGGTTTGTGCCTATGTAGAGTGCAAACAGTCCCTGATTTACATTGGAAGCAAAACTCGAGCCTACCTGATAAGCAAGTCCCTGCTCGCCCCTGAGGTCGCTGAACAGTCTGGAACTCATTCCTCCGCCCAGTATAGAGTCTATAACCTGCAATACGGCAATGTCTTTTGTATTTGCAACACCGTCAGTCAGCCATCCGATTACAACCCACGATGCTTCCACGTCCTGCGGTTTTCTCACCAGTTTGCCCTGAGACAGCGGTTTAAAGTTTTGAGCGTATTTTGAGTATTCAAATCTCTGTGCTTTTGTATCTTTTTTGGTATAGAAGATATTTTCGATTTGTTCAATAATTTTTTTGTCATCTACGTTTCCGTTTATTGAAATCACGAGATTTTGCGGATAAAAGACAGTGTTATAAAATTCAAGAATATCGTTTCTGTTAATTGTTGGTATTGTTTTTTCCAGCACCTTGCCTGTCACGCCGTAGGGTGTGTCAGCCCATATTGCGGTTTTGAACTCTTCAAAAGCAACGCTTGAGGGGGTGTCTCTGTTTTTTTGTATTGCAAGGATTTTTTCTGCTTTAACCCTTTCAATTTCCTGCATGTCAAATGAGGCGTTGTTTACGATTTCGTTGAGTAAATCAAAGGTTAGCGCAAGGTCATTTTTTGTTGTTTTAACAGAGATAGAGAACATATCAGAGCCGTTTGACGGTGCTATTTTTATGCCGTTTTGCTCCATGACCTGCGACAGGTCAAGAGCGGAGTATTTTTTTGTTCCTTTCATCATCACAGAAGCTGTTACAGAGCCTGTACCTGCTTTTTTCTCAATGTAGTTGCCGCCTTTAGCAAGAATCTGCATTGCAACAATGTCGTTGAGTGTATTGTGATTGATGATAAGAGTTATGTCATCCGGCAGAAGGTACTGTGTTACGGTTTTATCCTGTTTTACAATGACAGGCGGTTTTTTTTGAACATTGCTGATTTTTTTCTCGTTTTCCTGCGGCATAGACTCGGGCAGCATTACTGAAATAACTGCGTGGTTAGGATTAAGATATTTTTTGGAAGCGTTAACTATATCTGCTTTTGTTACTTTTTTGATATTGGCTATGTATTCGTCATAATACTTCGAATCACCGTACACAAGTGTTGTATAGCCGAGTTCGTTTGCGATGTTTGAGGTGGATTCTCTGGAGTAGAAGGTATCTCTTTCAATTATGCTTTTTGCTGTTGAGATTTCCTGCTCGTCAATATTGCCGTTTCTTACCTTATTTATTTCATCAAAGATTGCTTTTTTGACTTTGTCCTTGTTTGCGGGGATAAAGTTTGCCCGTATAAAGACTAAACTGTCGTCTTTCATAGATGCATGACCTGCTGATATGCTGTAAGCAAGCTGTTTTTGCTCTTTTACAGCCTGATAGAGTTTTGAAGAGCGGCCGTCGCCTAATATTGTTGCAAGCACATCAAGAGCATAGCTGTCGGCTCTGTTTTCCTGCGCTACACCTCTGAAGCCTATCATCATGTAGCCTGTTTTAACTTTATCTTTTGCATCGATTTGGATTTGTTTTTCTATGTTTTTGTCTTTTTTGTAAGACGGTTTTTGACATTTTGATGTTTCTTTTCTGTTAAAGTTCTTTTTTATTGCATTGAGTGCATTTTGTGTATTTACATCGCCTACAACAACCGTTATCATATTTGACGGGTTGTACCATTTGTTGTAGAAATCAAGGATTTCCTCTCTTGAAATATTTTCAATAACTTCTTTTTTGCCTATAACTTTTCTTTTGTAAGGGTGGTTTACATAAAAACCCTTAATCATGTTTTCATAGAGTTTATTTTCGGGGTTGTCGTTAGTTTTAGCAATTTCTTCTATGACAACTTTTCTTTCTTTTTCAAGTTCTTTTCTCGGGATAAGAGGATTCATCAGCATGTCTGCATGCAGGTCCATTGCTGTTTCAAAGTCTTTAGACGGTATAGTTATGTAGTAGTGTGTAAAATCCTTGCTTGTTGCAGCGTTTGTGATAGCGCCTTTTGTTTCAAGGATTTTGTCAAACTCTCCTGCGGGGTGTTTTGTTGTGCCTTTGAAAAACAGGTGTTCAAGAAAATGCGCAACGCCGTTATTTTTGTCGGTCTCGTTTATTGAGCCTGTTTTTATCCACGTATCTATTGTGACAATGGGGTTGTCATGGACTTCTTTTATTATAACGGTCTGTCCGTTGTCGAGTTTGTATGTTGAGTAATCAAGTGCAAAAACGCTCTGCGAGATTCCCAGTATTATTACAAAAATAAGAATTGCTAATTTTTTCATTGTTTATACCTTTATTATTATTTGATAACAAATTATACTATATATTTTGTTTTTTACGCATAGTCTTAACGGGCGGTTAAAAGAAGAGTTTTTTTATAGCCCGTACGGTCAATGGTTTTAGTGCACGAAGCATTTAAAATACATTTATGTTTAACCAGCCTGAAAAGAAAAATATAAATCCCAAATTTGATCCCGAGAACTCTTTGAACAGAGGAGACAGTTTTGACAGATTTTTCGGGGAGTCATACGGGAGCCACATGGCTTACAATGATTGTGCAATAGACGGCTATTGCAGTATAGACCCGATTGTTTATTCTTTGATGGAGGTTCTCCTGTATGAGTTGAAACAGCTGACATACTACTATATCAAAATGCAGGAAATCGGCTACGAAAATAAAAAACTTAAGAATAGAATAATCAATTATCTTTCATTGATTTTAATAGGCTATGAGTTTAACCGAGAGGAGTTCGAATCTTTATTGAACACTATCAACAGGGAGAAAGAGTCTGTTAAAGAGGCTTATACTTCTGTCTGCGAAAAGAAAAATCTTGACTGCCAGATACTCAAATCCAATATCAAGTTTGAAAAATTTGACCTGATGTCTATTGTGAATCAGGGAGAACAGCAGGCAATACAGCGCAATAAGGTGCTTAAAGCAGATATAAAAAATCTGTATGAGATTATTCTGAATCTCATAAAAAGTGCCAGCATCAGGCTGATAGAGTTAAAATGCTATACAGATGACTATCTTCCGGAAGAAGATGCTATTTTAAAGCTGTTTAACAACCTTAATTTTTCCTCAATGACAGAGTCAAAGCTTACACGTAAAATCAATGATTTTGCTGAGATAAATTATAAAATCCATATAAAGCTGCATAAGTTCAAGGAGGATTACTACGGCAAAATCATATTGAACGATGTAGAAATCGGTGTAAAACCGGGCAAAGCCATTCTTGCTTCGGGGCAGAATCTCAAAGACCTTGAAAACCTTCTTGAGGCAACAAAAGATGAAGATATAAATGTTTATACTCACAGCGGTCTGATTGTTGCGCATGCTTATCCGAAATTTGCTCAATATCCGCATTTGAAGGGACATTTCCAGATGTCTTTAGACAGTGTACAGTTTGATTTTGCTTCTTTTAAAGGACCTGTGCTTGTTTTGAGGAATTTTCAATATCTTTTGGACAGATTATACAGAGGCAGACTGTTTACCACAAATATAATTGCCGGCAGAGGGATGTATCGTATTGAAAACAATGATTTTACCCCTCTTATTGAGGCTGCTCTTGAGTCAAAGGGTTTTGAACACGAGCATAAAATAGCAATGGTAAAAGTCGGCTATGACGAGTCTGTTGTTATGAGCAAAGCCGACGAAATAATTGAGAAAATAAAGAACAAAGATATTAAAAAACTTCTTGTTGTAGGGCTTTTAAACCATGCTCCCATGCATTCGGAATACTTTGATGAACTGGAAGAAAAGCTTCCTGATGATTATTACGTACTTTCCACGCTGATACCCTCAACAAAGGACAATATTCTGTATTTTGATTCATTTTTTAATTCTTCATTGATTTACAAGATACTTTCGCACATCAAAAAGCATGTGGATTTTGATAAATTCCCCGTATCTGTTTTTATAACAACGTGCAATCTGCATACGATGTCGCACCTTTTTAACCTGCGTTATCTGGGGATAAAGAATATTTATCTGCCATCCTGCACGTCTAACGTTATTACGCCTAACATGCTCAAGTTTTTGAAAGAAAAGTTTGGCATAAAACAGGTTTCGTCAGACCCTGAAAAGGATTTGAAGAATATTTAGTGTCTGCAATAACATTTTTTACAGTTAAAGCTTTATTTCCAATCCAGATACTTCACTTTTACAACAACTAATCTCAACTTCAGGCTCGCGAACTCGGCTGTTACACAGCCTCAGACACACTCGCCTTGTTGTTGTTTCGATAAGTTGTTCTATAAAGTTTCGTATAAGATTTTCAATAAAGCTTTATCTGTAAAAAATGTTATAAATGGCTTTGTCTACAGCAAAAACACCACTGCAAAAGCGCCGAAAATAAGTGCCGGTCCGTAAGGAATCATTGTTGCGGAATTTCCGTTCTTAACAGATGCAATCAGCAGCCTGCAGCAATTCAACCCGAGCGCTGCAACCAAAAGATATGTAAACCACCGGAACAGGTCTGAGGTAAAGATATTAAGCATTTCTCCAGCCCAGAAAAGCAGCGCAGCAATTAAAAATAAAATTATTGAAGCAAGAAGCTTGTATTCTTTTGCTCTGAACCATTTATAAATAAACACGGGTATTGCCAGCCCGCCCCATATAAAAATACTCAAAAGCAAAATTACTATGGCGTTGACAATCCCGAAAAAAGCACCGAGCGCACCCAGAATATATGCGTCGCCTTCACCGAAACAATCTTTTTTTGTAATTAGTTTTGCTGTTTTTGTGATTATGAAAAGTACCGCAAAACCTGCAATTAAGCCAAGTATTGAGTAGATAAACGATTGATATACTGTTATTTTATGCCCGAGAATCCAAATACCGATTTTTGTGGAATTTTCACCGTTGATATTGAAAAAGTTGTAAATCAAACCCAGCACTGCAAGTATGTATGCATGAATGTCAAAAATAACTTTTTCTTTTATATCAGTAACTGTCATAACAATACACAGACTTGCTGCAGCCCATAAGAACAGTGTATTCCAGTTGAATAACCCGCCTGAATATTTGTAGTATATTCCGGCAAAAATTAAACCGGTAAAAAGTTCGACAAGCGGATATTGAGGGCTGATTTTTTCGTTGCAGTATCTGCATTTGCCTCTCAACAACAGAAATGACAGAACAGGAATATTGTCATACCATGCGAGTTTGTGATTGCATTTTGTGCAATGAGAGGGGGACAGCACAATTGATTCACCTGTAAACCCTCTTAACACAACGACATTTAGAAAACTGCCAACGCACAGTCCTATAATAAATGCGTATATTGTCCAGAATAATATCATTTGTCTCCCCGTGATTTGCCGGTGTCGGCGCTAAACAGCCTGTTTTTCTTTAATTATGTCATAAAGCAGGTTTAGTGCTTTTTTGAGTTTTCTTGAAACCTGCATTTGAGATATGCCGAGGCGGTTCGCTATTTCTATCTGACTCATGTCTTTAAAATATGTAAGTTCAACAATCTGTTTTAGTTCAGGTTCAATATTTTCAAGCGATTCTGTCAGCATAATCCTGTCTTCACGCAGGCTCTGCATGTTTTCATAATTTACATCTGCAATCTTGTCGCCCCAGTTGGAAAAATCATCGTCATCTTGAAATGTCAGCTGGTCAAGAGAAATTATTGTCTTTCTGCGATCAGCGTCAATAGCTTCTTTAACCTTGTCTACAGGCAGTTCCATCTTGCTGGCAATCTGGCTGTCCGTGGGTTTTTCGCCCATTTCTTCAATCATTTCAAGAGTCATTTTATGAACACGATATGCCAGTTCCTGAATTGCTCTGGGGGCTTTAATCATAGACGCTTTATCTCTGAGGTAGTGTCTTATTTCGCCTGTGATGAGATAAGTTGCATAAGATTTGAAATTTCTGCTTATTTCAGGGTTATAAAGCCGGATTGCCTTTATCAAGCCTAGGCTACCGACCTGAATAATATCCTCAACAGGGTCGGTGCTTCTTCTTGCCAGAGTGCGCGCAACTTTTTTAACAAGGGGCATGCAGGTAATGGCAATAAGGTTTTGCAGCTGTTCCTTGCTTTTATTGGAATTTATTTTTCGATATTCTTCAAGCCAGTCAATTACTTGCTCAAAGTTTATTAACTCTGCCAAAAAAATTTCCTCTCTGTTTGAGTAATATAATTATATCATTTTATCGGGAAATTTGGTAAAATAAAAGTCATGGAAATAAATGAAATTTCGGAATTAAAAAAGCTGATTATAAAATACGGTGCAATGCTTGGTGAAAAAAACATGACTCCTGCAACATCGGGCAATATTAGTGTCAGAGCCGGTGATAATGTGCTGATAAGCGCTTCCGGTACATGTCTTTATGATTTGTCAGATGAGGAAATTGTTCTTATTGATAAGGATTGTAATGTTATAGACGGCACAAAAAAAGCGTCTTCCGAGAAAAATCTGCATAATGCAATATACAAACTTCGTCCTGATTTCAATGCAATAGTACACTGCCACTCGCCGTATTTGTCTGCTTTTGCGGTATGTCACAAGCCTCTTTCCGCACCTATTATTTCAGAAAATGTTTTTTACTTTGGCGAAATTCCCGTTGCAGATTATGCTTTGCCAGGTTCTCAAAAACTCGTTGAAAACACGGCAAAATTTTTTGAAAATCACAATGCAGTTTTGCTGGCTAATCATGGAATAGTAATAGCTGCAGACAGTTTAAAAAATGCTTACTACCTTATGGATACTGCCGAAACATGTGCAAAAATTTACATAAATTCTCTGATTCTGGGCGGTATACAAGAACTCTCACAAGAAGATGTTGAGGAAATCTACAGGTTGAGAAACTCTGTATAAAGCATTCGTGTTAAAATTTTTGTATGCAGATTACAGGCGGTTATCTAAAATCCAGAAAAATAGATTCTCCCCGCACCTCAAACGTTCGTCCGACGCTTTCACAGGTCAGAGAGAGTATTTTTAGCGTGCTTTTTTCCATGATGGACTTTGAAGGCAGGAGTTTTCTCGATGCGTTTGCGGGTTCGGGTATAATGGGATTTGAGGCATTGTCACGCGGCTTTGGGCAGGCTGCTTTTATTGAAAAGGACAAAAAAACATATTTTCTTTTAAAAGAAAATGCAAAAAAACTTGGTATTGATGCGAGTTTTTTATTCGGCGATAGTTTGAAGGTTTTGAAAAGTTTGGACTGCGTTTTTGATGTAATCTATGTTGACCCTCCGTATCAAAGCGGCTTGTATGACGGGGTCTTGATGGTTATTAAAGAAAATCTACTTGTAAAACAAGGCGGTATTGTAATTCTGGAGCACCCTGCGGCATTAAAGATTGATAGTGACGGCTTTACGCTTATCAAGCAGAAAAAATATGCGGACAAGGCTGTGAGTTTTTTGAACTGTGAGAGTAGTTAATTAAGAGAAATAAGGTGTTTACTTTGGAGTGACTATGGAGTAGGGACGACGGAATCGGAACGAAAAAGTAAACACCTTATTTCTCTGTTTATTAAATACAAATAAAAAACCGCTTTCCATAAGGAAAACGGCTTTTTTAAAATGTCTTGGATTATTGACGTTCGGGAAAAGTGTGGTTTTCCCTCACATGGGCACTGGGTTCGGCGTTGCCTCTCACGGCGTGCCCGTCAAAATCCGCTCTTGGATTATTGGCAGTTCGGTCGGAGTAACGTCCGACCTCACAGGACGTGTTCGCTCCCTTCGGTCGACTCCACACTAGCCAAAATCCGCTACTTGAGTTCTACTGTAGCGCCAGCAGCTTCAAGCTGTTTTTTGATAGCTTCAGCGTCTTCTTTTTTAACGCCTTCTTTGATAGCTTTAGGAGCAGCATCAACTAAATCTTTAGCTTCTTTCAAGCCAAGACCTGTGATAGCTCTAACTTCTTTTAATACAGCGATTTTGTTAGCACCGGCAGAAGCCAATACAACGTTAACTTCAGAAGCTTCTTCTGCACCGCCTTCAGCAGCAGCTGCAGGAGCAGCAGCAGCTACAGCTACAGGAGCAGCAGCAGATACGCCGAATTTTTCTTCCATAGCTTTTACTAATTCAGCAGCTTCTAACAATGTTAATTTTTCAATTGATTCTAAAATAGATTCTACACTCATGATTTTCTCCTTTATTAATTTTTTGTGTATTTTGTACTAGATGGTTGGAGTTTCTGCTCCTGTCAGCTTATGCTGATTTTTGTTTAGCCACAGCGTCGATTGCTCTGACGAGGCTGCTCATTACAGCATTGACAGAACCAACGATACCTGTAGCAGGTGAATTTACGCAGCCAAGCATTTTTGCGTAAAGTTCTTCTTTAGAAGGTGTTTTAGCCAATGCATCAACCTGTTTTGCATCGAGTAATTGACCGTCTAAAGCACCGCAGATAACTTCTGCTTTTTTCTTTTCTTTGACGAATTTTGCAATAACTTTTGCTGCAGAAACTTCGTCATCAAAACCGAAAGCTATAGCGGTTGATTCTTTCATAGAATCAGCCAGAACTTCAAAATCAGTTCCTTTCATAGCTATTTTGGCTAATGTATTTTTTGTAACTGTGTAGTCAGCGCCTGCTTTTTGAAGTTCACGTCTCAAAGCTGTGATTTCTTCAACAGTCAAACCTTTGTAATTAGTTACAATCGCTACTTTAGCCTTTCCCGCATAATCTTTAATGTGGGCAATTTTTTGTTCTTTAAAGGCTTTTGTTGCCATGATTTGCTCCTTTTATGTTATTTTATATCGACCTATTTTTATTTTGTTATCTTGTTATCTTGTATTTCCTTCTCGCTCGTTCCTGTCGTTGACTCACTTCGTTGCCGTCAACTTCGGACTCGCTCCCCGGGCTGGATTCGGCTCCGCCTCACACGGCGCCCGTCCGGAAATACAAAAAATGATTTTGCATAACTTACCGCAAAATCATCAGAAATAAAACAATTTAATTTGTTTTCTGTAATAAAGCCCTGCTCTATACAGACTCCTGACCTCGACAGGCTTGTGGTTTAAGAGAGGAAGCTTTTGTTTAATGCATTGAGTTTAATAAAACACCGCCGCTTTAACTTTTTGCATCCCCCCGCCTGTTGTCTGCGGTTCGTATAAATTATAGTATTTAAAACATATCTAAAAATCAACCATGGCGTTAATATATTGTAATACATGCCTATTGGGGCTGTTTGTCAGGCAAGAATCTTACAAAATAAGAAAGCATAAACGGTATAAATGAAATTATCAAAAGGGTTCTTATTATACCTGTATTCTGTGCAACAAAGCCGATTAGAGGAAGAAATACTCCTACAATTCCCCAGCTGAAACCGCCTATAAAACCTGAAATCATGCTTTTGTACTGCGGCATTGTTTTTTGAGCCATCACCATGTTTATGGAAACCGACAGCATGGTGACAAAACCCGTTAATACGAACAGTATGAATGACAGCACAGGTGATATTTTGATGAGCGCTGTAAATATCGCAGTCAAAATAAACGGTACGATTAATGATGTATAAAAGACATTTTTGTAACCGATAACTTTTTCGTAACGGCTGCTTATGTATGTGCCGAATGCGCCGACAGTAAGGAACAAAAATACGGCTATACCTATCTGAAAAGCACTGTAACCAAGGCTCTTCCAGTAAAAAGGCATCAGAATGCTGAAGCCGGATGTTACAAGGGATTTCAGGGCAGAAACCATTATGAGTATTCGTACTGTTTTGTTTTTGAATATGTCTGAAATGGTTGTTTTGAATGACTTTTCGTTTTTAACAAAGTTTTTTGTCTGAATTTTTGGTACACAGACAAAAACCATTAAAGCAAACAAAATTCCCCAGCTTGCAGCAAACGGCAGTTTTGTTACACCGAATATCTGGGTTATTGAAGAAGAAATAATAGGACCGAGCGAGTAGCCTATTGTACCTGCAGCAATAAAAATACTCATACTCTGCGCAAGATTTTTGCCGCTGTAACGGACGACAAAACCCGTTGCCTGCGGGTGGTAGAAGCCGACGCCGATTCCGCCCAGAATCAGACATAAAGCAAGCTGCCGGATGTTGTGGACAAGTCCTGTCATCGAGAAGAAAACAGCTGCCATTATCGTGCCCCAGAAGATAAAAAATCTCTTTTGCCATTTGTCTGCAATAAACCCGAAAACAGGCTGCATCATTGAAGAAAACAACTGAGAAGCACTCATTGCACATGCCGCAGCCGTAAGAGTCGACCCAATGTTTGCTACAATAAACGGAAGAATCGGATTTATAAACCCTGAATAGCTGTCAGCCATACCATGTCCCAGAGTAAGCCATGCCAGAGCTTTTTTGTTTTCAGGGCATGGTGATTCTTCGGGTAGTGTGTTGATGTTTTGTTCGTCCATTTTTGTCCTCGAGTTAGAAGTTAGGTGTGACTTACTTTTATCATGAATACAAACTTTGCACAATAACCGTTTAGTGCTTAAAGTGGCGTATATCTGTTGTAATCATTGCGATTTCATATTTGTTTGCCGCATCTATGACTTCTTTTTCTTTATTGCCGCCGCCTGTCTGGATAATTCCGCTTATTCTGCACTGTGCTGCTGCCTGTATGCTGTCTATTGCAGGGATAAAGCCATCGCAGGCAATGACGGCTTTTTTTGCACCGTCACAGGCTCTGTTCAATGCTGTTTCTACTGCATCGACTCTGCTTGTCTGTCCGCCGACTATGGAGAGGGTTTTGAAGTCTTTTGCCACAACAACGGCATTCGTTTTGACGTGTTTTGCTATTTTCCACGCAAAAACCATATCTTCTATCATTTCTGCGTCAGGTTTTGTTTTGGTAACGACTTTAAAGGTATCTTTGTCGAGTTCTTTATTGTCAGATTCCTGCACGAGCGTGCCGAACGGTGTTACAATAATTTCCTGCTCCTGCATTGTACGGATTGTTTTAAGAGGAGTGGAAAGTTTTATTATGCTGAGATTTTTGTTCTTTGTAAGGATTTCCAGCGCGTCAGGGTCAAAATCAGGTGCTATAAGTGCATCTAAGAAAACAGATGAGGCATGTTTTGCAATCTCTTTATCCACTTTTTGACTAAAGGCAATTGTTGCGCCGAAGGTGCTTATCGGATCTGTATCAAAAGCCTTGAGATATGCTTCGTTAAGCGATTTTCCCAATGCAACACCGCAAGGAGTGTTGTGTTTCACAATGATTGCTGCATTTACATCATAAAATTCTGCAGCAAGTCTTGTTGCACAGTTGATATCCAGAATATTGTTGTACGACAGTTCTTTATTATTTATATCTTCAAATTGCACATTATATTCTGTTTGATATAAAAATGCTTTCTGGTGAGGGTTTTCGCCGTATTTTAGCAATTGCGGTTCTGTATCAAAAAGTTTTTCGTAATTATCGTTCATAGTTAATCCCTTATTTGTTGAGTCTTATTTAATTTAACATAAAAGCTGATAGCTGTCAGACTGTCACAGGATATATGACTTGATAAAATTTATTTATACGGTATTATTATTACATAATGCGCCCGTAGCCTGGTTGGCAAAGCAAGCGGTGAGCTTGCGATTTAGATAAAGCTTGGCTGCCAAACGCGTAAATGACAATTAAAAATGCGCCCGTAGCCCAGTTGGCAAAGCAAGCGGTGAGCTTGCGATTTAGATAAAGCTTGGCTGCCAAACGCGTAAATGACAATTAAAAATGCGCCCGTAGCCCAGTTGGATAGAGCGTTTGGCTACGAACCAAAAGGTCGGGAGTTCGAATCTCTCCGGGCGCGTTTTTTAAGAAGACTCCGCAAGGGGTCTTTTTTTGATATCCGGAGAGATTCGAACAATCTCTATACTGCACGCAGAAGCTTCGCTTCTGGCTTAGCATACCTCCATTTGGACTTGACATTTAGTCAACTCCAAACGGAGTCCTTGGGCGCGTTTTTTAAGAAGACTCCGCAAGGGGTCTTTTTTTGATATCCGGAGAGATTCGAACAATCTCTATACTGCACGCAGAAGCTTCGCTTCTGGCTTAGCATACCTCCATTTGGACTTGACATTTAGTCAACTCCAAACGTAGTCCTTGGGCGCGTTTTTTAAGAAGACTCCGCAAGGGGTCTTTTTGATATCCATATTAAAATGCTATAAAACAACTGTAGATAATTTATTTTGTAACATTATTTAATGATTTATATTTATTCGTGATGGTGGCAGTGGTGGTGTTCGCCGTGTCCGTGGCAATGGCTGTGCTCGCCGCCGCAGCTGTTATCACCTGTAACAAGAGTTGAGTTAAGATAGGATTTTACCACTTCTTCAACAGGGAGTTCAGGACATCCTGCCACAACTTTTACGCCGTTTTGACTAAAAATTGCTAGTGGTCTTGCACCCATACCTCCTGCCAGAATCATATTTGCGCCCTGTTCTGATATCCAGCTTGCGCTCTGGCAGCTGATTCCTTCTTCGGGAATTTTATTTTCTATGCTTAAAATTTCTTTTGTTTCAGGATTTACTTCTACAAATGTGAAGGATTCACAGTGACCAAAGTGCGAACATAGTTTTCCTTCTTCTGTCGGGATTGCAATTTTCATAATTTTATCTCCTTTTAATTTATCTATATTTGTTTGCAGCAAAATCGCACTTTCCAGTGCTTCGGTTTCGGTTATGTTGTGCGAAACAGCGTAATCTTTAAGTATGTTTATAATGTTTTCATTAATCCTGCGGTTGTATGGAATTTTTTTTAAACAGGAACGTTTACGCCCGGCATTTTGACGTTTTCCACCCCATTTTGGACATAAATTATTTTTTTCAGTTTTTTCGCAATTTTTTTTCACATGAACAGTATAAGATTGCAATTTGAATTTGTCAATACGTTTTCAAGTTCTTAATCCACATCAATGGGAGAGCGGTTTATTGCATCTATTGCAGTTCTTGCATTCTGTACAAGTTCATCCGGCACATTTGGCACAACCGTAAGCTGTCTCAAAACATCTATTGTTCGTTTAAAGCATCTTACCACATCGCCTTCGCCTGCGGGAATCTGTTCCATAAGGTCGTCCCATTCGCCGCCGTTGACCCAGTATTCTATCAGGGGCGAATAATAGGAATTTATATACATCGGCGTTTCTATGTCAAAATCACGCTGTACAATTGCCACACGGCGTCTTAAGTCTTTGATTCTGTTAAGCGCTTTTCTTGTGCCTTTGCTGATGGGCAGTTCGGGGTATACATCCGCTCTTAAATCTTCTGTTGTGATTGCACAGATTACAGAGGCAAGTTCATCGGGTTTGAGCGTATCTAAGATTCCGCTAAAGATAATTTCAGATAAGAAAAGTTCGTTTTCTGCTCTTATTGCTGCTGTTGTCAGACCTTTTTCGTTGGGATAGTTGTTTTCAATGTATCCCATTTTGTTGAGTACACCAACGTGGTTTAAGAAGATTCGCCAGTAAATGTCTTTTTCGTACTCGATGGTTTTTTCAAGCTTTAGGGCGCGTTTTTGAAAACGGTCAAGCAATTCTGTTTCTTTTATATGTTTTCTGTAAAGCTTACAGGTTTCGCAGTTGTAAGAGTGTACTTTGTGAAGAAGTTCTTTTGTTTTGATTTCAAAGTCTCTTACATAATCAACATTGTCCTGATTTTTTTTGTTCATTTGTTTGCGGAGTACTTTTGCAGTTTTTCTCTGCTCAACATAGATATTTTTGAGTTTGTTGTATTCAAACATATCTTTTGTTGAGTGTCCGAAAGGGCATTTGAACTCTTTTATTCCCGCAATAACGCTGTTTAACTCCTCTTGCTGCTTAATTAAAGGTGTGAGGCGGGTTGTAGAAGTGTAATACCCGAAACTCTTTAAAATCAACTCTTTTGCTTCATCAAGGCTGAACCTTTGAAGAAGGTTCAAGACCATGGAATAAGTCGGAGTGAAACGGCTTTCAAGCGGGTTTGCATCGCTTGTTACAAGGTCAGCAACTTCTTCGGGCGATTGGAAGGCTGTTCCTACAACCGTTACATAGCCTATCTCGTCCATACCTCGTCTGCCGGCACGCCCTGACATTTGCAGAAATTCGCTCGGAGTGAGCATTCTGTGACCGGAATCAGTTCTTTTTGATACGGCAGAAATAACGGTTGAACGCGCAGGCATGTTTATGCCTGCTGCAAGGGTTTCTGTGGCAAAAACTACTTTTATCAAACCCTTCTGGAAAAGCTTTTCAATGAGCACTTTCCACCCCGGTAAAAGTCCGGCATGGTGCGAAGCTACTCCGCAAAGCACGTATTCAAGGTGTTTGTTGTTGTACAGGTAGGGGTTTTCCGCAAGGTATTCGTCAACAATCCTTTTGATTTCTTTTTGCTCTTCAGGTGTAGTGAGGCAAAGTCCCGCGCATTTTTCCATCTGTTCATCGCATTTTTTACGTGAGAAAGTAAAATAAATCGCAGGGAGCATGTCTTTTTTGTGCAGAATGGAGACAACATCTTTTGCAACCTGTCTTTGAGGTGTTTTGCCTTTTCTGCCGAAGTGTTTTGCTTTTGATTCTGGTTTAATCTTCCTGTTAAGCCTGCCTTCCGGTGTGAGCAAAGGGAGGATTGTATCGGGCTTTGAGGAGTCGTAATAATAGTATCTCAAAGGTACCGGCCGAAAATCCGTGTAAACAAGTTCTGTGCGTGAATGAACGGTATTTATCCAGTCCGTAAGCTGCTGCGAATTTGCAACGGTTGCGGAGAGCGCAATAATCTGAACATTTGTAGGGCAGTAGATTATGCTTTCTTCCCACACAGTGCCTCGCTGTTCGTCATTCATGTAGTGAACTTCGTCAAGCACAACATATCTTACGTCTTTGAGGTTGTCGGATACGGAGCCGAAGTTTGTGCCGTAGAGCATGTTACGGAAAACTTCCGTTGTCATGACTACAATCTGAGCATTGCGGTTGATTGAAGTGTCGCCTGTCAAAAGACCTACTCTGTCCTCGCCGTATTTAGCGCCAAAGTCCATAAATTTCTGGTTAGACAGGGCTTTTAAAGGTGTTGTGTAAAAAATTCTTGTACCTTCTTTTAAGGCTTTGTGTATTGCCATCTGTGCAATACAGGTTTTGCCCGCGCCTGTCGGAGCGCATACCACAACACTTTTGCCTTCGTTAATATAGTAAAGAGCCTCTTCTTGAAAATCATCCAGTTTAAAGTTAAAACTGTAGTCGCATTTTTGTTCTTCTGACATTTATCTTCCGTATTTGTGTATCCATTCATATAATACCCTAAATTCACTAATTATACACATTGGCTAATACGGTATGTTATGTGTTCATTTTGCTGTGTGTGTGGTAAAATCGACTTGACGAAAAGAGACTTGAGGAATTTTTATATAATGATTGATTTATTGTTGAAGCTTCTGGGCGACCCTAATGCAAATAAAGTTAAGAAAATGATGCCGGTTGTAGAGCATATAAACAAACTCGAACCCGAGATGGAAAAACTTACGGATGAGGAATTGAGGGCCAAAACAGAGGAGTTTAAAGAGCACTTAAGAAACAGAGAGTATTCATCAGACTTTAAAAAAGACAGAGCTTTAGAGAAAAAGGCACTTGATGAAATTCTGCCCGAAGCATTTGCTGTTGTACGTGAGGCAGGCAAGCGTGTCTTGAATATGCGCCACTTTGATGTTCAGCTTATCGGCGGTATTTTCCTTCATAACGGACACATTGCAGAGATGAGAACAGGTGAAGGTAAAACCCTTGTTGCTACTTTGCCTGCATACCTGAACGCACTTACAGGCAAAGGTGTGCACGTAATTACCGTAAACGACTATCTGGCAAAACGTGACAGCGAGTGGATGGGTAAGATTTATAAATTTCTCGGTTTGAGTGTCGGCGTAATTTTGTCAAATCAGGAGCGCGGTCTGGATGATTTTGAACGCAAAAAAGCAGCGTATGCCTGCGATATCACTTACGGTACAAATAACGAATTCGGTTTTGACTACCTCAGAGATAACATGGCAGGCAGTATGGATATGCTTGTTCAGCGTCCCTACAACTATGCGATTATCGATGAAGTCGATTCAATCTTAATTGACGAAGCCAGAACTCCGCTTATTATTTCAGGACGTCTTGAGCAGTCCGCACAGCTTTACCAGACAATGTCAAAAATAGCCCCTCAGTTGAAAAAAGATCTTGACTACGAAGTGGATGAAAAGAATAAAAATGTTATCCTGTCTGAAGAAGGCATAGACAGGGCAGAACAGCTTCTGGGCATTGAAGATTTGTTTGATGTTTCGAACCAGTACGCACACCACCTGCTTCAAGCACTTAAGGCAAAAGAACTTTACCAGAGAGATACTGATTATGTAATCAAAAACGGTGAAGTTGTTATTGTTGACGAGTTTACGGGGCGTTTGATGGAGGGCAGACGCTGGTCTGACGGTTTGCATCAGGCTGTGGAAGCAAAAGAAGGCGTACAAATTCAAGACGAAACTCAGACTCTGGCGAGCATTACCTTCCAGAACCTTTTCCGTCTTTACCCCAAACTCGCAGGCATGACAGGTACTGCAATGACGGAAGAAGCAGAGTTTGGCAAAATCTATAACCTTGAAGTTACAACAATACCTACAAACAAGCCTGATATCAGAATCAACCTGCCCGATGTTGTGTATAAATCTCAAAAGCAAAAATATCTTGCTGTTGTGGATGAAATCGCAAAAATGCACGAAAAAGGCAGGCCGGTGCTTGTGGGTACAATCAGTATTGATAAATCGGAATATTTGTCAGAACTTTTGAAAAAACGCGGCATTAAGCACAATGTATTGAACGCAAAACACCACGAAAAAGAGGCTTACATCATTGCACAGGCAGGACGATGGGGCGCTGTAACAATTGCAACCAACATGGCCGGCCGCGGTACGGATATTCTCCTTGGCGGTAACGCAGAGTATCTTGCAAAAGATATGCTGGATAAAAAAGGCATTACACCGGAAAGCCCTAATTATGAATTGGAAAGAGATGCTGCGCTAAAAGAAGCAAAGGCTGTAACGGAAGCGGAACACGAAAAAGTTGTTCAGGCAGGCGGTCTGCATGTTATCGGTACTGAAAGACACGAGTCACGCCGTATCGACAACCAGCTTAGAGGTCGTGCGGCAAGACAGGGCGACCCGGGTTCCACAAGATTCTTCCTTTCTCTTGAAGACGATTTGATGAGAATCTTCGGCGGTCAGCACATTATCAATCTTATGAACACACTCAATGTCGAAGAAGATATGGCTATTGAATCAAAGCTTATTACAAGACAGATTCAGGGTTCGCAGAGAAAAGTTGAAACATATCACTTTGACATAAGAAAAAGCGTCCTTGAGTATGACGACGTTATGAATGTTCAGAGGGAAAAATTCTACAGCCAGAGACGCAGAGTGCTCAAAGGCGAGGATTTAACTCCTGATATTTATTACATGATTGAAAAAGAGATGGACAGAATCATAAAAAGCTACATCTCACCCGGTCAGAATCCTCAGGAATACATCTATGAAGATATGCAGGGTATGATAAAAGAGGTACACTCGCTTGTTCCTCAGTTGTCTTATCTTGAAGTAAACGATATTCAGGGCTTAAGTTACGAATCAATCTTTGAAAAGTTTAAAAAACTTGCAATTGATGCGTACAGAGAGCACGAGGAAGAAACAATACGTTTTTACAATGATATTCAGGCGCAGTACGAGCAGGAATACACACCAGAAGAACCTTTCTCTCACACAAATGTAATGAGAAATATCGAAAAAGACATTTTGCTGCGTGTAGTTGACAACAAATGGATAGACCACCTTCACAACATTGATATGCTGCGTGACGGTATCGGGCTTCGTGCATACGGACAGAAAGACCCTCTTATCGAGTATAAAAGAGAGGCTTATGACCTGTTTAACAACATGATGTACGAAATCCAGTCTGAAACCGTTAAATACTTGTTCAGAACACGTTTTGGCGTACAGATAGTAAACAGACGCGATGACGAGGTTATTCAGACCCAGCTTTCGCAGGCTGCACAGGAGTTTAAGGCACCGCCTGAGGAAGAGCCTTCTCACGCACCCGTGCAAAAAGGCGATAAAATCGGCAGAAATGACCCCTGTCCGTGCGGCAGCGGCAAGAAGTACAAAAACTGCTGCGGGAAAGATGTTTAAAATTTGTACCGTTACGTCAAAAAATGGTATAAATATAATTAATATGGAAAAGAATAGGGTCTTATAATGCTAGATTTAAAATTACTGTTGAATCCTGTAATACTCGCTATACTGGTGTTGTTTTTCGGGATAACCGGATATTATATTGCTAAGGTTAAGTTTATAAATACAAACTTAAACGCACTGACAAAGGTTTTGCGTTCTTTTAAAAAAGGGAATATAGTTTTTCGCTTCAAAGAATTGGATGATATTTTTTCCAGCAACTCTTTTATATCTAATCACTGGGTCGAGTTTAAGAATACACTTGTGTTTAATGAAGGCATACATATAAAAGGCTCTCCTGCAGATGCTTCTTCTATCCAGTGCACAATGGATTCAAGCTACTTTTTTAATGAGGATACCCTTGTTAATACTAAGCTGAATTACAAATTTATCTCGGCTGTTCCTACAATATTGACCGGGCTTGGACCTTTGTTTACTTTTTTGCATATATCCGTTGCGTTTTCGAGAGTAAGCTTTGCCACACAGGAAGCAACAATAGCATCTGTATCTTCTCTTCTTGCTTCGATGAAGGTTGCGGCAATGATTTCTGTAGTGGCTGTAGGTACATCAATTATATTTATGATTGTGGAAAGGCTGCTTTATAAAAATCTTTGCAAATCACCGCTGGAAGCTTTTTCTCTGGAGATGAACAAGCTTTTTGACAATATTACTTCGGAAAAATTCCTTGTAGAACTTTTGAAAGAATCAAAGATACAAAACAGTTCGTTAAATCAGGCATTTTCCGCAATGCCTTTGCAGATGAAGATGGCTTTTGACAAAAGTTTTAAAGATACGCTTGTTCCGTATCTCGACAATTTGATATTCTCTGTAAACAAACTTCAGGACAATTTGAAAAAAGAAGCCTCCAAAGGTCTTTTGGATGACATTTTTGGCAGCAATGAAGATGAGTAGTAAGTATGAAATACGTAAAATATAGAGCAGAAGCACAGGGCGGCGATGATAATGTCTTTTGGGTTACGATGAGTGACCTTTTGCTCGGTCTTGTGGTTGTGTTTCTTGTGCTGTTTGTGTTTGCAATTACGGGTTTTACCCAGAACAAAGTAAACGAGCAGGAAAAGCAGTACGAAGTTACGGAAAAAATAGCTAAAGAACTCGAAAAGAACAACATAAAAGTTGATGTAGACAAGTTCTCGGGCAGGATAAAGATTTCTGACTTGGAACTGTTTGCACTCAACAGCGCGGAACTTTCGCCAAAGGGCAGGGCGTATATGTCAAAGTTTGTGCCTGTGTATTTGAACACGGTCATGAAAGACCCTGAGGTGAGAAAGAATATAACAAGGATAATTATTGAAGGGCATACGGATTCACAGGCTTTTGCAGGTGCAAAGTCTGATGAGGAAAAATATTTTAAAAATATGGATTTGAGTCTTAAAAGAGCCTCTGCTGTAGCGCAATATATTGTTTTTTCCGACTTTTCGGGCAAACACGCTTATGAAAAAGATTTGTTCAAGCTGTTGTCTGTTGAGGGCAAAGGCCCGTCCGAGCCTGTTATTGTAAACGGCAAAGAGGATTATGCCAAAAGCAGACGCGTTGAGTTAAAGCTTATGTTTAAAGACAAAAGTGTTCTTGATGCTATTAAGAAATAAGCTTATTATTTATGCGAAATAATTTACAAGGCAAATTATTGTTGCTATTTTGTTTCAATGTATTCAAAAATTTCCGAGGGAGTACATTGAAGAGCCCAGCATAGTTTGTCCAGAGTTTTAAATTCTATGCCTTTTTTCTTCTCGTGGTAAAGTTTGTTTATGGTTTCATAACTAACCTCGCAGAGCCGGCTTAATTCTGCACAGTTAATTCTTTTTCTGCCCATTATTTCTGACAAATTATTTCTTATCATAAATGGATTGTAACAATTATTAGCGGTACAGTTGATAATCGCAGTAATAGCATGTATAATTAATGCAACAACAAGTATAATTTGAAATAAAACTTCATAAATGCGTTCTAAAATATAGCTGGAATCCGGAGTGTGGTTGAAACGGTAAGATGCTTGTTCAACCATAAAAAAACAGGCTTTGAAGTAATTCAAAGCCTGTTAATCTTATTTTATCTAATCTAGTGTCGTCACTGCCGCCTTGAGCCTTTGAGCAGCCATTGACTCACCTTTTCAATTGACACTCAAAAAATTCGTTCACGTATTCCTCTCATAAAACCTGCTACAAGCAGTTTTTATTCGCCAGAGTGCTTCTTATCACGAATTTTTCTCGGACACGCTTAATTAGCAGCCGCAACCGCAAGTTGATTTTTTGCAAGTTTGACCGTTAAAAGCTTTCAAACCGGGGTACTTAGCAGCAGAACCGAGTTCTTCTTCGATTCTGATTAACTGGTTGTATTTGCAGATTCTGTCTGTTCTTGAAGCAGAACCTGTTTTGATTTGACCGCAGTTTGTAGCTACAGCTAAGTCAGCGATGAATGTATCTTCAGTTTCACCTGAACGGTGTGAAGAAATTGCTGTGTAGCCTGCTTTGAATGCCATGTTCATAGCGTTCAATGTTTCTGTCAAAGAACCAATCTGGTTAACTTTGATAAGGATTGAGTTAGCAGTACCTGTTTCGATACCTTTAGCCAATCTCTTAGTGTTTGTAACGAAAAGGTCGTCACCAACAAGCTGGCAGCATCCGCCGATTCTTTCAGTAAGCATTTTCCAGCCTTCCCAATCTTCTTCAGCCATACCGTCTTCGATTGAGATGATAGGATATTTTTCAACCCAGTCAGCGAGGAAGTCAACCATTTCTTCTCTGGAAAGAACTTTGCCTTCGCCTGCGAGGTTGTATTTGCCGTCTTCATAGAATTCGGAAGAAGCAACGTCTAAGCAGATTTTAACCTGTTCAGTTGTATAGCCTGCTTTTTCGATAGCTTCGATGATAACTTTAAGAGCTTCTTCGTTAGAAGAAAGGTTCGGAGCAAAACCGCCTTCATCGCCTACGGAAGTAACCATACCTTTGTCTTTAAGAACAGATTTGAGGTTGTGGAATACTTCTGCCCCCATTCTGATAGCTTCTGAGAAAGAAGAAGCGCCTACAGGAGTAATCATGAATTCCTGGAAGTCTACGTTGTTGTCTGCATGAGCACCGCCGTTTAATACGTTCATCATAGGAACAGGCAGTGTAGTAGCGTTGATACCGCCTAAGTATCTGTACAAAGGCATTTCAAAAGCCATTGCAGAAGCTTTTGCACATGCTAAAGATACGCCCAAGATAGCGTTAGCGCCTAATTTTGATTTGTTTTCAGTACCGTCAAGTTCGAGCATAAGTTTGTCGATAGCCTGCTGGTCTGCTGCGTTTTCGCCGATAAGTTCCGGAGCGATTACGTTGTTTACATTATCAACGGCTTTCAATACGCTTTTACCGCAGTAGATTGATTTGTCGCCGTCTCTCATTTCAAGAGCTTCGAAAATACCTGTAGAAGCACCTGACGGAACTGCTGCACGTCCTACAACGCCGCATGAAAGTGTTACGTCAACTTCAACAGTCGGATTTCCTCTTGAGTCAAGAATTTGTCTTGCTTTTACGTCTTCGATAGTTGTTGGCATAATTTTCTCCTTTTATTTTTGCCTAAACATTTAATGTTCTTATGCCACAATTATCGTACGAAAGCAAACATTTTACAAGAT
>CALUPU010000018.1 GCA_944322725.1 Candidatus Gastranaerophilales bacterium
TAGGCGAAGGGGATTTTGGTTATTTGATTTTGGGCATCGCTTGTGAGGTTTATTTTGTCTACATTTATTATTCCGTTGTTTGTTATTGTTGTATTTTCCGGGAGGCGATCCATTGCGGGGACATCGGCTCCGAGGTCTGCGTCTACGTTTACTTTTATGTCTCCGGTTATTGTGAAGCTGTTAAAGTTTGTCTGACCGATTTTATCATTGATAAAATCTATGGTGCCCGAATGAGCAGTAAAATCGGTATTATCCAGTACAGATTCATCTTTTGCAAGATGGAGTGTTGTATCGTAAAGATGTATAGATTTAGAGTTAACAATCTTATTGTTAAGGGTTATTTTAGACTTGTCATCACCAATGAGGTAGACATTATAGCTGTCGCCCGTAATTTTGTCATCTATTTGTATATTTGAACTATTAACGGAATCAAGGATAAGCTTAGAGTTTTTATCCATATATATTGCATTATATTCCTTGTTTCCATCGGCATTTGTAATGTAGTTGCCTGATATAGAATGAGTTTTGCCGTCATCGGCAGTGAGTTTAAGACTTCCTTTTGAATATATTGCTCCTGCTTTGGCAGAGTCAGAGTCTGCATGGTTTCCGTTTAAATCAACATTTTTTAAGTTTACTGCTTTCAATGCTCGTACTTCATCGGCAGTAGCAAAGGTCTCAGGTTCTATTGCAGGTTTGTTGGCTTCGTAGTAGTCTTGAGGATTATCACCTGCAAAATACTGTTCAAATTCATCTGGAAGTTGTTCTTCCATTATTTTAATATACAAATCCCAGTATTCATCAAATGTATCAAATTTAATACCCATGTCTTCTTCTATCATTTTCATGAATTCATCAGCCGGTACTGATATATCATACTCCGGATTCGGGTCGGTATAATCTATAAAATTTATATTGGCACCGTTTGCTATCAACTCATCCAGTTGCGAAGAAGTAATAATATCTTGATTTTGACTATCTAAATTTACAAGTGCATAAATTCCTTTTAAAACATTACCTTCTGAATCAACAAAGGTTTGCATAGCAGTATATCCTATGTTAACAGTCGGAGCATCTCCGTCTATGGACACAGGTGCCTTACTATTCAGATAAATCGCACCTGCTATTGAGTTTGAAGAGTTATTTGTAAATGAAACATTATTAATATTTAAAGAGGCATCAAGATTTTGATAATTAATCGCTGCTGCTATGTCAGAATCAAAAGCATTTTTTATTTCTACATTTGAAATATTAAGTGCGGTCTTATTTTGAAGATTAAACAAGGAATGATTCTGTGCATCAATGACTGATTGAGAAGCATTCTCAAGCCCTTTAATATTTAAAGTTCCTTCTGCTGCAATATCAAGATTTTCTTTGACAAGATAAGCATCAGAAGTTTCAAAGACAAAGTTACGTTCACCGTTCTTTCTGTTTATAACTGACAAATTATCATAAATCTTGTCTTTTATTATAATTGAGTCATTTATTGTATCTTTAGTAGTTAATGATATATCACCGGCATCAGTAATAATTTGATTGTTTGTAACTGTATTGCCTATGTCAGGAAGTTTTGCCACATCAGGAAGACTCAACTCCAGTTTTGAGTCAGGATTTGTATTTTTAATAATCTGAACAGTAATCGGATTGTCTTTGTAGTCTCCTATAAGATTAACTGAATTAACAATAAGACTTCCTTCACCGGCACCTGTATTTGTAATAGTATCTGCAACAGGAGAAGACGCATCAGTAACATCTACGTCAACATTGATTCTTGTATTTTCGCCAATCTTTATGGAATCAAATACGTATTCTTTGATTTCGCCATTAGCAAAATCCATTGTTACATTATCTGTTACCAGGTTTGCATTAAGCACATCATTATATAAAGAAACTGTGCCGGTTCCGTCACCTGCAAGAGTTAATGTGTAGCCGTCTGAGCCGTTTATCTGATCATCAAAACGAATACTGCCGTTATTAACGGCTTTGAGTGTCAGTGCAGCGGGAGATTCCACATATACGGCTTCCTGACGTTTTCCGTTAATATCTTTAACATAATTACCAGAAAACACAGTGCTTCCGTTATCTGCGATAACCGTCATATCCGTATCAGTATATATCGCACCGCCCTTAGCCACACCTGAAGTTGACTCAGCATAGTTGTCATAAAACTTTGAATTTGTGACATATGTAGGAATCTCTTTATCAGAAAATCTATTATGACTGGCAATAGCACCGCCATATGCAGTTTCACCAGCTGTATTTGTATAAACAGAGTTGTTTTTAAATTCAGAATTGATTATATTCGTTTCAGAAGGATATCTTTCATGATATTTACCAACATATAAGGCACCTCCTCCGCTAATATCACTATAAGAATGAAGAGAATCCGAAATAACTTTGTTATCCTCAAATACAGAGTCTGATATTTCTTTTATAATTCCGGAATTAAATATAGCACCGCCGGCTTGTGTTGCAGTATTTTGCTTAAATGTAGTTTGAGTAATCCGGTTAATTATACCTTCAGCTTCCCTACCTTGTTGATAATTTAGAGGGTCTGAATAATAATAACTTGTATTGAATATAGCAGCACCAATTTCCGCACCTGAGTTGCCTATAAAATTACCTTTTATCGTACCTATAGTAATCTTATTTGATATTCCTCTGTAATTATTAATAAAATCGACATTTATTATTTCTTCTATCATACCTGTATATTGATAATTGGCATAATATTCGCTTTCTACGACATTGCCGTTTATTTCCTTATATATAGAGTCATATATATTGTGAACTTCATCATCAGTGATAAGCAAAGGTGTATCATACACCGGTCTTGTATCTTCCTGTGCAAAAACAGGCATACCAAAAATACAAGCAGCCACAAGCAGGGCGCTTGTCATTTTGTTTTTAGACAAGATTTCAAGAAAGTCTTTGCCATAACGTAAATCCTTTACTGACAAAAGTTTACCCTTCACACGGTCATCAAAGCCTTTATGCACAGTAATTTCAGGCATCTCAATATCATTATCCATCATACAATCCTCAATTTCGACTTTATCTAACCTGTATTTTTATAATTCCAAAATAATTGTTTTTTTAAACATAAATATTAAAAAATTTTAACTAAAAACCAAATCATACATTTGTATTTAGAAAAATTTGTAAGATACAATTAAAATAAAATTATGCTCCAAATTTCTGTAATAGTACCCGTATACAATGTTGAAGATTATATAGATATATGTCTGGATTCCATAATTTCTCAGACATTTAGTGATTTTGAGGTTATCTGTATAAACGACGGGTCAAAAGACAGAAGCGCAAAGATACTTGAACAATATGCAAAATTTGATAAACGGCTAAAAATCATTACAACAGAAAACAAAGGCTTGTCTGCAGCAAGAAATAAAGGGCTTGAAGCAGCAAAAGGACAGTATATTACCTTTGTTGACTCTGATGATTGGATTTCGCATATTATGCTGGAAAAGCTGTATTGCAATATTACTGAAAACAAAAGCGATTATGTTTTTTGTAACATCACACAGACCGTGCCTGAAATTGATTACTTTGCCTGCTGGGATTTTATGCCAAAAGACAAATTTAACTCACAGGTAACCGGCAGTTGTTTTTGCGATGACGATGTATCACCCGAAATTTATTTCGGTATGCACACTACCGCTTATGCAAAACTGTACAGACACGATTTTATAAAAAATTTCAGGTTTCCAGAGGGATTGATATTTGAAGACATTCCTTTTGCTGCAAATTGTTTTCTATCCGCAAAAAAAATATCTTTTGATCTTGAACCCTACTATTTCTACAGAATGAAACGGGAAGGCTCTATAACCCAAAAAGCAAACAGGAAGTTTCTTGACATTTTTGAGATAAGAAAACTTCATGAAAATGTCTTCAAAAAATACGGCAAGTTTGAAAAATACAAACACCACCTTTTGCTTATGTATATGAAAGATATTTTCCACAAAATGCTAAACGCAACAGGTGAAGTAAGAAAAGAACTATTTGATTTATCAAAACAGACCTTTTCACAAATAGACTATTCAAAATACAATCAAGAAATTTTACGTTCTGACAAAATTTTTATGTTTTATCAAGCTTTACTAAAAATAGATTACAAAGAGTTTGAATTGCTTCTTAATAATAATATTAAGGAGACAAAAAATGTGTAAGATATCTGTTGTTATACCTGTATACAATTGCGAAAAATTTTTGCCCGTATGTTTAGATTCCATTATATTCCAAACCTATGAAAATCTGGAAATTATATGTATAAATGACGGTTCCAAAGATGATTCTTTAAAACTTTTGGAAGAATATGAACTCAAAGACTCTAGAATTAAAGTTATAAATCAAAAAAATCAGGGGCAAAGTGCCGCACGAAACAGAGGAATTGAAGAGGCAAGCGGAGATTTTATATCATTTATTGATGCAGACGATTGGGTTTCTTTATGTTTATACGAAAAGTTTGTTAAAATGTTAGATAAATCAGGTCAAAATATAGATATATTCCTCTTTAACGGTACAAATTTTAATGATAAAAATCAGCACTGCAGAAACACTTCATTTTTCGGCATAAAAGACTGGAATAACTATGAACAAAAGGATTTTATTCACACTTTTAATGACTGCAAAAAGCCCTTTAGCGGAAATATGTCTGTTTGGAATAAGATTTACGGAACTGAATTTTTAAGAAAAAACAATATAAAATTTGCTGAAAATTTGATTTTTGAAGACCAGTTGTTTTATATGGAAACATCAATAAAAGCAAAATCTATTCTTATATGCAATGATGCCCTTTATCATTACAGACAGCAAAATACCGCTTCTACTATGTCAACTTTAGGCAAGAATGTTTTTGATATATTTAGAATTATTAACAGGATAGAAAAAATTTTAAAAGACACAAATAATTATGAAGAATACAAATATGCTTTTTTTCAGCACAAATACATGCAGTTTGCTTTTTTATTTTTCAGGGCAAAATTGTTTTTAAAACCGCGCTTTTATGATGAAATGAAAGCCCGGCTTCTTCTGGTTGAACATGAGAATTTGAATATTGATATCTGTAAACACCTCTACGGCTATGACATTTACAAGGATATTATCAAACTAAAATGGTACGATTTTTATCTTAAACACAGGAAAAATATAATTTATTGATTAATAACCCCAAAACACCGCCATTTTTTAGGCGGTGTTTTTTGTTTACTTATTTACTTACCTTTTCTGATTCTCCCTCAGGTAAATCATTTATACATTTACTTGAATTAGCGTATTCGGTAATTTTCTTTGTTGTAATACGTTTGTTATTCAAGCAGGCAGAACCGGCTACACAGCCGCCTTCGCATGCCATAATCTCTACAAGGTTGCCTTCGGGACACTGACCTTTTTTAGCCCAGTTTTTAAGGTCTCTGACAGATTTCGGGTTCAAGCCGTTAACGCATGTCGGATAGAATTCAGGAAAGTCTTTTAAAGCAACTTTAACCGATTCTGCAACACCGCCTGTTACAGCAAAGAATCTGCCTTCTTTAGAGGCTTCATTTGCAAATTCATAATCTTTGCAGTTTGCAACTTCGATATTGAATGCAACAAACAAAGCACCCATTTCTTCAAAGTTCATTACAAAATCCGTATATTCGTCTTTTTGTGCTTCTTTGCGTTTTGCAACACATGGTCCTATAAATACCGTAACTGCATCGGGATATTTTTTCTTAACGAGTTCTGCCGTATAATGCATTGGCGTTCTTGTTTCGGAACGGAAGGGTTTGAGTTCAGGAATATGTTTGTCAACAAGTTCATTATAGGCTGCACAGCAGGAAGTAGTCATGAACTCATCACCTTTTTCCATACGTTCTCTGTAGTCTTCAGCTTCTGTACGGGCAGTAATGTCAGCACCTTGAGCAACTTCAAACACCTCTGAAAAACCGCAGTCAACAAGTGCCTGTGCAATTTTATTAACAGAAACAGGCAGCTGTCCGACTACTGCAGGAGCAACCATTGCAACAACTTTTTTGCCTGATTTAATCTGTTTTAAAATATCTATAACCTGACTTTTTTCATGAACAGCTGCAAACGGGCACGCTCCTACACACGCACCGCAGCTTATACATTTATCAAAGTCAATTTCAGCGTGTCCTTTTTCATTTTTAGCTATTGCTCCGACAGGGCAGGCATCTTCGCAGGGAACTTTCAGCCTTACAATTGCGCTGTATGGGCATACTGACATACACATACCGCAATTTTTACATTTTTCGCCGTCAATAACAGATTTGCCGTCTTTTATCTGGATAGCGCCAAACTTGCAGGTAGAAACGCAGGGTCTTGCCACGCAGCCCTGGCAGAGTTCCGTTACATAAACACGGCTCGGCACACAGCCTTTGCAAGCAGTTTCCACAACTGTCAGAATTTCTTCGTCAGGTTTGTCTCTGTGCATTGCTTTTTGGACATATTCATTCAACGAAGTAATTTCATCATCGTTTTCTACGCCGAATCCAAGACCGGCAATAGCTCTTTGTCTTAAGATTGCTCTTTCTTTATAAATACAGCATCTGTAAGGAACTTCCGCGTTTTTGGGACGCATTTCAAAAGGAAGTTTGTATAAATCCTTCATTTCCTGATTGAGAAATGCTCTGATTAATCTTACTAATACTTCTCGTTTTAAGTGGGTTGTATTACTGTTATCCATTTACTTTACTTTCTATAGCTTTCAATACTTTCTCTACTGTAGCCTCGGATATAATTTCGCCGTCTACTTTGACAAAAGGAGCTTTCATATAAGTGGCATTTTTGCATAAATCAAGACAGGTATGAGCCTTAACTTCCACTCTTTTTCTGTATTGAGGCGGTATGATAGACTCAATTTCCTGAAGTTTTGAAGCACCCATTACAAAACAAGTTGTTCCAAAACATAATTCCACTAAAATTTTTCCTGCTTCTTCCATTTACTTCTCCCTTTTTATGCTTTCAAAGGCTTTTTGAGGAATCATATGTCCGCAAAACAGTGATTTTACTTCTTTCAGAGCGTCTTTTCATGTGCCGCCCTCAACGATTCCCTATATAAACTTGAGGTTTACCTTTTTAATATAACGTCCTGATAAAATTTTTTCCAGTTGTTTTACGACATTTTTACGAATTTCAAGTTCCAAAGGTAAATCAGGGTCATAATGTGCCTGATTAAGCTTTGAACCTATCATAAATTCTATGACGTCAGAATCCAGTAAAAGTTCAATCAGCCTGCCTGCAGCATCATCAGGCCATCTGTCATAGCCTTCATTCAGATACTCAAGAACCTTCGTGAGAGTCAAAATCCCTTCGGTGATTAAGTCTACCCCCTCCATATGCGAGCATGCCGGCAGCATGCCTTTATTGTACTTCTCTGTAGTTATCTCCCTTCCCAGTTCGCGAGAGATAAGGTTTGCCGTTGTACCTCCGACAATGGCTTTTCTTCCGTCAAAATCTGCAAATATTTTCGAATACTCTGCATCTCTGTCCTGACGATAAGGCGGACCGGTAAAAATAAGGAGTTTTCTCGGCTGTCTAAAGTAAAGAATAAGTGCAGAAACATCGTCCTTTGCTTTTCTGCCGGGTTCTTTTCTTATAGCTTCTTTTACTATTTCACAGGCGAGATGGCTGCTCGAGATAGTAGGGTTTCTGCTTATCTCGTCTTCAACAAATTTTATAAGCCCCTCTCTTCTCCAGCCCAGTTTGTACTCATCTGTTCCCATGCCTGCCTGAGTGACACCGTCAGAGCAGAAAATCAGCCTGTCCTCTGGTTCGAGTTTAAACTTATACAGGTGCATGTGGCGGTTTGTGAATTTTTTCGAAGTTATTACTCTTGGTTCATGCTCAAGAACTTTACCGTTTCTTATGTGGATAAAATCAGGGTTTCCCTCTTCTACAATCCTGATATTGCCGTCATCCATACATTCAAACGCAGAAAATGTGGCATAGCTTATTTTTCTGACCTGACATACAGGCAGAGAGTTCATAATTACTTCAGAGGCTTTTAAAATATCTTTGCCTTCTTCAAGAAATCGCAGAATCATTGTAGAAGTCATAGTGGCAAGTATATTTGCTTTTATACCGCTCCCAAGTCCGTCGGACAATACAGCTAGAAGCCTGCCTTCATCCGTGTACCTTTGAGATTTTATATAATCACCATAGGTATTTTGACCGTCTTTTTTCTGCTGATAGCTGTCTATGTCTACAAAAAATGATTGCTCTGGCATTATTTTATCTCCGGTTCATCTTCTTCAGGATGTTCCTCATAGCCTTGTTCTATCTGGCTCAAAAGCAGTTCTGTATCAACCATGTGTTCGCCTAAAAGACAGGCAATATTCTGAACGGTTGCAATATTTTTTTCAATTACTTCGTGCGCTTTTCTGGCTATCTGCTCGCGTTTCATTTCTGTTTTGGTAACATCGGTTATGACAGCGCCTACAATTTTATTTCTTTCTATTTCAAATACAGCAATATCATAAAGATTTTTGTCTACTGCATAACGCTCTTTGTGGATATCTTTACCTGACTTCAAAGTACGCTTAAACAAGTCCGTAAACGGCACAACTCTGTCTAAAGCACCTCCGGCAAGTCCTTCGGGTCTGTCTTTAAAAATCTCGAGCAAATCAGGTGCAAACATTCTTACAAATGCCTCGTTTGTTTCTATAATATTAAGATTTGCATCTGCCATAACAATTGCTGAAGGCATAGACCGAAGCATTGCGCTGGCTTTTCTTATTGCAAGTTTTCTCATGTAAGAAACGCACATGGATGGTTCAGCATCACCGGACAGCAAAGCTTCTGCAAGCTGACGGCAGGTGTCATAACCGCAGCCGCCGCAGTTAATCTCATCTTCAACTCCGTGTTTACCGATACTTGCCATTGCTTCTGCGATTTCTTCCGGAGTATATTTACGGGTATTTTGCGGAAATTCCGTAAATTCTTTTTCCACAACAACCTCGGGTTCTGTAGGAATATCTTCTCTCAATTTGACTGTTCTTAAAATATCAGACATTGTAAGAATACCCGGTTTTTTCGGATTTTTGCAGGGTCCGTTGGCACATCCGCCCGGACAGGCAAGAGCCTCAATAAAGATGGGTCTGTCGATTTTAGCCGGATCAAGATTCTGTAAGGAATCTCTAAAAGCCGTTACAGAACTGACACTGACAAGCTGAATATCTTTTGCGCAGCCTGAAAGACGGATTGTTTTATTCATACCGCCTTCTATAGGATAGTAGGCACCTTCATAAGCTTTTTTCGGCACAAATCTTGTTTCGTCTTCAACTTCAAGGTCTTCGATTTTTATACTTTCCTGCTCCATCCACTGTGCAGCCTCTTGAAAAGTTAAAGAAACATCAATGAGTTCTGGTGTTCTATCAGCCTCATTTTTCTTGGCAATACAGGGACCGACAAAAACGACTCCTATGTCATCACCGTATCTTTTTTTCAGAAGTTTTGCATGAGTCATTGCAGGAGAACCCACAGGAGTAATGAACTCCGTATACTCCGGAAGATAAAGACGCACATAATCAACGATTGCAGGACATGCACTTGAGATATGGATTTTGTTTTCTCTTTTTGAAAGCAGTTTTGTAACCTCGATTGAAACCTCCTGTGCACCGAGAGCCGTCTCTGATACCCCTTCAAAACCAAGCCTTTTAAAAGCAGCAATAAGTTTTTCCGCTCCGCATTCCCAAAAGCCAGCCCAGCTTGGAGCAAGTGACACAAACACACGTTTTTTAGCAGTAAGAACAGCTCTGGCTTTATTTATATCATTACGAATTTTCTTTGCCTCTGACGGACAAATAAGAACACAATGTCCGCAAGCAATACATTTTTCCGGAATAACGGAGGCATGACCGTTTTCTATACGTATAGCTTTCATCGGGCACTGACGTACGCATTTGTAGCAGTCAAGACACTCGTTTTTGAGAGTATAAATCGGATACTGGCTGTTCATAAAAAGAGACCTCGTTTACTAAGCACCCGTCTGTTTAAATAAGACGGGCACAGATTAATGAATTAAAGATATTTTTTCAAGATAGATTCAAGTCTTACAGGAGATGCAGACTCGCAGTTTTCGCCGTTAATAATTACATTAGGACCAACAGCACAATTATTTTCGCATCTTGAACCTACGACTTCAATCTTTGCATCAAGACCGTGTTCTTTAACGAAATTTTCGATATAATCGAGGTTTGCAGCATTGCCTCTGGCAAAGCAGGAACTACCCATACAAACTTTAATAGTAATAGTTTGAGTTTTTTCTTTTTCCATTTTTCTATTCCTTATTACCTGTCAATCTTTATCTATAAATATAGTGATAAAATTCACCAATACCAAACAATATTTTAAGTTATTTTTTGCATAATATCAAGAAAAACATATTGTGAAAAATTTCACAACAAAACATATCTTGCCTTAAATCGTGATTTTTTTTCTTTATTTGTTATATAATTTTACTGAATTTTTTGTAGGAAAAAAATATGAGTAAAAATATACCCGAAAAAATCACTAACAGACTAACCCTGTATCACAGTATCACAGTAGAATATATGGAGGCGGGAATAGAAACAATCTCCAGCCCGCAGATTGCACAGCGTCTGGGTATTGATGATTCACAGGTAAGAAAAGATTTTAAACTGCTTAATAATGCAGGCAAATGCAGGGTGGGCTATCTTGTCAAAGACCTAAAAGATTCTATTGAAAAGACACTGGGTTTTGCTCATGCAAAAGATGCTTTCATTGTCGGAGCAGGCCACCTCGGGCTTGCACTGGCTAAGTATGACAGTTTTAACAGCTACGGGCTTAATATACTTGCGCTTTTTGACAATGACCCGCAAAAAGTTGATATGCAGGTAAACAACAAACAAATATTTCATATTTCAAAACTCCCGAACCTCACAAAAAGACTCGGTGTTGATATTGCCATTCTTACAGTTCCAAGACAGAACGCTCAACAGGTTGCAGACTTTTTAATACAATCTGATATCAAATACATATGGAACTTTACACCGGCAGTGCTTAAAGTACCTCCTGAGGTAAAAGTCTGGAATGAAAATCTTATGGGCAGTTTTTTGCAGTTTGCCTGCAAGGATATTATTTAAAGATTTTCATCAAACAGATTAAAATCCTCCTGATTGACCTCTCTTAAGAAATCAATCCAGTCTGTATAATAATCTGTCAGAGTTGTGTTGTATCCTGTTAAAATTTCTCTGAAAGACTGCTGCATTAAAACGACGGATGTCAGATCTGTTTTGCCTTCTTTGTAATTTTTTTGTGAAATTTTAATTAGTTCAGCCGAGTCTTTTAGAAGTTTATTTTTATAAAACAACAAATTAGTCTGAGAGGTTACAAGTTTTTCATAAGCAGTATTCAACTCCTTAAGCGCTTTATTTTTTGCAGACTCGTAATTTATTTGCGCTTGTTCAACCTGTAGTTTTGCATTTTTTATCTCAGGCTTATACGTATAAAAAATAGGAATATTGCTGAGATTTGCACCTGCATATGCACCCGGTTCAAACCTGCCCGAATCAGCATGCGTGTGCGGAAGGTACGAATATCCTCCAAAAAGTTCTATATCAGGTATTCTCTGTCTTGTTACAACTGCCAGATTTTTGCGGGCAATATCAACCTCCTGCTTTACTGCCAGTATGTCCAGTCTCTTTTCCAGTGCCTTCTGTGCCACAAGTTCAAAAGGAGGAAGTTTTTTGTTAAAATCAGGAGTTTTTAAAGAGATAAAAACAGTTTCCCCGGGCAAATAGTCCTCTCTTGAATCGTAAATAATATCAGATTCTTCTTTGATATTTAATGCTTTGTTAAAATCATTGCGTGCGGCATTGACAGCTGTTCTTGCAGAATGTATTGAAGCAGAAAGCCTGTTGAGAGCAATTTGTGCCTGTATAACCTCTGCCTGAGAAGTTTTTCCGGCTTCATAGCGCTTTTGTGCAATGTCTGCAAGTTCACACAGAAGCATATCTTGCGCAAGAAGGTCATTCAAAACAGTCTTTGCACCGACTAAGTCAACATAGGTTTCTCGTACGTCCATTTCAAGTGTGAATTCAGCAAGCTTTACATCCAGTTCTTTTTTATAAAGCTCTGATTTAGCAAGATTCTTGCGGGGTGCTCTTTTAGCAAGTTCCAACGTTTCTGATATACCTATCTGCTGCGGCTCGCTTCTGCCGGCTCTGCCGTAGTTATAAAAAACGTTAAACTCCGGATTTTGCAGTCTGTTTGCTATTTTTACGCCATTTTTTGCAAGTTCGACATCTATTCTGGCGGACTGCAAATCAAGGTTATTGGACAAAGAAAGCTGGATTGCGTCATCCAGATTAATTTTTTTAATCTCTGCAGCAAAGGTATGAGGCTGTTGCAGAGATATTATTAGTATAAATGTAAATAAAAATTTTAATGTTTTTTTCATACTAGTCTGCTGCCGGCTGTGCAGTACCGTTTGTTTTTGTGCCTGATTTTTTGTAGAAGTTATAAATATCACCGAGTGTTTTTACTGCTTTATTCTTTTGCAGTTCCTGTACTTTTTCGTTATTTTTAACAGCATTGGCTACACCCTGCTTTACGTCCTCTTTTATCATTTCTTTCAATTCTTCCTTGCTTGCTGGAAGTTTGGGAGACACAGCTTCTTCCAGTGAAGTCTGTTCTTCTTTTATTTTTTCGGGTGTGTTAAGCCACTGGAATCGTTTAATTGCAGACGGCGGATTGTTTAAGTTACCGTTTAATACAACCTTAAACGATTTTGTGCCTGATTTTGACGGTGTGAGAGCAGGAATTTTATCAAGTTCTGTCTTGTTTGCAGCGGCATTGTATGTATTGAGTGCAGATGCAATTTTTGCACCGAATTTAGGAATAAATGATGCAAACTTTTCCACGGATAAATCAGCAACGGGGCCGAGCGCCTTTTCTACCTCAGGAGAAAGTGAACCAAGTATTTCAATACTTGAAACCATGGATAAAATATTAACATTGCCTGTGAGAAGCAAAGACATGTGCGGTCCCGACATTTTTACAGGAGAAAGAAAAGCAACACCGTTTTTGATATTCAAATCACCGTTAAGGTATGCAAATTTTCCTGTGTTGTACGGAGCAACAGCAGCTATCAGGCTTCCGATACCGGTTGATACAAAACTCTGCGACAAGAGATTGTCTGCCTTTAAGAAGGTTTCAAAGCGTCCAAGGCTTCCCATTTGACCGTCTTTCAAGGAAAATTGCACTTTACCGTTCAGTGATTTCATCTGCTGTTCATAGGTTGCGCCTTTGAGTTTTACATCAGCATCAAAGTCTACCTTGCCCATCATTTGATCTTTTAACGCTGCAAAAACAGTTACTGCCGGATTTGCACCTATTTTTGAGCCGTTGATTTTTGCGGTAACCGCAGTATTCTTAAGATTATAAGTCACAACACCTGATATGTTTCCGCCAAAAGCAGAAGCCTTAAGGTTTTCCAGCCTGAACAAATCATTCTGCAGTGTAAAATCCCCTGTAATATCAGAAGCATTAAGATTACCGCCAACCTGTTTCATAACAAATTTTTGGATATTCAAATCTCCGTCAGTGATTTTCACCGGCAGAACAGGTGAAGCAGCAGAAGTGCTTACTGAAACTGCACCCGATGATGCAGTTAGGGCATTCATCTTATCCATTGCTTTAAAAAGTTTATCTGCATCAAAGTTTGAACTTGAAATCTTCATTGTTTTTATTAGAAAAACATTTGTAAATCTTGTAGATGCTTCTGTATCAATATTAAGAGGTGTTCCGTTAATATCAAGATTCTGAATTTTTGCCGTTAAGGAATTACCGTTAAACTCAATATCAGCATCCTGAACTTTTGTAAGCAAATCAGGAAGACTTATATCTTTAACAGAGAAAAATCCTTTGTATACAAGACTGTCAGGAGTATTTACATCACCTGAAATATTTAAATCCCCTCTTGCTTTGAGCGAAGCTGAAGGCATAACCACACTGGAAAGGATAAGCGGTTCTGGCAGAGAAAAATTAAGATTCATCATAGGATGTGAAGAGGAAACATCCGCAATCTCGCCTGTTAATCCTGCAATCTTTGACGCTCCTTTTTTATTATCCGCAAAATTTTCAGTAAAAGCTGATTTTAAAGACTGATACAAAGATGCATCATTTATCGTAAGCCTGTCGCCGGAATATACGGCATGCACATTCACAAGCCCTTGTTTAGAGAGCATTTTCTTTACGGATAAAGGTGAAAAATGATTGTTCGAATCAGTAAATGCCTGTGAAGCAAATTCTATTTTTTTATCATTGCCGCAAATCGAAGCTTTTACAGGGATTGCACCTTTTGAACCGACAATAGCACGTGCTTCTTTAGGCAGCAGATTTTTCAAATCACTTGCTGATATTGAGCCGTCTGCTTTTACATCAATATTCATTTTATTTAAATAATCATAAACTCCGCCGTATACATTAATTTTTGAGGAGTTAAAAATTACGCTAAAAGGAACGATTTTTATATCTTTAGGGTCAACATTAACCTTTGCATTTGAAATTGAAATACGAATTAAAGGCATTGGAGATTTTGTCGAAAGAACAAAATTCTTTAATCCCGCATTCAAAGAAGGCTGAATATTGTCCAGCCTGCCTTTCAGCGCCGCATCAACGGAAAATATACCGCTTTTTAAAACACAAGTTTTCTTTATATCAGCAGGAGCAAAAGCGTTAAATAAAGGAGCAATATTAATATTTCCCGAATTTAGGGAAATATCAGTATTTGATTTTGAGTCCACCGTACCTTTGGCACTTATGTTTGTGCCGTTAACAAAAGCCTGCGCTTTGTTAATATTTACGCTGTTGTCTGAAAAATCAATATCCGCAGCAATACCGTTAATATAGACGGGAACTGTTTTGTGAGAAAGAACACCGTCTGATATATTTAAAAAGCCGGATGATTCAAAATTTTTAAGATCGGTTTTTATTTTAAAATCAGCCTTTATACCGCCCTGTGTATTTACCGATGCAAGGTCATTTTGAATATTCAAAGAATTCATCAAAGCAGCTGCAAAGTCTTTAATGCTCGTGAAGCTTATTTTATCGGTTTTTAAGTTCAAATCAATCTTTGTTTTGCAGCCGTGTGATATTTTAGAGTAAAGCTGTGCTTTTTCCTGACTGCTTATATAAATATCTGACTCAACAACAGTGTTATGCCCCGAGGAGTTCAGATGAAAATAGCTGTCAGGAAGGCGTGTTCCGTTAAGATTAAGAGATATTTTATCTGCATTCAAATATCCATGGACATCAGTATGCCCATCGTGTTCTTTTATATTTAAGTCAGCACTAATATTTGCTTTAGGATTATATTTTACAAGTTCTTTAAAAATATCAATCTGGGGCAATGTCTGATTTGTTTGAGTTTCGGACGAAGCAATAACAGGGAAGAAACTTTTTAGTTTAACATCAAACCTGATATTTTCCATGTTATTCAAATGTATGCTTCCGTCTGAAGCAACACGGAAATGCTTATTCATCACTGCATCATCAAAGACAAAATTGTTTCCTTTTAAAGCAGCAGAGGCGTTATTTTTCTCATCTTTTATATTAAAAGAATAATTTTTTATCTTAACAACAGGGAGTTTATCTGAAATTTTTACAGGCAGTTCAGCTGTAGAAGTATTGTTTTCGGCTGTTTTTGCAGGCAGATTTTTGTTTATAAAATCCAAAACATCAAGCTGTCCGTTTTTTAAAATCACAAGATTTATGACAGGTGAATCCGCACTGACATCAGAGACCTGAACAGTTTTAAAAATCAAAGGCAGCAAGGAAATTTTCACTTCACCTTCTTCAAGTTTTACAATAGTGCTGCCGTCAGGATAAGAGAGTTTAGCGCCTTTTATATTCACACCTGCTTTTAATAACGGTGTAGTAATGATTTTGAGATTATCAAACTCGAGGTTGAGTTTTGTATTTTCCTCAACAAGCTTTTGAATATCTTCTTTATAGTTATTTAAATTAACTGCATTAGGAACAACAAAAAGAAAAGCAAAATATAAGATAAGAAAAACGCTTAAAATTACCGTGATAAGAGTTTTATTCTTTTCAAAAATACTTTTTATATCCATAAAAACCACCCCTGTTTTACCTATATCAAAGATACTTTATAAAACGCAGAAAATCAAGCACTATGCATAGATTAAAGGCAAAATGCAACAATAACTAATCTAGTGTCACAATTGCTGCCGGCTCACCGCAGCCAGCAATTGTTCACCTTTTCAATAAGCCACTCAAAAATTTCGTTCACGTTCCTTATCACGAAATTTTCTCGGACAAATTATCCTATGCTCTCAATAGTTTTTGAACCTCGTCTTTGTATATTTTTACGTTAGGCTGTGTAACCTCCGGCAATACATCTTTTGTTTCTATATTTTTAGCATTTCTTAAAAGCATGCCTGTATACATGGCTTCAAAATGTTTGAGTTCGACAAATTCTCCTATTGATTCCGGAGAAAAGTTCTTTATCTCAACAAGTGAGACAGGATGTCTGTCACTGTAGGCTTTTAAACTTCCTTTAATAAGAGCGTTGTATGCTTTGTAGTCAGGAGTTGATGAATTTTTAACGGTATTAAACGTATAGAATGCAGAATTATTGCCTTTGTCCAGGTCTGCTTCCGTTGAATTGTGCAAAAATGCAGGGCCTATTAAATCACCTGATACATTATATAAAGATTTGTGAGACTCTTTTTTCATCTGTGTGTTCCACAAAAGTGTGCCGTTGAATCTGTCAGAGAAATAATAATCATACTGATTATTCCTGCCTTTCATAACAGAGTCTGTGTTAAAAATTGCTCTTTGAAGTGCAGTATTTTTGTTAATATCAGGGCTTAAAAATTTTTCCTGTGCTTTTAAAGAGGTCTCGAGCATTTTTTTCATATCTTCTTTTGTCATACCGCAATAGGCAAGCGCAGTAAGTGTATGATCATCAAATGCACCGAATCTGCCGCCGCAGCCGTCATGGATTATTCCGCATTTGTATCCTTTTTCATCAGCAAGTTTGCGGAGTTTGCTTTTTGATGCATCTTTATCTGTAATACATACGTAATTTTTAAAATCATCCCCTAATACTTTTCTTACCTGTTCGAATCCGACAGAAGGCTCTAATGTTGTACCTGATTTTGAAGCAACAATTACGGACGCAGTTTTTTTATCACCCAGTTTTTTTATAAAATCGGAAATACTGTCAGGGTCAACAGCTGAAAGAAATACCGCCTTATCGGAAAGCCCCGTAAGAGACAGCAGGTTTTCAATCGTATGTTTGGAACCGCCGATACCGATTATGCCGAGTTTGCCTCCTCCGTTTTGTTTTAGAGAATCAGCCAACGCATAAATTTCATCGAGCCTTTGTAGTTGTGTTTTAGGAAGAACACCTATCCAGTTCAACTCCTGTCCGTCTTTACCCGCTCTTTGGGAAAGTTCTTTTACACAAGCCCTTGCCGGAACGCCGTATTTTTCCATCATTTCTTTAACGGAAAGTGAATTGAAAAAGCTTGCCTCAACATTAGCAGCAGCCATATTAGCCATATAAGAAAGCAGTGTCGGCGTTTTTACATATTCGATAACAGGCTCCGATATATTTTGAACCCGGGTATTATCTCCTGATTTAAATGCAGGCTTATATTGATTTCCCTGAAAATTTATTGAATTAATTCCGTTGAGCATGCTCTTATTAAATCGCCTCAAGAAAAAAATATGCAAAAATTCAGTTTGTTTTTTATAATTTTTTACAAAAGTTATGATAATATTATCTAAAAGGATAAGAATATGGATAAACTTACACAGAGTCAGGAAGATTATTTAGAAGCCATATATGTGGAATCACAAAAAAACGGATGTGCTAAAGTAACTGATATAGCTAAGATTCTGGAGGTAAAAAAAGCTTCCGTAACAGGAGCTTTAAGCAGCTTGTGTGAAAAAGGGTTGATAAATTATGCACCTTATTCTCCGATTACGCTGACAAAACAGGGCGAAACCGCAGCGAAAAAGATTCTTTTAAAACATGATGTAATGACTGCTTTTTTTAAGAAAATACTTGCACTCGATGAAGAGGAGGCTGTCTTAAATGCCTGCAGAATGGAACATATTATGACAGAAGAAATGTTTGAAAGAATACACGCATTTTCTCATTTTATACAGGATTATGCACAGGAAAACAGTGAGTTTAACAAGAGATTAAAGGATTTATACAAGGTAAATGAATAATTTAGAAAAAAAGATGGTAACCGCACTCACAGATTTGAAAGAGAATCATCACGTAATAGGAGTGAAAGCAGAGTTTGAAGCCGAAGGCACAAGAATGGAAGAAGCGCTTCGCCTCAAAGAAATTGTTACCAGAGCAGGCTTAGAACTAACCATAAAAATCGGAGGCTGTGAGGCAATCAAAGATTTGCTCGAAGCAAGAACAATCGGCGTGAACACAATAGTTGCTCCAATGATAGAAACAGCCTATGCACTCAAAAAATATGTAAATGCAACAAAATATGTGTTCCCTAAAGAAGAATGGGATGACATTAATTTCTTAATAAATATAGAAACAATAACGGGTTTTAATAATCTTGAAGATATTGTTAAATCCGAGGAATTTAAAGACATACACGGAATAACTCTCGGAAGAGTAGATATGACAGGCTCAATGGGGCTTTCCCGAGAAGATATAAACTGCGATACGATTTTTAACATTGCTCAGAAAATCGCATTAAAAACAAAAGAATACAATAAACAGCTGGCAATCGGCGGCGGAGTTTCCGCGTATTCTCTTCCATTTTTTAAAAAACTGCCGCAAAACAGTCTTACAAAGTACGAGACTAGGAAAATTATCTTTGACGCGCAAAAGTCTCTGCTCTCAGATAACGCTGATAAAGGTATACTAAAGGCTGTAGGGTTTGAGTTGATGTGGCTCAGAAACAAACGAGAGTTCTACGGAATGATTTTCAGAGAAGACGACACAAGACTTGAACTTCTTGAAAAACGATACAAAACACTGATTGAACAGGCTGGCGGAATCTCGGGCTAAAGGATAAAAATGGCAAAGATTAAAGTTTCTGACTATATTGCAAAAAGATTAAAAGAAATATACGGAGTGCAGGTATTTTTTATGGTTTCAGGCGGAGGTGCAATGCATCTCAATGACAGTCTGGGCAGATATATACCTTATATTTGCAACCATAATGAACAGGCATGTGCAATTGCAGCAGAAGGCTATGCAAGAGTCAAACAAAAGCTTGCGGTGGTAAATGTAACAACAGGTCCCGGAGGATTAAACTGCTTGAACGGAGTATTCGGACAATGGACAGATTCCGTTCCTGTTTTATACATTTCAGGTCAGGTTAAATATTCCACATCAATGGCATCCTGCCCTGATTTAAAACTGAGACAACTCGGTGATCAGGAGGTTGATATCATTAGCGTTGTAAAACCGCTTACCAAATATGCCAAAATGGTCACAGAGCCCAAAAAAATAAAATACCATCTTGACCGCGCAATACACGAAGCGACTACAGGCAGAAAAGGTCCTGTATGGCTGGATATTCCTATGAATGTACAAGGTGCTGTTGTAGAAGAAAAGGATTTAATTGATTTTGACATATCCTGCAAAACGACTACAGCGGTATCAGACAGCTGCATAAAAACTATAAAAAACAAAATTGAAACAGCAAAAAGACCAGTGATTATACTGGGGCACGGAATCAGGCTTTCCGGTATGAAAGAGGTTTTTAAAGATTTAATAAAAAAACTCGATATCCCTGTTGTAACAACTTTCAACGGTTTTGATATCTTGCCGTCAACGCATCCCAACATAATCGGCAGAATTGGCACTATAGGTCAGAGAGCAGCTAATTTTACTTTACAAAATGCTGATTTTGTACTGTGTCTGGGTACAAGAAACAACATACGGCAGGTAAGCTACAACTGGGAAAATTTTGCAAAGAATGCATTTAAAGCCGTGATAGACATAGACAAATCCGAACTTGAAAAACCGCTTGTAAAATACGATTTGAAAGTTAATGCTGATTTAGCGGATTTTCTGCCTGTATTCGAAAAGTCGTGCAATAATGTCAAAAAGCCCGAATGGCTTGATTTTTGTCAGAAATTAAAAGAGAAATACTCTTTTAGAAATACTCCGGAATATGCACAGAACAATGACAAAATAAATGTTTATTATTTTATACACAGACTGTCCGAACTTATGAAAGAAGGAGATGTTTGTGTAACTGCAAACGGAACAGCAATTGTAGCGAGCGTACAGGCTGCAGTAATTAAGGAAAATCAAAGATATTTTTCTAATTCGGGTGATGCGTCTATGGGCTACGACCTGCCTGCCGCAATCGGAGCCTGTATTGCAAACAACAAAAAAAGCACAATATGTCTTGCGGGTGACGGCTCAATAATGATGAATCTGCAAGAATTGCAGACAGTAGTGCACAATAATCTCCCGCTCAAAATTTTTATCCTCAACAATGACGGCTATAGTTCCATAAAACAAACCCAGAACAATTTCTTCGACGGAAGAAACACAGGAGCAGGACAGACAAGCGGTGTAAGCCTGCCTGACTTTGTGAAAACAGCAAATGCTTTTAATATAGAAGCCTTTAGATTGGAAAATCCCGATAATATAGATTCTTCAATAATAAAAATGCTGGAATCCGAAAAACCAATGGTCTGCGAAGTTGTTGTAAATCCGGATTACATATTCACGCCAAAGCTGTCATCAAAAAAACTCTCTGACGGCACAATGATTTCTCCGTCATTAGAAGACATGTATCCTTTCCTGCCGGCTGAAGAGTATAACGAAAATATGAAACCGTCTTTTTCGTAACTTTTTATTTACATTCTGACAAAAATTTTTATTCAGGTGTTTAATCTATACATATGGATATAAGACCAGTTTTATTGAATTTCAGATTTCCTTACAGGAATACTCAGAATAATCACAGTGATTATTCTCATTACAGTGTGCCTGTAATGAAAAATTCTTTGAACTCCGATATTTTTGTAAAAAACAATCCTTCTTTCAGCGCAATAAAAAGTGCTGCCGGTTTTCGAAACCTTGCTGAGAATGAAGCCATACACTGTATATACTGCGGAAGACCAATGTTTGTTGAAAAGGTTTTAACACGATTGAAATCCAGAGGTGTATTTTCAGGAACAATTAAAAACTTTGTTCAGGAAATATTTCCTTATCTTGAATATCTTCATCCTTCAGAAAAACAGTTCTTTAAAAAAGTTACATTAATGACCTTTGATTATCCACAAATTACTCTGACTGAAGCAATAAAAAAAATGTACCCGAGAGCACACAATGAACTGTTAAAAGAACAACAGCCGATTTTAAAAGAAATATCCGATTTAGGAAAGAATCTGCCGTACGGGTGGAAGACAAAATTAAAGAATCTTTTGAAAATAAGCAGATACAGACTTACAGAAAAACCTTATATTCCGGATGAGTTCAGCGGCAAAGAATTTACATACAAAATTAAAAGACTTTACGACACAATAAGCGATGATGTAATAGCCAAAAGAATTGCAAAACTTGCAGAACCATTGACTCACCCTGTTTTTAAAAAAACAGACGAACAGCCTGCAGAAAAATTTGTTAAAAAAATCCTGACCCTGACAGACTCTATGAATACACAAAGTCAGAATTTAACAAAATCAGAACTGCAAATTCTTTTATTAAAAAGGATTCAAGACTATGCAAATATATTAAAAAGAAGAGATATTATAATGCTTTGCGAATCAGGAATAAAAACCATACGAAGAGAACCGGTAACTATTCAATTCAGCAACAAATCTTTCAAGTATGATTTGCATGAAGTTCTTGAAAACATGCCTGACCTTGAACTCACAAAAAAGTTATTTCAAGCAGCAGATCGGCTCCCCAATTCAAAAAATAGTGTTAATGCATTTATAACCAAACACGAAAAAGCAGCAGCAGACACTATAGGATATAATATGCTCCGCCCGTCAATTGTGACCATAGAACATATGCATCCCAAGTCTCAAGGCGGAGCAAACGAGTTATACAACTTTGCCCTTGCTTGTGAAAGAGACAACAACACGCGCTCCAATCAGGATATGAAAGAGTTTATCCGACCCTTTGACATAAAGAAACAAAAAAATTACTTCAAAGAAATAATGAGAGAAGTTAAAAACAAGAATATTGATGAAAAAACAGCAAAAAAAATGCTTAAAACTTTCATCAATGAAAGCGGAAGGGATATATCAATATAAGAATGAAAATATCCTCGCTCACTGCTTATTTTTCTTATTGTATAAAAGATAAAGTAAATCACGAAAAGAGTTTTACGCTTCATATTACAACAAATGCAGGTATAAAAATCTCGCAAAAATAAAAAACACTTAACAGAAGGTGTTTTAAAACATAATACCAAAGTTACTGTAAACAAAGTCATAGATGAATCAAAAACATCTAAAATTCTGTATGTTACGGTTATACCTGAAAAACCTC
>CALUPU010000019.1 GCA_944322725.1 Candidatus Gastranaerophilales bacterium
GCGAGCCTTTGGTTGAGATTAGTTGAACTAAAAGCAAAGTATCTGAAACCCAAAACTAAATAAGTTCTTGATTTATACAAACAGTAAAGCTTACTTTTCAATCGGTCTCATTGTCGGGAACGCAATTACGTCACGGATTGTCTGTGAGTCTGTCAAAAGCATAACCAGACGGTCAATACCCATACCCATACCGCCTGTCGGAGGCATACCGTACTCGAGAGATGTAATAAAGTCCTCATCAAGTTCCATAGCTTCTTCGTCACCATTGGCTTTTGCAAGAGCCTGTGCCTCAAATCTGCTTCTCTGGTCAATCGGGTCTGTAAGTTCAGAGAACGCATTGGCTAGTTCCCAGCCGTTTATACGTGTTTCAAAACGTTCCGTAAGTCTTGAATTGTCTCTGTGAACTTTTGCCAGAGGAGAAATTTCTCTCGGGTAGTCAATAATGTGGCATGGCTGAATCAAAGACGGCTCGATTTTATCCTCGAACACAGCTTCCACAACCTGACCCCAGTTCATGTCGTCATCAACATGAACATTGAGTTTTTTCGCAGCAGCTACAGCCTGTGCAGCGTCATAAATCTCCATAAAATCAACACCTGTAGCTTCTTTGATAGAGCCGAGCATTGTTTTTCTGTCCCACGGAGGAGTTAAATCAATTTCGTTTTCTCCGTATTTGATTTTCATTGTGCCGAGGACTTCCTGCGCTACATACGCAACCATGTTCTCAGTCAGGGTCATCATATCATTGTAATCAGCGTATGCCTGATAAAGTTCTATCATTGTAAATTCAGGGTTGTGGCGTGTATCAATCCCTTCGTTTCTAAAGCATCTTCCGATTTCATAAACTCTTTCGGAAACTCCGCCTACAATAAGTCTCTTGAGGTAAAGTTCAAGCGCAATTCTCAAAGTAAGCCCCATATCAAGCGCATTGTGGTGTGTTGTAAAAGGTCTTGCGTTTGCGCCTGATGCTGTTGTCTGCAAAATAGGCGTTTCTACCTCGAGAAAACCTTCTTTTGCAAGGTATTCTCTGATTTTTTGAATAATAAGGCTTCTTTTTCTGAAAGTGTCTCGGACATCTTCATTCATAATCATGTCAACATAGCGCTGTCTGTAGCGTGTTTCTACGTCAGTAAGACCGTGGAATTTCTCAGGCAGAGGGAGCAAAGCTTTGGACAAAAGTTTGTAGTCGGTTGCTTTAATGGAAAGTTCTCCTCTGGGTGTTCTTCTGATAGTGCCCTGAAAACCTACAATATCTCCCATATCAATTAGTTTCATTGTTTTTATTTTTTCAGGGTCCATGTTTTCTTTATGAGAGAAAATCTGAATTTTTCCTGACGAATCCTGTAAGTCAATGAACATACCTGTGTTTCTCATTGCCATTACTCTTCCGGCAACAAAGTATTCGTCATTTGTTTCTTCGCCTGCAGGAAGGTCTTTGTATTTTTCCTGAAGCATTTTTGCAGAAGCATTCTTGTCATAAGAATACGGATACGGATTTATACCTTTGTCAGCAAGGTCAGTAAGTTTTTGTATTCTTGTGTTTCTGATTGTATTAAGTGTAGGTGCATTAACATTATGGTTATTTTCTGACATTCTCTATTCCTTTATTATTCCATCATTAATCTTTTAAAAAATATTTTATCATCAATATATTTTTATCTTATCTGGATAGGCATGATAAGACAAAGGTAATCATCCTCGCTGTCAGGACGGTACAAAGTCGCAGAAAGGCTTCCGCCAAGACCAATCTTGACGTTTTCTGATTCCATTGTTTTTAAAGTATCAAGAACATATTTGTAATTGAATGCTATTGTTAATTCTTCGTCTGTGTACTGAGCAGAAATTGAATCCTCGCCCAGTCCCGCATCAGGAGTATCGGCTTTTAAGAAAAGTGTGTTTTCTCCGAAGATAAATTTAACGATATTTGTTCTTTCGTTAACCATTACAGCAACTCTTTCGAGTGCGGAAATCATTTCTTCACGATTAATCACTGCATTTTTTTCGCAAGACTGAGGAACAAGCTGTTTGTATGGAGGAAACTCACCTTCAAGAAGTCTTGATGACATAATCATTGAAGAAGTTTTGAAAATTATTCTTGTTTTTTCCATTATCAAACAGATTTTTTCATCACTTGAATCTTTTACAAAAGACGCTATTCTCAAAAATTCCTGCAAGGTTTTTGAAGGAATTACACAGCTTATTTCCGAATTTTTTTCGTTAGTAATTTTTTCAATATTTCTTGTCAAACGGTTTCCGTCAGTAGCTGCCATTTCAAGATTTTCGCCGGAGATTGAACAGAAAACACCGCTTATAATATTTCTGCTTTCGTAATTTGCAGCAGAGAATGCTGTGTATTTGATAGATTTGATAAAAGGAGCCATATCAATCTCAACGCACTCTTTGTCTGCAAGTTCTTCTTCGTTGATTGTCTGAGGAAATTCCTCGGCTGAAATACCGATAAGTTCAAATTTTGAATTCCCGCAGGAGATACTTACAACATTTGTTTCTGCATTCAGTGAAAAAACAACCGGCTTGCTGCTAAGACGCGATACAATTTCTGAAAGTTTTTTTGCGGGAAGTGTAATTTTGCCGGGAGTTTGAACAGATGCAATAGTTTTTGACACAATATTAATATCAAGGTCTGTTGCTGCAAAAGTAATATAGTTGTCAGAAGAAGCACTGATTAATATATTTGATAAAACGGGCTGGATTCCTCTTGCTACTGTTGTTTTTTCTACAATTTTCAAATTGGTAAGCAGCGATTCTTTTTCTATAGTAAATTCCATATTAGACATTTTTGTTTCTCCCGATTTTTTTAAAAACAGTTTTTTCTGAATGTTCTTTTCTTTTTTATAATATTAATAATATAAATATATATAAATAATAATAATAATAAGGAAAGAATTTTCTGTATAAAACTATTATAAAGCAAACAATAGAAAGCACAAAGCCTGTTCAAAACTTTGTAAAAAAACTGTATAAAACTTGTTCAAAATTGTTCAAAACTTTTTGGTTAAAATTTTTTCTGTTCAAAACCCGCATGTTTTTGAACAGCTTTTCTACAGAAATTTGTAGTTTTGAACAGGTTTTCTACAGGCGGTATTTTTGAAAATTTTACATGATAATACAAATAAAAAGCATGGGTGAGTTTGAAAACCCTTTCCATGCCGTATTTTTAACTTTACTTAATAATTTTTGAAATCATTTGCTTTTTGATTGTGAACCCATCGTGCCATTTTTTGCTGTTCAAAACTCAATGCAAAATTGTACAAACTCTGCATTAAATTACGTCCTGAAGGGCTTTTTCCTATAAAAAGAGAATTGCCGATATTATTTTTTGCTATGTATATCTCTTTTTGCAAAATTCTGTCTACGTTTGATTTTGCAGGGGTTTCAATCTTCATTTTTAACCAAATATAAAGCAGAGAAACAGACGGTTTCTCCTCGTTTTCTTTTAAAAAATCTGAAAATTCTTTTAAAATCATTTGTTCTTTTGTGAATGGCGTTGTACAGGTTTATTATAACAAGAAATTAGCACTTTTTTCTTACTGTGAAAAGTTTACTCTCAAGGATAAAGAAAATATGCTATGGTGGACGCATATACTGTCCGAGAAAATTTCGTTTATGGAACGAGAACGAAATTTTTGAGTGACACCTTGAAAAGGTGAGCATATGCCGGCTGCGACGAGCCGGCGGCATATGCGACACTAGATTAAATTTCAAAAAAAATGAGGAGAAAAAACTTTTCGTGCTTTTTATGAAATTTTTAAATATTACGACATTGAAATTATAAAAAATGCAATAAGAAAAGGGGCTTTGAGCAACGCCGTAATCTCTACATCAAGCGACAAAACAGTAAACACAAAAGCTATGGTCAATCAGGTAAACAAAAATCTGAGAGGGGGTAATTAATGTCAAATTTTGTTTTAAAAGGTCATATAAGCTATGCGGTGAAAAGAAAATACAGGTGGGTGGCGGAGTTTGGAAAGAACACCTGTGAAAAATGTGCTGCACTGCATGGACAGGAGTTTGACGAGGATGAAGTTCCCTATTGGCCGCACCCGAATTGTCTTGAAATACAGGCGTTCGCGAAAACTCAACGTTTCCGCTCACAAGGGGCATTCCTTTCAGTCAGCCCCGCCTGATTTCGCTGTCGCTGCAGGGTGGAAGAAATCAGCGTTGTAGATGAAATTGAAGCAGAAATTAATGAATATAAAGAAGAAATTGAACAGTTAAAGCTTCAGGCAAATGAACTTCTGGGTGATACAAGGGTTCTTCGGGAGCAGATAGAAAAACTGATAAGAGAAGCGCATAGCAAGGAAGCAAACTCGCTTGAAGGCAGGCTTACGCGTCTTGAGTATGAGATTTACAAGCTTATTGATGAGATTAAGTCTTTGAATCGAGAAGATATTAATAAGCATGTGCTGGAGAGAATAGAGAAAGAAATAGAGAATATAAAAAAGCACATGAGCAAAATAAAAAGTAATATTGAATATAAAATTGTAAAAAATATAACCAAAAAAGAAACAGTTATAGGTGGAAAAATCTACTCATCAATTGCGGATATGCCTGAATCTTATAATTTGTTAAAAATTGGTCTGAATATTGATAATTATAATGAAAAATATATCCAGAAAAATGGTAAATTGTACTCAAGTATTGATTCTTTAAATAATTATAAAATGCAGAAAGACATTAGAGATAGGATTAATAAAGAAATGAAAATAAAAGATTGTAAGGTTCTTGTTTTGAATACAGATAGTTCTATTTCCAATAAAATAATACGTAGTAATGCTTTTAAAAATTTTTTAGATAAAAATTATGAACAGTTAAAAACAAATAAAAAGATAAAAGATACAGAGATAGAATTTGAAAGTATAGATAAAGATTTATATAGCACTTTTCATGGTGCTGAAATCAAAAATATTTCTGTTTTTAATTTTATTTACAACTCCTATAGTTTCGATAGTATTATTTTCTTTCATTATATTCCAAAACCCTACTTAATCAAAGCCTGTATTTCTTTGAAATTCGGATGTTTTGATGACTTGAGCATTTCAAATACAACCATTTCCGTTGTGATAATTTTTGCACCTTCTTTTTCCATAAGATTTATGCCTGCTTTAAATTCATCAGTTTCTCTTGATGCGCATGCGTCTTTGACAACAAAAACATTGTAACCTTTTTCTAAAAGAGCAATTGCACTTTGATATACACAGATATGTGTCTCTATCCCGAAAATAAATACGTTTTTTACATTTCCGACAGCCTCTGCAACGCCTTCTTCGGTAAGAGCATTGAAGGCGGTTTTTTCAAAAAATTTTGCATTGTCTGATACACTGTATTTTACCGGAGCAACGGTTGAGCCGAGCCCCTGGGGGTATTGTTCCGTAAGAATTGTTTTTATACCGAGGATTTTTGCGGTTCTTGCCAGTATTTCAGCTTTTTTAACACACTTGTTTTTGACAAGCATGTTAACAAGTTTTTCTTGTACATCAATAAACAAAAATGCTGAGTTTTCGGGTGTTATATTTATTGCCATGGTTTTTCTCCTTTTTATCGTTTTGTCAGGATTTTAGAATCCGGGATTTTTAACATTTTGTGTAGTCCTGAAACTCTTTTATAAAAGAGTTTAGCAGGTATTCAAGCTTTTCTTCGCTAAGGCTGTTTGTGTCCACAAAAAGTTTTTCAGCCTTTAGGTCTTTATCTTTTATATTATGCAGGATTTCTATGTTTATTTTGGTAAATCCCGGATAACTTACCACAAAAGAACTCTGCCCTTTTTCGTTTTCAAGTCTGAACAGTCCTTTTTCAGAGGATACCTTCTGTGTGATTTTGGTTTCAAAAAATTTTTCTTCGTTAATTTTCTGCGCCTGATAAAAAAGCGGAGAGATGATTGATTCAAGCTGTTTTGCAGAGTTTTCTTTGTGTGCTTTAAAATTTTTGATATTGTCTTCAAGATTCACTTCTTTTTTTTGAGACTCACGGGCGTAGATAAAAGAATTTCCTCTCAAAAGCGCTTTAGCAAGAGCCTTGTTTGCGAGTTCTTCAGCTGTGTCAAATTCTAAATTTTTTGTTTCAATATACCCTGCACAGATTGTAAAATCACGCGTCAGGGATTTTTTTATCTTTTCGAGAACTGTAAGAACATTTTTTCCTGAAGTTTCTCTAAACCACAGATAAATCTTAAAATCTGTTGCAAAACCCAGAATATCACATGTCCGGACATTTCTTTTTATAGCACTCATAAGTGTTTCGGGAGAGATTTTGCTCCTGATGTTTATATCAGGTGCAATCACTGCAAATGTTCCCCAGTTGTTTTTGCTTTCTTCTTTCAGGATGGTGTATGTATAGTTTTCTGTGTAAACATGGTTGTTTTTGTCAATTATTTTTAACTGTGAGAGAATGTCTTTTTTGCTTTCGTTTTCATAAGAAACTTCTCTTTTTTTAAGACACCAGAGAGTTCTTATTGTGAATTCTGTTTCCGTTGCTTTTGTCAAAAGAAAATCAGTTAAGCCTTTTTCAAATGCGTTGCAGAGCACGCTTTCGTCAAACCTGTCAAAAAGCAGTATTACCGAGGCAGTTTTTAATTCTTCCGTTTGGGATGCTTTTTGCAGAAAATTAAGAAGAGCCTCTTCGTTTTCATTGTTAAAATGGTAAAAAATAAGCACAGGCTTAATTTTTTTCACGTTTTCAAAACAGCTTTCATGACTTATTGAAACAAAAGAATCCGATTCTCTAAGCAGCAGCACTTTTTTCTTTACCCGAAGTGCTGTTTTTTCGTTGTCTGTAATTAGTACTATACTGTTATGCAAAAAACTTCTCCGTTTTAATTTTTTATAAAAATATTTTATCATGCCCGAGCAAAAATATAATAAATCATACTTTAGTTATGGAAATTTCTAACTTTTTGAGAATATAGAAACCCCCTGAAAAGCCGTAGTATGTATGTGTGAAGGGAACGCCATCTCCCTTAAATATACTGATTGCAATGCATTTGACGCATTCTGATTTCTTATGCCATCGAAACAGAGCGCCTTAGCAATTGTATGGAGTACACACGGAAGTTACAAAAAACTCTCTCAGAAAGGAGTTATCACCATGGCTATTATTGTAAACACAAACATGTCTGCGTTGAAAACGCAAAAAAACTTGAACAATGCAACAAATTCTTTGAACAAATCTCTTGAAAGAATGTCAACAGGTTTAAAGATTAACAGAGCAGGCGACGATGCTGCCGGTTTATACGTTGCAACAGGTTTGGAAACTCAAATTAGGGGTTCAAAAGTAGCACAGAACAACGTTGAAACAGGGAACAACGTACTTTCCATCATGGAAGGTGACCTTGACGTTATATTAGACAACCTTAACCGTATCAGAGACCTGGCTGTACAGGCAGGTAACAGCGTTTACAGTGAAGACGCTATGGGTGCAATGGCAGACGAAGTTACACAGCGTCTTTTAGAAATCAACAGAATATCTTCTGCATCTAACTTTAACGGCTTGACACTGTTAGACGGAGATAGCAATCTTTCAACAGAGGGCTTGAGACTTCAGGTCGGTGCAAATGCTGATGAAGCAGGTAACTGTATTAAAATTGAAGCAGATTTCTTCGGAAAAATAAATTCTTCTACTCTCGGTGTGGAACTTCGCGACGGAGTAACAATTGACGAAGCAGGTACAGGTATTACTGTTTCAGGCGGTTTGTCAGGTACTTACGATGAGGGCGCAGGCACTATGTCTAACGTAGAAGCTGCTTTCTCCAGCGCCAGTGCTGCTGCTCAATATATCAACCTGTTAGATGCTGCAATTGATGATATTTCAAACAAAAAAGCAACAATCGGTGCAACAATGAACAGACTTGATGCAGCTGCTTCTTCACTCGTTACAACAATTGAAAACAACACAGCAGCTAAATCAACTATTATGGACGCAGATATTGCGGCAGAATCAGCAGAATATACAAAAGCACAGATTCTGCAGCAGACATCTTCTGCATTGCTGGTTCAGGCAAACGCACTGCCTCAAATCGCAATCAGCCTCGTACAAGGTTAATAAGACAATTAACGATATTGACAAACACTATACAATACTTCTTTCTGAGCCCGCGCAAGCGGGCTCTTATTTATAATTTGAATATTGAGTACGGATTTATTAATTGTTCAAACTATGGATGGGCGCGGGGATTCTTCCGCCTCTTTGTACAAAGTTTGTGCTTGATAAAGTATTTACATTCATAACCGGTGCTTCACCGAGCAGACCGCCAAACACGACTTTGTCACCCGCTTTTTTATCAGGTGCCGGGATGATTCTTACAGCTGTTGTTTTTTTGTTAATCATACCGATTGCCATTTCATCTGCAATAATTCCGGAAATTGTATCAGACGGAGTGTCTCCGGGAATCGCAATCATATCAAGACCCACAGAACAGACTGATGTCATTGCTTCGAGTTTGTCAAAGGTTAAACAGCCTTTTTCTGCTGCTTCAATCATGCCCGCGTCTTCAGAAACAGGAATGAAAGCGCCTGAAAGCCCGCCTACATGGGAACTTGCCATGATACCTCCTTTTTTCACAGCGTCATTAAGCATAGCAAGGGCAGCGGTTGTGCCGTGAGCGCCTGCGTGCTCAAGCCCCATTGCCTGAAAAATTCCCGCAACACTATCTCCTATCTCGGGTGTTGGTGCTAAAGACAGGTCAATGATGCCGAAAGGTATGCCCATTTTCTGCGCCATTTCTCTTCCGACGAGTTCTCCTGTCGATGTTATTTTATAAGCAATCTGCTTAATCTTGTTTGCCATCTCGCCAAAGCTTGTGTTTTTCGGTAAGGATTCAATTGCCGCACGAACAACCCCGGGACCTGAAACACCGACATTCAGCGCGCATTCAGGCTCTCCGTATCCGTGAAATGCTCCTGCCATAAAAGGGTTGTCTCCGGGTACGTTACAGAAACATACAAGTTTTGCCGCGCCGATGCCGTCGCGGTCTGCTGTTAAATCCGCAGCTTTTTTTATGGTTCTGCCCATTTTGAGTACTGCGTCCATGTTTATCCCTGCTTTTGAACTTGCGACATTGACGGAAGAGCAGATTCTCTCCGTCTTTGCAAGGGCTTCGGGTATGCTTTCAATAAGCGCTTCGTCTCCTCTTGTGCAGCCTTTTTCCACAAGAGCGCCGAAACCCCCGATAAAGTTAACACCTACATCCTGTGCTGCTTTATCAAGAACTTTTGCAAGGTAGACATAATCGTAGTCTTTGCAGGATTCTCCGACAAGAGAAATCGGGGTTACGGAGATTCTTTTGTTAATGATGGGTATGGAGTATGCGTCCTCTATCTCCTGAGCCATTGATGTCAGGTTTTTTGCATACTTTGTAATTTTGTTGTAAATCTTGTCGCCAACAGCTTTGACATCAGAATCACAACAGTCTCTGAGGCTCAAAGCAAGTGTCACTGTCCTTATGTCAAGATGGTGCACCCTTATCATATCTATTGTTTCTAAAATAGAATCAGCATTAAATGATGTCATTATTGTTCCCTTAATTAGATTGTGTGCATTTTGTCAAAGATTTGTTTTTTTTGAACCCAGATTTCCATTTGGAGTTCTTCGCCTGCTTTTTGAAGCGCTTCTTTAATTTCTTTAAAAGATTTTTCAGCCTGCGAAATGTCGCCTAAAAGAAACATGACAAAGTAATCCTGCATGATAGTCTGTTTGATGTCCTCGATATTTACCCTGTTGTCTGCAAGAACATTTGCCACTTTTGCAACAATGCCGATTCTGTCCACACCCGATACGGTTATTATTATTTTATTTTCACTTCTTTTTTCCGGTGATGTTTGTTCCATTTTTACTTCCCTGTCTGTTGTCTGATAAATCAATAATATACGATTTATAAAATTAAGTCACCTGAAAGAATAGTTTTTTCTTTGCCTGATAATGTTTTTACAATGAGATTTCCGTTTTTGTCTAAGCGCAAAGCCGTGCATTCATCTTTTTGAGAGTTGTCTCTTTGCTGTATAAATATTTTTTTTCCGAGAAATTCCGTTCTTTTTAAATAGTCTTCTTCAAAAGCTGAAAAACCCTCATGAATAGCTTTTTCATAGTTTGAAAAAAATTCTTCGACAAGCTTGTTTAAAAATAAATACCGGTCAATGTGCTTTCCTGTTGCAAGGTTTAGTGATGTTGCCGGTCTGTCAATTGAATCAATGACTTCCTGAGGGGTGTTCAAATTTACGCCTATACCCAGGACAACTCCCTGTATGGCATTGGTTTTAAGCTTGCTTTCGCAAAGGATTCCGCATATTTTTTTTCCGTCAACAAGAACATCGTTGGGGTATTTTATCTGAGTCGAAACCCCGTAAGTTTCAATAACTTTTGCGGCAGCAGCACACAGGTATTGAGTGAGGTTTGCAATGCGGGTCAATTTTGAAGGTTTTAGGATAAAAGACATGTAAATATTTTCGAACCTGCCTGAAACCCACACCCTGTCAAATCTGCCCCTGCCTTTTGTCTGTTCGAGCGCTGTAATGACGGTTTTATCCTCGAGTTCATCAAAATGTTTAAGCCCGTAAGTGTTTGTCGAGTCTATTGTTTCAAATTCTATAATACTAATTGGCATTTTTTCTCAGCATTAATACATTGCCATTTTCGTCATAACACGCATTTTCGACCCAGTGCCCCATAAGATTTTTGCCTGCATCGTAAAGGTATTGCTCATCTTTTGACACAACAAAGGTTGCGTTTTTGAACGCGCCAAACCTGTTGTAAGCCACGGAACGATGAGGGTATACGTTGAAGGGTTTGTTCAGTACATCAAATTTGAACAAAGAGCCGTTCTGGTCGTAATAGTAGTTGTGATAAGGGTCTTCAATATATCTTACCCCGTAAGTACCGTCCGAGAAAAGAGAGAGGTATCTGTTTTCTGATTTGTTTTTTCCGTTTTTGAGCGCGCTGTAGTTGGCAAGGTGGTTCGGGTCTGTCCAGTGCTCTTTATAGTCATTTGGATTCAGCGAAAAATCAATACCTTTAAAGGTTTCTTCTCTTGCCATTTCCGCATTGAACTGCGCATTACCCTGCAAAATCAATGCTGACGCGGGCAGAGTAAAGAAAAGTGCTATGAATAAAATAAATAATCTTTTTATCATGATTTAATCATATAATAAAAATAGTCCGAAAGTCATAAACAATCGGACTATTTTTTATAAAATTTTACGCTTTAATTAAGCTTTAGCTTTTGCTGATTCAACTACAACAGAGAAAGCTTCGGGCTCATTAACAGCCATTTCTGCGAGCATTTTTCTGTTCACCTGAATATCTGCTTTTTTGAGTGCGTTCATGAATTTTGAGTAGCTTAAGCCGTGTTGTCTGACGGCAGCGTTGATTCTTACAATCCATAAACGGCGCATAGTTCTTTTTTTGTTGCGTCTGTCTCTGTACTGATATTTGAGTTTTTTCATTACAGCGGTGTTAGCAACTTTGAAGATTCTGCTTCTTGCACCGATAAAGCCTTTAGCTAATTTTAATATTTTTTTATGTCTTTTTCTTAAGACGTTTCCGCGTTTTACTCTCATTGTTCAACCTTCCTTATCTTGAATATTTTTTGTACGGTAATTCTTTGGAAATCAAATCCAAATGTGTTTCAGAAACTTCTGTCATACCGGACAGTCTTCTTTTTCTGCTCACTGCTTTGTGTTGCAGCAGGTGTTTTGTACCTGCGGAACGTCTCAAGATTTTTCCGGAAGCTGTAACTTTGTAGCGTTTTGCAGCTGCGCGGTGAGTTTTCATTTTTGGCATAGTTTTCTCCTTTCGTGGTGCTTACGGGTGTTTCCACTTTGAGCCGCAGCACTTGTTTTTACTTGTTTGGCGGTCACGGGTTAACCTTTGTACCTGAGTCTTGCCCGGACCCCCTGCCTGACCCCTGTGACATGCCGTCCACAGAGTATCATGCATGTTTTATTGTAAAACAAAAACCCTGTCATGCAAGGGCTGATGAAGTTTTATTAATTTAACAAAGACTTAAACCATGGTCTTGTCTGCCACAGAGAGGTTGATTGGCAGGAAAAACCTGAAAACAGTGCTTTTTTCGGGTATTGAATCAAAATCTATGTCACCGCCGTGCAGGTTAATAATTTTTTTGCAGAAGGAAAGACCTATGCCGGAGCCCTGTCTGTCGTAATTATTTTTTATATCAGAAAAGAAATTAAACACTTCACTGCGGTTTCTGGGGTCTATGCCGCAGCCGGAATCTTTTATTTCAAAGAAAAAATTGTCTTTTTCGCAGCGGGTTTTGATTGCGATTTTTCCGTATTTTGGGTTAAATTTGTACGCATTGCCCACGAGATTGTATATAATCTGGCGGAATCTTCTTTTGTCCGCTCTGATTTTTATGTAGGGCAGGTCGCATTTTAGTTTAATCTTTTTTTGTTCAAGTTTTTCTTCCATTACACACAGCACTTCATTTATAACATCGGCTGTGTTGAATTCCTCGGGATAAATTTTGATATTTCCTATTTCTGCTCCTGACATATCTATAGCATACTCCAAAATTTGATAAAGGTGTTCGGAGGCTTTTTGTATGTTTTCACAGTATCTGAGGCGTGTTTCTTCGCTCAGTCCGTTTTCGCGCAAAAGTGTAGAAAACCCGCTTATTGCATTCAAAGGGGTTTTGAATTCATGTGACAGGTAACAGATAAACTCCAGCTTTCTTTTGTTTGAAATCTCACTTTCTTGGAGTTTTACAGAGTTTTCCTGCAGTTTTTGTCTGCAGCCGTTCAATTCTTCTCTCAGTTTTGAGTTTTCCGCCTGCAAATTTTCTATTTCTTTTAAAAGTTTATCTTTTTCATATTCCATACAGATTTAATCTATCACCAAGTATTTATGAAAAAGTTAATATATTTTCCGTTTAGTGTAATATGTTTTTTAAGTTTGATAAACGCGGCGGTTAATGTATAATTTATACAATATGAAAAAGGATGTATCAGCTGAAAATAAAAAAGGTAAATTGTTTGTGCTCTCGGGCTCATCAGGAGTGGGCAAGGGTACTCTTTTAAAGCTGTTTCTTGAAAAACATCCCGAAATAAAACTTTCTGTGTCGGCAACCACGAGAAACCCGCGTCCTGCTGAGGTTGACGGTGTGAATTATTTCTTTACAAAAAAAGAAGATTTTCTAAAAGCTGTTGAAAAAGGCGAGTTTTTGGAATGGGCTGAGTTTAACGGCAATTTTTACGGTACAAAACAGGCATGGGTTGAAAAAACGCTTGCAAAGGGTGAAAACCTTATACTTGAAATAGAGACTAAAGGCGCGCTGCAGATTAAGAAAAAACTGCCTGATTCTGTGTTGATTTTCATTCTTCCGCCGTCGATTGAAGAATTAGAACATCGTTTGAGAGGACGAAACACCGAGGACGAAGAGACGATTCAGGGTCGTCTGCATGAGGTGCGCAGAGAGATTGAATGTTCAAAGCAGTATGATTACCGCATTGTCAACGATGACCTCGAAAAGGCACTTAAGGAACTCGAATCCGTAATCTGTTTTTAGTTTGTTTTTGATTTGTTCATTTCTTTCTCTTTTTTGCGATTAAAAGAGAAAGAAACGGAACCAAAGAAAGAGAAAAGAACGCTATCAAAAAACACAGTAAAGTTTCAGGATAAATTTTGCATCCACATGGTTTGTCAAAATTCATCCTGAAATCTAAACTGTGTTTAAACATCTTACAACGGCACAGCCGTATTGCTCTTCGTGCACAGCTTTGCTGCATGTGATACAGGGATGGAGTTTCACTCTTCCCCAAAGACCCATATTTTGCGTGTTTTCCACTGCACAATTGTCAATAGCAGAATTATCAAAAACAGTATATAAGCCCCTGCTGACGCCTCGCCGATATTGAAAAATTCGAAAGCATTCTTGTAAATCCAGTACACAAGCACATTTGTAGAGTCCAAAGGTCCGCCCTGCGTCATCAGATAAATCAGGTCAAATACCTGAAACGATGAAATCGTTGTTATGACAAGCACGAAAAATATTGTCGGGCTTAAAAGAGGAAGCGTTACCCTGAAAAATGTCTGTAGAGGGTTTGCTCCATCGATTTTTGCTGCTTCATACAGGTTCTGATTTATTCCGGAAAACCCTGATAAAAAAATCACCATGTTGTATCCTATAAGCTTCCACGAGGAAACTATAATAAGGGCAATCATAGCTGTATGTGTGTCATACAGCCAGTTTATATGTGCTTTTAATATATAATTTAATAAACCGTTATTAGGGTCAAAAATCCATTCCCACACAATAGCAGCAACTATCATCGGGGTAATAAAAGGCAGAAAGTAGGCGGTTTTAAAAAATTCCGTGCCTCTTATCCTGCTGTTCAATGCTGCTGCCAGTACAAGCGGTATAATGAGTGCAATAACTGCCGTAGACAGCGCAAAAACAAAGGTATTTTTTATAATCAACCCGAAAGCCGGGCTTGTCAGGAGTTCTTTATAATTTTGCAGACCCGCAAACTCAATCGGCGAGAGCAAATCCCATTTGCAAAAACTCAGGTAAAATGAAAAAAATACAGGGATTATGATAAAAACTGCTGTACCCAGAAGCGCGGGCAGGATAAAGAGTTTCAGTATAAAATTGTCCTGCGCGAATTTTTTCACTGCTGTTCTTCGGTTTTTTCTTCCTGTGTTTCGATTTGGGTTTCTTCCGCTTCTTCTTCCGGCGGATTTTCCGTATAATCCACGAAAGGTGTTTGTTTATACATTTTTATTCTGGAAATCCTTCTGCCGTCTATTTCCAGTATTGTATACGTGATATTTTTGTCTTCTATAACATCGTTCAGTTCCGGTTCTCTGCCCAGCAGACCGAAAACATATCCGCCTATGGTCTGGAAGTCTTCATTCGGAATGTCGAGGTCAAACTTTTTGTTAATATCTTCAATATCCATTTTGCAGGATACATTTAGCGTGTTGTCATCTATTCTGACAACTTCAGGTGTTTCCACCTTATCGAATTCATCGTAAATTTCGCCCACGATTTCTTCTAAGATATCCTCGATTGTTACAATGCCGGCAATACCGCCGTGCTCGTCCACAACTGCAGCAATCTGGTTTTTGGACGATGTAAAGTCGCTTAAAAGGTCTGATATAAACTTGTTTTCAGGCACAATCAAGAGTTCTCTTGCAAGAGATTCTATAGAAAAGTTTTCGTCAATATTGTTATTTTTGATGACTTTCAGTACATCTTTTGCGTTGATTACGCCTATGATATTGTCTACATTGTCTCTGTAAACGGGGATTCTTGTGTGACCCGAACTGATAATTAAATCTGCAAGTGCATTGATATTTTCTTCAACATTGACCATGAAAATTTCTGTTCTTGGCACCATGATTTCTCTAACAACAGTGTTTGCAAACCCGAAGAAGTTGCGCAGCATTTTAGCTTCGTGGCTGTCTATTGTTTCGATTTTTTCTCCTTCTTTGATGAGTTTATTAAACTTTTCTTCCCAGTTGTCTTCGGCATCGTGCGCCTGTAATTCTATTGTTATGTGAGTTATGTTTTTGATTACTTTTTTAACCTTGCGCTCGAGCATATCTGCTATGTCATCAGCGTCTTTCATCTGGGTTTCGGGGTCGACTTCTATCGTCATATTGATAATCAGCCCTGATGAACCGAGGTCAATTGTCTTTAGTTCCACAACATCTGTTATACCGTGGATTGTGGAGGCAACCGAGCGTATTTTTTCTTCTACATCCGGTTCAGCAGACTGCACAGTCAGGCTGTTTACATTGTTCTTTAACAGATAAATTGCCAGTACGAAAAGGATAAAACCGATTATTAAAGAAGCAATGGCATCTGGTACGTAGGCTAGGTTTTCGGGCATAACGAATTTTGCTATGGTAAGTGCGGCAAATGCCACAACAACACCCGAGAGCGCCGCTGTATCTTCGTACCAGACGAATTTTGTTGTAGGGCTTTTAACACTGCGGATATATTTAATGGAGCGGAAAAATTCTTTTACGGGATTTTTTTCTTCAATGCCCATTTCATGAAGAACCGCTTTTGAAGCACTTACAACCGCCCACGCTTCAAACATTATGCTGCAAATAAGAGCGATTGCAATTGCGTTGTAATGCAAGAGCAGGTCTGTTGCGGGGTGTGCAGTAATCAGTTTTTCAAAACCGTGATAAATAGCCACAAAAGTACCGCCGAGCATTAATATAGAAGCAAACATTGCCCAGACGTTGGCCTCCAGCCCGTAGCCGAAGGGATGGGCGTTGTCAGCAGGGCGGGAGCCTCTTTTTATGCCCACTAGCAGGCAGATACTGTTAAACGAATCCACTCCCGAGTGGATTGCTTCTGCCAGCATTGCGGAACTGGAGGAGAAAAAGAAACAAATCAATTTAACAAGCGCAATACCGAGGTTTGCAATCAGGGCTTTGATTACAGCCATGAACTTCGAGTTGTCTATTTTTTCCTGTGATGTTTTTTCTATAGATACAGAAACTTTTGTTTCGTTGTTATTTGTAATATCTTCGCTGTTTTTTATTTCCAAGTTGTTACTGTCAGATGACATTTTCTATCCTTATTTATCAGGTTAACCGGTTTAAATATATAATAACGGGAAAAAAGCCTGTTTGCAATTGTTTCTTTCCTCAATTAGAAGGATTAACAGGATACAAAAAATATTATATAATTGGCAGGTATAAAAATTTTTTAAACTTTTGTAAAGTTTCTGCAAAAATCTATAAAGTTTTGACTGGAAGCTGTCGAAGTAGATAGAGTAATATGGTGTATGTATGGAAAATTTTACGTTATTAAAAGAAGACTCTTTTGAGGAAAGCCTCGGAGAAATTCTCCAGCTTAATCAAAAGAACGAAAAACATACCATTCTGCTCGTTGATGATGAGGTGAATAACCTCCAGCTGCTTCGCAGAACACTCCGTCATGATTACAATATCCTTACTGCTTCTAACGGAAAAGAGGCTCTGGAGATAGTAGAGGGCAAAGGCAATGAAATAGCGCTTATTGTGAGCGACCAGAAAATGCCCGAGATGGAGGGTACGGAATTTTTAAAACGCGTTGCGGGTGAATACCCTGATATAGTAAAAATTCTGCTCACGGGTCACCTAGATGTAGACGCTATTGTTGATTCAATCAACGACTGCCACCTGTATCAGTATATTGTTAAGCCTTTTGACCCCGAGGAATTGAAGCTTACCATTGAAACAGGAATCCAAAAATTTGACCTTGTTAATAACAAAACAGTTATTCTCAAGGATTTGAGAGAACTGTTTTATAAAACCATAAAACTTATTGCCTCGGCTCTGGACGCCAAAGACCCTTATACACACGGCCACTCATTAAGGGTTACAATGTATTCTTTGATTCTTGCCAAAAAGCTGAATCTTGACGACACAACGCTTGAAGAAATAGAAACAGCAGGACTTTTACACGATATAGGCAAAATCGGTATTCCGCAGAGCATTCTGTGTAAACCCGGCAAACTTACGGATGAAGAGTATGAGGTGATGAAATCTCATCCTGCACAGGCAGAAAAAATGCTTATGGGCATAAAAAAACTCACTGTTGTGTCCAACTGGCTGCGCTGCCACCACGAAAGATGGGACGGACAGGGTTATCCTTACGGCTTAAAAGGCGAAGAGATACCTATTTCGGGGCGTATAATAGCACTTGCTGATACTTATGACGCAATGACATCTACCCGTTCTTACCGTCAGGCGCTTTCTCATGAAACAGCAATTGAAGAAATCAAAAGATGTGCAGGCACCCAGTTTGACCCTGTGTTAGCAGACTTGTTTGTCAGCTGTTCGGATGAAATCAAGGCAGCAAAAGAAGATCCCGAAACTTATTACCCCAAATACAGTTATCTTCAAAAAATTATTCAAGAGACAAAGTAATCACGCAAAGCATACTATACAAAGGATTGCGAAGATTGCAATAAATTTTTGCACTATGTTCATTGCTTTTATAAACTCTTTTTCGTCTTTAACCTCTCTGTCAATGTAGTTCTGAAGATTTTTGACAGTGTTAAGAGCCGGTATTACAGAAAGAAAGATTAAAAGATATTTCATCGGAAAGATGTGTGCATGTATTCCGATGAATAAATTTGCATAAATTAAAAATATTATAAATATGTACAGATAATATGCATTTTGTTTGCAGCCAGCAAGGATTGGCAGGGTGCGTTTTCCTTCGATTTTGTCCGAATTGTAGTCAAGGAAAAAGTCTGTATAAAGCAGTGTCACAGTAACAAGAGCAAATGACACGGACAATAGCAGAAGTTTGTTTGAAAAAGCGCCTGTCATTACATAGTAAACGCCTGTGAACAACAGAGGAGAAAAAATTGTTCCTATAATTACTTCACTCATTGCAAAGTAGCCTGATTTCGGGTATAAAAGGCATAAAAATCCGGTTATTGCCATAATTATCAACACAGGCAGTTTGTATATTTCTATAAAAAATATCCCGGTTAATATTGCTGCAAGGAACAAATATCCGCACACTTTTAATGCCTGTTTTACCGTAATTTTTTCTTCGAGAAAATATCTGCATTTGCCTTTTTTGAGGTTAATAGAGTTATCTTCCTTTTGTGATTTCAGGTAATTTTTGTAATCCATCACATCATCAAAAAGATTTGCCCCCAGATGAGCGCAGATTATTCCAAAAAGCGCAAGCAGACCGAACAGAATGTTTCCTTTGTTAAAAAAACCGAACGCAAATGCTATTGCCCACGCTGTAACAGACATGGGAAGCGAATATGCACGTGTACAATCAAGCCAGAATGCTAATTTGTTCATTGTTTCATTTTAACATAAAAATTAGTGTTAACATTTGTTAACTAAGTAAGACAAAAATAGCAAAAATTTTTATGACTGTATTTCATGCATGTGTAAACTCCTCTATAAACTCCGTAATACTAATTCTATCCATCTCGGCTTAGTCTTATAAAAGAAAAAGCCGATTTTTTTTATTTTTTAAACAGATTAAAAAAAGGTATAAAAAAAGAGTGTCTATCCAATCGGCACTCTTTTTATTCATTGTTTGTATAATCTATGTTCAGATGTTTGAGAATATTTTCTAAAGGAATTTCAAGACCTTTTGCATACTTGATGAGAGTGGACAATTTGCTGTCCACAAGACCGTTTTCTACTCTGCTCACTGTTGCCGTAGTCATATCATTTTCATAGGCAAAAATGTTCAGAGACTTATTTTGACCCAATCTCAAAGACTTGAGATATTCGCCGAGATTTTTAAAAATTTTCTTCTCATCTTGTTCCATATATGTAATTATATTTATTCTAAAATTTCACATATTACATATATGTAATTTCCGTTTAGGCTAATTTTTTTTCAATATCAAGAAATAATTTATTAGAATCTGGCAATTTTTTATATAAAAAACACTTTATATAAATATTATTTAAGGAAACGGTATGGTAAACATCAGTAGTGTTGGAAAAAATATAAATCTTCTTGTAAGAAATACATCAGGAAGTTTTGTACATAAACCTTTAAGCAGACAGATTGCTGTATCAGATTTAAAAAATCTGAAATATGCCGGTGATACTTTTACCACAACCACAAAAAGACAGGTTTCAATTGACGGGGTGAAGGCATTGTTCGGTGACGGCAGAATTAAAGCCGGCTACATGAGAAGGAAAATGTATAAGGTAAAGGGTGATTTGCTTTTAAATTCTTTTACAAGCATAAAAGAGTTTAAAAAATGGATTCACTCTACAAATTTGAGTGCCAGATTGTCTAAAAATGATTACAAAGAAATTGCTGATTTTATGAATCTACATAACGGCAAATATATAGATGTTTGGAAAGGTTCTTGCCCGCAAGACAATGTCCAAAATATACAGAAACTGGCTCTTTTTGTCAGAAGTATTCAGAGAATAGATAAATTAAATTTTTACAAATCATTGAAACTGTCTGACTGGCATACATGTGTTGAAGGAATAATAAACAGACCCAAACAGGTTATAAAACCTCTGCTGCAATATAAATATGATTCCAGAAAAATAAATAAAGCTGTTGGGTCCGATAAGGGGTCTGAAAAAATAAAAAAGCAGATTAAAATTATCGAAGAATTTTTGGATACACAAACAATAAAGCATGAAATACAAGCCTACCGCGGTGAAGGAGATTTCGGGCTTTTAGGAAATGTTGAAATAAGTAAGAACATAACACTTCAAGATATTATGGAACGATTTACACTTGAATTTCAAGCAGGAAAACGTACAGATATGGAGATTAAAAAGATTATAGATAAATATTTATTAGGGCAAGTAATTAAACAAAAACGCTTTTTATCAACAGCAATTGAAAAAGAAGCCGCAGAAAGATATGCTAAAAAAATTTTCTGGCATTTAAATATTCCCAAAGGAACAAAAGGGTCAATGATAGAATGCTACAATGTTGAGAGAGCCTCCGAGGCAGAACTTCTTTTACAAAGAAATTCACGTCTGATAATAGATAATGCTAAATATAACCGTGACAAAAATATATGGGAACTGTGGGCAACAGTAAAGCAGTAATATATTGAAAAGGCTGTATAACAGTGCTAAAATAATAAAAAAGAGTGAAACTATGAAAGTAACAGGAATAAAAGCAGTAAAAATCCCGAAATCATCACCGTTAAGAAGAATAAAAAACTTCTACAGCAGTGGATTATTAAGGCTGAAAACACTGGTAAAAGATGTATTTGAAAAAAGAGAAAGCAAATACATAATATTTGACGGAAAAAAAATGAAAGAAAGAGACCTACCGAACTATGTGACAGGACCTAGTGATTTAAAAGGTGTTACTTGGGGGACAATAAAATATTTTCCTGAAGATGTAGAAAAAATGAAATGCATGAATGTTGATGAACGAATTAGATATAAACAAAAACTTATAAAAGAAAATAAATATATAGAGACAGAATGTTTTTAATGAAAGTAACAGGAATAAAAGCAATAAAAACCCCGAAATCATCACCGTTAAGAAGAATAAAAAACTTCTACAGCAGTGGATTATTAAGGCTGAAAACACTGGTAAAAGATGTATTTGAAAAAAGAGAAAGCAAATACATAATATTTGACGGAAAAAAAATGAAAGAAAGAGACCTACCGAACTATGTGACAGGACCTAGTGATTTAAAAGGTGTTACTTGGGGGACAATAAAATTTTATCCTGAAGATGAAGCAATAATGAATAAAATGGACTCATACAGAGAACGAATGGATTATGGAAGCAAACTTATTAAAGAAAATAAATTCTATTACGATAAATAAAAGTAAAAGTTAAAAAGCGGACTGATATTATCAATCCGCTTTTAATTATTGACGCCTTTGGTTTAGTCGGCTCAATATCCTCGCTCCCCGGATTCGCTGCGCTCCATCCGTCCGAAAATCCGCGTCTTGGATTATTGACGCTCGGGAAAAGCGTGGTTTCCCCTCGCATGGGCACTGGGTTCGGCTTCACCTCACACGGCGTGCCCGTCAAAATCCGCTACATCATGCCCATTCCGCCGCCCATAGGAGGCATTGCAGGAGCTGCTTCCGGTTTCGGAATGTCTACTACAGCTGCTTCTGTTGTCAACAACATAGAAGCTACTGATACAGCGTTTTCGAGTACTGAACGTGTAACTTTTGCAGGGTCTACGATACCTGCTTTGAACATATCAACGTATTCGTTTGTCAAAGCATCAAAACCTTCTGCTTCCGGAAGTTTTTTAACTTCTTCAAC
>CALUPU010000020.1 GCA_944322725.1 Candidatus Gastranaerophilales bacterium
GAAAATCCGAATTTCTTTTTCATGCTGTCTCCTTATATAGATATACTCATCATATAGATATTTTCGACAGCTTTCACTCTATATTGACATAATCCACCGTCACTTACCTTACCTTACCTTACCTTACAGAAAAGCTTACGGGGTCTATGTTTCAGTGTCAACAAATTCGTATTTACATTCGTTTACATTCTCGGGGTTTATTAAATTTTATTACAAATGATGATGTTTTTTGACTCTTCCGCCGTCTACCTCGTGGACATTCTCGATTGTAATAAACGCCGTCTCGTCAACAGATTTAACCAGCTGTTTGAGTTTGGCAATTTCGAGCCTGTTTATTACGCAGAAGATAATTTTCTTTTCTGCTCCCGAGTATCCGCCTCTGGCTTTGAGATAGGTAACACTGATGTCAAAATTTTTCATAATAGCCTGACCGATGTCATCGTGTTTGTCCGTAACAATACGTACGGATTTTGACTCGTTAAGACCCTCTATCACAATATCTATAACCCTGTACGCAATAAAATACGCTATCATTGAGTACATGGAACTTTGCCAGTTATTGTATACAAAGCCTGCTGCAGTAAAGATGAAAAGGTTAAAAAACATTATAATTTCACCTACGGAAAAGCCCCATCTTTTGGAAAGTCTGATGGAAAGAATCTCTGTTCCGTCAAGTGAAGAATTGCTGCGAAGAACCAGCCCCACACCCGCACCCAGTATCAAACCGCCAAAAATACAGGCAAGAAAAGGGTCGGAAACGTGTTTATGATTGAGCCAAACAGGCATTAAAGATACACCGATTGAAAGCACGGATACAGCATAAAACGTAAAAGCCACAAACAATTTGCCCATTTTTTGCAGAGCAAGGAATATAAACGGCAGGTTCAAAAGAAAAATACACCAGCCGAGCGCAAAGTTTGTCTTATAATTGGTCATGATTGCGATACCTAAGATACCGCCGTCAATAATTTTATTGGGAATAAGGAAAGCCTCGAGCGCAAACGCGGCTATCATAGCCCCCAGTGTCATTATGATGAGATTGCTTATAATTTTTTTCATAGGTTAATGATAGCATAGGGGTTTTAATCATTGCAAATATGCATTTCCAATATTCAAGAGAAAAATAATTGTCCGAGCAAAATTCGTGATAAGGAGTGATAACGACGTGAACGAATTTTGGGAGTGGGTTATTGAAAAGGTGAGTCAATGGCGGCACGAAAAGCGGATTTTCAAGGACTCCGTGCGAAAGGTGCCGGCGGCACGTTTCGAATGGAGGGAGGCTAAGTGAGAAACACAGTTTCTCCGTGCCGTATAGAGATTAAAATGCAAGTCTCAAAAGGCGAAACTCTAAGAGCGAGAAGAAAATCCAAGACACTCGAGGCGACAGTGACGACACTAGATTAGTTGAAAACATACAACGATTGTTGACTATATGAGCAATTCGTGTATAATCTTTATTAGCAGTGTAATGAAAGGTTTTTTGCTGCTATTGTTTATTCGGACAAAAGGGTAGTCGGTTCAGTCTTTCTCTTTTGTTTGAGAAATTTTTTGTTTAATCATAAATATGAGCGTTTGCAAATTCAATTACAAATACATTAAGGATAAAGCCACCCCCGGAAGCTGGAGAAGGGGTTATGAAGGGTATCAAAAAGACATCGTAATGTCTTATGATACCAAAATCGCAGGCGTTGATGCAAAGGTCAAAGGCAACTTTAAAGATGCTTACGAAACAAGCCTTACGTTTACAAAAACAGGTGTCAAAGCCGATTGCAGCTGTCCTTTAAAAGAAGAGTGGTGCAAGCACGCCATTGCTGTCGGGCTAAAAGTCATCGAAGACAAAGTCTATGACGAATACCTTGAGCGTGTTCACAAAATCCATCAGGAATACCCCGATGAATACGTTCCTCCTGTGGAACACCCGACAGGCAGATATGTTTTTCATTTCAACCCCAAAAGAAGGCAGAATTTCTTCTCTATCCTTGTTATGGACAGAGAAACAGGCAAGGTAATAAGAGACCTTGAGGCTATTTTAAGAGCCATTATCGAACTGCAGAGAAACGACAAATCATTTGTCCTGAATGAAGAAGAAAAAATTGACATTGCCATATTCCAGCTTTTGCTCCAGCGCTCGCGCCTTGACAAAAAAGCGGGCTGGTATGATGTTCCGATTGCAAAGTTTGACGGGTTTTTCCAGCTTCTTGCACGTGCAGAAGAAGTTATTGACGGCAAAACAAAAGAGCGCCTGCGCTTTGACGACAAAGAATGGGAACTTGCTTTGTCTGTTAACTTCTCCATGGTGGGTAATGTGCTTTTGTCTTTAACGTGGGAAAGACCTGACGGAAGCGACTCTTACCCGTTTGAAGAAATAAGATATTTCTCAAGACAATTGAAATGGGGCAGATACAAAAACGTGATTTTCCCGACAAACACACCGGTTTCGGCTTTGCCTCAAAACCTTATTAAAGCGAGTTTTACAGATGTAAAAGACGCTGACGGTGCAAAATTCCTCTACGAAGAACTGCCAAAGCTTCAAAAAGTAATGAAGGTAACAGTTTCCGATACAATCGAAAAACTTTTCCTTGAGCAGAAACCCCCGATTAACGTGGTGACACTGGGCTTAGACTATGACGGCTCGCTAAAAGCCGAACTCGAGTTTGAATATGACGGTACGCGCGTTCCATATTCAAAACACACGGAAAAAACACCGTACGTAACAATCAAAAAGCCCAAAGAAGATTTGCTTTACTGGGTAAAAAGAAACCCCGCGCACGAGGAACAGGCTTATCAAATGCTTCTTGCGTGCAAGTTTGCGCCTATGCAGACAAACAACCTCGCGCTCGAAAAAGAAAACGCAATTGATTTTTACAACTACTATATCCAGCAGGCAGGAGACGGATGGAAGTTTGAAGAAAAAGACGACATGTCCTTTTTCAAACTCACAAAAGACCCCTTTGAGTTATGTGCGGATATAGATTTTGCAATTGATTCTACGAACAGTTTCGAGGTTGAACTCTACGGCAAAGTTGGAGAAGAAATTATTCCTTTTGACGATGTGTACAGCCTGACTATTGACAATAGCAAGTATGTCAGAATCAAAAACCTCGGCTTTGCAGAAGTTCCGACAATGGATATTTACTCTCTTATGAGAGCATTCAATACCTTTGATGTTTACAAAAACGATGATAACAAATACATTGTAAAAACATACCGCGCAGGTCTTATTTCAGAAATGGAAAACCTCGGGCTGAAACTCAAAATGAGCAGAAGGTTTAACAAGTTTTGGAAACAGATTTCAACCTTCTCCACAATGGATGTTCCGAGCCTGCCCAAAGGCATTAAAGCGGAATTCAGAGAATATCAGACAAGAGGTTTTGGCTGGCTGTGGTTTATGTACCAGTACGGCTTAAACGGAATCCTTGCCGATGATATGGGGCTTGGTAAAACATTGCAGGCGCTGGCGTTGATACAAAAAGCAAAAGAAAAAAACAAAAAGGCGCCAAACCTTGTTATCTGTCCGACTTCCGTTGTTTTCAACTGGGAAAACGAGATAGAAAAGTTTGCCCCCGGTTTGTCCTGTCTCAAATTGAGCGGCACGGAAAGAAAAGAACTTTTTAAAGAAATACCGAAATACGATGTTATAATAACAAGCTACGCTCTTGTGAGACGCGACATTGCAAAACTCAAAAAACACGAGTTCAGATACGTTATCCTTGACGAATCTCAAAACATCAAAAACGCAGAATCCATGACAGCCCAGAGCGTAAAACAGCTCAACTGCAAACACAAACTGGCTCTGTCAGGTACGCCTATTGAAAACAGGCTTGAAGAACTCTGGTCAATTTTTGACTTCTTGATGCCCGGATTTTTGTTTGATAAAAACGAATTCAACTACCGCTACGTTACCCCGATTATGGAACGCGAGGACAAAACAGTGGAAAAACGTCTTAAATCACAGATTTATCCGTTTATCCTCCGCCGTATGAAAAGAGACGTTGCAAAAGACCTTCCCGATAAAATCGAAAACGTTGCATACTGCGAACTTACGCCCGAGCAAAAAGATTTTTACATGGAGGTTATGGACTCAACAAGAGAAGAACTCTTCAAATCCATCGAAGAAAAAGGTATCGAAAAAAGCAGAATGTCCATTTTCTCTGCGCTTTTGCGCCTGAGACAAATCTGCTGCCACCCGCGCCTTTACGACAAAGAAAATATCAAAGGCATAAAAGAATCCGGAAAATTCGAGCAGCTTAAAGTTATGCTTGAAGAAATCATTGCCGAAAAACACAGGGTGCTGTTGTTCAGCCAGTTTGTGGATATGCTTGATATTGTCAAAGAATGGCTTACAAAAGCAGGAATCAAGCACGAATACCTTACAGGCAGCACAAAAGACCGTCAGGAAGTTGTGGAAAGATTCAACTCTGACCCCACAATTCCTATTTTCCTAATCAGCTTAAAAGCAGGCGGTACGGGCTTGAACCTTACAGGTGCTGATTATGTAATCCACTACGACCCGTGGTGGAACCCTGCTGTTGAAGATCAGGCAACAGACAGAGCCTATCGTATCGGTCAGACCAAAAAGGTGTTTGTTTACCGTATGATTACCAAAGGCACGGTAGAAGAAAAGATTCAAAAACTCAAATCAAGAAAAAGAGACCTTGTGGACTCCGTTATCTCAGTCGACAGAAACATCGGCAAATCGCTTACTTACGAGGATCTCAAAGACATATTCTCGCTTGATTAGCAGCTTTTGTTATTTGTAAACATTTATTGGAAACATTCTCTCCATTATTGGGAAAGATAGCGAAGCTGTGCACAAAGTGCAATACGGCTGTGCCGTTGTAAGAACTCATTACCTCTCAATGACACATAATTCTTCACATATAAAAATTTGTAACCTTTTTGACTAAACCATGTCTTTATAAGAAAATAAGAGATACATATGTCTAGACACTAGATTTGGGATTAGATTGAGTTAATGTACATTAAAGAAGTAGAAATAGATAACTTCAAATCATTTGCCAACAAAATAACCATACCGTTTTTGAAAGGTTTTACCACTATTTCCGGCCCGAACGGCTCGGGGAAGAGCAACATCATTGACAGTGTGCTGTTTGCGCTTGGCCTGTCTACGTCTCGAACTTTGCGTGCGGAAAAAATATCCCAGCTTATCTCCACTCACACACGCAGAAACGAAGCTATTGTTAAAGTAACTTTTGCCCCTGAAAATGGCGAAGAAAAAGAATTTTCAGTTGCCCGTAAAATCAAAAAATCATCTCAAGGCTACAACTCAATTTATTACCTTAACGACAAGATTGTCACGCTCACAGATGTTCACACAATTCTGGAAAAATACAACATCACCCCCAACAGCTACAACGTCATCATGCAAAACGACGTCATGTCTATAACAAACTGCTCTGATGTTGAAAGAAGAAAAATCATAGACGAAATCGCAGGTGTAGCCGACTTTGACCGCCGTATAGAACAGGCGCAAAATGAGCTGGGCACTGTAGAATCCCGTGTTCAGAATTCGCTGTTGATTTTGTCGGAAGTTGAAACAAGACTCGAAACCTTAAAAGCAGAACGCGAAGTTGCCCTAAAATATCAGAAACTGCGCGACGAAAAAACAGACCTTGAGTCTAAAATTACAACAGTAAAATATTTTGATATCAAAAAGAACCTCGAACGCACGCACGAGAGCATTTTAGACGCAAACAAAAAGAAAAAAGAAGAAGAAAACAAACTCAAAAAGCAAGACGCTGAACTGCTTAAGGTAAAAACAAAACTCGATGAACTCTCAGACCTTGTAAAAGAAAAAGGCGAGGCCGAGCAAATCGAGGTCAAAAAACAGGTTGAAGAAATCAAAGGTCAGGTCGACAGAAAAGAATCTGCCATTGTTTATGCTGATAAAGGGATTCAAGACAACCTAAAAACCATTGAAAACGCCAAAAACGGCATAGAAGACCTTAAAAAGAAAAAAGAACAGACTCAAAGCAACATCGAAGCAAAAAATCTTGAAATCAAAAAACTCGAAGAAGACAAAGCCTTGAAGCAAGAAGATTTGATGAAGACTTTGCAAGAGGTTGCGGGTTTAAATCAGAGTGCTGACAAATACGTTGCACAAAGAAACGAGCTTCGCACTCAGCTTGAGGCGCTTAAAGACGAAGAAACAAAGCTTATTCAGGCGCAGGCTCCTCTGGAAGCGGAATTGAGCAGCCTTGTAAAAAGCATTGAAGATGCAAAAAACAAAATTGCAGAGTTTGAAGAATTCAAACAAAACTTTGCAGGCAACAAAGACCGCGTTGAGGTTCAGGTAGAAGAACTCGGCAAGGAATTACAGGACTTTAAAACTATTCAAGAAACCACCCTCTACGAACTCGACAAAACCAAAAACGAACTCAACGATGTGCAGTACAATGTGCAGACAGCTTACCGTAAAATTTCACAGATGGAAGCACAAAAACAGGCTTTTGAAGATGTAAACTTCGGACGCGCGGTCGACACGGTGCTTAATGCAAAAATAAAAGGCGTGCATGCCACACTTGCGCAATTAGGACAGGTTGATAAGGAATATTCAACCGCGCTGGAAGTGGCAATGGGCGGCAGAATGGCCAACGTGGTCGTGGATGATGATGAGACAGCAAGAATAGCAATCGAAGTTTTAAAAAGCGCAAACGCAGGCCGCGCAACTTTCTTGCCTTTGAACAAAATTAATAAAGCTCCGCGTTCTTTGAAACTGCCAAAAGACAAAGGCGTTATAGATTTTGCAATCAATCTTATTGATTTTGATGACGAATATTTGAATGTGTTTTTCCATGCGCTTGGCGAAACCATTGTGGTAGAAGACTATAACAGCGCGCGTAAACTCATCGGTCAGTACAGGATGGTTACTTTAACAGGTGAACTTTTTGAAAAATCAGGCTCGATTTCAGGCGGTTCGCAAAAACGCTCGGGTCTTAAATTCAGCCAGACACAGGATGATGAACTTGCAAAATTTAAAGAAAGGTTACAGGCGTTTGAAAAAACCTATGCAGAATTAAACAAAAAGAAAGAAGAGTTGGAACTAAAGCTTGATAAGGTCAGAATTTCTTATTCAAACTCAATGACAGAGTACAACAAGGCGAAAATGGAACTCCAGAACCTTGTTGCTCAGGCTGATTCAAACGAAAATAACATTAAAGAAAAACGCGATTACCTTGCGCAGGCGCAGCCGAGAATGCAAGCAATCGAAAAACAGCTTGATGAAATGGAGCAAAAACTCGTAAACTACAACGAACAGGCGCTCAAACTTGATGAAGAAATCAAAGAAATCGAAGCAAAAATGACGCCCGAAGAACTCCAGAACCTCAAAAAACTCACAGAAGAAAAAGAAAACGAAATTAAAGCGATTGACGCGGCGATTCTTCGCGCCCACAACGAGATTGACGGGTTTAACAGAACCCTTGTGTTCCACGACGACGTTATTGACACAAAAACAAAAGAAATCGCAAAACTCGGCTCGGACAACGAGATTTATGAGCAGGATAAAGTTAAATACAAAGCAGAAATCGTTGAATTAAAAGCGCAGATTGAAGTGCTCGATGCAAAAATTAAAGAGCTCGGCGAAAAACTCATAGAACTCCAAACAGAGCGTGACGCTGTAAACGCGCAGTATCTTGAGTTGGACAAAGAAAAGAATTTGATTGTTTTAAATATTGAAAAAGTATCAGAGCAGATTGAAGCCTTCAAAGCCCGCAGACGCGAACTTGAGCCGCAATTGGAGCTTGTGAAAGAAGAGCTTAAAGAAAACGGCGTGGATATTTCAAACCTTGTGGAAATAGAAATATCCGTTGAAGAAATCACGGGCAGAATCCAGCGCCTGCAAAGAAGAATGGACGAACTGGGCGATGTTAACATGCGCGCTATCAAGTCTTATGACGAGGTTTCCGAGCGCCAGAACGAACTTAAAACAAAAATTGATACCCTTTCAAACGAAAAAAATCAAATTTTGGACAGAATGCAGGGGTATGAAAACCTTAAAAAAGACACGTTTATGAATACTTATAACAACATAAACGACAACTTTAAAGAGATTTTCCACAGACTGTCAGAAGGCGAAGGCACGCTTGTGCTGGACAATCACGAACAGCCTTTCACAGGCGGCATGTCTATTGAGGCACAGCCCCGTGATAAGGAAAAAACACGCCTCAATCTTATGTCAGGCGGGGAAAAATCACTTACAGCTTTAGCGTTTGTGTTTGCAATCCAGCGCTATTTGCCGGCGCCGTTTTATGCGTTTGATGAGGTGGACGCAAACCTTGACGGTATTAACGTGGAAAAGCTTGCCGACATGGTAAAAACACAGGCAGAAAATACGCAATTTGTAGTAGTTAGTCACCGCAAACCTATGATAGAATCAGCTAATAGGACAATCGGCGTAACACAGAAAGAAAAAGGTATAACACGCGTCACAGGCGTAAAACTAAGGGATTAATAATCGGGAAAAAATATGACAGAAACTGCCGAATCAAGTTTACATCACGAATTTTATACATCTGATACAGAATCTTTGTCTCATGGCGACATTGGTTTTGAAACCATGTCTATGATTGCGTCTAACGAAATTCAAAAAGACCCTCAATCACAGGTCGACGGTATAGAAATTCTTGTAAATATGGCAAAAACAGGCAAGATTGACCCGTGGAATGTTGATATTGTTGATATTACAGACAAATATCTTGCACACCTTTTTCAGATGAAGGCTCAAAACCTGCGTTTAACAGGCAGAACCCTGCTTTTTGCGGCTATCCTTCTGCGTTTAAAATCCAATGTTTTAGAAGGCATTGACGCTAATCAGATTGAGGGAATTGAGGAAGAACAATTCGACGATTTTGAACTAGAGGACGATGGCTGGGATGACGGTGAAATCAATACAAACAATGTTGTGTCCTTAGACGAAGTGCTTCAAAGACGCACAAGTATCCGTCTTAACAGAAGCCGTATGGTCAACTTGAAAGACCTTATTAAACAACTGCAGTTTTACGAAGAACTGGATAGAAAACAGTCTTTGAAAAACGCTCACGAACGTGCAAAAAGACGTGTGCGTTCTTATGCAAGGCTTACGCCCGATGACATTGTGAACCTTGCTCACGATGAATACATTGAAAAAAGCGTTGAAATTCTTCATGAAAATCTTAAAAAGATTTTTGAAACACAGGATAAAGTAGAGCTCAGCACCCTGACCCTGCTCGGTTTGGACAAAATTTCGGCTTATATTGCGCTTTTGTTTTTGACAGCAGAACCCGAAGCTGATATTGATTTGTATCAGGAAGAGTTCTATGGCGAACTTTATGCCGTTCCGTACAAAAAAACTGCCGGCAGCCTGCAGGAAAAAGAACCCGCATAACCAGTGTTTACTAAATAAAAATATTACTCAACCGCTTTTAAAAAATTATACAAAACCTTTGCAAGATCAAAATTATCTTTTATCTTTTGATTAATTTTGTCCACCATCTCTTCGTGCGACAAAACATTAAAATAATAAAATTCCCACGGCTCAACATTCAATGCCTCACAGATTTTTTGCAAAGTATCAACCGAGGGAGCAAACTTTCCCGTCTCTATATTGCTCAGACTCGGAACTTCTATGTTTATGATTTCAGCAAGTTTTTCCTGAGTGAGCGACCTGCTCTTGCGCAGTTTTTTTATTTTCTGACCGAGTTGTTTTTTTATATTGTACATAACCGCAACCACTATTTTTCTTTTTATTATTTCTCTAAAAAGACTTGCTTAACATAGTGCTGTTGTTTAATTTTTATTAGTTTTTTAATGTTACAAAAAAAGAAAATGTGGTATATTTATATTAATACGTTAATTAATCTGGAACATTTAAAGAATTATATTAATTTGTTATTTAGGAGACAGTATGACATCAGAAAAAAAATCAGGATTTTCACTTGCAGAAGCACTTATCACATTGTTAATCGTGTGCCTGATAACGCTCGCAACGGTTCCTGTATTGACAAAGAAAAAAAGAGATACAAGAAATATATCCGGTATGTGGATGTGCTCAAGAAAAGCAGACGGAACATATGTCTACTGGTCTAATATAGAAAACAGCGGAGATATAACAAATCCGGAAACATGGCAGCCGACAAATACGGACTCCTGTACGTTTGTTCCATCAATCAATGCCAAGAACTTCGTCGTAACAATCATCGGCGGAGGCGGCGGCGGTGCTGACGGCGAATCTTCAAGAAAAGATTATATTACAAATGAGCAAACATCTTTTACTCCTGCAGAAGATGATGAATACAACCTGCTTGTAGTAGGCGGAGGCGGCGGCGGCGCAGGCGGTCAGGAACAATCAGGTATTTCCGGAGGTGCGGGTGGTGCCGGCGGATATTATCTGGGCAAAGTAAAACTATACGCAAACAGATTATACAGCGGTGTTATAGGCGGCGGCGGAAATTCTATTTGTTCGCAATGGAAAGAACACTCAAAGACCGCTGATACAGGAGGCACTTCGTATTTTAAAATAGGAGACACTAATGCTGTTACTGCTGCAGGCGGCTACGGCGGTCAAAACAGAAACTGCTCCAACATGAAATGCTGGGGCGGCAGCGCAGGCGGCGGCGGTGCAGTCGGTACCTCTTCAGAATTTACAGCAGTAAATGAAAAACAGGTTATATTTGCAGGCTCTGGAGCAGGCGCCAGTGGTGGTCATCCCGGAACAGGAACCACTTTGACCAAAGAGGTGTCGGGTCTCAGCGCGAATTATACATACGGAGGAGGCGGATATGGTGCCACAAGAAATAAATGCGGAGGAACCTCCGGTCAAAGCGGTACAGTAAGATTATGGCAGATTATCAAAAACGGAGGTCTTGGCGGACAGGCAGCCAAACCTCTGGTACTTCCTCTGCCGAGTTTGAGAAACAATAAACTTAAAGCCTACATTGGAGAAGGCGGTACAAACGGAAATGCGGGTACACAGTCTTCCATACAAATACTGGACAGAACCAATAAAGTTATTCAGCAATACTCTGCACAAGGAGGAAATGCCGGAACAAAAAATACGACTCTTGATGCAACAGCGGGAGAAAACTCTTTGTGGAACAACAGAGGCGGCGGAGCAACAGGAGAATGCAGACCTGCACAGAATGCAAAATATACTTACAAGCCTGTGGAAAAAGAGCGTCCCGTTTATGATACTAACGGTAATCCAGTCTGTGAGTTCCAGCTGACAGATGCTGAAGGATATTTTACTTCCATCGTTCATCCATCGTACTCTTATTTACACAGATGTAACAACTCACAAGAAGTATGTATAGGATATCACATTACATATTCAGGCGGTTTAATATCTAAAAATCCTATTGATTATACAAATTATATAAATTGTACGGATAAAATGGCTATGCTTAATAAAGATACTGCCTCTATAGATGATTATAGAAGAGTCCTTGAACCATGTAAGACACCCTCAATTTATTACAAAGACTACCCTAAAGGAATGATAGTTAACAACACAACAAATAATACTACGTGCTTAAAGGAAAAAACAGAAAAATATACTACACAAGAACTTGTTATGACATCACCCGCCAAACCGGCAGAGTGCGATGACTCTTACGACGGCGTAAGCTTCGGAGCAGGCGGAGGCGGCGGAGCTGCAAGTGATACTCTCGGCTTATTCGGCAAAGGAGGAAAAGGCGCCTACGGTGCGGTAATTGTCGAATGGTAACAAAGCTATTCTAAACACAATCCTTATATAGCTAAAAAGTGTTTAGATTTCATTGACTCCTGTTTTTGCAGGAGTCTTTTCCTTATGTATTAAAAAAATACGGCTCATTCACAGGGGACATCAAATCAGAATAAAACCTGCCGGTACCATAGTTAAAAGTATTAATATTTTCAAGATAATCAGACTTTATACCCATAGCACTCAATCCTACAGGGGCTTGCGGTATACAAAAATATTGTTTAACCTTATATAAGATTCGTTTAAGTTTTTTGAAAGTTTTCACACAGTACACAACGATTCACTCCGCACACGTATTTTTAATGTATAATCTAATTAATGAAATACGCAATAAAGTCAAAGAATTAAGAAAGGATAATTTATTATGGCAGGAAAAGTAACAAAAGACATGGGACTTATTGATATAGTCCAAAATCACCCGGAAGCATTAGAAGTTTTTGCTAAATACGGTCTTGGATGCATCGGCTGTGCTGCTGCAAGATTTGAAAATCTCGAAGCAGGCGCAAAAGTTCACGGCGTAGACCCTGACGTTATGGTAGATGAAATCAATGCTTTGATAGAAGCTAATAACTAGTTTTATTCAAAAATAAAAAAGACCGCCTCTTTCTTGGTTTGAGAGGCGGTTTTTTTATATCTTTACTTCGCCCTGTCGCAGCACCTTAATATCATCATCCAAAGCCAGTGCCACGGTAGAAGCAAGACCCTGACAAAGAAAGCCGTAATCTTCAAAAACATAATCCGCATGGGCTCCTATGTTTTTAATGGCTTCTTCATAGTTTGAAGCAGCATCCTGACCCGAAAGATTTGCGCTTGTTGTAGCCAGTACATGCCCGTCAACAACCTCACAAAGCCGTTTGAATACAGGGTTATCAGGAACGCGGATACCCACGGTATTTTTGTAAGATGTTATGTAATCGGGAGTTTTGTCTGATTTTTGAAAAATCAGGGTCAATGCACCGGGGAAATGTTTTTCCATAAGTTCGTGCGCTTTTGGCGGAATGTTTTTTACGTACGGCAAAAGGTGCTCCACACTGTCTGACATAAGAATCAAAGGTTTTGAGCGGTCGCGGTTTTTGAGTGCATATATATTTTCCACGCCTTTTTCGTTATCCGGCAGGCAGCCGACACCCCACACGGTGTCTGTTACAAACGACACAACTCCGCCGCTGTGCAGTTTTTCATTCAATTCTTTTGTAAATTCAGGGTTATCAAAAATCATATAATTAAGATACAGTCCGAGGAGCCGGTTGTCAATCAGAGTTTGCCCATGATTTTGATGTTGTCGTTGATTCTGTGAAAAATATAGTATGTGAGTTGGATTATGTCTATGAAGCGTTCGGGTTCATTTTTTCTGTCTGCAGATTTTATGATTCTTTCGAATTTTTCAAAGAGTTTTTTAAAGTCTTTTTTCAGTTCTCTTATGCGCTCGTCTTTTGTCATATATTCTCCTTAATAATTTATTTTTATATTTCTAATTAATTAGAATAATCATAATTATTTTAACAATATGTAAATTTATTGTCAATAATCTTATTATAAAAGTATGAATATAAATGACTGGTCAAACAAGGAAATAATTAAATTCATTACTTCCAGAAAGAAAATTACACAAAAAGAATTGTTAAAAAAGCTTTCCAGAGAAATTTTGGAGGGCACATTTTCAGGTAAACTTGCAAGAGAATCTTTGAAGGTTGCAGAGTTACAGGAAATTTGCGACATCCTCGGGTTCGACTTAGTTTTGCAGGAGCGTAAAAACTAGCTACTTCCTAAACTTCATTATCTTGCCCTTGGCTCTGCCGTAGAGTTCGAATACGTATGGGATTCTTACTATTGCGGCAAAAACACTGTACACCGCAAAGCAAAGCAGTGTTATCAATGTTATTTTCACAATCAAAGTGAGCTGTGTCGGCGCGATGTGAGAGTCCCAGAGCCTGTATGCGCCGAGGCATACGTAATATGTTGCAACAGAAATCACTGCCATTTTTAAAAGGTTTTTAAAATAAATTCCATAATCCATGCTCATTTTTTTCTTGATTAAAAGCCCGAGCCAAAAACCGTTTATCAATGTCACAAAAGACGTAGACAGAGTGATACCACCTATGCCTAATTGTTTTACAAACAGGAAGTTTAAGATAAACTTAATCACAATTGATGAAAGAGCCACAAGAAAAGGCGTGCGCGAATCATTGAACGCATAAAATACCCTTGTAATAGAATCTCTGAAAACATAGAATATTATTGAAATTGAGAGATAGCAAAGCGCCTCTGATACCATCATTGTGGCTACTTCGTTGAACGCACCGCGCTGAAATATCAGCTGGATAGCGTTTGTAGAAAGCAAAATAATCAAAACAAGAATCGGAAACGCAGCAAAATTGAGCAGTCCGACCCCTTTATTAAAATAATATCTGATATTGTCATAGTCTTTCTCGCCAACGAGTTTAGAAAAAATCGGGAACAAAGGCACAAGAAACGCTGTCACAAGCACTCCTACAGGAAACTGGAAAAGCCTGTTGGCATAACCAATTGCGGACCATGCACCCTCTTGTAGCTGAGAGGCAAAAAACATATCAACATAGATATAAACCTGCCCGACTGTGCTGCTCAAAATTGCGGGAAACAACAACTCGAGGATATTTTTGTACTGCGGGTTATTAAAAACATCAAGATTAGGGCGGAATTTAAAACCGAGTGATTTGAGTTTTGGCAGCTGGTAAACAAACTGGCACAAAGCACCTACAGTCGTTGCAAGAGCCAGCACAACGCCCGAGTTATCGTGGCGCACAAGAGATATTATCGCAATAATTGCAACGCTCATCAGTATGGGCGAAATATTCGGAATCAAAAATTCCTTATACACAATCAAAATACCGTAATAAATCCCGACAACCCCGCCGACAGTAAGCACAGGCGCCATTATTTTTAAATGAACGGAAGCAAGGTGAATCAATTCGGGTGAGCCGTTTGCAATAATCACCTTCATAATCACGTCCGAGAATACAAACACAAGCACGCCAAGTGCCAGAAAAACGAGAAATGAGCTTGTTAAAAACGTGTTAAACAGTTTGTTTACAGCGTCAGAGGGTTTTTGTTCAAGATTCGGGATGAGTTTTGAAAACACGGAAACAACCGCGCTGTGAAAAGGTCCGCCGATTCCGCCTAAGAGGATTATCGAAATTGCAGGTATTTGATACGCATAAAAATATGCATCCGACACCATGCCTGCGCCGTAAAAGTTTGCAATAACAACGTCTCTTAAAAAACCTATCAGTTTGCTGATGATAGTCACAAAAGCTATAATCCACGCAGCCTTTAAAAGGCTCTGTGTTTTTGAAGCGTTTGTGTTTTTTTCGGAAATTTGCGCTGTGTCGTTAGTCATTTTTTGCCTCTTTAATCTCAACGTAAATTTTCACGGGCTTTTTGTGAGCATCAGAGTAAGGGAGAAGGTAGGTAATTTTGTTTTCTCCCTTCACAATATACTCGCTAATGTCGAACTTTTCGCTCTTAAACAGTCTCGGAACCAATTCCAGCCTTAACTCCTGACCGTTTAGCACCACGGTCAGTTTTGAAAACTGAAATTTGTTTTCCACAACAAGGTAAGCTTTTTTGTCTTTTGTATAAAAAATCTGCGATTCAGTATCATGCCCTGTCTGATTGGACAGTTCAACAGGATATGTCGCGATGGCTGTATTTTTAAAATAGTGCTGTATGATTTCGCCGTATGAATAGCCTTTCTTGTCCATTGCACCAGCGCCGTACTGGCTCATGCCCACACCGTGACCGAATCCGCCGCCTCTGGCAATAATTTTTGTTACGGGTTGTGCATTGTGCGTATCGTCCGGTGTTGTTGTTTCTATGTCAAAGATTACATTGGCAGAAGGCAAAGAAACATTGCTTTTCTGGAAAGTTCTTCTGATAGGAAGTTCCTTTTGTACGGTAAAAGTTCCTTTGTCCGTAACAATATCCACACACATTGCCTTGCCCGACACACCGCGTCTTGAAACATTTATTTCTTTTATTTTGCCGAAATTTTCAGGATTATCGAATTTCGGATATACAAAACCTGCTGAAGACTGTGTTTTCAGTGTTTTTTTCAAAACATTTTCAAGTTCCGCGCTATCCCATTCTTTTGTCCAGCGGAAATACGGTGATGCATTGTCAAAAGTATCCGGTGTTGAGGTGTAGAACTTTCTAGCTGCCTCTTCATTATCCAGAACAGGAGTTCCTTTTTTGTCCGGAACACCTTTCAGATAAGGCTTAGGCGCTCCGGGGAAAAGCCTGTTTCCGTTAGCAGTGTCAGTGGAGAAAGCAAACTCATAGTTTTCCGTATACCCGCCTGCTGTCGAACTGTACAGTGCAAGAACAATCTCGCCTTCATGCATTGCCACGAGGTTTTCTGTTTCAAGTATTGCTCTGTCCGAGAGTTCCTTTTCCGTATTTGCCCCGTAGTAAACCTGACACGCAACCGAATCGCACACATCAAAGTTGTGGTAATTGTTTTCGCGGGGTTTAAGCACATAGCTTCTGGCAAGAACCGCCTGCGCCTTAAGAGCCTCAAGACCAAATCTCACAGGCATTTCATTGGGCACAACCCCTCTGAGGTAAGATTCCAAATCAAGAATATTTATCAGGTTAAACTGATTATTTTTTTTCGGAACCTTTGTAATCTCAAATGTTCCGCGATAATATGCCTGTTTGCCCGCACGTGTAAGATTTGCTACACTGACGTATCCGTTATCTGATTCCACTTTTACCGGTCCGTTAATTCCGTTTGCAACTGTGAAATTATCCTGTATAACATCAAACAGATTGTCTTTTATAACTACTTTAACCTTCTCGCCTGCTTCAAACTCTGATATAACACTATTTGTGCTTTTATCTATAAGACGGAATTTGTCCGTTGCACTGACAGTAATATTATTGAAGTAATAATTTTGAAACTTAACATCGCTAATACCCACCCTCACCATTCTGCCGTTATTGGCAGGAACAGCTTTTGCGGGTGCGTTTATAAACGCAGCGCACACTAACAGCAATAACAATAAAATCTTTTTAATCATAAGTCTTTTCCCAATAAAATTTTATAATAAAAACAAAAAAAAGACCCCTGCTTTACAACAGGAGTCATAGAAACATTCTAAACATATTCGTGTCTATATAAGTTATGTTTAGAAAACCTTTTACCATTGTATAAATACAACACCGGAGGAACCCTGCCCGCCGCTTCCAGCTTCGGAGCCGTTTGAAGAGCCGCCTCCTCCGCCAGCTCCCGCACCTACAAGACGGTCAAAAAGCCCTATTGAAGCATTGTTCAAAAATATAGGACGCGATGTACCGTTCGGACTATTGTTGTTTACATATCCATTGTCCTCCATCATGGAATAACCGCCTGCTCCGCCTATGGGTTTGTCTGTAGGATTTATATTGGCAAGTTCGCCGTTGCCTCCCACAACATAACCGCCCGTAGACAAAGAACCGCTGTAAGTCTGGTCATTTGATTTGTTTATGGCAGATGCACCTGCACCGCCTGTTACTTCAGGATAATTTTTTATAAAAGAGTTTTCTCCTGCTTTTCCGCTCATAAGCGCACGCTGGTTTACATCCGCAGTATAAACACCGCCCTTTCCGCCTTTACCCGGGAAAACAAGAGTTTTTGTCGGAAGTTTTGCAAACGGAAGCTGTACAACCTCTCCGGCTTTACCGCCCAATCCGCCGTAAGCCTGATTCCACTGCACTACTCCGTATCCGGGTGCAGCATTAAATGAAGGATGGCTTCCATCCCTATCTCCTCTGCCGCCTGCGCCGTATTGAACATCGTCTATGTATCTGTCACCGTCTACTCTTACACTAGCTACTGTATATCCGAAATGACGCTGATAAGAAGTATATTTTTTGTTCATACACCAGGCGTTTGAAGAACCGCCGTCACAAATTGAATTTCTGCGATTTCCATTCGCACGTCTTGTGCCATGGCTGGCAAAACCTTCTTTTATTATATCTTTATTATATGTAGCCTCTCCCCCGTGCCCAGAAAAGACATTCCATCGATCATTACTTTCATCCCTCGATTCAAGACAGGCATCGTCATATTGGAATCTGTCTGTGCTTATATGGCAGTCGACTCCTTTGGCAACAATGAACCAGCCGCTCCAGTGAGGATTACCTCCGCCTACTCTTGCACCGTAGCCAAATCCCCCGCCGCCACCTCCGGCTTTAACAATCTCAATAATTTTTTCATTATTATTATAAATTATGTAAGACGCACCACCGTCATCACCCCTTTTACGGTCACCGCCTTTACCTCCGCCTCCGGCGCCAATTACTATGCTCAAGGTTTCACCCTTATTAAACTGCTGGTTTTTAAAACCCGCAAGACCAGCAGAAGAACCGCCGCCTCCGCAATACGGATCGCTGCAGCCGCCCTTGGAACCGCCGCCGCCTCCTCCTCCGCCAATTACAATAGCGTCATAAAGTCCCGTAACGGGTATATTAAAAGTGTGCGAACCTATTGAATAGGTGTTTCTGTAAAAAGCATAATCTCCGGACGCACCGCCTCCTCCGCCGCCTACAGTTGTTACGACAAAATTAGTAGCGTTTGTCGGAGGTGTAAAAATACATCCGTCTCTATTTTCCTGATTGTCATGCATTGTTTTTGCATCGGTAATATTACCGTTCATATAATATTTACCGACAAGTTTATCACCGCTCCAATAACAGGCAAATGCCCCGTGTGCAACATTACTCATTGCCCTTCTTTTCTTTGTCAAAACGGGTACTGTTGCAAGGGTTATGAGGCACACGATTAACAATGTTATCAGTGCTTCTGCCAGTGAAAAGCCGCAGGCATTTTTTTCAAGAATAGTTTTTTTCATACTGTCTCCTTATATAGATATATTCATCATATAGATATTTTCGACAGCTTTCATCATTTCATTGAACAGACACTATCCACCGTCACTTACCTTACCTTACAGAAAAGCTTACGTGGTCTGGGTTTTAGTGTCAACAAATTCGAATTTACATTTTTTAATATCGAATTATCTTCTTAACGTTTGTTACAAAAACTTAATCATCCGTAATAGTGCCGATGACATTATAAACATACGCACCCATTGCAGCAAGTGCCGCCCCTGGAAGAACAAACGCCCATACTGAACGTGATTGTTTTACAAGATTTTTAATATTTGCTTCCGTAAGATTTTTCGAAGCTTTTATTCTGTCTGCCAGTGCTGATTTTAATTTTGAAACACCATCTTGAATTTCCTTAGGTGCATTTTTTATTTTATCTTTTGCTGCTCTGATTTCTTCGGTTGTTGCGGCTTTCATTCTCTGCAGAAAAAGATTCATTGATTCATCAGACGGATTTTGTTTAAATCTTTTTTCGATATTTTCCACAAAAGTCTTTTTTGCAGAGCGAATCTGTATTTTTTTCATTTCTTCAGACTGGTTAAAAAGCAGTGTATCAACCTCAGTGCGCTGTACGGGAAGAAAGTATCTCAAACCGAGTCCTACACCCGCTCCCGCTGCTGCTGCCGCAGGTATGTTTATATTCTTAGGCTCCGTATTTCTTATTTCACAAACTGCCATTTTATTACCTTCTGATTAATAAAATTCTCTTCGCAAAAAATTGGATTTAAAGCCTGATGACGTAAGGGTTTTAACCTTAAAAAAAATGACCTTAAATTTAAATTTTTTCTATTGTATCACCGCGCTGTTAATGTGTCAACACCGTGAGGAATTAATCCTGCAGCATCTTTAAAAGATAAGCCTCAATGCCTTTTTTAAGAGCCTCTGCAGCCTTTTGCCTGAAATTTTCATCAAGAAGAAGTTTGTACTCATCAGGGTGTATCATATATGCAATCTCAACCAGCACTGACAAAGGCATTGTCGGACGTGTCATAACAAGGCTGTACATTCCGACTCCGTCATCCTTTGTGCCCAGCTGCGAAGTAAGCGTATCTCTAATCGTTTTAGCAAGTTCTATAGACTCACGATTGTAATAAAAAGCAGATGTTCCGTGCTTTTTATAAGGGTCAGCACCGTCAGCAAGAGCATTTGCGTGTATGCTTATCATAAAAAGCGCATCATTATCCTGCGCCTTTTTCGGTCTTTCATACAATGGCTCACCGCTATCGTCATCTCTTGTCAATACAACATCCGCGCCGTCTTTTTCAAGTAGTTTTTTTAATCTTTTTGAAACATCAAGGTTAATATCTTTTTCCTTAACCCCTGTCGGTCCTATTGCTCCTGCATCATCGCCGCCGTGACCCGCATCTAGAGCTATTATCAAACCTTTTAATGGACTTTTTTCATCTATATCCGGTGCTTTTCTTATTTTTAAAACAAGAGTATTTCCCTCGTAATAAGCAATATAGCCCCAGAGTTTTTGATTTAATTCTACATAATATGTAGACTGGCTGTCTGCACAAACGGTATTTACAGCAAGAGTTTTAACTGCGCCTGATGAATTAAAAAGCTGTGAGTCTGCTGTATTTTCTTTAATATTATACAATTCCATTGTCAGACCTGTGTCGGTTTCCACTATCCTGTAAGGAGAAGGAAAAGACAAATCTGTTTTTACATATGTATAGAGTTTATCTTCGCTCACAACAACATTAGAAGCAGAAGCAAGCATTTTTCCATTAATAGTCGAATAATTGACTATACTATCGGCTCTGACCCACGCATTAACAGCAGGGCTCAATGACACTCTGTAGTAAGCACCCTTTTTTCCGTTGAGCATAAGGATTGTATTATGATTGAGGTGGGTAATTCTTTTTGCATTTTCATCAGGCTGTGCGCGAAGAGGCGTATTATCCTTTATCACGGAAGCATAGATATACTGCTCCGGTGCAAACTCTTCTGTTACCGGTTCAGGCACGACCAGACTGCTTTTAGGAATCCTTTTGATAATATAACTCAAAGTATCTGTTTTATTGTCTTTTGAAGATTCAATTTTCACGGTATTATCACCGTCAGACAACGGAACTACCTCGACAAAAGACCCGTTATCGTAAACTTTTACGTCTTTGTCGTTAATTTTCAAAGAAGACCCGGGCTCTGTACTACCTATAAAAAATGTAGATGCAGCACAAACCTGTGTATTAAGTGTTTTCGGATACACTATCTGCAATGCCTGTGCGGGATGCATACATAAACAAGCTAAAAGCAGTACAAAAAAACATGTATTTTTTAAAATAACTCCGTAGTCTTTCATAAGAAAATTATTTATCAAATACATGTTTTTTGCAAAAAGTTAACTCTTTAAATATTAAATCAAGAACTTATTTAGTTTTGGGTTTTTATACGTAGCTTTGTAGAGCAACTTATCGAAACAACATCAAGGCGAGTGTGTCTGAGGCTGTGTAA
>CALUPU010000021.1 GCA_944322725.1 Candidatus Gastranaerophilales bacterium
TTGATGAAGACAAACTCACTGATATTTTTAATCAGAACATTAAGAAAGCTATTAAAGCCAGAGGCTATGAATTTTAACAGCAAAAAGCCTTACCTGACGGTAAGGCTTTTTTAATCTATTTTTTAGGTTGTTCCATATTTTCAGTACCCGGGAAGGAATTCTTTCCGGTACGTAAATATGTAATATAATACTGTACTTTTGGAATAATCGTTGACAGGAACAATGCAGAAACGCCCATTGCAACTGCCATAAACAGACCGTTTCTTCGCATGTTTCGTTTATTCATCTTGAGCATCGAATCCCAGGTTACGTTTGTTTTATTATTTTTAGCATCATCAATGATAGCTTGAACATAGTCAATAACACGTTTTCTTCTGTCTTCGATATCACTAAGAGGAATATATTTATAACTATTATTGAGAGGATTTTTAACCTTGCTTAGTGATTTTTCACTATTGATGTCTATAATATCTTTTTCAAATATTCTGTTAAGGACACCCTTCAAGAATTCAGGACTTTTCACAAAACCGCCCTCGAGAACATCCCTGCCCTGCGTATCTGTTAGAATTGCAACACCGTCTTTTAACGGCTGCATTTTAGACATTTCTCTTGCGCGTTGTTTTAATATACCTGCTTTTGTTTTGTTTGTAATATATTTATCAATATTCTTTTCAAAATCTTCCAGTTTTATAATTTCATAGACTTCTTTTTCCTTTTGCGGAATCAAGCCAAAGAATACTCTTTTTACACCGGGCTGTTTTTTGTTCGGGAAGGATTCTTTCAAAAGATTGATTTCTTCTGTATTCAACTCTTTACCCAGTGCAAATTTCTTAAATTGCTCCGGCGTCATTTCATTAATGCCGTTACCCTGCTTCATATCAGACATACGCTGAATCAAAGAGTTATGAACTTCCATCGCACTCATAGGATTGAGTTTTGTATTCAAGCCCTTAAAAGTATCTTTTTTATTCATAAATGCAACAATAGCAGGCATTGTAAAGACATAGAACGGAATAGAAACCAGGTCTCTAAACATAATTTCAACACGTTCATCATTGTTTCTGGCGTTGATTGTTCTGCCAGAAACAGTACCGACATCAGTACCGAGCAGTTTCCAGATAGCATCTTCTTCAAAGTTTTGAACTATTCTCAAGAGAGAATCTGCCCCGCCTTTAAAAGACGGTGTTTTTTTCTGATTAAGCACCGGCGAATCATTGTTGGCTTTAAAGTTTTCAACGGCATTTATCGACACACCTTTTGCAGAAAAAATATTTCTTGCATCTTTAATGGTCAACTTGTTTGTATAAGGGTTCGGAGCTTTTTCATTATTCGGGTCTTTGGCATTCATTCTGCCGAAAATATATTTTGTAATACCCTGATTCATTTTAGGCACAACATATCCGATAAATAAACATGCGGTTATCAAACTTGCAAAGGTTTTTCCGACAGAATAAACTGCAAGATTCTTTTCTATCTTAGCAAGCTTTTCAGGGGTCATGCCCGGCACCCTTCTAATAATATTATTTATATAATTATTAAACGGTACACGAACCTTATCTTTACCTACATCAGGCATATCTTTTGGAATTTTTAAAAACTTTTGACCTAATTTATCAAAAAGTTTGCCGAATATTGTTGCTCCAAACAGCCAGAAAATAGCCCCAAGCGACTCTTCTGTCACACGTTCACGAGCCTCTACAAATCCGTCTCTTTTATATGCCTGATAGGTTCTGCCGCCTGTAACCGTTGCTTCTAAAAGAATAACCGGCAATATTGCGCCTTTTTTATCAAGTGAAGTTACGAACTTCCTTGTCATATAGGAGGCTCTGGAAACAATATTATTATTTTTTGTTATTAAATATTTTGAGGGGTTAAGTTTCATACTTATCTATCTTGGTCTGGCTTTTATATTAAGGTACCTCAAGATTTATTTTTGCATAAACATAAGGTAAAAATGAGTGGTTTTGTTACACTTATTTACATTTTTAAACAATTATTTCATACGCCTTTAAAGCTTGTCCGGCATCGGATGAAAGAGAATATGCCGCTGCTCTTTTTCCTGTAGGAGGATGATTATATGAGACTTCAGGTATTGAGGGGTCTCTGAGTTTATAAATTTCAGCAACTCTTTCATCCAGTGCCTGTGCAGACTGTTTGTACAAATCCGCAACATAATCCATTTCAGGGTCATATACATCTTTGACATTTTGTGTCCAATACTGTGCCTGAACACGATAGGCGTCTTGTTCTTCTCTTATGGAGGTATAAGGGTCATTATCTTTGCCGTGTACAAATTCATGGATAAGATATGCGCCTGTCAATTTAGGATCAGCATAAGTATATTCGTCAGTCACAGAAATTTTTCTTTTTGCATGTTCATACTGGGCAATATTTGAACGTCCGCCCATTTTTGAAGTTTTATCAAAAGATACAGTAATATCCTTCATATTGTTTGTATAGCCTTTAGGCAAAAACTCTTTTGCAATCTTTACTGCGTTTGTAAGATTTTTGATAGAATCGTTGTAACGCTCCTGTGCAGCTCTGTTCGGATCAATCAAAGAGAGTTTAAGATTTTCCGTATCCAGCAGGTTGCGCCTTGCATAGTCATAATGAGGCTCTATGGACAGAGCTCTGTTAAAACAATCCTGAGCATCTGATAATTTGCCGATTTTTTTATAACACTCACCCAGAAGAGTTATATTTTCTATATCGTCTGGATTTGCATCAAGATATGTCCTCAGGTGAGATACAGCTTTGTCATACTGATTGTTGTAAGTGTAAGTTTTAGCAAGGTTCAGATGTGTATCATAATTCTGCGGATTGACTGACAGTGATTGTTTGTAATACTCTACTGCTCTGTCATAATGACCGTTATTCATATACTCATCGGCTTTTGTACGTGCGTAATCATTGTAAGACACACTTCTTGCCTTAGGAGTTTGTGAACCGATTACAGTGAGTTTTGCGCCAAAATTTACATTGCTGCGGTTATTTTGTTGTGATATTACAGAAATCAATTTATTATTCCGTTTTACTTACTTACAAAAATCTTTTTTATTTTAAAACGAAACCATAAAAAAAATTGCTGTTATTTCAAAATATTTTTATAAATCTAAACATATACCAAAGTCAGATACACTAATTATAGATTTTCATGATATCGGAGACTTTTTTAATATCCGTTGCCATTGCATCGGTAACAGAATAAATCACGAGTTTAGGCTGATAAACATTTTGAGATTTCTTTAAGTGTTTTTTATTTGCTAAAAACTTTTTTCTTGCGCTGAACTTTAAAGTCTTTAATGTCGTATCAAATTTTACAACATATTCAAAAAGAGTTTTTACCTTCTTGAACAAAGGAATATGTACGTCTTGAATTGCAGATAAAAGAGAATTTTGATATACAACAAGTTCGGTTACGGTGATGGTACAGTTCTTTTCAATCATATTCGGCTCCTAATTTTTACTTGCACAAATACAGCTTGTATTTATACAGGCTAATGCAGTAAAGTTTCAAGTCTAGATATTTAGAAATGGGATATAATCTACAGTTTCCAATAAATAGCAACTGTGTTCTTTTTTCCAATTTTATTCCGGAGAAATTTTATGTCTATTACCCACATGGGTAAAAATTCGAAATTACAAAATTAATTTTTGTAAATACAGCAAACAAGGGATAAAATTAAAGATGGTTACTTGTAGAATAAAAATCCCGCCAAAGGGTGAATGAATTTTTTATAGACAAAATTAAAGTTGAGGTTTTTTACTGGAGATGAAACACATTGTCATATATGTGGGCATTTTGTTGTCCCTTTTTATACAACTGTCAGCATTTGCCGAAAATATACAGGAAAGTACGGATAATCTGACAAAATTAAAAACAGCTTATCTGGGCAACAGACTGTATGAAAAAGAGATGAGAGAAAAAGCCGCAGCGCTGGAAAAAGAAAGTATTAACACAATTATGACCAACCTTGAACTGGACACAATAAAGCTGGAAAAAGGGAGAAGGTTTATTGTTATATGTGACAGAAACATTAATAATAACTCAATTGAAGGCATCCCCGTCAAATTCGAATCCGTTCAAAAAGAATATATAGCTTATGACAAACAGCCATCAAAAATTATTTTTCAGGGCATTGTGGAAAAAACAAGCAAACCCAAACGCGGCGGAAAAAGCGGCAAGATAAAAATAAAACTCGAAAAAATAACAATAGACAGCATTACCTATCCCGTAAAAGCATTGATTTCAAAGATAGATAACAAAAATGTATATTTTAACACAATCGGAGCAGCACCCTGTTATCTTTCGAATCTTGCAAATCTTACAAATCCCGCCAATGACGGGATAATACACAGTTCATACAAAGACCCCTGCGGAGCCCAGATGTGTACTACTGCTGTTTTCAAAAAACCTTTTATTTATATGGGTGCTGCAGCACTGCAGGCTGCGGATCTAATGCTTATGCCGTTTGCTGCCCTTACCAAGAAGGGAAATGATATAAATATACCTTTAAATACATACTTTGAAATTAAGCTAGATAAAGACATGTATGTATTGAATCTGTAATCTTTTTTCAAAAAATATTATCGACATGTTTATATAGCAAAGAGCATATTAAATATCTAATGATTCTTCTATTTTTGTATTAACACACTATACAAAAATTCAGGAATCGAAATTGCTGCTATTCAATAAAAAACAATATAAAACAAAATCCTTAGAGGAGATTATAAATCTTGCACAGCACGATGATCTGGAGGCTGTTGAAGAACTGGTAAAAAGAAACCAGGAGAGCATTTATGCATCCTTTTATTATCTGAGCAACAGCTGTGAGGATATTCTTGACCTTACGCAGGAGGCTCTTTTGAAAATGGCAAAAAATATCAAAAAACTAAAAGAACCTTCAAAGTTTAAAGCCTGGCTGAACCAAATCGTCACAAGACTTTTCTACGACTATATAAGAAGCAAAAACCGTAAACTCCAGACCGTACCCATAGACAAAAAAGATGACGAAGAGCACGACAGATTCAACGTAGCAGATGTACCCTGCAATGAATGCACTCCGGAAGAGTCCAGCCTTAACAGTGAACTGCACTGTATTATAGAACGTTCCATACACAAACTCCCTGATTCATTTCGACTGGCTATAGTATTGAGAGAATTTCAAGGGTTGAGTTATGAGGAGATTGCTCAGATAACAAACACTAATGTAGGCACGGTAAAATCCCGTATTGCCAGAGCAAGAAACAAGCTTCAAGAAGACCTCAAAGAATACATAGCATAACAATAACAGGCACAAGAAAGGTTAAAAAATGGAAAATAAAGCAATCTGCAAAAAAGTTTCTTCAATGTTGTCTTTATACATAGACAACAAAGTAAATTATCAGGAACGCGCTTTTATAGAAGACCATCTGTCAAACTGCGAGGAGTGCCACAAAAAATATATCTATCTCAAATCTCTTATAAAAAATCTTAAAGATTCATACAAACAGGTTGTTGAACTTGCAATAAAAAAGCAAAAACAATCTACGTTCAGCATACGTGAACACGAAAAATTTCTGCAGCAAATTTCACCTTATGTAGACAATGAACTTGATGCAAAAGAATGTTTTGAATTTCGAAAATATCTTATTAAATCCAAATCAGCACAAAAAGAACTAAAAAATACATATATCCTTCAAAAAGAACTAAGAAAAGCCTATGACCGTACAAAAAAGAATTTGTCTGCGCGCGTGTCTAAAGCTGTTATAAATACTCTGAAAAACAAACCCGAAAGATTTGAAAGTACTATTATAAAAGAATTTTTCACAATGAAAACCGCAAAAATCGCTATTCTAGCAGGATTAATAATGTTCGGTACATATGAATTTAAACAACTTAACACACCACTCAACAATCAGACAAACAGAACAAATCAGGTAATTATCAAAAAACACAGAGAACTGCCGGCTCAAACACAAAAACCTCAAACAAAAGAAGATTTTATCAGGTTTTAATTATACAAATCCTGCCGGACTGACTGCACTATCATACATCTCGCCGATATCCTCCGTTTTTGTTTATAAATTATAAAAAATATTGTATAATTAAATAAAGATTATATTAAGGGTGTTATATGGAAGATTTTATAAAATCAGTCTGCGTAGAAGATATTAACAATGCACAAAACACAATGTTCTCTTTATTCAAAACACTTGAGACAGCCAGTTTGTCAAGTTTAAGTGCTAAAGCGGAAATGATACACAACACTTTTCTTGCCAACAAATCCTATGAGTACATTGCACAGAATCTTTCACTGCTGGCAATATTAAAATACAAAGCAGACAGTGCAAACTACAAAATAGCACTAAATATGCTTGATGACGCGAAATTCCTCGCCGAAAATTCTCAGAACAAAAATGCCATTAAAACAAACAGCTTTTGCTGGGGTTATATTTATTTTTCGGAAAAGAACTATACACAGGCTCTTTCAGTATTAAAACAGGCAAGAAACATCCCGTCTGACAACAGTGTTATAAATATAAAAATAATGGATTTAATCAGCAGAATCGAATCCCTTGAAATAGACGGAGCAGAAGTTTATCAGGACAATGACATAGAAAAGCCTCTTGCTGCACTGTTAAATGTTGCACGCACACTGGCTGCAGAAACCAGTCTTGAACTTCTTTTAAAAACAGTAGCAGAAGAAATCAAGAAAGTTCTAGATGCAGATAGATGTACAGTATTTTTGCTGGACAAACAAAATAATGAACTTGTTTCTAAAATTGCACTTGGTATGGGAACTCAAGAACTAAGATTCCCTGCAGACAAAGGTCTTGCAGGCTACGTTGCACAATCGGGCGAAATTATTAACATCAAAGACGCATACAGTGATTCCCGTTTTAATCAAGACATTGACAAAGAAACAGGCTACAAAACAAAAACCATTCTGTGTATGCCTATCTGGAATATGAAACACGAAATTCTGGGCGTTTTTCAAGTTTTGAATAAACAAAACGGAACTTTTTCAAAAGAAGATGAAGAAGTTTTGATTGCAATAGGTTCAAGTGCGGGTATTGCAATAGAAAATGCCAGATTGTTCGAATCACAGCAGCTAATGATTAATCAGCAGAAAGAACTGTTCAAAAACTTTGTGGACACGCTTGCTGCATCAATAGATGCCAGAGACAAAATCACAGCAGGACACTCCAATCGTGTAAAGATGTACTCGGAGTTAATCTGTGACGCAATGAATACAGATGAAAAAACAAAAGCAAACATTATTCATGCGGCTATTCTTCATGACATAGGGAAAATTGGTATTAAAGATGCAGTTTTGCAAAAAAACGGAAAACTAACGGATGACGAATACAAACATATACAAGAACACGTAAAAATAACCAGTGATATTTTAAACAGAGTTTATATTTCGGAAGAATTTAAAGAAGTAGCGGAAATCGCCTCAAGCCACCACGAAAAATATGACGGCACAGGATATTTTAGAAAACTGAAAGGAAACGAGATTCCTTTTGGCGGCAGGGTGCTTGCTGTGAGCGACGTATTTGACGCTATAACATCAAAAAGACATTACCGTGATAAAATGCCTATTAAAAATGCGCTTGAAATTATCAAATCAGGTGCTTGGAAGCATTTTGACGGAGATATTGTGGAGGCATTCTTCAAAATACATCTGGATAAACTTGTTGACGTATTCTTAAGCGAAGTTGATTCTGTTCTTTACGATGAAGATGACCGAAAAACGCTTGCAGGATACGACCTTGAGCATCTTAACAATCTCTTGTACAAAGAAGAAAACGACCTGACAGAAGAAGAAAAAGCCTTGATTGATTTGTTCAACAGGTATTATAATTGCAAAGCAGGTAAATAAATACAGCACAGACAATACCCTAAAATTCAGGAATAAAATTATGATTAAAAAATTTATAACAACAGCGGTAATTATTGCAGGCACGACTGCATTTTCAAACTGCGCTGTACACTGTGCGGAGGCAAACAGAGATATAATAAAAACTCCTGTTTCTACATTTAACAAAGAGAATCTTAAATTTATTAAAAATAACGATTTAACAAACGATTTTTTAAGAATAATAACATTTTCACAAAATACCGCTTCTGCCGAAAAAATCAATCCATCAAATATTGATTATTCAAAAAAATATGCTCAAGCTAACGAAAAATTCACCCAGGGCAATATTACAACAGCCTACAAGGATTATAAAAGCCTGCTTGGGGCAGTCAGCACAGATGACTTTGTAAATCTTGGTCTTGCCTATAAATTTGCAAACATGGGCTTGTTCTCCCTTGCTCAAGAAGCTATCAACAATATTCAAGACAGAGAAACATACAATCACCAGATTCAATTAATAAAATCAAAACTTTTCCCGCAGGTGGTTTTGTCATATGACGACGAAATCCAGCTTGCTCAAAGTTACACAGAGATTTATTACAACAATCTCGCTTTTGAAGTAGCAAGAGACATGGGCAAAATGCCCGACAGATATAAACGCTCCGATTATGCACATTATATACTCTCTCAGGCATACTACAATATCAAAGAATACTCAAAAGCGATTAATGAAATCAACAGAGCACTTTCTATCAATCCAGACAATGCAAACTATCTAAAATACAAGGCTCAAATTTTCTGTGAGACAAACAAACTTTCTGATGCTGTGAAAATACTCGACAACATGCTTTCTCAAGACGTCAATATACTCGACTACAGAAATGACCTTGAAGGGTTGAGGTTTTACACTCTTGCCAAAGCAACAAAAGACAGGGTAAAATCAAGATTTTATCTTGCAAACTACTTTATAAAAACAGGCGATACACAAAGAGCAATAAAAGAATTAAATCAGAACATTTCATCAGACAAAAAAGACTATGCTTCAATGACACTGCTTGCAGATATATATTTCAGGCAGAATAAACTTGCCGATGCAATGGATTTGTATGAAAGAGCATACAAAATTAAGAAAAATGACCCGGAAACACTAATGGGCATTGCCAATATGTATATGTTCAAAAAAGATTACAAAAATGCGCTAGATTACTATGTAAAAGCAGCCAAAAAAGACAAAAATAACACAGAAGCACTGATTAACGCATCTTTGTGCTACAAGATGCTCGATATTACGGACAAATCAGTAGAATACATAAATAAAGCGCTTGCAAAAGATGATGTAAGTGCCAAAGTTTACTACACAGCATCAAAAATTGATGATATAAAAAACATCCAATACCTGAAAAAAACAGTATCTCTTGAACCAATGATGCTGGATGCATGGCTTGACCTTGCAGATATAGCAATAAAAAATAACAGGCTTGAACTTGCAAGAACATACCTAAAACCTGTAAAATACATTACGGACAAAAACTACAGATACTATTATTATCAGGGTCTTATAAACAAAAAATCGGGCAGCAATGACGCAGCAGCCGTTAATTTTAAAAAAGCGCTTGAGATTAATCCGTTTTTTGAAGATGCCTCCAGAGAATTAAATTCACAGTTATAGGAATATTTATGGGTAAATACAACCTGCTTATCGTCGAAGACCATGCCCTTACAAGATTCGGGCTCAGAACCGCTTTTGAAGAGGAAGAAAATTATAACGAAATTTTCGAAGCCCCAAACGCAAAGACTGCGTTTGATATAATTGCGAAAACCCCCGTAGATATTGTTATAATGGACTTGGGGCTGCCTGATATAAACGGAATAGAAGCTGCAAAAAAAATTAAAGAAAAACATTCCAATATAAAAATCGTTGTTCTTTCTTCCCACGAAAAAGAAGAAGATGTATTAAACTCCGTAAAAGCAGGTGCAAATGCATACTGCACCAAGGATATTAACGCACCGAAACTTAAAGAAATAGTATCCTCTGTACTGAACGGTGCAGCTTGGTTTGACCCGAAGGTAGCACAATATGTGCTTGATGCGGCAGTTTCTTCGGGAGAAAACACTGCTCTTCCTTCAAAAAGCAAACAAACCACCTCAAATAAATCCCAAATAAAAGAATCAACCCCGGAGATAAACCTGACAGCAAGAGAAAAGCAGGTTCTTGCTCTGATTGTGGAAGGGTTGTCCAACATAGAAATAGCCAAAAAACTTGATGTCAGTGTAAATACAACAAAAGCACATGTCTGCAACATACTGCAAAAACTTTCCGTAAATGACCGCACTCAGGCTGCTATAAAAGCCATCAAAGACAATATAATCTAAATAGATGAATTTACCCTTATTTCAATTGATAATTATTGATTTATCAATTAAAATTACAACTAAAGTATAAGAAAAAGAGATAATAATAATGGTTGCTATTGCAAAAATTTTAATCGTAGATGACAATCCAAAATACCTTGCTGATGCGCTTCCTCTTTACGGCTATGAAGTTGAAGTTGCAACAGACGGGTTGCAGGGTATAAAAAAACTAACATCCGAAAAAAACGATTTTGATATGGTTCTTCTTGATGTAATGATGCCGAATATGGACGGCTGGGAAACACTGAAAACCATCAGAGGCAACAAAAAGCTGGAAAATATTCCTGTCATTATGATTACTGCGTTGAATGAAGAACAGAAAGAAATTTCGGGTCTCAAATTCGGTGCGGATGATTATATTGTAAAACCATTTATCCTGCCGAATCTTCTGGCAAGAATTGAAGCACTTCTTCGCCGTTCAACATGGCAAAAAGAAAAAGTCAGCAATGTTGATTTGAAATTTGTACAGGAGGGTGAAATCGAACCTCTTACGGCAAGAGAAAAAGAAATTCTTAAGATGGTTTCGCAGGGTGCAAGCAACAACGATATTGCGGAAAAATTATTTGTAAGAGAAGTAACCGTAAAAACCCACCTGAACAGTATTTTCAAAAAGCTGAAAGTAAAAAACAGAACTCAGGCAGTACTTCTTGCAATGCAAATGAGAATTATAGAAGATTAAAGTTTTACAAATCAGGGTATTATAAAAAAGTGTCAGTCATCTAAGGAGAAACCTATGGCAAACTACTCAAAAGAAGAAATTTTTGATTTAATTTTAAAAAATCCTTCAGAATATGAGGATTACAGAAAAGAACACGGTGAACTCGACCTTAGTGAACTGGATTTTTCTAACGTAACACTCGAAGGTATCGACCTGACAGGCGCTGATTTGTCAGGCTGCAGCTTTAACGAAATAACTTTTACGGAAGTAAACTTCACGGATACGGATTTGACATCTGCTGATTTTTCAAGAGCAAACCTTGTGGAATGCAATTTTTCAGGCGCTCTTTTAAACGGGACAGACTACAGCTACGCAACAGTCAGCTACTGCAACTTTACGGATGCTGATATGGCAGGTGCAGTGTTTAATGAAAGCGACTTGCAAAATTCCGACTTTTCTGCTGCAGAGAATATGGACGCAGTAAGATTTGATGAATCAACAATCTGGCCCGATACGGATTTGCTTCCCGAGGACTTTGATACAACATACACTCGCGACTTGTCCTCGCTGGAAGATGACGAAGACCACGCATCGTCTGATTATTAAAAGATATTTGATAACAAAAAGTGCCCCTTAAAAATAGATTAAGGGGCACTTTTTTAATTTATATAGTTGTTAGTCCTTTTTTCCGCCTTTGTAAGCATCAACCATTGAATAAATGCCAACACCCAAATTAGAAAGACCTGCGACAACACCTGCTGCAATACCTGCAATCTGTGCATATTTATTTTTAGCATTCATAGCAAGCATATAAGCAGTGGCACTCAGCATACCGAGCCCCAAACAAGAGCCCAATTGTTTAAAACCGTCAGCGGTTCTTCCCTGACAGAACTGTCCGAGACCGGGTAGAAAGCCTGATGCTATTGAATAACCCCAGCCGCCTTTTTTCTCTTTTTTCTTAGGAGCAGATTCTGGTTGTGAAGCAGCCTGTGCATCTCCAAAGTTTACTTTTCTCATTTTAGGTGCGTTATATGTATTGAAACCTGCACCAACAGCTTGAATAGACATGTTAAAAATTTCCTTTCCACTTATGAATTATTCTTACATGCTATTAAAACATAGAAAATAAAAAAATTTGCTATCGTTGACTATTAACCTGACCTATCCTATCCTATTAGGCATTATATCCGGGTTTAAGACAGTTTAAACTCAAATTTGCATTTCTTAACAATATTATTTTTTAAGTTTTTTTATCACTGATTCTGCTACTTTTTTTGCAGATGCCGGATTTTGACCGGTGATAAGATTTTCATCAACTATGACATTCTCTGTCCACGGAAGCGCTTCATTAAAAATCCCGCCAAGCTGTCTCAATTTTGACTCGAGCATAAAAGGAACAAGCTTTTCTTTTCCAACAAGTTTTTCTTCTTCGTTTGTAAAGCACGTCAATTGCATATCTTTTACTATAGGTTCACCTGTAGCGCTCTTTGCATTGATTAAACCTGCAGGTCCATGACATACAGCTGATACTATTTTGTGATTGTTATAAAAATAAGAAGCTATTTCGCCGACAAGTTCATTTTGAGCAATATCAAACATCGGTCCATGCCCGCCGGGAAAAAATACTGCATCGTAGGAGGTATAATCTACATCATCCAGTTTCTTCGTATTATCAAGTTCTTTTTTTGTATAGTCCCATTCCGTAGGATTTTTGCATTCAAGGCTCGCAGGGTCAATAGGAGACACACCGCCAAGGGGGCTGGCAACAGTGACCTCGAGCCCGTTTTCTTTAAATGCATAATAAGGTACTGCAAATTCTTCAAGCCAGACCCCTGTTTCCGTCGGATTATTCAAATCTCCCATACGGGATGTATTAGTGACTATAATGAGGATTTTTTTCGGATTGTTTTCTGTATTCTTATGCATTTCAGACTCCTTTTGTTTATTGTTTATTTCATAACAAACAAGATAAAGCCATTTTGTTAAGATTACATTGGAGAAAAGTATAAGAAAAATTTAATAAAAAAGAATAGAATATCTTATTTTGAGTTCAATCAAATATGCTAAAATTAGAATATGCCAGACTTTATAAAATCAATTTACTATGAGATTTTGTCATACTTTGTACCGGAAAAAATCGAATACGAAATAACCGGTGAATGCAAAAAATGCGGCAAATGCTGCAACTACATGTACAGCTTTGACACATATACACCGCGCGAATTTAAAATAATGCAGTTTTTATACCCTGCATACAAGCGTTTTTACATAAAAGGCAAAGACCCTGACGGAAACCTTATTTTTGCCTGCAAATACGTAACAGAAGAAGGTCTGTGCTCCGTGTATGACAAACGTCTTGCAATGTGCAAAAGATACCCTTTGCCCAAAATTCACTATCCTGCAGAAATGCACAAAGGATGCGGATTTACAGTGCACAAGAAAAAATTTTCGGATTACCTGAATAAATAAAAACTATTTAACATCATATTTCGCGCACTGCTTGGCAACATAAGAACACAACTCTTTAGACGGTTTTTCCATCAATTTTTTACTTTTAACAAGCGCAGTCTGATGAGTCTGTGCTGTTTCAGGCATCGTCCATTTTTTGTACAATTTGTACGAACCGGCAATGATAATAACAACAAGGAGTACAACAACACCGTATTCTATAGCCGACTGGGCAGAAGATGGCAAATCTTTCATAAAATATACTCCTTTTGTCTCGATTGATATTATTATACAACAAATTTTAAATCATCAAGAATCTGTTTTGCACGTGCAGTGTAGCTGTGGCTTTTTGTCACATCAGCAAACCCTATTATCGCAATTTTCTGTGCAATCTCATAATTTTTTAAATAAAATGCAGTTTTATCAAGTAAATCATCAATATCCTTGTACACTTCGAGTTCTTTTGACACGATGAAATTACGGTGAATATCCTCCATATCATCGGTCAAAAGGAATCCTCTTGAAGCCAGAACTTCAAAAACACGATAATTCAAACCTGACTTACCCTGCAAAGTTATGTTTATGTTGACTTTACTGTTAAAATACACATCAGCCAGTTCCTGCTCTGTTTTTAAAAATCCTCTGTATGCGCTTTTGTAGATATCAAGTTCTTCTTCATTCAAAAAATGCTTATCTCTCATGTCATCAAGACTCTGCAAAAAATGTTTTTCATAAGAAAAAATATTGAGTTTTCTGCCGAATCTTTTAACAAGTGCAGCAAGTATTTTCTGCCTTCTGTCTGTCAGAGGACGCCCAACAAATGAAATTTCATATTTCGGTCCTTCCTGCGCCCTGTAAGCTTTATAGTTTACGGCAAGAGGGAGATACTTTGCGCCCTCAATATCTGTAATAAAGTTTCTGTCCCAAACATAGCTGATTGTATTAATATTTTTAAATTCTTCATACAACTCAGGCTTGTTTACACAGGCATATTTTCCTTTTGGCTCATCTGCAAAATAATGCACAAGCGTGTATTTATGACTGTTAGAAATTATATAATCCGTAAGTTCTTTGTCATCTCCGAACAAAAAACCATAGTCATAACCGAAAATTATATCGGGTTTAAAACGTTCTATATCCTGCACTGTAAGTTCACGCAGGTCTTTTTCCAGAACAAAGCAGCTATTTGATTTGAACCCCTGTTTAAAGCCCTTGAGGATAAGAGTACCCGCAATACTGTTTGGCAATGTGACTAAAACTTTTTTCATACTGTTAATTTTAACATCAAATCAAATAAAAAGAACCGCTTTGATAAATCAAAGCGGCTAATAAGTGTTCTTTTCCCCTGTTATAAAAACTATTCAGCAGCAGCTTCTTCAGCCGGTGCTTCCTCAGCAGGTGCAGCGGCTGCTTCCTCTGCAGCTTTTGCAGCTTCTGCTTCAGCCTGAGCTTTTGCTTCTTTTTCAGCTTCAAGTTTAGCAAGAGCTTTTTTAGATAATTTCTTTTCTGTTTTTTGTTTATAAATCAGCCTGCCTTCGTCATCACAGTTGTTGATGAGGTACTGAGCAGTTTCAGAAGGTTTAGCACCTTTAGAAATCCATTCCAGAGCAGCTGCTTTGTCCAATTTCATTTCTTTTGTTTTAGGGTTGTAGTGACCTAATTCACAGATAGGTTTACCTTCTCTTTTTTGTAAATCATTGATAACAACGATTCTGTATGTCGGGTTCTTTTTATATCCGAGTCTTTTTAATCTGATTTTAACCATGAGGTTTTAGTCTCCTGTTTTTAATTTAATCCTTCTATAGCGCGTGTCTTCAGCCGTTAGACAATTTTAAGAGGATTGTTCGCGCCGGACAGCCTGTCCTTCTATTCACTATCAAAACACAAGAAAAATTTTTAATCAAGTAAAACCGCACTGTTATAGCTTTTTTGTTTGAACTTTTGTAACGATATATAAAAATTATGAAATTGCTATATATTTTTATTTTTTATTATAATGTAGTGATTTGTATAAAGAGGTGTGTGTATATACCTATGGGCTCATCATTTCCCGAAAAAAGAAATTATTTTAAGCTGGAACTCGTTCAGAATGCAGAATCGCAGACGTTGCAAGACATAAACGATATTTATCTTGCGATAAAATCTTCAAGAAGGAGCATAAAAGAGCGCATAGAATTTTTGGAGAATCAGCCACAGAACACTGACGCTGACAGAGAAATAGCAGTATTAATCAGGCAGGACCAGTATCTTGAGGCGCTGCAAAACAAACAAAAATATGAACTTGAAGAAATATTTTTCCCCAACGGCAAAGACAATTGTATTGTTCCGGAAATATTCCAATGGTATCAAGGACCGGAGGCAGTCTAAGAACAATACGAATTTATTATGCAATAGAGTTCATCAACCGTATTGACAATGCATTTCGCATTATTTTTCTTTAAAAAATCAATATCCTTGTATCCCCACGCAACACTGATACATGGAATTTTTGCATTATGCGCGGTCTGAATATCCACCTCGGAATCACCGACATACACAACATTATGTGCATTCAATTCCTCTATAACCTTTAAAACACTGTCAGGAGCAGGCTTTTTTTTGACTTTATCGCTTTCTCCCACGGCTATTTTTATTTTATCGCCGAAATACTTACGGCAAAGCTGCTTTACTGCTGTATCGTATTTATTTGAAACAACGGCACACGCAATATTCTCCGCATTCAATTTTTCCAAAAGTTCAATTATTCCGTCATAGGGCCTTGTTGAAGCATCTGAAATACAGTCGTAGTGTTCTTTAAAAACAGCCAGACAAGCTGAAAAATCAGGGTTTGCCTCACCATCGGGAATACATCTTTCCATCAGCTTTTTTACACCGTTCCCGACAAAAGACCTTACTTCATCAATTGAACGTTCTTTAAAACCAAACTTTTTCAAGGCAAAATTCGTACTTTTATGCAAATCCTCAAGAGTATAAAGAAGTGTTCCATCCAAATCAAAAATCACAGCATCAAGCATACAATCACCGTTCCCGTTCTGTTGTAGACAGCTTTCAGCTATATTTTATCATGTACAGGAAAATATTTAACCAGAGTTCCGTCCAGAGCCTTCTTCATCAAATCAATTCTGCCGTTTATACCAATTTTTTTGTAAATACGTGTCAGCCTTTTTTTTACGGTAGATTCACAGTACTCGAGTTCCTGTGCAATTTCGATATTCGTAAGCCCCTTGATAATATACTTAACAATCCGCTTTTCTTCTTCATTCAATTCCATCCGATGCCCCTCACAAGATTACTGGTAAAAAAAACGGGTGAATCATATGACGATTACACCCGCTGTCATGGTTGATGACCTGACGGTCAACGGGAGTGTTTGTAATGTTAAACAGAGTACGTTTAAAACTGTTTATATTTCCTGCAATAATTTAAAAGACCCTCAAATAAAAAATTCTTGCAAAAAACTTCATCATTGCAGCGCTCGTCCTTGCAATTGCCAATTTTGCAAACAGTACAAATCTCATTTTCCCCAAGAAGAGTAAGTGCCAAATCGAGCATGCTCAAAAGAGTTTTTGAATCATAAATATCCTTATTTAATTTTGAAAAGTATATATCTTAAAACCTCCTGCATAGCTGCAATAAACTATTCTTAATATAATTAATTGCCTAAAAAAATTATTTGTGTTATCCTGTAAAGGAAGTATATATCTTGCCTGATCTTCGGGGGTCAGGCTATTTTTTTAACTTCCTTGAATATGTTATAATTCTTTAGTACAAATTTAGTATAAAATAATACTTTACATTTGTCAAGTATTATTTTATAATTGTAAATACAGACGGGAGAATTTAACAGATATCGGCAAAACCGATAGGGAGCGTTAATGAAATTATATGAAGCAATTGAAGAACTTACGGGAAAACTCCGCAAAAAGATAAGCTATACTGACATCTCTTTAGCACTGGAGGTTAGCAGACAATATGCAAACCAGATTAAAGACAAAGAATTGACCTGCGAGCAATTGAAAAAGCTGAGCAATTATTTTAAAACTGACCTTTCAGACGCAAAGTACGTATTACAAAATGACAGCAGTGACGACTGCATTAATATCCCCGTACTCGGAGAAGTTTCAGCAAGCATGGGCTATGGTGTCACTGTTTACAATGAAATGCAGACTGCTACATATTCAATCAGCAAAAAACTTGCAAAAGATTTGGGTGTTTGCAATTGTCAGACAGAAATTATTTTTGCACAGGGTGACAGCATGCTCCCGACAATAGAAGGCGGAGACAGCCTGCTTGTAGACCATTCAAGAAAAGATATTTACGATGGAAAAATTTATTGTGTAAGGATAGAAGGACAGCTTTACGCCAAACGTCTGCAAAAAATTCCGCCAAACACAATTGTCGTAGTATCTGACAATACAAAATACAGAAGCTTTGAAATAGATTTGAACGGCAATCCGGATTATGACTTTGAAGTCATAGGCGAAATCCGCTGGTGGGGCAGAGTAGCAAGGTAAGAATCATGCGCTGAACGGCCGGACTTTTTCAATTTCATCCTGTTTATTCAAATAAACAGTATAAAGGTCGTAATAAGCCTGAGCATTAAGCCAGAATTCCGGCGTTGTACCGAACAGACGCGCCAGTTTATGTGCCATAACAGGGCTTATGCTTCTCTTTTTGTTATATATCTCGCTTATTGTCTTTACTCCGACATTCAAAAGCGCACACAGGCGTTCTTGTGTAAGCTTATAGGGTTTAACAAACTCTTCAAGAAGAATTTCACCCGGATGTGTATAAGGTCTGTTCATCAACAATCCTTTCTTTTAATGATAGTCGACAATTTGAACATCATCTGCACAACCGTTTTCAAATCGAAAAATGATTCTGAACTGGTCGTTAATTCTTATCGAACAATATCCTTTTAAATCACCTTTCAAATGTTCAAACCTATTTGCCGGAGAAACAACCAAATCCTGCTCACTAAAGGCAAAATGAATCATATCCAATTTACGTTTTGCAATTTTTTGTATTGTTCCATATTTTTTTGAATTTAAACCGTCAAAGATTTTTTCAGTTTCTTTATCTTTAAAGGATTTAATCATGTTATCATCTTATCACCATATGATAAGTTTGTCAATTTAGCAAGTTCTATAGACCTTTGAGCAGGACATTGATGTCTATTTCGAGTGCTTTTGCAATGTCATAGACGACGAATACGGAGGGCTTTTGCCAGCCGTTTTCAATAGCACTCAGTGAACGGGTAGAGATATTGATTTTTGAGCACAGTGCATCTTGAGAGACTCTTTTTCTCCGTCTCTCTGCTCGGATATTTGCGACAAGTACATCTATTCTTTTATCTCTCATCAAAATATTATTTTAAATTGTTATATAACTTAAAAGAATGAGAAATATTGCTTAAACAAGAAATAATATTCCTGTTTAAGAAATTATATGCAAATAAAATCAATTTTTAAGAAATAAAATTATATGTCTTTTAAAAGTTCTTTTATATCTACTTCTAATGCTTTGGCTATCTGGCATACGACAAAAATTGAAGGAACTTGCAACTTTCTTTCAATCAAACTTATAGAAGAGACCGAAATGCCTGATAATTCAGACAATTTTTCCTGTGAATAATTTTTTCGATTTCTTTCTGCTCTTATATTATTTGCAAGTTTTTCTAATCTCTTGTCTTTCATTTTTCGATTCTAATTTGTTGACACAAACATAACAAGAGCCTATTCTATTAAATATACGTAGTATACTGCGTATATTTAAATAAATACAATTATTTTAAAGGAGAATACTATGCCCGAAAACGAACTTAACAAAACACGTATAATTGAACTCTACCATCAGGCAAAGTGTGAAATTATAGAAAATTTTGATTCATTCACAGCCACTCAAGCACAAAATCCTGATTTTTTTTTCTCACAAAAACACAAACTCAATACCTCACTCTCGATTATTGATACAATAGTGAACAACCTTACAGCGCACTTGAATTAAACAGAAAT
>CALUPU010000022.1 GCA_944322725.1 Candidatus Gastranaerophilales bacterium
TTTTCACAAAATATTAATAAATTTAAATAAGATGGGCAGACTTTGCCCATCTTTTTGTTTTTGAGATAAAATTATACTATTGAAAGAGACTTAGGGAATTTTTAATATATGATTAAAAAAGTTTTAATTGCAAACAGAGGCGAAATCGCTGTAAGAATAATAAGAGCATGCAGAGAACTGGGTATTAAAACAGTTGCTGTATACTCTCAGGCAGATGCAGACTCTCTGCACGTAAGCCTTGCTGATGAAGCATACTGCATAGGACCTGCACAGAGTGCCAAAAGCTATTTGAATATTCCCGCGATAATTTCCGTAGCTTTAACAAGCGGCGCTGACGCAATCCACCCCGGTTACGGTTTTATGTCCGAACGTGCGGATTTTGTGGATATTTGTACTGACCACGGTATCAAATTTATCGGACCTACAGCCGAAGCTATGAGAAAAATGGGTGATAAAGCTACTGCAAGAAAAACAATGACTGCAAACGGAGTGCCTGTTACACCCGGTACAGACCTTGTGGATGATATGGATGCAGCAAAAGAATTTGCCGCAAAAGCAAAATATCCTGTAATTGTAAAAGCAACAGCAGGCGGCGGCGGAAAAGGCATGAGAATTGCTAATTCCGCGGAAGAACTTGAAGAAGCAATTACTCTTTGCCAGACAGAAGCACAAAATGCATTCGGCAACGCCGGTGTTTATATTGAAAAATATATTATTAATCCCCGCCATATTGAGGTTCAAATTATTGCAGACAGCTACGGAAATGTTGTTCACTTAGGCGAACGTGACTGCTCTGTTCAAAGACGCCACCAGAAGCTTCTTGAAGAAGCGCCGTCTCCGGCTATTGATGAAGAAACAAGAAAAGCAATGGGTGCTGCTGCTGTTACTGCGGCAAAATCCATTAATTATGAAGGCGCCGGTACAATCGAGTTTCTGCTTGACCATGACGGAAGCTGGTACTTTATGGAAATGAATACCCGTATTCAGGTTGAGCACTGTGTATCTGAAATGATTTCAAGCGTTGATTTGCTTAAAGAGCAGATAAGAGTTGCGGCTGGAGAAAAACTCTCCTTTACTCAGGATGATATCGAACTTAGAGGTCATGCTATTGAATGCCGTATCAACGCTGAGGACGCAGACAAAGACTTTATGCCGTGCCCCGGTGAAATAAAAGGATATATTGCACCCGGCGGTTTCGGAGTCAGAGTGGATTCACACTCTTATACGGGATACAAGATTCCTCCTTATTACGACTCTATGATAGGCAAACTCATTTGCTGGGGCAGAGACAGAGAAGATGCAAGAAAAAGAATGCTCCGCGCGCTTGATGAGTATGTTATTACAGGAATCAAGACAACAATCCCTTATCACAAAAAAATTCTTACAAACGATGTGTTTATTTCGGGCAACTTCAATACAGGCTTTATTCCCGAGCATATGACACCGAAAAAAGAAGAGGCTGAAGAAACAGCGTCTGTATAGCGGGAAAAACTTTCCACCCTGCAGGCGTATTTTTAAATTACCTGTGGTAGTTTTCGTTGTTAATGATTTTGAACGCGCGATAGATCTGTTCGTACAGAAAAATCCTTATAAGCTGATGTGTAAAAGTCATCTTTGAAAAGCTTAGTTTGTAATTTGCGCGTGCACTCACGGCAGGAGAGAGCCCGTTTGCACCGCCTATTATAAATACGATTTCGTTGTGTCCTTCGCAGGAGAGGTCTTTGATTTTTTGTGCAAAGTCCTCTGATGAGAGCATTTTGCCCTGTATTTCAAGGGTTATTACATAGGAGTCGGGTTTTATTGCAGAAAGGATTTTTTCGCCTTCTGTTTCCATGTATTTTTGAGCAAGGTTTTCGTCTTTGATTTCCTGTGCGGGGATTTCTGTTAAAGACAGGCTGCAGTATGCATTGAGACGCTTTTTGAATTCTTCTATGGCGTCTTTTGAGTATTTTTCTTTTAATTTGCCGACCGCTATTATCTTTATGTTCATGATTTTAAAATAACACAAGTTGTTTTATAATAATACACTATGGACAAATATGTATTGATTACGGGAGCCTCTTCGGGGCTGGGAAAAGAAACCGCAAAAAAACTTGCACAGGAAGGTTACAGAGTCTTTGCAGGCGTGAGAAAACAGGAGGATAAGGAAGCTGTTGAGGCTTTGAATCCGAATATTGAAGGCGTTTTTCTGGATGTTACAAGTGATGAGAGCGTCAATTGCGCTTTTGAAAAAATATCTGAAAAAACTGATAAACTCTATGCCCTTGTGAACAATGCGGGTGTTGCACTTGCGGGACCTGTGGAGTATCTGACGATTGATATTCTTAAAAAACAGTTCGATATCAATGTTTTCGGTGCAATACGCGTTGCTCAAAAAGCGCTTCCCTTGATGAAAAAAGGTGATGCAAGGATTGTAAACATCAGTTCTATGGCGAGTTACGGCGTGTTTCCGTTTGTGTCTCCTTATTGCGTATCAAAACGCTCTTTAGATATGTTCTTTAATTCTTTGTCAGTAGAATGCAAGATGCCTGAATTGAAGATTATTTCTATCAAACCGGGTGTTGTAAAAACTCCTATCTGGAACAAGTCGCTTGATGAATGCGAAAAAAATATGGAGTTTCTCTGCGAAGAAGGTAAAAAGAAATACGAAAAAGAATTTGCTTTTCTTACGGCAAATGCGCGCAAAAACAACGACAAAGGACTTGAACCTGCACAAATAGCGCAGCTTGTATCAAAAGTGCTGAGAGTAAAAAATCCTAAACTTTCCTATAATGCCGGCAATGATTCTGTTTTTGCAAGGCTTCTGTCATTTTTGCCTCAGAGTTTTGTAAATTTTTTGATAAAATTCGGTCTGAAAAAGCGCATGGGAGAATAAAACGCGCAATTTTTTTGTGTTTTTTGTTTTTACATGAACAGGCAGGCAAGTGATGTAGTGTTATGACAGTAAATTTTTCAGGCTATAGCAATTATAAAGATTTTTTCAAAAAAGCAGGTATTTCAAACCCTGCTCAAGACTTTGCTCCTGCTGCCGTTCCTGTAGCTGCACAGCAGCAGAATACGCTTGCTTCTGTCAGAGTAGGCGATGTTGAGACTGAAAAGGATAAAAATAATAAGAAACTCTTTGGCATAATCGGTATTTCTGTAGGGTCTGTTCTTTTGCTGGGTATAATCGGTCTGTTTACATTGTCTAAAGGTTTTTCCGGTAATATTGCAAGAAAGCTGACTAAAGTTTCTGAGTCTGCAAAGAGAAAAATCTATGATTTGAGTGTACAGTCTAAAGAACTTACTACATCGCAAAAAATGCAGGTTCGTCTGAATAAAAACATAGAGCATTGTGCGGACGCGCTCCAGGCAACATCTAATATTTCTGCAGTTAAAGATAGTCTTATGTATCACTGGATTAAAAAACTTCATCTGGGTAAGTTTGCGGACAGTGTAAATAATTTCTTTAAGAATAAACTTGTATTAAAAACAAAAAATAATGCATACAAGTCTGCTGAGTATGCAGCAATAGATTTTTGCAATTATCTTGAAAAAATAGCAAGAGAAAAAAATGACCCTGAACTTGCCAAAAAAGCACAGCAGATTATGTCTGAATTTATGGAAAATTTTTCTGCGCAAAAACATACCGCACGTACTGAAAAAGCATGGGACTCCATGGCAGGGCTTCACGATGAAGTCTATAATGCTTTATTTAAGAAAGAAGGCGGCTTTTTTAAAAATCTTAAACAGCTTCGTTCGTATGTTACAACGGACTTGATAGCAAAAGAGAGAAACAGCGTTTTCAAAAAAGTCAATGCCTCAAAATCTCATATTACAAATTCGCTCTCGGATGTTAATACCGCTATAAAACAGGCTCTTGCCGATTTAAAAATAAGTATAAATCCCGAAAACAATAAAGCACTGGAAATTGTAAAAGACATAACCAAAAATATTGAATCTAATAAGAGTTTGAGCGGTAAAGGAGAAGAATCAGCCAGAAAGCTTTTGTTTGAAAAAATCAGAGCAAATCTTGATGAATTGCTTGAAATATCTAAAAAAGAATCAAATAATTCGTCTGACTTTAATATTGTACAAAACAGAATTGAAAGATTTCGCGAAGTTTTAAGCGAAGATTCTTATAAAAAAGGGCTTGCACAGGAAGCCTTAACAGAGGTTAAAAATCTCTTTGCTTCAGAAGGAGCAAGGGATTCTCAAGCCTATAAGCAGGCAGTAAAATATATGAAAAAAATGAATTCCGGTCTTAATACTGCAATAAATCATGAGAATACTGCCTATGAAAAACTTGCTGAACTGCGCGTGGGTTCTGCTCCTTCGGATTTACTCGGTATCCTCGGACCTACCGCACTCGGTACTTTGCTTGTTGTAAATTCTAAAGATACGGATGAGAGAATATCAAAGACGCTTACACAGGGAATCCCTATCCTCGGCGGTGTTGCAACGACATATTATGGTACAATAAGGGGCTTTACAGGCGCTAAAAACCTTATCCTCGGTCTTACTACAGGGTATCTGCTGAATGTTATCGGCAGCAAAACAGATGAACTTGTTAAAAAATACAGAACCGAACAGACAAAGCTGAAAAAAGCTTTTGAATCTTTTACAAAACTGCAAAAAACGCAAAATCAGGATAAGCAGACTACTACCGCGGGTTGATATTAGCCGTCAGGTACTTTTATCATGGCTTGATTTGATGTAATATATTCTATATTCGAGCAAATCAGGTAGTTTATTATGTTGAAATTATTTAATACTTACTCTAACGAAATTGAAGAATTTACCCCCATTAACGGCAATAAAGTGAACATGTACGTTTGCGGCCCCACTGTTTATGACCATCCGCACCTGGGCCATGCGCGCTGCTACATTACGTGGGATGTTGTTTACAGATATCTTAAATTCCTCGGATACGACGTTACTTACTGCCGCAACGTGACAGATGTCGACGACAAAATTCTCAACAAATCCGTTAAAGAAAACTGCACACCTGATGAAATCGCAAAAAAATATTATGATATTTTTTCAGACTCCATGAAAAAACTCAACAACCTTAAACCCGACGTTGAGCCTTTTGCAACAAAAACACTGGGTGATATGATAAAAATGGTTAAAACCCTCATTGACAAAGGCTATGCATACGAAGCTGACGGGGACGTATACTTCAGGGTCAAAAAATTCCCGAGATACGGCTACTTGAGCAAACAGCCGATTGATGACCTTGAATCAGGCGCAAGGGTGGAAACTTCGGATATAAAAGAGGATCCGCTTGATTTTGCTCTGTGGAAAAAAGACGAAAGATTCGGCTACAAGAGCCCGTGGGGTGTGGGCAGACCGGGCTGGCACATTGAATGCTCTGCCATGAGCAAACGCCACCTTGCCGATGAAATCGACATCCACGCTGGCGGTGCGGATTTAATCTTTCCGCATCACGAAAACGAAATTGCACAATCAGAATGCGCAAACGGCTGCAGGTTTGTAAAATACTGGCTGCACAACGGTTTTGTGACAATCAACAAAGAAAAAATGTCAAAATCACTGGGCAATTTCATTACAATCGAAGGCTTGCTCGACAAATACGACGCAAACACAATCAGGTTTTTTATCCTGACAAACAACTACAGAATGCCCGTAGAATTTAATGACGAAGCCCTCGAAGCTGCGCAGGCAGGCGCAAAAAGGCTCAAAAATGCAGCAAACAATGTGCTTGCGTGGGTAGGCAAAGACGCACTTATTGACATTACAGAGTCAGACGAAATTGAAGAATTCAAAGCTGCAATGAATGATGATTTTAACACTTCAAAAGCGCTTGCAGTACTGTTTGAAACAGCCACAAAAGCTAACAAAGCAAAAGACGAAAACGATAAAGAAAATGCAGTAAAATACATTTCAATACTCATAAAACTTGCGCGTGTATTAGGTTTTGACCTTGAAAAAGTCGAACTTGACGAAAATCAGCTTAAAGAAAAACTGGATACAATCATTGATGAATTTGATTTTATCGAGGATAAAAACATTAGCGCAAAAGAGATTATGGCAAAGATTATTGAAGTCAGAAACGAAGCCCGTGCACAGAAAAACTGGGATGTGGCTGATAAAATAAGAAATTCGCTTGATAAAATTAATATTGTTTTAAAAGACTCCAAAGATGGAACCGTATTCGAATTGAAGTAATTATTGTCACCCTGAAAAGGTTTCAGGGCTTATGCAATGACAGCATAGAAAGTTGGCAAAGTATGTTAAAAGTAGGTCTCACAGGCAACATTGCCTCAGGTAAATCAATTGTACAAAGCTATATCGAAAAAAAAGGCATCCCCGTAATCGACGCTGATTGGATTTGCCATCGGCTGATGGAGGAAAATGAAGAAGTCATTGAAAAAGTATCAAAGCTTTTTGAAGGCAAAGATATTTTCCTCGATGACGGCAGGCTCGGCCGCCACAAAATCGGGCTGATAGTTTTTGCCGACCCCGAAAAAATGGAGGCTCTTGAGGATATTCTTCACCCGCTTGTAGAAGAAAGAATTAAACAGTTTTTTGAAGAAAACGAAGACGAAGAAATTGTTGTTGCGTCAGTGCCTTTGCTTTTTGAAGAAAACATGCAAAACCTTTTTGACAGAACGATTCTTGTTTGTGCGGACAAAAAAATCCGTCTGCAAAGGCTTATGACAAGAAGAGGTTATCCTCTGGAACACGCTATTGAGCGTATTAATGCGCAGGTTTCGCAGGAAGAAAAAAGAAACCTTGCTGATTTTATAATCGAAAACAACAACAATCTTATAGAACTTGAAACACAGGTGGAAAAAACTCTTGAAAGGCTATGGTTATGATTTTTAAGCTACATAAAATTCCCGATAAACTTATTTTTCGAATTGTTTTTGCAGCAATAATTTTGTGTAATTTAAAATATTTCTTTCTTATTTTTCAGGTTCCGTTTACGTTGATGTTCAAGCCCTATCTTGAACAAAATTCGTTTTACTCCCAGATATCGGATATTAGAGATTCTATCAGAGGAGTAAAGGATTTTCATGACGAAGGTAAAATCGGCTTTGTCTCTGATACGCCGCAGGCAAGTGTGTTTGATATACCTGAATCAATCAGAGATTTTTATACGGTACAGTATGCCATAGTTCCGTCAATTTTGAAAAACGATACGGAAGAAACTTATGCTGTGGGCGTTTATGACAGAACAGAAGAGCCGCTTGAGGGGTTTGAAGTTTTAAAGAAAATTAATGACAAAACATATTTATATAAAAGGATGGCACAATGATTACGGGGTTAATTTTAGGATTTTTGCTGACTCTTTTTACGGGCTACTTTGCCGTATCGAATATAGAAAGAGAGATGGAGTTAAGGTTCAGGCTTTTATTTGCAATACCTATGGGTTTTGGCATAAGTTCCGTACTGTACTTTTTGAGCCTGTATTTTAATATTTACAGCATAAAAACTTTTGGTATTCTTGAAGCTGTTGTGCTTGTTGTGCTTGCTCTGTTTTATTACAACGAAGAAAAGCCTGATTTGAGCAAACACAAATTCAAAAGGCTTTCCAGATGGTTTTATCTTTTGAATCTGTACGCTGTTATGATTTATCTCAAATATTTTATAAACAATCCGATGGGAAGCTGGGACGGCTTTAGAATATGGAATATTAAGGCGGAATTTCTTGCACAGAGCAGCCCTCTGTGGCAGAACGTGTTTTCACTTCCGCATTTTATGTCGCACAACGATTATCCGCTTATGCTTCCGTCTTTGACCGCAAGAATGTGGAACTATACAGGCGGTGAGAACTTTACAGTAAACATTACAATCGGTTTGTTTTTTACTTTCGGGCTTGTGTATCTTTTGTATCAGGCGCTCGAGTATTTTAAAAGCAGAAAAGCTGCTGTGGTTGTGACTTCTGTGTTTATGATACTTGATATTTTTCTCGTGAACGGTGCGGCACAATGCGCAGATATTCCGCTGGCTTATATGTATCTGAGTACAATTGTTTGTTTGTTTTTGTATTTCAGGAAGGAAAAGTTTTCATACATTATTCTTGCAACAATTTTTGCTGCATTATCTGCATGGACAAAGAACGAAGGTATGCTGTTCTTTTTAATATATCTTGCAGTTGTTGTGCTGTGGATGGTTTACAAAAAAATGTATAAAAAACTCGGCCGGCTTATGCTTGCTGCACTGCCTTTGACAGCACTTCTTGCGTGGTTTAAATATATTGCGCATGCTCAAAACGACCTTGTTGCTGGATTTTTCCTGTTAAAAACTTACAACTTTGCTTTTGACACAACACGCTATGCGGTTATTTTGAAAACTTTCGGCTCTGTTTTTGTGACAAAGTTTGCACTGCTTTTTGCACTGCTTGTTCTGTGTATAAAAGGCTTTAAAATTAAAGATGTTAACAGAACGCCGTTTATTCTGTCGTGCGCGATACTCTTGTGGACTGTTGCGGGATATTTCTGCGTATATCTGTTCTCGCCTCATGACATCACGTGGCTTGTTGAAAACTCTATGGAAAGATTGATTTTGCAATTACTGCCTATAGTTTTATTTATTTTTGCAGTCAACTTGCGAATAGGTAAACCGGACAGCCGTAATTAGATTACTATTTCCAAGAAATATGTTAAAATTAGGATGTTAAAATTACAGAAAAATAAGGTAAAAACTATGAAAAATAAAATTATTATGTCAGTTGTTGCAGCGATTGTGCTTGCGGGCGGGTTGTTTGCTTTTGCTGCGAATGCGCCTCAGAGTGTTAATCTCAATCTTGCGGCAAAAACACCTCAGACTGCAGTTTCACAGCCTTCTGCACCTCCTGCCAATGCCGGAGAATATATCTGCGTAAAGCCGCTTGATGTTGTGGCAAACCCTGATATGTATTTGAACAAAAAAATTAAGTTCAGAGCGGTTTTTGACAAATTCTCTACGCTCGGGCTGGATTACAAACCGGCATTTAGAGATTCACAAAAATACATCTCTTTTCTGATTAAAAGAGACGATGTGACTGACCATACAATCCCTCTTTCCGAGATGAAAATATTTATCCTGCGGACAGAGGCGGAAAAGTTTATTGACCTTGACTCGGGCGATGTAATTGAAGTCTACGGCAAAGAGTTTTCTAATGCTCTTACTGACCCGTGGATTGATGCGGAAAAACTTATAGTCGTAGAAAAAAAGAATAAAGATACAAAGAAAAAAGTGTAAAACCTTTTCACGCTGAATTGAATCATGCGGCTTTGCAGCACTAAATAATCACTAGCAAACTTTTTTCTTCACTATTGTTAATGTGAAAAAGAAGTACAGTTATGATAATTAGCGCAATTAATCAACAATATAATTTCCCCACAGTTAAGTTTAAAGGAATTCGGGATAAAGCTTCTTATTCACATCCCTTTTTATCTTTTGAACCTTTAATGTCTGTACCAATAGAGACATCAAGAGTTTATTTTTCTCCGGTCTTTACTCATGGGTATAGAGAAATAGCAAATTATAATACGCCGTATACCAAGGCGTGCAAAATGTACGAACTTGCCAACGGGCATAAAGTAATAGTCTTTCAAAAAAACGGACCAATGGTTATGCAAACCGGTGTCAAAACTGATGATAAGGTGTTTGAAGATTACAAACATTTAATAGAACATATTATTTATAACAGTAATAATAAAATAGGCACACAAACTTTCGGAGATTTACAAAAAGATTTGGCTCTTAACAGAGATGCCGGATGTAATTCCGATGTTAGTTTATTTACATTAAAATATTCATTTGATAATCCGAAAGATATTGAAAAAGTAATCAACGCGCAATCAAAACTTTTATTTAATGCTGATATTGAAAGGTACTTTGAAAAAGAAAAGAATATAATAAAAACGGAACTTTGGGAGAATGGACATTCAGAAGACATGATAAAAAATTTGTCAATTAACGAAGCGAAAGAATATTATCATAAGACTTATAAAAATCAGAATATGGTAACAGCTGTTTCTTCTCCGCTGCCTCCTGATGAAATTATCAGAATGTTTTCAAAACATTTTCAAAATTCCGATAACACTGGGTTTGTTTCCAGCAATATTAACAGGATTAATGTAAATGAAAAAGACGCATTTGAAAATTTTTTAAAAAATGTTTCCCGTAAAAAAGGTAATGCTACTTTGCAGGCAAAAGCACAATCTGCATTAACAGCTTTAACATGGACCCCTGGTTTAATTAATTTTTCGGTTGAAGATATCTTCAAGAATGGAAAGCCGTATATTTTAAACTATCACACAAAGTTAAATCAAATAAACAATACACTGAAACAGCCTTCTTTTAAAATGAATTCCTCTTATGTTGATACTGCAGGAATAACAGAGTTTATATATCCCAATAATCTCACGCTTACACTGGATTCAGGTGCTTGCAGCAATGCAGCTTCAAAATATCATTACCTCTTAAAAACAGATGGATTTCCTGCCAAACCCGGTACAAATGAAATCCTGGGTTGTATTTTATCTTCCGCTCTTGAACAAAAGGCTGAACGTCAAGACTATTCTTTAGAAACTACTGTATATACAGGCAATAATTATATAAAGATAGATTCCGTCTGTCTGCCCCAGTATACTTTGAAAGATATTAAAGATATTAAAAATACGTTATTGCATGTTAATTTGTCACAGGAAAACTTTGAAAACGCAAAAGCACTTACAAAAAAACGATTTTTGTCTGCTGTAAGTAGCGTGGATTCTAAAAAAGATGTACTTTTGAACAAAGATGAGTATCTTTATACCGGCAATGTTCCTCTTTACATACCTGTACAGGAAGCAATGGCTTTGTATGATAAAATTACGCTTGATGATGTAAAACAATTGTATAATCATTTATTAACAACATCTTCTGCTTCTGCTGTTTTTTCAGTCTCTCCGGAATTGACGGCAGGTAAGAATAAAGAATTACTGCTTTCCTCAATAGGTTCACAGTTACCGGTATTTAGACCGCATAAAGAGGTAGTGCAGACAGATAAATCTGACAGAACTGTTTCAATGCCTGCAAGGGCACATGTAATAAAAAGGTTGTCAAAAGAAAATTATGCCGCTGTTTCTTTAAACTATAAAATACCTCTGACAAAAGATTTGAGAGAAAATCTGGGAATAAAAATACTTGAAACAATAATTGGCGGTGAATCATACTCCAGGCTCTTTACTCAACTTCGTGACAGAGACAGCCTTGTATATAATGCAAATTCTTTGCTTGAAGAACAATATCTAACATATTCTAATCTTGTTCTGGTTACAAAAGTTCTTGTAAATGAAGGAAATTTTGATAATCTAAAGAAAGTTTGTAATTGTTTTAAAGAAAATATCCAAAATCTTAGAACCTTGCCTGTAAAAGAAGCCGAACTTAATACGGCTAAACTTACAGTAAAAAGCTATATTGCAAATGCAATGGAGATTCCTGCGACCAGACATTATTATTTGAGCAAATTCGGGCTGCAAGGTATTCAAAAGGCGTATAATTTAATAGATAATCTAACAGCAGCTGATATTAGGGCTCTTGCAGATAAGTATTTGAAAAACGGTGTATGGTGTATTGATGCCCCGAAAGAAGCTTACGAATATAATAATGAATATCTGAATTGTTTAGAAAATGAGATAATTTAGACAACTTTCAGCATGACTTTGAAAAAAAATAAATGTATAATGTTATTCATGGATGGAAGAAGTTGCGGAGTTATTAAATATGGCTACAAATAAAACAACTGATAAGGCAAATGCTGCATTAATCAAAGATAAAGACAAAAAATATCTGACTATACACGGACATTTTTACCAGCCGCCAAGAGAAAACCCGTGGCTGGAAGCAATAGAACTTCAGGACAGCGCGCTGCCTTTCCACGACTGGAATGAGAGGGTAAACCTCGAGTGCTACAACCCTAACTCTGCGTCAAGAATCGTGGATGACAAGAACAAGGTGCTCGATATTGTCAACAACTATTCGCTTATGAGTTACAATTTTGGTCCGACACTGTTGTCGTGGATGGAGAAGTTTGCTCCGAAAACCTATGAAAGAATCATAAGAGCGGATGTTGTCAGCCGTGTAAAATTTTCAGGTCACGGCAATGCTATTGCACAGGTTTACAACCATATAATTATGCCTCTGGCAAACCGCCATGACAAAGAAACACAGGTAAAATGGGGCATAAGAGATTTTGAGTACAGATTCGGCAGAATGCCCGAGGGCATGTGGCTGGCAGAAACTGCTGTTGACGACGAGACACTCGAGGTGCTTGCCGACAACGGAATCAAGTTCACCATTCTTTCTCCCTATCAGTCTTTAAAATACAGAAAAATCGGGGATAAAGATTGGACTGACGCAGGCTGGGGCAATATTGACCCTGCAAAACCTTACAGATACTTTATCAAAAATAACCCGAAAAAATATGTTGATTTGTTCTTCTATGATGGTGCAATCTCAAAATCCGTTGCTTTTGACAATATTCTTCAAGACGGCAACAAGTTTGTTAACCGCCTTAAAGAAGGTATCTCAAACGATAGAAATTACCCGCAGTTAATCAACATCGGCACGGACGGTGAAAGCTACGGCCACCATACAAAATTCGGCGATATGGCACTGGCTTATGTTCTGCGTGTAAAAGCAGAGGAAGCAGGTTTCACAATTACGAACTATGCGGAATATCTCGATAAATACGGTGTTCACGATGAAGCAGACATTAAACAGGCTTCTTCATGGAGCTGCTTCCACGGTGTGGGCAGATGGAAAGAGGATTGCGGCTGCTCTACGGGAGGTCAGCCCAGCTGGAACCAGCGCTGGAGAAAGCCTCTAAGAGATGCTCTTGATTACTTAAGAGACAATCTTATTGAACTGTATGAAAAACACGGCAAAAAATTCTTTACAAAAGACGTGTGGGAAGTTCGTAACGAGTATATAAACGTTATTCTTGACAGAAGCGAACTCACAATTAAAAACTTCTGCAAAAATAACCTCAAACCCGAATGCAACGATCAGGACAAAGTTGCTGCAATGAAACTTTTGGAAATGCAGCGACAGGCAATGCTTATGTATACAAGCTGCGGCTGGTTCTTTGCAGATATTTCGGGTATTGAAACCACACAGATTATGAAATACGCGGCTCGCGCAATGCAGCTTGCGGCAAGCTTTACGGAACAGGATTTTGAAACCGAGTTTGTAAATATTCTCTCCAATGCTCACAGTAATATCAAGGAATTCGGTACAGGGGCTGATATTTACAGAAAATTTGTCAAACCTTCCGTTGTTACAATAAAACAGATAGCCAGCCTCTGGGCAATAGTCTCGCTCTACGAAGAAACCGAAGATGAAACAAGCCTGTACTGCTATGACATTAAGCGCTTGAGTTACAAAACCGTGTCAAAAGGCAAAAACAGCCTGTACATCGGACGTGTGCAGATAAAATCGCAGATTACGCTTGAAAAATACGACTTGATTTTTGCTCTGCTCAAATACTCGGGCGGTGACTTCCACTGTGCAATCAAAGAGTACTCGTCTGCGGAAGAATTTGCCGATGTACAGAAGAACCTGACATCAACATTTGTTAATTACCCGCTTACTGAAATAATAAGAAGCCTTGATGAAAACTTCGGTACGGAATACTACACGCTCAAGGATATCTTTATTGAAGAAAGAAGAAAGATTCTGAATATTATGATTCAGGGCAAAACAAACAAATTCTCCGGTCTTTACAAGGATATTTACGAAGACGGGAAAGCCTCTATTTTTCACTTCAAAAACCTCGGCTTGAATCCGCCGGATGAGTTTAAAATTGCAGCAAGATATGTGCTCGGTATAGAGTTTAACAAACAGCTGGAGGCTTCTGAAAAGTCGCTCAACGACCACGAATTGCAAGAAGCAATCGATATCCACAACGAGGCGAAAATGCTCGGTGTCAAACTCGACAAAAAGCTTGCGAACAATATCTTTACGGAAAAAGTAACGGACGCAATGTATGCTCTGTCAAAAAATCCCGAGATTCATACAATCGAGGCGGTTTTGAGTCTGTTCAAATATGTTGATGCGCTTGAACTGCGCATTGACACGTCAGAATCGCAGAACATCTATTTCAACAAAATCCATGAAATACTCGAGGATGTTGTTTCAAATATAGAAGAGTTGAAAGACGATTATGACAGAAAGTTTGTGCTTCTGCTTCTTGAACTTGGCAGTAAGCTGAATATTAATACTAACTTTTATAAGGAAACCTTTGACAAAGCAATGTCTCCTTTGACTGCTGCAATGAAAGAGGTCAAAGACTCCAAGAAAATTCAGTAGATATTTTTATAATAAAAAAAGAGGTCTGATTTCAGACCTCTTTTTTGCTGTTTAAGAAAAACTATTTGCCACAGCAGTTGCATTCAGCGCCGCAGCCAAAGTATTCTTTAACTTCGTCAACACGAACCTTGATACGTCCGTCAACAGCAATGCCTTCACCTGTTTTTTCAGAGATGAGAAGCGGGTTGATGTCGAGTTCATCAAT
>CALUPU010000023.1 GCA_944322725.1 Candidatus Gastranaerophilales bacterium
CACAAACTCAATACCTCACTCTCGATTATTGATACAATAGTGAACAACCTTACAGCGCACTTGAATTAAACAGAAATCAATTATATCAATTTCCAGAACACATACACGAGATAAATCACATAAAATGCACCGCATGTAATGAGTATATGCGGGCTGAAAGCCTTATCTCTGTATAGATTTATAAACAACAGCACGGTTGAAAGGTACACAAGCACAATATTGATAACAGACTCAATACCAAATACCCATGGTGTGAGAAGTATTCCTATTGCTGTCGGTATGCAGCTTTGAAAAACCATTGCACCCGTAATGTTACCGAGCGCCAGTGTATCTTTGCTCTGGCTGACCCACAGCACGCTGTTGAATTTTTCGGGAAGTTCCGTGGCTATCGGTGCAAGGATAAGGCTCAGTACGAGCGGATTAATATTAAACATTCCCGCAAAGAATTTTATCTGACCCACAAACAGATGTGCAAAACAAATCAAAAATGCAATAGATACAATCACCTGCAGCCATACAAGGAAGGTATTATATTTTTTGAATATACGTTCAAAAAGCAGTTCATCAAGTTCTCCGCTTTCACCGCACTGCGAATGAGAGCAATTGAGAGTTCTAAACACATAAACAAGATAATAAGCCAAAAGCCCGAGCGCGCAGGCATATTTTAAGACGGGTATATGAATAAATCCCGCTGCAATAGCCAGAGTATAGCTGAAGAAAAAGAACTTCAAATCTCTGAACATAACAACATAGTTTGCATTCATTTTGTGCTCGCGCTTTCCTGCTTTCCAGAAAATCAAAACAGCAAGCCCTGTGACAAACATTGCAAGGGTAGAGAGAAGAAACGGAGCGCCAAGAATTGCACCTATGCCTATTTCTTTACCCACATGCACATCGGCATGTGCAAGATACGCACCGAGAATTGCCACAAGAGGTACAATTGTTTCAGGCAGCGCAGTACCAACAGCTGCAAGAATACTGCCTACTGCTCCTTCGTTGAGGTTATAAATTTTACCGAGGTGTTCCACTGCATTTGTGAAAACAACACAGCACCCTACTATCAAAAACAGGTTTAATACAGTCAAAATCCCGTGAAAAATCGCATCCATAATTAATTCTTTCTATATTTTTACAATCAATACCTGATTTTATATTATAATATATCTATGGATTCCAAATCATTTAAAGAAACGATAGAAAATGCAGGAAGCATATTGATACTCTCTCACGTCAACCCTGACGGAGACACGCTGGGCTCGATGTGTGCATTGTATCAGATAATCAAAAATAATTTTAACCTGCATGCGGATATGGTCTATAACGGTATAATTCCGGAGATTTATAATTTTTTACCCGGTATTGATAAGGCAAAAAAGCCGTCCGAAATAGAAAATAAGACCTATGACCTAGCAATTGCCGTTGATATAGCAGCAAAAGACAGGATGACTGATGCACTGCCTCTGTTTGAAAATGCAAAGGTCAAAATGAATATAGACCATCACAAAACAAACATTAACTACGGAGATGTTAACTTTGTCAGAGGCGATGCGTGCTGTGCCGGAGAAGTGCTTTTTGACATAACAAAAGATAATAACTTAACAATAGATAAAAACACGGCGATAGGTTTATATACTGCATTTTTAACGGACACGGGCGGATTCAGATACGAAAACACCACAGCTGTTACTCTGAAAAAATCAGCAGAACTCATAGACTGCGGAGCAAATCCGTCTGAAATTTCGCGCTATTGCTACGAGTCAAAGCCAAGAAACATGGTTCTCTTACACGCACACTGCATGGTAAACGCAAAGTTTGAAAACGACAACAAAATTGCCTATGTGCTCATAAGCAACAAGGATATGGAAAAGTTCCACGCAAAAAACGACTACACGGAAGGCATTGTGGAAGAACTGAGAAGAATGGCTACAACAGAAGTATCATTTGTGTTAAAAGAAGTTGATGAAAATACTACCAAAGCAAGCCTTCGCAGCAAGAGTATTGATGTAAGCGCGGTTGCCGGAGTTTTTGGCGGAGGCGGACACACCTTTGCAGCGGGATGTACAATAAGAAAGCCTCTCAATATTGCAAAAGATAAGATGCTTGATGAAATCAGAAAAGTTTTGAAGTAATACGGTGTTATATGTGTGTAATAGATTCCACAGTTAAATATTTAAAAAATCTTATCAATCGTTTTATAATTGATGACTTTTTCGGAATGGCAGCAGAGATGGGCTTCTGGTTTGCTATCGGAATTTTTCCTTTTATGCTGTTTATGATGTCATTTTTCAGTATGCTGGGCAAAAAATCTCTATTTATGCCGATAATGCATTTTCTGGATTCGGTTGCGCCCACAGATTCCGTAAACTTAATTAAAGAGGTCCTCAATGAAGTATTAATTTTCGAGCATGGCGGTATTGTTGCAGTCTTCGGCTTTTTCATCACAGTATTTTTATCCTCCAACGCCATATTTTGTATTATCAAAGGTATGAACAGGGCGCTCGGAATAGATGAACACAGAAACTTGCTGACAACCAGAACTCTATCTATTTTAATGGTTTTTGTGAACATATTTGTTATGTTTATCACAATAAACCTAATAATCTTTGGAAAAGTTACGCTGCAATTTGCGCTTAATTTCATACATTTTTCCGCAGGAGCAATAGATATATTCCTGATAAGCAGATGGTTTGTATCATTTATTGCTCTTTATATAATGGCTTATTTAAATTACTTCCTTCTGCCTGCGTGGCAGGGTTCTGACAAATTGAAGAGCAAAAGCTGTCTGCCGGGCACATTATTCTTTTGTTTTTGCTGGATGTTAGGCTCGTGGTGTTTTTCTATTTACATCAACAACCTGCACACATACAACCGTGTTTACGGTTCTATCGGCGCATTTGTAATGCTGATGGTATGGCTTTATTACACTTCTGTTATTGTTCTTGTGGGAGGAGAGATAAACTCTCAGGCATACAGAAAGTTTAAAGAAAAAGAAGAAGAAAAAAATGCCGGATAAAAAATCCGGCATTTTTAATTATTTTTAAACTAATCTAGTGTCGTCACTGTCGCCTCGACTGTCTTGGATTTTCTTCTCGCTCAGCCCTGTCGTTCGCTACGCTGTCGCTATGCTCACTTCGTGCTTCGCTCACCGGACTTCGTCCGTCCGAAAATCCGCTTTTCGAGCCGCCATTGACTCACCTTTTCAATAAGCCACTCCCAAAATTCGTTCACGTCGTTATCACTCCTTATCACGAATTTTGCTCGGACATTTTATTTATTCTCGGGTGCAAGAATAATGATAAGGTTTCTGCCTTCCATTGAAGGTTTCTTTTCCACGTTAATCGGTTCATTTTCCAAATCAGCGAGGAATCTGTTAGCAAGGTCAAATGCCAGTTCTGTATGCTGCATTTCACGACCTCTGAGCATGATAACGATTTTTACCTTATCGCCCTGTGAAATAAACTTTTTAATATTTTTAATTCTTACATTATAATCGTGTACATCAATTTTGTATCTGATTTTGATTTCTTTGATTTCAACAGTATGTTGTTTTTTCTTAGCTTCTTTGGCTTTTTTCTCCATTTCGTATTTGTATTTGCCGTAGTTCATAATCTTTGCTACGGGCGGAGCCTGATTCGGAGAAACCACTACCAGATCAAGATCTTTTTCATCGGCCATTCTCTGTGCTTCTGATGTAGGTATGACGCCGAAGTTTTCGCCTTCGCTGCCAATCAATCTTACTTCTTTACTTCTGATGTTTCTGTTAATTAAAGCTGCGTCCTTATTGCCGCCTGAAAAATCTCTGCTAATGGTTAGTTCTCCTTATTTTGCTATTATTCAATTATTTTAGTGCGCTAATGGATGAAATGTCAACAACCATACGCAGTATAGACTATGTATAGGCATATATATTGATAATATGTATTATGTAAAAACACCAGTCCTTATTCCGGTCAGAAATTTTATTTCAAATCCAGATACTTCGCTTTTAGTCCAACTAATCTCAACTTAAGGCTCGCGAACTCGGCTGTTACACAGCCTCAGACACACTCGCCTTGAAGTTGTTTCGATAAGTTGTTCTACAAAGCTACGTATAAGATTTTCAATAAAACTTCTGACCTTAAACAAGAAAGTGCAGGGTGTTTGTTTTTCGAAAAATTAGAGAGGTATAAGGTGTTTGCTTCGGAGTGACTTAAAATCCTACCCGCAAGGGCGGATTTTTCGGAACGAAGAAGTAAATTCCTTATGCCTCCTCAAAAACAACCTTTTTACATAATACATATTATCAATATATAAAACGGCTTAGGTTATATCCTTACATTGTTGATTTCATTGTATGCGGCAACAAGTTTGTTTCTCATTTGAAGAGCCATCTGCATTGTCAGGTTTGCCTTCTGAGAAGCAATCATGACTTCGTGCACACTTATATCCCCGCCGGATGCAAAAGTTTCCGCTGCATCATAAGCAGCATGTTCCGCATCATTTACACCGTTCAAGCCGTCTGATATAGCCCTCCCAAAACTATCCGCCATATTCTCAACAGCAGATTTATTTTTCTTGCCTGAAGTTTGTCCCTGAGAAATATTATCAAGTCTGTCTATAGGAGAGATTCCCATATTCTCGAGCCCGACATTCATCTGAATACCGGTATTAATTATCGGACCTTGAGGAAGCGAGGCATTTTGCTGCATTTGATTGTTCAAAACACTGTCAAAAGCAGTCATACCGTTCTTGTCAGAACCGATATTGAAGGTTTCCATGTTCTGCGAAAACAGCTTGTTATAATTCTTTATCGAGTTGTTGGCTATCTGATTAAATTGCAATTTTTATACTCCTAGATTCTTAATGCAGCGGAAATCATTCCTTTTGTTGTTTCCGCAGTTGTTACGTTTGCTTCATAAGCACGTGAAGCAGAAACCATATTTACCATTTCTTCCACAACATTGATATTCGGAAGAGTAACAAATCCGTCTGCATCCGCTTCGGGGTTAGACGGGTCATAGATTGTTTTGTAAGGGTCATTAGATGGCGTAATTTCAGCAACCTCAACACCCTGTGAAATACTCTTGTCATCAAAAGAAATACCGCCTTTTAATGCAACGGTACCGTATGTAGGGCTGTAATAAGCCTCGTGGTGTCCGTCAGGGAACGCCGGCGTAGTAGAGCCGAGTTTGTCAGCATACACAGCTTTGAAGCTTACGCTCTTTTTAACATACACCCCCGGTGTACCGTCAGGGTTTCTTGTTGTATTAACGTTAGCAATGTTGGATGCAATGTTATCCATCATTGTTCTCTGGGCATACATGCCTGAGCCTGAAATATCAAACGCACTAAAACTCATTTATTATGAACCTCCGCTTCTTACAACATCAAGAAGGTTGGATAAGAATCTGCCTTCGACAGTTGCTAGTACATTGTACTGCGTACCGGCTTTTGCCATATCCATCATTTCTTCTTCCACATTGACGTTGTTGCCGTTGCCGTAATCAATCCATCTCGTATCTTTAATAACCTCGGGAGCATAACCGTTGAGGTCTGTTTGTGCCTGCTGGATATACATAAACTGTTCCTGAGGAATGCGCTGTGCAATGTTATTCATCATAGGATTTGAAGATGGAAGTGCACCGGGTTTGTAAATATCTTTTTGATAAGCGAGACTGTTTTGCATTCTCAAGTCTCTTCTTACATTGTCTTTTGAAATAATGTCTCTTAACTGGTCCTCAAAAGCAACCTGTTTTCTTTGATAATCAGGAGTCATAGAGTTTGCAGTGTTGGACGCAATAGCGGATTGTCTTTTGACAAGACCGTCCATAGCAAGCTTAGAAACTTCTATTGCTCTTACATTAAACAAATCCATTTTTCCTCCTCCCTGTTGGTTGACCGTCAGCATCTTGCTGTTTATATTCTCGGAACTATCACTTCAAAAGTTGTACCGTTCCTGTCAGAAGCCTTCAGGTTCAAGTCTCCGTACTGCTCCTTCATTGCTTCTTTTGAAATATAAAGCCCGAGTCCGCTGCCTGCCGGCTTTGAAGTAAAGCCTTCTTCAAAAACTCTCTTTGCTGAAGCTTCATCCATGCCGCATCCGTTGTCCGAGATATAGATTTTCAGCATGTTATCGACTGTTTCTTCCGCATTGATACGGATAATACCGTTTTCTTTTACAGCATCGATTGCATTGTAAAAAAGATTTATCAATACGTTCAAAAACTTGTTTTCATCAGCAAGAATATTGCCTGTATACCCGCCTGATACTTCAAACTTTGTATTAGTTTCCATTGCTCTTGCATGCACAAGGTCGATTGCATTTTGCAGCACCTTTGAATAATTTAAAGTCTCAAGTTTAACGCTGCGAATGCTTCTCAACTCTGATAAAAGTGCGGCAATTGCGTCTTTTGATTTTTTTATACTTGCCACGGCATTGAGCATAGAGTCTTGAAGTTCTTTATTGGAGACATGTTCGAGCCTTTTTTCCATAATTTTTGAATACAAATCAATTACGGAAAGATGATTCTTTATATCATGAGAAAGAACTTTTGCCTTTGTAGAAATGTATTCATATTTTTTTGCAATATCATCACTCTCACCGAGAAGTCCTGCCTCTGCACGGTTCAGTGCTGCTTCTTCAACAAAAGAATCCGCAAAATCTATAAACTTGTGAACAGCTTTGTTCAACAGTTCATTGCTTCTTCTCTCAGGTGTATACTCCTGTGTGTAGCGCATAAGATCTATTTTTGAGTTTTCCGAGATTATGCGGACTACCTCGTTAACATCCTTTGAATTTAAAAGCTGGTAGACACAGGAGGTATCTTTTACATTTTCTGTTGAATAATCCCACAGAACACACGCGGAATATCTCGGAGACAGAAGCACCAGAAACTCTGTCTGACCCCATATATCGTCTCTGGTAAGATTTTCACCGCTTGTCACATCATCAAAAGAGTAGACCTCCGCATTTGTAAACTCGAGTCTTTTTAAAACACCGTCAAGTTCTTTTGTATCAAACAGTCTGATTAAGACAACAGCCTTCTGGCTCTGTGCTTCCAAAATCGGTTCTAAGGCAAAGCGAAACAAACCTTTGATGGTTTGTTTGTTTACCGGTCGTGTTTGACCAAGGTATATTAAATCTTTTAAAAGATTTTTTTGTCTGAAGTTTGCTCCGCCCATTTATTTACTTTCTTGAATTTCCTTTGCACTCAGACCTGTCATTCACTTCGCTGCCGCTTCTGTTCATTTCGATCTTCGCTTTCCGGATTTCATCCGTCCGGAAATTCTCTTACCATTATTTAATTTGCGGGCACAATGCCCGCATAAAATTATTTGCTAAATAGCAATCTTAACTTTTCTTCTATTCAAAAATCCGTTGTTCAATGCATACAAAACAGCCTGTGTTCTGTCATTGACCTGGAGTTTTTGGAAGATATTGTTTACGTGTGTTTTTACTGTCGTTTCAGAGATAAACAGTTTTTGTGCCACACCTTTGTATGTAATACCCTGTGTCAAAAGGTCTAATACTTCCTCTTCTCTTTGTGTTAAATCATTCAAAAGATTTTCTTCATCAGGTATGCTTTGAGTTTCTTCTTTGAATGATTTCTGGAAGTATTCGAAGAATCTTGAGGACAAAGTTGCGGGAAGGTAGATTTTTCCTGCCGCAACTTCATCTATAGCATAAATGAGTTGTGCCGAAGCCATAGTTTTTAAGATGTAGCCTTTTGCACCGATTTTCATTGCTCTGAAAATCAAATCCGGATCATCATAGCCTGTCAAAGCGATAATACGCACTCCCAAATCCAATTTTTCGATTTCCGCAATAGCGGTTAAACCGTCTTTTTCAGGCATATTAATATCCATCAAAACGATTTCCGGACGATACTTCTTAATAAGACTAACTGCAACACTTGCACTGGTAGCTGTTGCCACTACATCAAAATCGCTTTCAATTTCAATTAATTCCTTGATGCCGGATAAATGCTCGTAGTTGTCGTCTACAAGGATAATTCTGGCTTTCTTCTTAAATTCAAGACCTCTTCTCATCTACTCCCCCCAAGATTTCTTTTATTTTTGATTAAAATTTTCATGTGATTATATTATTTACATTTTGTATATTACCTCTAAATGCAGTAGTCCCTCATCGACTATCAGGTTGAAATTATTACAGATTTGTCTCTTCTTACGGATTTAGTCCATATGGTCTAGAAACAGGTCTTTTTAAACGTTATATAAGGATTTTCGGCGCAAGCAAAAGATAATTTATTAGTATTATTTAACAGTGAGTCCATACAGGATTTAAATTACTTACAATGTATGATAAATTAGACATAAGAGCAGCCGGATAATCGCGCAAAGTATTTTGTGAGGAAAGTCCGGGCACCCCAGGGCAGACCGCCTGATAACGTCAGGTGCGGGCGACCGCGAGGATAGTGCCACAGAAATGCAGACTGCCGATGACCCTTTACGGGAACAGGCGATGGTGCAACGGCGAGGTAAGAGCTCACCGGCAAGGCTGAGAGGTCTTGGCCAGGTAAACCCCGGTCGGGTGCAAGGTTGACAAAAAGGTTAAGGTGACCCGCCGTCTTTTGACAAACCGCTTGAGCTTACGGGCAACCGTAAGTCGAGACAGATGATTATCTTAAAACAGAACCCGGCTTATGAGCTGCTCTTTTTTTATTTTCATTTATAAAAAATTAGGATTTTTTCAACACTGTTTTTTGGGGTCTGATTACAGGCAAAAAACTGTTCTGCGGGTAAAAATCATCTACAATTCCCAGAGGTCCCTGGATTATAAAGAACTCAACCATTTCATTACCATCTACTCTCAAATCCTCAAATGGTATACGGATTTCCAGATAATCGTTGAAAACATGTTCTATATTATTTTTCAGCTGTAAAACCCACAGATTGTCACGAATTGCCTGAGACAACTGCGCATTAAAATAAAAATTCTTAAACAGAGTCAGCTTAACCTCGCTGTTGTAACTTTCTCTTAAAAGAGGAAGCAGTGTATCTGTTTTATTAACAGTGCGAATAGGAGAGGAGGGCAGGTGCGGCTCTGAATGATTTTTGAAATAAATATAAATCTGATTAAAATCTTTAAACCCGTTTTCTTTATCTAGAATAAATTTATTTATATCAAAACGCAGGTACAGATTGTCAGAATCATACCCGAAACATATTTTATTAAAAAAGCGTTTTTCCTGCATAGTAGGAGGTGCAGGAATATCTATACAGCCGCCTGATTCCCACTTGTCGTCAGTATCTTTTCCTGTTAAATCAAATTTTTCAAACGGTGCTCTAGGATATCTGGAATGGCTTTCTACAAATTCAGATAGTGGCGTTTCCAAATACGAAGGAACCGGCTTATTTATTATTCTATATATATTTTTAAGATGTTCTCTGAACAAATGGTCAAAAATATCGTCCTGTCCCGAATCATTAGGCTCACCGTACCACCAGTACCAGTCGCTGCTCTGAGCAATCAAGAGTTCTTCCCATGCATCAAAAAGCCTCGCATCATCGGGATTAGATTCTTCATATTCTTTGATTGCGCAGCGGGCATTATCCATGTAGGTCCATGCAATATTTTTAGTAGGTTCGCCTATCCATAACAAGAAGTCCCTGTTTATCCAAGAACCCGAGCATACGTGCTCCAGTTCAAAAGGAGTTCCCGACCAGCAGAGTTTATCCACATCTTCGATATAATCCGACACTCTTACTGTTTCAAGCTCTTCATCATCTTGAATAAGTTTATACAATGTTTCCAAAAAGACATGCCCGTCATCACGATAGTTTTCCCAGCAATTTTCACCGTCCATTGCAATTGTTAAAAGATGCATTTTGTCAGGAGATGTCTGGAGTTTTTTCTGCTTTGTTTTAATCCTGTCATACAGGTCATTAGCCGCTTTTACAGGGTCATGATGAGGATACTCAAATCCTATTAAATTAGGAATAACAGCATCCCTAAACAAAAGGCTTATATACTCTCCGTCTTTAAATGCAGGGTTATTCTCTGGTATATATCTGTAACTGTGGCAGAGTTCATATGGATCTTCTAAATATCCCCTGAAATCTCTTACAAACTCTTTCTTAAGAGTCTGTTCAAGAATACTCTCATCTGCAATCGTCCATTTCACCCCCATTTTATGGAAAAGTTCCAGTGTTTTTTCGCTAATGCACTGTTCAGAAGGCCACATACCTGAGGGACGAATGCCAAAAATCTCTTCGAATCTGTCCAGTGCAAGCTTTACATTAAGTTCGGCATCCTCTTTCATATCGGATTTAAACACAGGGTATTCAGCATTGGGATTGGTAGCTTTAACATCTTCCATATCAAGCAGAACAGGCATAATAGGATGATAATAAGGACTTGTTGAAATTTCTATTTTGCCGTCCAGCTGGAATTGTTTATATGCAGGGATAATCTTTCTTATTATATCTCTTTGCAAATCAATGATTTTCACCCTGTCAGCAAGGGTAAATTCACCGTTCTTCTTTGAAAAAAGTTCTTTTAAATCTTCATTTTCCCTGTATATCGGGTCAAACCATATCAGGTTAAACCACGCCATAATATCAGAATATTCCTGCAGAGAAAAATCGTCTACGCTCAGTTCAGCATTTTGGAAGCGTTTGTCATAGAGTTTTTTATATTCAGTATTAGGAAGCACCATATTTTGATAGTTGGCATCAAAGAAATGGTTTAATATAAATTCTTTTTCATCATCGGAAAGTTCTTCAACCGGTGTAATGGTCAATCTCGAAAAAATATCATGTGCTCCGTTATACCCGTAATCATAAATAGAAGAAACAAGCATTGGAACAAGATTGAAGTTAAGCTTCAACCCCGGAAACTTATCCATAACTAGCAGCATATCAAGATAATCTTTAACCGCTCTCAATCGAACCCATGGCATAAGATAAATACCGTTCGGATCAGACTTATATACGGGTTGATGCATGTGCCAGACAAATGCTATTGAAAGTTTTTTACGCATGAAAAACTTTATTCCATTAAGCTATTTATATTGATAATATTGTAGCACAGATGTCAATACAGAGGCTTATTTTATATACTTTTGCAATAACAATTTCTTAAAAGCACGTGCATTAACCGCTTCAGGTTCTATTTTAAGAAGTCTGTTTAAGTATTCAAGTGCTGTTTCATAATTTCCGAGTTTTTTATGCGCAGCAGCAGCTGCATAAAGAGCATCCAGAAATTTTTCATCAAGTTCCAGAGCTTTTTCCAAATCCTTCAATGCTGCTTTTACATCAGGATTTTCAATATCTTTTCTTGAAAGTGTTATTTTGGCGCGGTTGTAATAAGCATCGGTCAATTTATCATTAAGCTGCAGTGCCTTTGTATAATCAAGCATTGCCTCATCAAAATGTTCCAGTGCCTGATGTGCAACAGCTCTATAAAAATAAGGTATTTCCCAGTCATTTTTAAGTTCTATGGATTCGGATATTTTGCTTATTGCATCGCAGTATCTGCCGTCTTGTATATCAAATATTCCATTGTCCAGATGTTTTTTATAATCAGTCATAACAAAATTGTATTACAAAAATATACAGGCAGGTTTATTGCCCCAAAGCATAATATTTTTTAATTATCTTTTTGTCAGATAAATTTTAAACAAAATGAGTTTATTATAAATTATCAGTTTAAAAAGGAGTAGACAATGACACATCTAAAACATGCTGAATTAAAAGATATGATTGATTTTGCAGATAATGACGTTAATATAAATAAACTTATATTTAAAGATTGAATAGACAAAAAGATGAGACTAATTAAATAATTTTGAGCACTTTTCTTGAATATCTAATGCGATATCTTTTGCGAATTTTTCTTTTAGTCCTATATTTTTTGCCACGGCTAGAATATTATCTAAAGTTGGATTTTTACCCTCGCCATTAATTGTTGTCGCGTGTTCTCCATTAAATGAAAAACTGTACGTCAAATCGTAAGCAGGAGATAAGTGCCATTCTTTTTTTGTATCATCAAAAAGAAAAGAAAAATTCTTTGAATGGTCATCTCTGTTATGTGCAAACACATTAAAGCACATTAACCTGAATAATTGTTCAATATCTTGATAATTTCTTGTTAACTCAAGCGTAAGTTTCATCAATGTATTGTAATCAAGGTTAGGAAACCTGTGACTTGTTTCTAACAGCCCGCTTGCGGATACCATATGAACTTTTTTACCATTTTTGCGATCAAACCTTTTTATTCCAAAATATCCTGAACAAACTTTAGATGGGAATAGCCTTGTTTCAGTCATATTTATTCCGCAATCTTTTGCACATAAGGAATATTGATATTCTTTTTCTCCTATATTTTTAGGATCAGATGATGATGGGAACTTAATAATCCAATCCTCATTGTCAATAGACGTTAAAATTTTGGGTCTTGCTCCACCAGATGAACCGCCTAAATTAAAAATCTCATCTAAATTTTCTGAATTTTCTGATTCTAGTATCTTTGAACACTCTTGAGCAAGAATATCATAATCAGAAATGTTATTCTCTGATTCAAATCTATGTGCAGGTTTATAAGTTAAAGCCCCCATACCACTTTCTTGCACAACAGCAAGTCTATTGAGGTTATCTATTTCATTAGGATTAATTTTATTTTTCAAAAACAATCTGTCAACAAGTAGCCTCCCCCAACCATCAGGCAAACTGTCGTTAAAAACTCCAAATAAACCGCCAAATGGGTCATATTTTGGAATAAAAACTTTCTTGATGAGCGGTAAATTAAAAGGTGAAATGCTAAACCCATTATTCAACCAATCTGAATCATATTCAAAAGCGACAACTCTATCTGGAGTTTTAGCCAAAGTGCCAACTAAAATATCATTATAAAAAACTTTTAAATATTTATAATTATCCATTTATAACCTCATCAATTGAGTTGTAATTTTTTTGTGTGAACAAATTTTCCAAATCCTGCTCTAAACTAAGAGCAATTAGAATTTTTATAAAAGAATTCAAAGAAATTTCATACTTAGACTCAAATCTTTTAATAGAACCAAGACTAACACCGGATTTAGTTGCTAGTTGAGCTTGAGAAATTTTAAGCTTTTTTCGGCGTTGCTTAATTTTCTCAATCAATTCATGCGCTATATCATTAGGAGTTTTAGGATTAAATAAAAAATCATTCATAGATAATATATTATACTAAATTTAGTAAAAAGTCAATATTTAGATAATATATTATCCAACATTTAATAAATCGAAAAATACAACAAAATGAAGTTGTGTTGTATTTTGGGGTAAATGTATGAGCAGGAAGGGGTGAATGGATTTTTGCAGGCGGAAGTTTTTGAATGCTATTTAAACGATATTTAAACACTGTTTAAATGGTGTTTAATTTTTGTGTCATTAGACTTTACTTTTTATAGGGAAGAAGCAATCATTGTCGGTGATTAAGCGAGTTTAAAAATGAATGTAGTACAACCTATAAAAAAGATAGAAGATATTCAAAAGATTAAAAAATATTTGGCCAAAAAACCAAGAGATGCTCTGCTTTTTAGTTTTGGAATAAATACAGGACTTAGAATATCTGATATATTATCGCTTGATGTTGGGGATGTAAAGGGCAGTAATTATATTGAAATTAGAGAGAAAAAGACGAATAAGTATAAGAAATTTCCGCTTAATAGATTTTTAAAAGAGGAGATTGATGTATTTGTAGAAGGATTGCCGAGTGAGCAACCGCTTTTTTATACACAAAAACATTGCAGGCTTGATAGAGCACAGTCGTATAGAATTTTAAATAAGGCAGCACAAGCAGTTGGGGTGAAAGAAAGAATCGGAACACATACGCTGAGAAAGACATTCGGATATCATCATTATAAAAAATATAATGATATAGTACTCCTGCAAAAAATCTTTAACCACTCTTCGCCATCAGTAACGCTTCGCTACATCGGAATCGAACAAGACACAATTGATGAAAGTTATATGAATTTTTATTTGTAGAAATTTTTAATACATAATGAACAAAAAGCGATAAATAGATAGCAAGAATGTGAAAAATTCTCCAACTATATAAAATTAAATTGGAAGAATATTAAATTTTTGCTATAAATTCATATTATATGGCTCAATATATTATATAAAAATATTTATGTTATTATATTCTTATAACTAAGAGGTTGTAAATGAGTGTTGTCTTGCAAGAAAGAGTAGATATAAAAGAAAATATCTTATTTGAACTTGATAAAGATC
>CALUPU010000024.1 GCA_944322725.1 Candidatus Gastranaerophilales bacterium
AGTTACTGTAAACAAAGTCATAGATGAATCAAAAACATCTAAAATTCTGTATGTTACGGTTATACCTGAAAAACCTCAGAAATTATTATTTAAAGCAACAGAAAAATTATATAAGTATTGCAGAAGATTTTTTTAATTCAACAAAATTACAAATAATCAATTTGGTAATTATAACATTTTTTAACTTTCATATATTTGTATAATAAAAAGGGTTCGGCTAATTAGCTAAAACCCTTTAAATAATTGGTTGCGGGGACCGGATTTGAACCGATGACCTTCGGGTTATGAGCCCGACGAGCTACCAGGCTGCTCCACCCCGCGATGAAGTTATACAATAATTATCCATGGTAAAAAATATTTTTCAACACATGTTAATCAAACAGTCTTAAAATATTCTATAGTTTTTGTTAAACCTTCTGTTATATCAACTTTTGGCTCCCAATTTAAAATCTCTTTTGCCAGCGTGATATCAGGTTTTCTTTTTACAGGGTCATCACTCGGAAGAGGTAAAAAGCTGAGTTTAGATTTAGAACCAGTCAATTCAAGAACCTTTTGTGCAAGGTCAAGAACTGTTCTCTCAGAAGGATTGCCAAGGTTTACAGGTCCCGTAAATCCTTTAGTGTTATTCATCATTTTGATAATACCGTCAACAAGATCATCAACATAGCAGAAGCTTCTTGTTTGAGAACCGTCACCGTAAATCGTAATATCTTCACCTGCAAGAGCCTGCATAATGCAGTTTGACACAACTCTTCCGTCTTTTGGATCCATATTCGGACCGTATGTATTAAAAATTCTGATTATGCGGATATCTACTCCGTATTGTCTGTGATAATCTGTCATTAAAGTTTCTGCTGCGCGTTTGCCCTCATCGTAACAGCTGCGAATACCAATAGGATTTACATTTCCCCAATAAGTTTCTTTTTGAGGATGAACAAGAGGATTGCCGTAGACCTCGGATGTAGATGCCTGCAGGACAGTTGCACCATTCTGCTTTGCAAGTTCAAGCATGTTCAAAATACCAAGCACAGAGGTTTTCATTGTTTTAACTGAATCATACTGATAATGAGGAGGACTTGCAGGGCATGCCAGATTATATATCTGCTCGCATTCCACCTCCACAGGCTCGGTAATATCATGCTCTATAAGTTCAAAATTAGGATTTGGTATCAAATCTTCTATATGTCTTTTTAACCCCGTAAAGAAATTATCCATACAAATTACATGGCTGCCTTCATTCAAAAGCCTTCTGCACAAATGATTTCCTATAAAACCTGCTCCGCCCGTTACTAATATTCTTTTCATTCTTGAATCCATATTTATTTTCTTACATAATTTTATCACAAGATAAGTTTATGAGGATATACAAATGAAGGTATTAATTATAGGCGGCGGAGCATGCGGAGCAAGTGCAGCGGCAAGACTCAGAAGGTTAGATGATAAAGCTGAAATTTTAATTCTCGAAAAAACAAACGAAATCTCAATAGCTAACTGCGGGCTGCCTTATTACTGTTCGGATATTATTGATAACGAAGAAAAAATGCATGTTTCAAGCGTGCAAAAATTTAAAAATCTTTTAAATATTGACATAAAAATGGGTGCTGAAGTTACAGAGATAAATCGTCAGGAAAAAACCGTAACAGTTAACGGAAAAGAAATTTTAAGCTATGACAAACTTGTTCTCGCTCCGGGCGCAAAACCATTTAAACCTGATATTGAAGGAATAAATAACCACAAAATTCATACTGTCAGAACGCTCAAAGACGGCAATGCAATAAAAGAACTTATAAAAACTGCAAACATAAAAAATGCAGTTGTTATTGGCGGAGGTTTTATCGGAATAGAGATGGCAGAAAACTTTGCACTTCTTAACGGCGTAAATACTACTCTCATTGAACTTTCTTCTCATATACTTCCGCCTGTCGACAAAGAAACAGCGGCATTTGCGCAGAACGAAATCAGAAATCACAATGTAAACCTTATTCTTTCTGACGGGGTAAAAGAGTTTAAACAAGACGAAATAGTGCTTAATTCAGGAAGAAAAATCCCATATGATATAGCAGTACTGGCTATCGGAGTAAAGCCGGAAACCTCTCTGGCGCATGCCTGCGGTCTTGAAATCGGCAAAACAGGAGGTATCAAAGTAAATGCGAACATGCTGACTTCTGATAAAGATATTTATGCAGGCGGCGACAGCGTTGAAGTTGAGGATTTTGTATCCTGTGAAAAAGTATTAATTCCGCTGGCAGGACCTGCAAACAGACAGGGCAGAATCATTGCAGACAACATTGCAGGGTTAAATTCTGTTTATAAAAAGACTCTTGGTTCTGCAGTTGTAAAAGTTTTTGACCTTACCATTGCAAATGCCGGCAACAGCGAAGAAAGCCTCATAAAAAGAGGTATTGCCTACTGGAAAACATTTACCTTCGGCTTTTCACATGCAAATTATTATCCCGGTGCAACCCGTACAATGTACAAGCTTTTGTTCAGCCCCGACGGTGATATTTTAGGCATTCAGGCAGCCGGTTATGAGGGTGTAGAAAAGCGCGTTGATGTCATTGCTTCCGCAATGAGAAGTAAACTCAAAGTGTGGGACTTAATTGACCTTGAATTATGCTATGCACCGCCATATTCATCTGCAAAAGACCCTGTTAATATACTCGGAATGCATGCTGACAATATTCTTAAAGGGCTTGTTAAACCTGCTTATTTCGAAGATATAAAAGATGCTTTGCTTGTTGATGTCCGTTCAAAAGAAGAGTTCTACAATGAAACAATAGACGGCGCAGTGCACATATTTACTCCGGAACTAAGAACAAGATATACGGAACTTCCAAAGGATAAGAAAGTAATTTTATTCTGTAACACGGGATTTCAGAGTTACGTAGCCTCCAGAATACTTCTGCAGCAAGGATTTAACAACGTATACAGTCTTACTGCAGGTATTGAATTATACAAAGTATTGATGAAGAATAAAGAGTTCTCAAAAGAAATAAAACAGCCTGTATAAGCTGATTATAGCAAACTTTTTTGCTTTACGGACTGCATTTCAAAAAATCTTTGATAACAAAGATTAGTGACCACACAGTCTTTCAGACCTCTGTGCATGCCCTGTGTATCAAATTTAAAATGCTGTGCAATAAGACCGAGTTTACGGCTTTTTAGCTGAGGAAGAAACTTCTTTGCCAGAACAAGTGTATCTATGTAGTCATTTGTAAAAGAAGTTTTATGCCAGTCCTGCAGCTTTCTGTCAATAAAGCTGATATCAAAGCCAATATTGTGCCCCATCACGATACTGTCTGATACAAACCCCGTAAATTCGCTTAATGCTTCAGCAATATTGGGTGCATCAACAAGCATTTCTTTTGTAATACCTGTTAAATTGCTTATATATGCGCTGAGATAACCGTATGGTTTTACAAGAGTAGTAAATTTTTCTTTAACGCTGTTATTTTCAACCCTCAAAGCCGAAAGTTCAATAATCTCATTTTGAACAGGAGACAGTCCTGTTGTCTCAATATCAAGAACAACATAATTTTCAGGAAAAATTTTTAAACTCTGATTTCGTCCCATAGCAAAACTTTACTATAAAATAAAAAAATTATCTCTTTATTGCAAATAAGATTTAACGATTCTGTAAATAACAGTAAGATGCTCTTCATTTTTGTTTATTAAAGATATCAGTTCTTCCTTCATATCTTCCGAAGATTTTGATGGAAAGTCAAAATCAAATAAAACTTTAGGGTTTATCTCAAGAGCCGTACAAATCCTGGCAAGAGTGTCAGAAGTAACAAAACTCTTTCCGCATTCAATAGAAGACAGCGCCCTGCTGCTTATGTCAATCTTTTCCGCAAACTTTTCCTGAGTATAACCGTTGTTCTCTCTTATATATTTGAGCCTCTTTCCAAAGAGTTTTTTCATATCATTCATTTATAAAGTTCCTATAAAATAAGTTCTTTTCAACAAGTTTTGTTTAAAACAGGAGAAGTTTACACGAATTGACAGTTCTATTTTTCTATGTTTAAATTCATTAGGCATATAGCATTGAATTTTATTTGCGAATAAATAAGTGATAAACAGCGGAGAGTAAGAAAATGTCAAAATTTCCAATAAAAATTTTTGAAAATTTTAAAAAGGCAAAAAAGGAGAAAAAACGCTTCAAACAGAATCAAGACCGATGGGCATTGAACGGTTATACACTATTAAAAGACAATAATACATTTAAAATAACCGGCAAAGAAATTACGCTTTCATCATTTTCTCCTAATTTAATCTTCACATCATCAGCTGTATTACTAAACAACGAGTATAATTTTTCAATAGATGAAGCATATATAATGATAGATATAGGTTTTAACATAGGTATTACATCACTGGCATTTGCACAAAATAATAATATTAAACAAATATACGGGTACGAACCGTTTGGTCCCACATACCAAAACGGGCTTGAAAATTTAAAGCAGAATCCTTTATCTGCCCAAAAAATTAAAGTATATAATTTTGGATTAAGTGACAAAGAATGCTCATTAGAAATAGCCTATAATAAAGAAAGAATCGGCTCTATGAGCACGATAAAAGACCGATTCAGCAACAATTTTGACTTTATTGAGAAAGTCATTGTGAAAAATGCCGCAGATGAACTAAGACCGATTTTTGAAAAACATAGTGAAAAAATCTTTTTAAAAATTGACTGTGAAGGTGCAGAAAAAGAAATAATCCCCTGTCTCAACCAAGCCGGTTTATTAAAAAAAACAGATGTAATTATCATGGAATGGCATTTTGAATATCCGCATACAATTCTTAAAATCTTAAATCAAAACGGTTTCATAACATTTTGTACAATCGAACCTGAGGCAAAAACCGGAATAATACGCGCAGTAAACAGAAATAAATGGAGCGTACGAGACTCGAACTCGTGACCCCAACACTGCCAGTGTTGTGCGCTACCAGCTGCGCTAACGCCCCATATATGCCTTTATTAAGTTTATATTGTATAAAAAAAATATTTATTTAGCAATACAATGGTGTTGACTGTCTGCTTTGATAAGGTAAGATTGAAATAAATTAATTCTCGGGCATGCGGCACTCTGCCGAATAAAATGACATTTAGTCATTTTATGAGAGGTAGGCAGACGCAAGCCTTTGAAAATTAAATACGGGCCTGTGGCGAAATTGGTAGACGCACTAGACTTAGGATCTAGCGCAGCGATGTGTGAGAGTTCGAGTCTCTCCGGGCCCATTTTATCAACTGATAAGGATAGAAATGAAAACACTCAGTCTTGTAATACCTGTGTACAATGAGGAGGCAACTCTAAGTAACATTGTAAATGAAGTTTTAAAAATTCAGACTGAAGAAATACAGCTTGAACTTGTTCTTGTCGATGACTGTTCAAGCGATAACAGTTATAATATTGCACTACAAATAGCTGATGAGATTCCATGTGTTAAAGTCTTTAAACATGAAAAAAACATGGGTAAGGGAGCGGCTCTTCGTACTGGATTTATGTCTGCAACAGGTGATTACATAGGGATTCAAGATGCTGATATGGAATACGAGCCTAAAGATTACCTGAAACTTATCCGACCTCTGCTGGAAGATAAAGCAGATGTTGTATATGGCAGCAGATACCTCCAGCCTGATACCAGAAGAATCTTATACTTCTGGCATACGTTTATGAATAAAGGGCTGACACTGCTTACAAATATGTATACAAACCTTGATATTACAGACATGGAGACTTGTTACAAACTTTTTAAGAGAGAAGTTATACAAACAATTGCACCCAAACTCAAAGAAAACAGATTTGGTTTTGAACCGGAAGTGACGGTTTATGTTGCACAGGGGAAATACAGAGTTTATGAATGTGCAATCAGCTACAATCCCCGGACTTTTGAAGAAGGTAAAAAAATCGGAGCAAAAGACGGATTAAGAGCATTGTATTGTATACTTCACTACGGTGCACATACTGCCCCGCTGCCAATGCAGTTTTTGCTTTACCTGTTTATAGGCGGTATTAGTGCTATTGCCAATATTTTAATATTTATGACACTTATCAATTCAGACATGTCCCTGTTTTACAGCGTAGGTATTGCATTCCTTATCTCGGCAATTATAAACTATTTTCTTTGTATTCTGCTTTTATTCAGGCACAAAGCACACTGGAGCACTTTGGGCGAAATAATGTCATATGTAATAACATTACTGATAATGGGTTCTGTTGACTACGGCTGCACTTACGGTCTTATTGCACTGGGTGTGAGCAATTTTGGGGCAAAATCAATATCAAGTGTTATTGGTGTTATCGGTAATTTCTTACTCAGAAAATATTTTGTGTTTTTAGAATCCGGCAGAAAATAAATCAAAGATTACAATTGATGATAATCAGAGTAAACATCTGTCTCTTCATTTTTAACAGATGTATTAATAATACAGGAAGAATTATTTATCGGAACAAAAAGAATTACATCTTTTTCTGCTGAGGGAGGAAGTGTAAATTCACTGGTAAGGACTTCCGAATCAGTAATCTTTTTGTATTCTTTTCTTATTTTTTTGTGAGAAAAATATTCACTAGCTTTTTGCTGCGGATATACTCCTATCAAGCCGGCTCCGGTTGCAACAGCACCTGCAGAAGCAAGTATACATATTAAACCCTTATGCGCTGTAGCAACTTTACCTTCCCCAACATCTTCATTGTAGCTGTTAACAGCTATTTCTTTGGGAAACGACATTAATTCTTTTATTGTAACGCCGGAGTTCAAAATATTTGTAATCTGGTCATCCGCGCTTTTGTTTGTATTAAGTGAAATATCAAGTGTAGAGTTTGTTATATTTTTAATAGTAGTTTGAAAAACCCTGAAACTGTTTTTCAAATCACTTTTTAAATCTATCTCTGTAGCAGAAACCTCCAGCTGATCGGGTGTACAAGACCATTCAGCTGTATCAACGGGAAAGGCAAAAGCCGTTTCACATAAACTTAACATAACCAACACTAAAGATAGAACTTTTTTCATAATAAGATTCTACTTCAAAAAATGAGTTTTGCCTATACTTTATATGTAATAGAAAAGCACTATATTGTATAATAAAAAAATGATCCAAAATCTCAAAAACACAATAGATTTTTTTATAAGGAACAACACTCGTTTCTCTCGTAAAAATTTTGTTGAAAAAAACGAAAAATTACTGCACAGAAATTATCTGGAGAATCTTTATACCTTTGACATTTTAGACAAATGCCTGAAAAAAACACAGCAAGTCAATGCTGCAATTTTAGATATAGGCTGCAAAAACTGGTTCTATGCAAAAGGTGAATTCTATTTTTTCAAATCTTTCTGCAAAGATTTTGAACTAGATGGAGTAGAAATCGATGCCCACAGGCTATACAGCAATTTCTATTCAAGGTATGAAACTGCAAAATTTTATATAAAAAACCTGAAAAACACCACATACATTGCCGCAAACCTGCTGGATATTACAAAAAAATACGATTATATTATCTGGTTTCTGCCTTTTGTTACAAAAGAGCCGCACAGATACTGGGGGCTGCCTGACTGTCTGTTCATGCCGGAAAAACTTTTATCACATGCGTACAATCTTTTAAAAGCTAACGGGCAGATGCTGATTATAAATCAGGGTGAAAAAGAAGCATTAATCCAGAAACAGCTTCTGGACAAATTAAACATAAAATACGAAGAAAAAGGGATTGTTAAAAGCGGATTTCTGGAGTATAAAAACAGCAGATACGCATACTTAATTAAGAAATAACAGGAGTTTATAAGATGACAGATGATTTAAAATTTGAATTAAACCTCTCACATGACGAACTGCTAAAAAGAACATCAAAAGAATGCTTAATCCCTAAAGAAATGCTCAAAGTTGATGCAAAAGAATATGAAGCACTTGCGGAAGGCGACAAAAAAGCGTTGAAACACCTTGTAAAAGCAGCAAAAGCAATTGATGAAGTTTTCATGAAGCAGGACAACCCGCATAACCTTGCATTTAAAGCTTTTCTAGAACAAGAAGCACAAAAAGGCAATGAAGATGCACAGATGACACTGACTCTTTTTAATGCACAGATAGGCATGAATGCTGTGGATTCGGAAGCAAACAAAATTTTCCTTGCAAAAGGATACAAAGAACTTCCCGGAAAAGGCTTTTATCCGGAAGACATGACAAAAGAAGAGTTTCACAAAATCCTGATAAACATGCTCAATGAGGGACAAGTTGAAGAAGTAAAAAGTATCTTGAACCAGCGTTCAATGGTTGTCAGAGAAGGTGACAAATTAAAAGGCATTGATTACACGGAATACTTTGCAAAAGAATTTGACTGCATAGCGGATGAACTCGAAGCTGCTGCAGAAGTATCAACAAATGAAGAATTTAATAAATACCTGAAATTACAGGCAATTGCGCTTTGTGAAAATAATCCGAAAAACGATGCCTATGCTGACAAAAAATGGGCTGAACTTCAGGATACGCCTTTAGAATTCACGATTTCAAGAGAACAGTATGCTGATGAAATGACAGGTACTGTTGTGGAAAACGAAGAGTTAAAATCTCTGCTTGATAAAAACGGAATCGAGCCGATTTCAAAAGATTCCATCGGTATAAGAGTAGGCATAGTAAACAAAGAAGGTACGGAAAAACTTCTTGAAATAAAAAAATACATGCCTGTACTCGCCCAGCATATGCCCTACAAAGACGAATACGAACAAAATATAGGTCACGGCGATGACGAAAAACAAACAATGGTTGATGTTGATATAGTAACGCTAAGAGGTGATGAAGGCACGTACAGAGGCGGGATAACTCTGGCACAGAACCTCCCTAACAATGACAAACCCTCTTTAAAAATAGGCGGAGGCAGAAGAAATGTATACCACCGCCAGATAAGGATTTCAACAAGTCCTGAAGCAAAAGAAAGACGACAAAAACGTCTTGATGCAACTCTGTCAAAAGAATTTCACAAATACTACAATCAGGAAGCCGACCACTGGTTTACAATAGGTCATGAAAATGTTCACTCATTAGGACCAAAATCAGGAACCGAAGCGCTTGGAAAATACAAGAATATCATCGAAGAAAATAAAGCAGACATGGGCTCTCTTGCATTGCTTGATGTGCTTGTCGACCTCGGTATGTACACTGATGACGAAAAGAAACAAATCATCGTAACATACGCAGCAGACAATTTCTTAAAAGCCAAGCCAAACCTTTCACAGGCACACAGGGTTAGAACTGTTATGCAGTCAAAATATTTCCTTCAAGAAAAAGCTGTATGGCTGAATGATGAAGGTTTACTGGAAATTGACATGGAGAAAATGGTTCCGACCGCACAAAAGATGCTGGCAGAAATTGTCAGAGTACAACTTTCAAAAGATTTTGCAGCAGGTGAAAAATATGTACTTGACAACTTTGTCTGGACAGATGAGATGGAAATAATCTCTAAAAAACTGAAAGAAATAGATAAATCTCTAAACGGTACACTAAAAACACCTCTTGCAGACAAACTTGCGGAAGAATAAAAAAATTCCTAAAAAAACTGCCTGAAATTTATTTTTCAGGCAAATTTTTTATGCAAAATGTTTTTATTTATATATAGGATATTTTATAAGGGAATGTTATGTCTGATATACAAGCAGGACTGAACAGCTTTAATATGAATTACCTTCCAACAGCAAACATTGGTTGGAATCAGGCTGCATTACCCGAGCCTGATTTTTCGTGCGGATTATTCAATACAACAAGCATTGGCGCCGGGGCATTGTACCCTCAGCAAGGAATATTCCCCGTAAATAACAACTTTATGATGCAAAACCTAAATCCCTTCGGTAATTTTGACCCGTTCGGGCTGTCGTCTTTGCAGTTTAACGTTAATCCGCAGATAAATTATCCGCAAAACAATTTTATAAACTCAATGCTCGACAATTTCATAGCATCTATGAATAATACAAGACAATCTATTTTGAATTTTAATTTCCAAAATTTCTTTAATACTCAAGCAGGTAATGGAAACTATAATCAAAAAGCCACAGATTTATACAGGGGCAGCGCAGCTGATTTAAACAAACATCTCTCAGGTGTATTAAAAGGAAAAGGAGCAAAACTCATAGAACTCCAGAATAAATACGGTGTAAGCGCTTCAATGATGGCGGCAATTGTTAACTGTGAAAGTGCTTACGGTAAAAGTTCCGCTGCAAGGACAAAAAACAATGTTGCAGGAATAATGAGCAAATCCAGCAATTATAATAAGCTTGCAACTTTTGACAGTGTGGATGACTGTCTTGAAGCACTGGCTAAAAATTTAAGGAATAATTATATAAACAAAGAATTGGTTACTGTTTCACAGATTCATTCAAAATACTGTCCTGTGGGTGCAGCCAATGACCCGACGGGTATGAACGGCAACTGGGGCAGGAGTGTTGCACAATTAACCGACAAGTATAACGGTCTTGTATGACACATTTTATAATACTTTGAGATATAATGGACAAAAAGCTGAAAAGAGGTCAGAATTTGTCCGTTATTTCTTTTAATGAAAATTATAAAAAAATCATAGAACCCGTTAAAAATAATCTTGATAAACTTGATGAATATTTTTCAGAGTATTTTTCTAACAGAATCAATGAAAAAAATCATATTCTGCCTATTATAAAGGATTTTCTGTCCAATAGAGGCAAAAGAATAAGACCGGTTTTAATTTTTCTCATGCTGCATGCGCTCAATCGTGATATAGACGACTTTCTGTATAAACTTGCAATGGCAAATGAACTTATACATAATGCAACCCTTATTCATGATGACATAATTGACTGTTCAATAATGCGCAGAGGCGAAAAAACAATAAACTTTAACTATGACAGCAAACTTGCAGTGCTTGCAGGAGACTATCTTCTCTCAGAAGTTTTAAAGCTTCTTGCAGATACAGAAGATAAGAATATCAGAAAAATTCACTCCGATGCGGTTTCAAAAATAATTAAAGGCGAATTAAACCAGTATTTTAACCGTTTTAAAATTCTCAGCATAGAGCAGTATATTGAAAAATCAAAAGACAAAACCGCCCGCCTTTTTGAAGCCGGACTTGTAAGTGCATATATTTACAATACAAAAAATGCTGATAACATAGATAAAGTCAAAGATTTTGCCCTCAACTTCGGCATAGCATTTCAGATTTATAACGATTTGGAAAATCTCAGCAATCCCGAAAAATTGAATGAAGATGTCCAAAACGGAGACTACAGCGCCCCGTTGATATTTTTTGCACAAGAAAAATACGGAGAAGACGTAAAATCCCTAAACAATGTAAATCAGGCTCTAAAACAGATTAAAAACACAGACGCAGTATCAAAAACAAAGGAACTTGCAAAATATTACATTAACCTGGCTATTGAAAATGTATCTTTTCTTGAGGATAATTTATACAAACAGGCAATAATTGAAATGTGCACGCTATACGCACAAACTTATGAAATGAATAATGATGGATAAAATTAACAAAGAAAAATTAGTTGCAGCGCTAAAAGAAATCGTGGAAACGGTTGTCTTTGTTGTAGTAATGGTTGTAATAATAAGGTTTTTTATCGGAGAGATTCGCTGGATTCCGTCCGCCTCTATGCACCCGACATTGATTGAAGGTGACAGAATTTTTGTGGAAAGATTTTCCAGATTCTATGCAGAACCCAAACGCGGTGACATAATGGTATTCTATCCACCTGAAGAAGATATTAAAACCGACCCTTTATCTGTTATGGCAAGACTTACTGGATTTTTCTGCAAGGATATTGCATACATAAAACGTGTCATAGGTGTACCAGGGGATAAACTTGAAATAAAAGAAATGGTTAACGGAGAATACAGAGTCTATATCAATAACAAACCAATTAATGAACCCTACATAATGAGTACGGATGATTACATACCATGCTCGTCGGAAATGTATTGCGGGCCGATGAAAATACCAGCAGGCAGCTACTTTATGATGGGTGACAACAGAGGTAATTCTCAAGATTCAAGGTTCTGGGGACTGCTGCCGAAAGAAAGATTTATAGGCAAAGCAATATTCCTGTTCTGGCCGCCAAACAGGCTCCATATTTTTACAAGACCTCAATATGAAAATCTAAAATAAAATGGAATTTTGTGAAAAAGAACTTACATTAGAACAGAAAATTCATCAAATGTTCATTCTCGGATACGAGGGTGATATGCCGTCTGCCTGTCTCAATCTAGTAAATGCCCTTAAATCAGGGCTTGGAGGGGTAATATTTTTTACGCAGAATATTACGGACAAAGATAAGTTTAAAGATTCTGTTCAATATATAAAAGACAATGCGATTATTGCCCCGTTTTTGAGTATTGATCAAGAAGGCGGCAGGGTAGAAAGGACATTGAACCTGTACGGCTGCTCTCATTACCTCAGCGCAAAAGATGCCGCAAAAAAAGGAGAATCATTTGTAAATGAGCAGACAGAACAAATCGCTGGTGAATTAAAAGATTTCGGGCTGAATATGAACTTTGCCCCTGTGCTGGATGTTGATTCAAATCCTGACAATCCCATAATAGCAGAGCGTGCATATTCTTCTGACCCTGATGAAGTAATAAGATATGGAAGAATTGCTGTTCAGACATACTTAAAAAACGGAATAATTCCTGTCGGCAAGCATTTCCCGGGTCATGGCGACACATCTGAGGATTCGCACAAAGAAATGCCCGAGGTAAATTTGAGTATTGATGAACTTGAAAACACACACATAAAACCATTTAAAGTGCTTATAAACGACCTGCCTGCCATAATGGCTGCACATGTGTATTATCCGGCGTTTAACAAAGAAAAAATTCCAGCATCAGTTTCTCCTGAGATTCTTAACGGATATTTAAGGCAGAATCTCGGTTTCAAAGGGCTTATTATTTCCGATGATATGGTTATGGGAGGTATCAAAAAATTTACTTCGTTAGAAGCCTGCAAAAGAGCTATCAATGCAGGGGTCAATATGTTTATATTCAGAAATGCTGATGATGTCGTAATAGAGTTGATTTCGAACTTAATTAAAGCCGTAAAAAACAACGAAATTGATATAAATAAAATTGACAAAAGTATCGAATATATCAAGTCCGTAAAAAAATGTTGCTAAACATTAACGTTAATAAGCGCCCCCTCTTGATATATGAATATGTTTTGATTAAGATACATTTATTGTCACCAATTTTGACTATTAAAGAGAATTATAATTAGAAATAAAGGAATAAAACAATGAATCCGATAGTTGAAGCATTAGGAAAAAAACACATTGAAAATAACAATCTCCCTGAATTGAATCCCGGAGATACTGTTAAAGTTTTCGTAAGAATTATCGAAGGCAACAAAGAAAGAACACAGGCTTTCGAAGGTATTATCATTAAAAAGAGAGGTTCAGGCGTAGGCAAAACCATCACTGTTAGAAAAACTTTCCAGGGTGTTGGTGTTGAAAGAGTATTCCCTGTTTACTCACCAAGACTTGAAAAAATTCAGGTTGTAAGACGCGGTGACGTTAGAAGAGCAAAACTCTACTACCTCAGAGAACGTTCCGGTAAAGCAACAAGAATTAAAGAAAAAATCGAAAAAAGATAATTTCAAATTTCAAAAACATATTAAAAAGACTGACTAAATTTGTCAGTCTTTTTGTATTTAAATGTCAGCATAAATCAAACCCAGCCAGCATGTTGCTATATATTGATAATATGTATTATGTAA
>CALUPU010000025.1 GCA_944322725.1 Candidatus Gastranaerophilales bacterium
AAGTGTCACATTGAAATTTTGGAAAAAAACACAGACACAACAGACCCTATAGAAATACATAGAGAAAAAATTAAAGACAAAAGAAGAAACGAATTGGAAATTGCAAAGATGTTGGGTGATGTAAAGTCTTTGGAGCAGGAAATTGAAGAATACATCAAAAGATTAGATGAACAGGATAGAGAAGTTGAAAAGTTTGAAAGCACTATTGATACGAGCAAACTCGAGCAAAAATCCAAACAAATAATATTAGATGCAAAAGAGAAAATAGATTATGCAAAGTACAAGGGTGATAAAGCCAAGAAAGATATTTCAATATTGAAAAATAAAATTGCTACAACAGAAACGATTGAAGAAATATCAAGACTTCAAAGAGAAATACAGAAAGTAAAAGATTATGTAAAAGAAATAATTGAAAATAAAATAATTGAAAATATAACAAAGGAAATTACTAATCTCTGTGCGCCTATAGTTGCAAAAGTATTCGATTTGCCTGAATCCTATCAATTGTATAGAGTTGGTTCACCGGGATTAAATAATAACCCTGAATACGTACAAAAAAACGGTAAATTACATAATTCTATAAATGATTTAAAAAATACAAATCTTGAACGGGATATAAAAGCCAGACTTAAATCAGAAACAGGAAAAGAAGATTGTAAAGTTTTCAAGTTGCATTCAGATAGTTCAATGGCTAAAAAAATCAAAAGTAGTGAGGATTTTAAAGATTTCCTTATCAATAATCCTAATCTACTCAAACCAAACGGTTTTTTACAAGAAGCTAAAATTACTTTTCAGAAAGGTGATTTGTATAATGCTTTGCATGGTGCAGTAATAAAAGATGCAAAAACAGATGCACAGGGAAACCTTACATTAACAGTGCAAGATTTATGGAATTTTAATAAAGGTCGTACTAGTGTAAGAGGTAGAATCGGTGAAAAGCTACAAAATGAAGGCACACTTGAAAATTACTATATAATAATTGATATAAAAATCCCTAAAGAGGAACTAGAAAAATACAACATAAAATAAAAAATAGCCCATTTGTATACTAAACAAATGGGCTATTTTGTTATAAAATACAATATGTGGATAATCAAAGAAAAAAGTTCGAATACTTTTTATTTATATGCCTTAATATTTTTTTTAGCACAAGCTATTTAATATTAATAGTAATTATGTATTTAGGCTATCTTGCATCAAAATATATTTCTAATACAGATATAACTTGTTCTGAAAACTACACACCATTTATTTTTTGGGGTATTCTATTTTATTTGATTTATATAATATCTAAGATATTTTTATTTCCTGTTTTGTATTCAATGAAAAAAACATTTCCTTATATCCATGTGTTTTTTGAACAATTTGTAACTTTTCCAAACAGAAAATATATTGTGTTTTTGAGTGCATTATTTTTGGACGCAGTATTTATTTTTGCAGATATATTATACGCCCTGTTTTGTAAAGAACAGTCATCAGTTGTATCTACAATACAAATTCGTATGAAAATGTATTGTATTTTTGGCTGCGGAGTAGTTTTGCCATATATAGTTATGTTTGTTTGGTTAAAGCTAAATAAATACATAAAGAAAAAGAAAGAATAATTCGCAGAATTATAATTTGCTATAAACATCAAAATATAATATAATTCCCATATACAAGATTTTAGGTGAACAAATGGCAAAACATAACGATACAATTCCTATAGAAGTATGTATTCTGACAGTAGATCACGATATCAAGGGTACTGTGCACGTATCTAAATATACAAACACAAACCGTGAGTTGACTGACCTTTTGAACGACAAAGAAAGAAGATTCCTTGCCGTAACAAATGTGGAAATATACCCGCGCAACTCAAACCAGCCCCCGAGACGCTACAACTTCTTAGAAATACATATGGACTATGTTTTAATGGTTCACCCGTCTTCTCAGGTTGTGTTTAAAGAATCCTCAAAAGCACAGGAAGACATTGCAAGATTCAGAGAATTAAGAAATAAATTGAGCCAGACAAAACCGTTTTAGGCTGTGGCATTAAGGTTAAAGAATGAAAAGTCCGAAAAAGATTTTAGCGCTAAATTTCGGCGGAATCGGTGACGAAATCCTTTTTCTGCCGGCATTATCAAGCTTGAAAAAAGAATACCCCGAAGCAAAAATTACACTTGCTCTTGAACCGCGAAGCAAGTCTGTCAAAGATTTAACACCGCTTGTTGATGATGTAATGTGTATTGATATCAAGGGGAAACACAAGTATCTTGAACTGCTTAAATTCATTTTTAAAGCACGACTAGGCAAATATGACATGGTCTTTTCCTCGGGTGCAAACCAGCTTATACCCGTACTGCTTTTCTTAACGGGTATCACCTACCGTTATGGCTATGAAAGCGGTATTTTGAGCAAAATTCTGCTGACAAAAGCAGTTAAACTCAAAAAAAACCAATATGCTTCGTTTATGTATCACGAACTTGTGACCCCTGTCACCGATATCAAAACAGATTATCCCGAAATTGATGCAGGAGAAATTGAAAAAGAATCAAACTCGGTTCTTATCCATCCCGGGGTAAGCAAAATGAGTGTTGTCAAAAACATGGTCAAAACCTGGAAGCCTGAAATCTGGGCAGAACTTGTCAAAAAAGTTCTTGAAAAAGGCAAAAAAGTTTATCTGATAGGCGGTCCTGATGACAAAGAATGCATTGAAAAAATTGTTGAAATAATCGGCGATGCTCCAAACTTTGAAAACCTTTACGGTACAACAAAAAATATCATGGACTTAGCACGTCTTGCAAAAAGAGCGGAAGTCCTTATTTGTTCTGACTCTGCACCTATGCATATAGGTGTTGGGGTAGGCACAAAAACTCTTGCACTTTTCGGACCGACTGATGAGAAAAAACTCATACCGAACAACGAAAAATATATTGCAATCAAAAATAACTGTGACTGCAGACCCTGCCTGTGGGATAAAAGACAGACCACCTGCGATGAACTGCATTGTCTTAAAATAGACCTTGATGAAGTAGTAAAACTAATCTGATAAGACTCCTGATGGAAAAAACTTTTAAAACAGCAATAGGAATGATGTCAGGTACATCAATGGACGGCATTGATGCTGTGCTGGTACAGATTGATGAGAATTTTAAATTTGAGATTTTAAAGACTCACTCTCTTGATTACCCTGCAAAAATAAAAAAACTTCTCCTGAAAGCAGCAAACAATAATGCCTGTACAAAGGATATCTGCTTTTTAGATTTTGCTGTCGGCAAACTCTTTGCCCAATGCGCAAACGAACTTGTCAAAAAATCAGGTTTAAATAAAGCAAATATTGATTACATAGCCGCGCATGGACAGACTATTTTTCATATGCCGCAGGAAATTGAAATAGACGGAGTCAAAACAGCAGGTACCCTGCAAATCGGCAATATTTCCGTTATAGCACATGAAACAGAAATAGAAACAATAGGCGATTTCCGTTCCAAAGACATGGCAGCAGGCGGTCAGGGCGCACCTTTAGTGCCTTTTGCTGATGAAATGATTTTTGGCAAAGCTATTGCACGCGCTATTCAAAATATTGGAGGAATAGGCAACGTAACCGTTTTATCGCCTGATTGCGAGACTTTTGCCTTTGACACAGGTGCAGGTAATATGCTGATAGACCGGTTTATGCAAAAACTTTTTAATAAACCATATGACAAAGACGGAGAAACAGCCGCAAAAGGCAAAGTTGATGAAAAATGGCTTGAATCACTTCTCAAAGAGCCTTACTACTCAATGCCCCCGCCAAAATCCACAGGCAGAGAGTTGTTTAATAATGACTATGCACAAAACATTTTTAAAACTGCGCCCGACAATAAATATGATGTAATAGCCACAATAACGGCACTTACCGCAAAAACAATTGCTGACGCTTACAAAAATTTTGTCCTGCCAAAAACAAATATTCAAGAGGTTGTATTAGGCGGAGGCGGTGCTTACAATAAAACTCTCATTAAATTTTTAAAGGAGTATTTGAGCAGTAATATAAAAATAAAAACACACAGTGATTACGGAATAAATGACAAATTTAAAGAAGCTCTTGCCTTTGCTATGCTTGGCTTGTGCACCGTTAACAAAAATTTTAATAATATTCCTGCCTGTACAGGAGCAAAAAAAAGAGTTATTATGGGTATAACAGCTTGCAAAGATAGTTTGGAATAATATGCAGAACAACGAAGCAACAGAACATATAAATAAAGATACTGTCAATATTGATATGGTCAGTACTCAAGATATGCTTGTTATGATAAATAATGAGGATATGAAAGTTGCTCAGGCTGTTCAAAAATGTATTCCGGAAATTGCAAAAGGTGTTGACATTATTGTCAGAAATTTTCTTCAAGGCGGAAGATTATTTTATGTAGGAGCAGGAACAAGCGGCAGACTCGGTGTACTGGACGCATCGGAATGCCCGCCGACTTTCAGCACCCCTCCTGATATGGTTCAGGGAATAATTGCAGGCGGAGACAGAGCATTGAGAGAAGCTGTCGAAGGCGCTGAAGATTCAGAAGAAATGGCACTCAATGATTTTGATAAATACGACATCTGCAACACTGATACAATAGTAGGTATTTCAGCATCAGGCAACCCGAAGTATGTCATGACTTTTTTGAAAATTGCTAAGCTGAAAAAGTGCAAAACAATAGCCGTATGCTCAAACCCCGATGCAAAGATGAAACAATATGCAGATTGTTTTATCTGCACAGATACGGGAGCGGAAGCAATATCAGGCTCTACAAGAATGAAAGCCGGCACTGCACAAAAAATGATTTTGAATATGCTTTCTACCGCTTCTATGGTCAAAATAGGCAAAACATTCCACAATCTGATGATAGATGTTAAACCTACAAATGAAAAGCTTAAACGACGTGCGGTTACAATTGTTTCAGAAATATGCGGCTGCAGACTTGTTACAGCAAGAAATGTGCTTGAATCCAACGGATACAGTACAAAACACGCAGTTCTGTATATTCTTTACGGACTTGAATACAAAGAAGCTGACAAACTGTTAAAAGAACACCATGGTGTTTTAAGAAGAATTTTTGAGTAATTTTATATTACAGGTCTATACCGGCTGCCAATTACAACCGCTGAAAAATTATAAACTCTTAATTCTTTCTTCAGGGTCAGTTATGCTGGTTATACGCAGACCAAAATTGTCTTCTATAACCACAACTTCTCCGTTAGCAACATGCTTCCCGTTTGCATACAATTCTACGGACTCACCGGCAACTTTATCAAGTTCAATAATAGAACCTCTTGTAAGCTCCAGAACTTTTTTCACAGGAAGCTGACAGCGTCCGAGTTCTACTGTTAATTCAAGCTTAATATCCATTAACAGTTCAAGGTTTTTGTTTGTGTCCGTATTTGTAGGTGTATAACTGTCAAAAGGCGTAAATTCAACAGGTCTTACTGTAACAGGTCCTTCCTCTGTGCTGTCAGAATCGATTTTTACTTCATCCTGCGGACTCTGCATCTCGCTGAAATCATAATTTACAGCCTGCGAAGCAATATCCTGTGCATCAGGAATTTGTACATCCTCATCATTCTCAACAGCAGGACTAACGGCATCAGCAGCGTCTATATCAGGATTTACACCGCTGATATCATCACCTTGCGGTGAAAATTCATTCTGGTTAAAATCATCATTTTGCATTTTATCGTCTGGCATGAAAAATCCTTTCTAAAAATAGCGCTTCAATGCGTCCACATAGTAATCATATCTGTCTGTGATTTTTACACAAATCTTATCCTTGATTCTGCCTGGACGTGCGTAAAATTTTCTTTCCCCGTTAATTTTTACAATCAGGTCCTCGCTTGCTGCATTATCCAATTTTAATACATCGCCTGCTTTTAAATCAAGAAATTCCTTCATCGATATCTCTGTCTCACCAAAAAGAACATTGGCATCTACAAGCGAAGTATCAAGTTTTTCAATCATCTTCTGGCGTTCTTCACTTGTTGCAATAATACCTTTTGTCTGGAATATGTGCTGTGTTGTCAACTGCGAGAGTATATTCTCCAGAACAGGATAAGGAAAACAAAGACTTATAAGACCGTAATGCTTGCCTGAAATGTGTACTTCAAGAGTAATCAAAGCAACGATTTCACCCGGTGTTGCAACCTGAATACCGGAATAATTGTTATCTAAACCAATAAGATTGGACTCAACGGGAATAATATGAGACCACGCTTCAGCAAGAGTCTGGATTGTTCTTTCAATCATTTTTTTCACAAGAGATTCTTCAACATCTGTAAGTTCTCTTGGCTTAATTTCTACTGTTCCTACACCTCCGAGCATCCTGTCTACAATACTGGACAATACTTCAAAGCTAATACCCAAAAGTATCTGCCCCGGAAGAGGATTAAGTTCGAAAATAGCAATAGATATCGGATTAGGTACGGAACGCATAAATTCATCATAAGTAAGCTGGTCAACTGATACGACATCGACCTCCAAATGCATTCTCAAATATGCAGTTAATACAAGTGCAAGCTGTCTGGAGAATTCTCTGTGAATATCCTGCAAACCTCTCAAGTGGTCTTTTGAAAATTTGTCAGGACGTCTGAAGTTATAGAGTTTATAGCCCTTTTTATGGTCATCACCGTCATCAAAACCGTTGACAAATATATCCTTATCCGACATATCCATCGGAAAAGTATCCATATTTCCTGTATTAGAATGTCTATCCGCAGCAGACATTTTATCTCCCCTTGTTGTTTAGTTTATTGCATTATGAATTGACCGAAGCTTACTCTTATAACTTCTCTTTCCCCGTCAAAAATTCCGTTTACTGCTTCCGCTATCTGCTGTTTAGCAAGTTCTTTGCCTGCCGTTGTAGCTAGTTCGTCAGAGGTCTTGCTTGTCAGAACGGTTATAACGGAATCTCTGATTGCGGGTTTATATTGTTCCATTTCCGCAACAATAGCGGCTTTAGGATCAGGAGCAGCTGCTTCTCCATGACCGCCGTGCCCGCCTGATGCTTTTGGCGCTTCTTCCTGAACAGCTGGCTCAGGATTTGTAATTTCAATTGCAACATTTGCTTTCAAATAGCGTCTTGGCTCAATATCGCTGAGGTTCATTGTAAAATCACCCAAATCAAGCACAATACCTTTTTCAGGCTTATCAAGCTGTTCAGAATCATCTTCTGCAGACTGTTCCGTTGTTACGGATTTAAGCTGTGTTGTCAGGAGATTTGACTGCAGAAAATAGTTAACACCAATAAATATAATACAAACAATAGTTGTTGTGATTATATTGATAAGTATAGAATTACCGCCTTCCGGCTTTATATCTTTTTCTTTCATTTCAGGTTCTTTTGCCTGTGTAGGTTTCGCCATTTTATTTCTCCAACGTAATTACTTTTTTTCCGAACTTAATACTATTATATCCACTCTTCTGTTTTTTGCACGTCCTTGAGGTGTTGTATTTTGTTCAATCGGCATATATTCTCCGTATCCTACTGCCGATAACCTGCTTGGCGGGAACTTTTGGGTTTCTGTCAAATATTTGATGATATTTGTCGCCCGTGCAGTTGAAAGTTCCCAATTTGACGGAAATTTTTCGTTTCTTATCGGCATTGAATCCGTATGCCCTTCTATTAATATCGGGTTTTGGAACTTTGCCAGAGAAACCGAAATTTTTTCCAGGGTAGCTTTAGCCTGTGGTTTTATTATAGCAGAACCGGGGTCAAAAAGCATAGTATCATTTAGACGAATTACCACACCTCTGTCCGATTTGATAACTTTTACCGAAGTATTGAGATCAATATCTTTTTCTATCTGCTCTGCTACTTTTTGGGCATCAAGTATACCGTCAGAGCCTTCCAGTATTGTTTTTCCGTTATTTTCAAGTATAGAATCTCCGCTGTCTAAGATGCCTTCATTTTCAACTTTTTTGTCCTGTTCTTTATTCATTTCAACAGGTTTTGAGGAGAAGACTTTTTGTATAGACTTGTTAACATCTTTAACTTTTATGTCACCCATAGAAGAAGTTGCAAACATTACCATAAAAAGAGCAAGAAGCATTGTGACAAAATCCGCATAGGATATGACCCATCGGTTAATATAGTCGTTAGAGTTTGAATAATATTCGTTCTTCATTTATCTCAGTCCGTGTGCTCCTGCGTGTTTTTTATGCTCAAAAGAGTGATTTCTGTTGTGATATTTAAGATAAGCCAAAAGCTTTTCTTCTATAACCATAGGAGATTCCTCCATTTGAATGGATACAATACCCTGCAGCACAACTTCTTTTAATAGAATTCTTTCTCTTGTGTTCATCTTTAATTTACCTGCAACCGGCAGGAATAAAAGGTTTGCAAACCCAACACCGTAAAGCGTTGACACAAATGCAACAGCAATGCCCTGTGCAAGAATGTCAGGCTGCTGAATATATCCCATAATCTGAATAAGCCCGAAAACAGCGCCTACAATCCCGAAGGTAGGAGCATACCCGCCAAGTGCCTCAAAAACACGTGAATTTATTAGTTCCTCTTCTTCATCATAAGAAATCTCGGCTTTCAAAATATCATAAATCATCTGAGGATTGTTAAAGTCAATAGAGAGCTGTACACCTCTTTTTAAGAACGGGTCTTGAATCTTATCTATAAGCGTATTCAAAGAAAAAAGACCTTTGACCCTTGCCTGATGTGCAAGATAAATGATTTCATCAAGTACTTTCATTTGTGATGCGGGTTGTTTTTCAAAAAACACTTCCATTGCCGAACTGAGAGCATTTTTAAGCGTAGATGGCTTAAAGTTTACAACAGCAGCACAAAATGTTCCGCCAAGAACTATCATTACGGCAGAAGGCTGCAGCAAAGATACCATAGAAGCACCGTCTGCCCTGTGTGATGCGAGTATTAAAAAAACAGCTGCGGCGAGCGCTATTATTGCCGAAAAATTCAAAACTTACCTCTCCCGATTTTAGATACCGGATTTTACAATATCCCGATTCTTGCTAATATAATCATTCCATATTTTTTATTTAGAGAATATCCATCATATAATGGATTTTTTGTCATCCAAATCATAATGACAATATATTTAAAAGGCTTTATAATAATAAAAAATAAAAAGGAGAGTTTATATGATTTATAGAATGAAAAGACAGGGCTTTACACTTGCAGAAGTACTTGTGACATTAATTATTATAGGCATTATTGCAGCAATGACCGTACCCGGATTGAAACGCCACTCGGATATGGAAGAGTATGTAGCCGGCTGCAAAAAAGCTTATTCAACCATCGCAAATGCAACAAGACTTGTTGAAATGGATCACGGCGATGTAAAAAGATGGGGAAATATTGACGGCGGTGATGATGCTATCAAAAAAATGTACGATTATTATAGTGAACATATGAATATAATCCATGCCTGCGGAGCTAATGAAAAAGGCTGCTGGCAGCAGGCAACTGATCTTTCTGGCGCAAATACAGGCAATGCATACGGTATAGGCACAAACACTATATCATTTACTACCGCAGACGGAATGCACTGGTGTTTTGACGGTATAGGTACAGAAGCTGTAGGTTTAAAAGACACGCCTTCAGGAAGTCTTGGAATGTGGGTTGATGTGAACGGAGATAAAAAGCCTAATCAGGTAGGCTCAGATATATTTGTATTTGTATTAGATCCGAAACGAGGCGTTGTACCAGGAGGTACGGATAACAATTATGCAAACTGCAAAGAAGGCGGAACCGGTTATGACTGTGCAGCAAGAGTACTTAAAGAAGGTAAAATAACTTACTAACAAAAAGGGCTTTTAAAAAGCCCTTTTTTATTATCTCAATTTTACTAAATCATATTTTCTCATTCGTATATTTTCGGGTGTTACTTCAACAAGTTCATCATCGGAAATATATTCAAGGCATTCCTCCAGAGAAAGATTCCTCGGAGCCTGCAACGTAACCATAACGTCAGCTGTTGCTGTTCTCATGTTTGTGAGTTTTTTAGTTTTGCAAACATTAACGGCAATATCCTGTGCTCTGTTGCACTCTCCGACAATCATACCCCTGTATACTCTTGTTTTCGGAGTAACAAAAAACACACCTCTGTCTTCAAACTGGGCCAGTGCATAAGGTACCGCCTCGCCTTCTTCAAATGCAATAAGAGAACCCATTCTCTGACGGTTGATATCACCTGCGTAGGGTTTATATTCTGCAAAGGTGTGGTTCATAATCCCTTCGCCTCTTGTCATTCTGATAAACTCGCCTCTAAAACCGATAAGCCCTCTTGATGGTATCATAAATCTCATTTTAGAGCGTGTGCCTACAGTCTGCATTTCAAGCATTTCGCCTTTTCTGCCGGCAAGCTTTTCTATACAGCTTCCGGCACATTCCTCGGGTACATCAATCAACAAATCTTCGTACGGTTCATAGGTTTCTTCGTTGATTGTTTTGTATATAACTTCCGGTTTTGAAACCTGAAATTCAAAACCTTCTCTTCTCATTGTTTCAATAAGAATACTAAGGTGAAGTTCGCCCCTGCCGGATACCTTGAAAATATCAGTGGAATCAGTATCTTCCACACGGAGAGAAACGTTTTTTTCAAGCTCCTGATAAAGTCTTTTTCTCAACTGGCGGGAAGTTACAAACTTGCCTTCCTGTCCTGCAAACGGGCTGTTATTAACCGAAAAATTCATCTGCAATGTAGGCTCGTCAATCTTAATCAGCGGCAGAGCCTGCGGATTTTCCAGACAGGCAATTGTTTCACCGATTTGAATGTCGGGAAATCCAGCTATACCTACAATATCTCCGGCAGAAGCCTCTTTGATTTCCACACGTCCGAGATCTTCAAACCCGAAAAGTTTAATAATTTTACCTCTTGTAATAGTTCCATCTGTATGAATATGGCTTACCTGCTCCTGTGATTTCATAGAACCGTTAACGATTCTGCCGATTGCAATACGACCCACGTACTCGTTGTAATCAAGGGTTGTTACATGGAATTGAAGGTCTTTTGTCTTGTCGGCAACAGGAGATTTTACGTTTTCTATAATACAGTCCAGAAGTGGAATTATATCAGTAGATTCATCTTCGAGTTCTTTTTTTGCAAAACCGTGGAGGCTGCTTGAATAAATAACAGGGAAGTCAATTAAATATTCATCGTCTGTCAATTCCGTAAACAGGTCAAAGACTTTGTTCAATGCCTCATCAGGATCTGCTGCAGGCTTGTCAATTTTGTTTATTACAACGATTACTCTGATACCCAGTTCAAGCGCTTTTTGCAGAACAAATCTTGTCTGAGGCATAGGACCTTCTGCAGCGTCAACAATTAACAGCGCACCGTCAACCATACCCAGTACACGCTCTACCTCCCCGCCAAAATCCGCGTGACCGGGGGTGTCTACAATATTAATTTTGTATCCGTTATAGTGAACCGAAACATTTTTCGCAAGGATTGTGATACCTCTTTCTCTTTCGAGGTCATTACTATCTAAAACGCGTTCCTGTACAACTTCGTTTTGTCTGAATACACCGCACTGCTTAAGCATACAATCAACCAGCGTTGTTTTTCCGTGGTCAACGTGCGCGATAATCGCTATATTTCTTAATTTTGAACTGTCCATTTTATACCTTGATTTCTGTTATTAATGTTTATGTAACCTTACCAAAATCATATAACAGACAGTTTTTAAAGTAAAACATTACATTTGTAACATTTTATTGCAATAGACAAAAACCTGTATATTTTAGTAACAAAAAATATTTTTACGTATTTTAAAAT
>CALUPU010000026.1 GCA_944322725.1 Candidatus Gastranaerophilales bacterium
ACATCGGCAAAGTCCATTTCTGTTTTAAATGTTCAATTTTTCAATGTTACTATATCATAAAATTAATATTTATTTTTTGCAAGATATCAGTTAATAAAAAACGGGATAATTTTTTATCCCGTTTTTAGTTTTAAAACTGAACCTGCGGAACTTTTCGTTCTGCTTCCGGCGTATTAAAGTATTCTCTTGCCTTTATCCCTATAATACCGGCAATAATTGAAGTTGGAAAAGTTCTGATTCTTGCATTCAGCTGCTGAACACTGTCATTGTAGTCTTTTCTCGCAACAGCAAGCCTGTTTTCCGTGCCTGCAAGTTCGTCCTGCAAATTGATAAACTGTTTGTCAGCCTTTAAATCAGGATAGCGTTCCACAACAAGAAGCAATCTGGACAAAGCATTTGACAGGTCGCTGTTACCCTGCTGAATACCTTTCATATCATTGTTATTCATTGCACCGCCAAGTTTTGCCCTTGCATCAGCAATATTTGAAAACACTTCTTTTTCATGCGAAGCATAGCCCTTCACTGTTGCAACAAGGTTTGGAATAAGGTCGTTTCTTCTTTTCAGCTGGTTTTCCACCTGCGCCCATTTTGAATTAACATTTTCATCCATCAATTGAAGATTGTTGTAAGTGCCCACAAACGCACTCACTGCCATAACAATCAGGAGCAGTACAACCCCGAAAATAATCCATCCTGTTTTTTTCATATTTGTCTCCTTTTTACAAATTATTTATATACCCCAAAAGTTTTTGCAGTTCAAAAACAATTTCATCCGCAATTTCAACAGCTTCTTGTTTTTTCAGCCTGCAATATTTTTCCTTTGCACATAAAAGTTGTTCATACAATTTTTTATTTATATCAAAAATCTCATGCACCTTATTCAAATTTTCATGAGGTGACATTGACACTTCAATGTTCTTTAACCGCAAAACAGTCTTAAATACAGCATTCAGAGTCTTTGTAACAGGCACAATGCTTTTTTGAAGTTCAGCAGTGTTGCCGGAATACAAAAGATAGTGATTTCGAAAACGCATTAAAAGATTCTTCGTCTGCAATTCACACTCAAGCCTCAAATCCTCTTTATCAACCGACACATCACATATTAAATTCTCTCCGTATATAATCCTGTGATTTGCCTTTATATCAGCGTACTCCATTGCATAAACATCTGCAGAATTACGCCATTCTTTCTCTGACATAAAAATCGGCGCAGGATTCACAGCCCTTTTAAAAATTCTGCCTTCATAAATCCAGTCCTTAGAAGCTTTTGAACACTTTCTTATATCCTCGCCCGACAGCGTGTCTGTAATAACCATCAAATCAACATCGTTTTCAGGCTGCTTAGCATCACTTAAAGCCTTTGAGCCGTAGATAAAAACTGATTTCAGACTGATGCCGAAAATATCTTTTAATTCTTGTATAAATTTATTAAGCTTTGACATTCTTATTATCCTTGTATTTTTTATACGCAAAAAATTTATTCTCTACCATCTTCCCGAGGCACCGCCGCCGCCGAAGCCTCCGCCTCCGCCAAAACCGCTAAAGCCGCCTCCTCCGAAACTGCCTCCGCTGTATCCGCCCCCAAAAGGTAAAAACACAGGAAAAAAGCCGAATCTTATACTTAAAAAGATTATGAATATAAGTGCCAGCACCCACGAGTCATCTGCCTGCTGAGGAGCCGAAGGCACAGGACCATTCACTGACAGCTGCACGCCGTAAGCCTTTGCTATATATGACGCAAGTGCATAAGTTCCGCGCCAGATACCGCTTTGATAATCCCCATTTTTAAAATAAGGAATCATCTCGCTGTCCCGGATTCTGCCTGCTTTTCCATCAGGAATAATACCCTCAAGCCCGTATCCGATTTCTATTCTCATCTCACGGTCATCCGGTGCAACAAGCACAACCGCGCCGGTATCTTCGCCTTTTTTACCGATTTTAAACTGCCGTCCTATCTCAAGCGCTGTTTCTTCTACACTTCTGCCATCAAGTGATTTTACCGTAACAACTGCTATGTCAGCACCTGTTTTCTTTTGCAAATCCCACAAAAACGAGTTTATAGAATCCCTTGCCTGCTGATTAAGCACATGCGCATTGTCGCTTATAAATCCGTCAAAATTATATCTGCTGTCTGCAAAAGCGCTTTGAAAAACAAAACAGCATAAGAACAAAATAACCGTTAGAAATTTTTTTATCATGTGAATAATTATAGTATGTTTGCACAGAAATACAATAATCGACAGTATAATGTATAGTCAAACAGGGAAAAAGGATATATAATATTTAACGAAAAATGCGTCAGGAGTCTGTGTGGAAAACAAATACAAGAAAAGAATCTTATTTTTAGGCATGCCTGATATGGCAATAGTGTGCCTGTCAAAACTGGTTGCAGAAGGCTTTAATATAGTCGGAGTTGTTCCTCCGCACTTTAGTGAAGCGACTTACGGGCTGATGACAAATTTTGCACAGGGTTTGAAACTAAACCTTATCACATACGAAAAAAGACTTGATGAAATAGATTTTATCCATAAAATAAGACAGCTTGAAGCGGATATTGCAGTTGTTTGTTCGTATAACAAAAAATTTCCGCCCGAACTTTTAAAAAGCGTTAAAGGCGGCTTTGTAAACTGTCATCCTTCGCTTCTGCCTGATTACAGAGGAGCAAACCCTTACAGCAATGTACTTGTTAATGATGAAAAAGAAACAGGAATTACACTGCATTTTATGGACGAAAACTTTGACACAGGCAACATAATCGCACAGAAAAAAGTCCATATAGAAAAACGAGAGACAATGGGGACTCTGTTTAACAGGATGAATTACATGTGCGCGGAACTTCTTGCCGAATTTTTGCAGCAATATGAAGTTAATTCCAATGTAATCTCGTTCCCGCAGCCTGAGGGCGAGTTTAAAAAAGCACCTGCAATTGACTCAAGGAACATGAAAAATTTCATTGACTGGTCAAAAGATGCAGCTTATATAGAAAGATTCATAAGGGCATTGAACCCGTTTATCAGTGCAATGACAAATTTCAGAGGGGTATTTGTAAAAATATACTCTGCAGATTATTCGGATAAAAAAACAAAAGAATCACCCGGAACAATCATTTCCGTTAAAGATACTATCTCAGTAGCAGCAGGCAGCGGGGTTCTTCATATCAAATCTTTGCAGTTTGGCTCGTTTATGATTACGGATGTAAAAAGTTTTATAGAAAAGTTTAAACCGCAGACAGGCGAAAAATTTGGAAGCTAGACACCACGGAGCATAATAATGGAATCACTCAAATTTATAACAGCAGGTCAGCCTATATGCAACGGTACAGCAGGCTATGAAAATGCCTTTAAAATACTGGAAGAACTCAAACTGGACGGAATGGAACTCGAGTTTGTCCACGGAGTCAGAATGAATCCGGCTAACAAGGAACTGGTAAAGCGCATTGCCGCTGAAAAAAAAATGGTTCTCACCGCTCATGGTCCTTATTACATCAACCTGAATTCCAAAGAAGAGGATAAAATCGCCGCAAGCATAACCAGAGTACTGGATACGGCACGTATAGGCAAAGAACTCGGAGCATATTCCGTGACATACCACGCTGCTTTTTACATGGGCATGCCTGCTGATGAAGTATACAAAAAAATTGTGCATTCCATGGAAGAAATCTGCAAAACCCTGGATGAAGAAGGCAACAACATCTGGATACGCCCGGAAACCACAGGCAAACCCACCCAGTGGGGAAATCTCGAAGAAATAGTAAAACTTTCAAAGGATTTTAAACAGGTATTGCCCTGTGTAGATTTTTCTCACCTGCATGCCCGCACAAACGGCAAATACAACACCTATGACGAATTCTGCGCTATTTTTGAACACATAGGAAAAGAACTCGGCGATGTTGCTTTGAATAATTTCCATGCACACATTGCAGGTATTGAATACGGTGAAAAAGGCGAGAAAAAACACCTTATGCTTGAAGAAAGCGACATGAATTACAAAGATTTATTAAAAGCTTTCAAAAAATTTGATGTAAAAGGCGCCGTTGTGTGCGAAAGCCCGATTATGGAACGCGATGCAATACTGTTAAAAGAGTATTACGAAAGTCTGTAATTAATTAACAAGACTCATATCTTCAACCACTGCAGGCTCAGGAATCTGTTTTGCATTTTTTGCACCCAGTTCGGTCAGACGCTCGCACTGTCTTATTACATTGTCTCTTCCTGTGAGTTTGGTCATAGCCTTTGACAGATTTGCCTGAACACCGTTCAAATCCTTTACCATATCTGCAAACTTGTCTATCATCTTGCCGGCAAGCCCTGCTATTTCCTGCGCATTCTTATTTTGCCTGTTCACCATATTAAAACTGTTGATAATTTTTAAAGCAGCAAGCAGAGTAGAGGGAGACACAGGCATAATTTTGTTTTTCCATGCCAATTCCCAAAGGTCGCCTCCGTCTGCAAAAAGCATAGAATAACAGCTTTCGACAGGAATAAACATTAACACATACTCGGGAGACACAAAATCTTCTATTTCAAAGTACTCACGCTTTGAGAGCCCTGCAATGTGAGTTTTCACAGACTCTCTAAACTGTTTAAACGCAAGCTGTGCTTCTTCTTCTGTCTGTGCATTCAAATAAGCATCATAAGAAGCAAGCGAAGTTTTTGCATCAATAAAAACCGCCTTGTTATCAGGCAAAAAGATAGTTGCGTCAGGCTTTTTCGAGCCGAAACCTGTCTGGGTATCATACTCCTCGCCCTTTCGCAAGCCGGATAATTCAAGCACCTTCTCCAGAATAATCTCGCCCCATCTGCCCTGTTTCATATTATCGCCCTTGAGCGCGGAAGCAAGGGTGTTTGTATCATTCGAAATCTTTGCACCTGTTTCTATAACTTCTTTTATGTGCATATCGAGTTTTGCACCCTGCTCAATATTGTATGTAGACTGCTTTTTTAACTCCTCAAACTTTTCCTTAAACGGTTCAAGAATCTCATTGATTCTTTCTTTAGACATATTGGAAAAATCCTGTGTTGTTTCTTTAAAAATTTTGTTAGACAGGTTTTCAAACTGAAGCTGCATTTTTTCATATATATCTTTATATGCTTCAGAAACTGTCTCTGTCTGCTTTTGTGCAAATTTTTTCATAACAAAAAAAGTTATTGCACTTCCGATTATCAAACCTGTTATAAACAAAATAATTTCCATATTATTCTCCCCCGAATTACCTATATTTTAGCATAACAATATTACACCGTTGTATTTTGTAAAAAAAAACAATATAATGTTAAATATATTTTATAAACTTGGGAGATTACGGTTTGGAAAATAAAAGATGGTATGACAAGTACAGTGAAAGCAGAATGGCGCTGGATTTGCTCAAAAACCTTCATTCGACAATTCAGAGCAAACTCTCTAACGACATTATAAATGTAGCGAGTGCAATCAAAACCGTGCACCGCGAAAACGAAACAGCACCATTGAGCATCGGTCTTGAACGAGTACTGGGGCTCTATCAAACCAACAAAGGCCGCCGCTGGTACGACAAGCAGCCTGATTTGTCCGTAGCTATCAAGACAATCTCTACATTACCCGAAAGCGACTATGTGAATATCATGGAAGGTATTTGCATGTCTTTAAAATAGGCGGTGCAATGACAGATTTTTCCCGTAACGAACTCATCTGGGGCAGAGAAAAACAGGCTCTTTTAAAAGACAAAAACGTATTTGTATTCGGTCTTGGCGGAGTCGGAGGTTTTGCGCTTGAGTCCCTTGCCCGCGCAGGTGTCGAAAACTTTACCATCATCGACTTTGACACTGTTTCAGAATCAAACATAAACCGCCAGATTATTGCTCTTAACTCCACTGTCGGACAGAAAAAAACACGGCTTTTTGCCGCAAGACTGGCTGACATAAATCCATCAATCAATGTAATATGTATTGATGATTTTTACACAGACAGTCTTAGAGATGAAATATTCTCAATCCGTCCTGATTATGTAATAGACGCAATTGATACAATGCGCTCCAAAATTGACCTTCTTGTATACTGCAAAGAAAACAATATCCCCGTTATAACCTCAATGGGTGCCGGCAACCGTCTTGACCCCTCACAGCTTTATATTTCAGACATCAAAGACATTGAAAACAAAAAATGCACATTTACAAAAAATGTTCTTTATCAATTAAAAAAACGGGGGATTGAAGAAGGTATAACCGCTATTACCAGCCGCGAGCAGCCAAAGGTGCTTGAAAAAATTTCTGTTGTTGAGAATATTGAAACCCGAAACGGCGAACAAATAGAGTTTACAAAAAACACTCCGGGTTCAACGCCGTTTGTGCCTGCGGTTGCAGGGTATTACATGGGATACTATATTGTGAAAGAACTTTTGCAAGCATAAGCTTTATATCCTGTGAATAAAATAGGAAAATCCTATATGTAGCTTTGTAGAACAACTTATCGAAACAACTTCAAGGCGAGTGTGTTTGAGGCTGTGCAACAGCCGAGTTCGCAAGCCTGTGGTTGAGATTAGTTGGACTAAAAGTGTAGTATCCGATTTCCTATTTTATTCACAGGATATAAAGCAAAAAAAACCGGAACTCTTAATGAATTCCGGATGAATCTTTTTTGATTCCTCGTGTGTGTAAGTAAGTAGTAAGTGTAGGTTAGTGTGGTAGGTCAGTGTGTATGTATTTATTGAAAAATTATTTCTCTCTTTAATTCTCTTTTTATCTCTCGTATATATATAAAGTATTTACTTAAGAAATAATTGCTTTTTTGAAAAGAAATTGGTTAATATTTCTTAATAATTATCTTAAACAAACAATAGTAGTCCGGGAATACGGGCTTCACTCCGGCTTACGCTGTCTTGGATTGTTGGCGTTCACGCCTCCTCAACGGAGCCGTTCACATGGGCGCTCTCTTTGATACGCGCCCGCCAAAATCCGCTGCTCCTGGGGAAATCATAGATTTCCACGTCGCTCATATCAAGTTTCGCCCTTCCTGACTTGACCTTCGTCAAGTCCATACGGGCTTCACTCCGGCTTACGCATGCAAAAAAAAGGGAGTTTTTTTCAAACCTCCCATATTTCCCCATTTCTCCGTATATTTACGCTGTCTCTGAAAAATCAGAAACAATTTGCGTTAATATTCGATACCTTGTCTTGCCATAACACCCATATCAAAGTAGTGTTTAATCGGCTTCATCTCAGTTACCAGGTGAGCGAGCGCAACGAGTTCGGGGTGCGCATATCTGCCTGTTAACACGATTTCCAAGCTTTCGGGCTTGTTTAATAAAACATCTTTTACTTCCGAGACTTTAATCATATTCATTGCTACGCAAATGTTCAATTCGTCAAGGATTACAAGCTGGTATTCACCGCTTTGAATAGCCTGTTTTGCAAGTTCCCAGCCTTTTTTAGCTTCTTTATAATCTTCCATGCAGATGTTGTGTTTGTATACAACTCTATCCATACCAAACTGGTGTACTTCAAGGTTAGGAAGAAACTGACCTGCTGAAGCTATTTCGCCGTATGTAGTACCGGAATCACCTTTTGTAAACTGAATAACAAGCACCTTCCACCCATGACCAAGCGCACGTAATGCAAGACCTAATGATGCTGTTGTTTTGCCTTTTCCGTCGCCTGTGTAAATCTGAATGTAACCATGCTCTAACAAAGTTTTGTCCTCCGGTTAATGAAGTTGAGATTCTTATCTCATTCATCATTATAAATACTTTTTGACTGTTTTTCTTCGATTAAATGGAGTAGATACTCCTACAGTTTCCGCTATGTGAAAATTAAGGTATACAAATCCCCGTATAATGCCATCTCTGACATTATCAGGTCCTCCTAAATCATTTTATTTTATATGAAATAAAACTTTAATTAATTTTCGTTGCCGAACTTATGTATACAATATTAAAACAAATTTTTCGTTCACGGGCAATTTTTGTTTTATCCATGCTTTTTATTTTACAATTTTACCGTTGTAGCAATTGCGCAAACTCGCTCATATCAGGCATTTCAAGTACCATACAAAAAATTTTACATTTATTTTTTTATATTTTCTTAAAAAAGACTTGAAACCATGTTATTGCACCTATTACATTTAATTTTAAAAAAATAATATCAGTTAAAATTTTGTAATTTTATTTTGATTTTTTCTAAAACCAACTAGTTAAAATAGAAAATTAAAATATTTTTATAATTATATTGCTTTTAAAAATCATGTTTGCTATATAAAATAATTATGAAAAAATTGCCAGAAAATATTATTAAAATTGAAAATACAGATATCCGTATAAATATAAGAATTTGTAATTTTATAAAATTCAGCTTTCTCAATAATACTAATACCAGAGAGATAAAATACAAAAAGTTAAGTAAAAAACTTTACAAAAAACGCAATTTATTGAAGTTTTTATCATTTTTTATACCTTACAAAAAATATAGATATATAATCCCTTTTGGGCAAAACTGTGATTTTTCAAAATGTTTTTTGGATTATTTTAAGTATAATGATTCAACTTTATATAACTGGTGTGCAACAGGAAACAGCAATATTGCTCAACAATTCGATGTATTGGAAAATCCGCAGATTTTATTTTCCGGAGAATATTATTATAACAATTTATGGAAATGCAGCAAAACACAACTGTCTTTTCATGGAAGAAGTGAAAATTCCGAATTGAAGAATGAAGATGGTACATATAATGAAAAATTATTAGAAGAAGATTTAAAAGAACTAAAATCCCGTGCAACGTATCTGGCGAACAAAACAACTAAATATTTAAAAACACAGGACAAAAAACTTATTGTATACACTATTTTATGCTCAAAAGATAAAATGGCAGAACAAGCATCCAAAGCTGTTGAATTGTATGAAAGCTTAAAAAACAGAAACATACAAAATTTTGATTTGCTTGTTATATGTGCAAGACAACATTACCAAAATATCAGCAAAATTATAAATTCTAAATACCCTCAAATTTTTGTAAGATATGTAAAATCTAATTATAAAAAACACCAAAGATTATACAAAGATATAATCGGATGGACAAAAATCTTTATGGAATTTCGCCCTGAAAAAATAGATAAATCAAAATATAAAACTCTTAAAGGCTTTAAAAAAGCTTAAGAATTCTATTTTTTCACCCTGTCAAACCAGCCTTTTAAAATTTTCAAAGGCGCTCTTGTCAGCCCGAGTGCGTTTGCTTCTATATCCTTACTTATAACAGAACCGGCACCTACAGATGCATTCTCGCCGATGTGAACAGGCGCAACGATTACGGAATTTGAACCGGTAGACGCGTTGTCCTCAATTACTGTCGGGAATTTTTCTTTTGTAATGTGATTGTAATTCGCAGTAATCGTTCCGGCGCCTATGTTAACATTGCTGCCGAGCGTGCTGTCTCCGATATAACTCAGATGGCAGACATTTGTATGTGCGTCTATTTTTGTCTTTTTAATTTCTACAAAGTTGCCGATTTTAACGCCTTCAGCCAGTTCAACATCTCCTCTGATACGAGCAAACGGACCTATTTTACAGTTTTTAGCAATCTTATTTTTACCCTCAATATAAGTGCATGGATAAATTATCGTATCCGCTTCTATTTCTGTTTCAGGTGAAATAAAAGTGGAGTCAGGGTCTACAATTGTCACACCGTCAGCCAGAAGTTTTTCTATTACTCTGTCTTTGAGTATTTTAGAAGCCTGTGCAAGATGTTTTTTAGAATTAATACCGTAGGATTCCTCATTATTGGACATAATATAAGACTGTGCCTTAAGCCCCTGTTTGATAGTCCATTTAACAATGTCTGTCAGGTAGTATTCATTCTGGGCATTGTTAGAATCAAGGTTCAAAAACGCCTCGTGAACCTTAGCCCAGTCAAGAAGGTAAACACCTGTATTAATTTCTTTGATTTTTTTCTGCGCGTCAGATGCATCTTTTTCTTCAACAATAGCCTTGAGGTTGCCGTTTTCGTCCCTGATTATGCGTCCGTAGTTTGTCGGGTCATCAAAAACAGCAGACATAACTGTCAACGCACAGTTATTGTCATTATGCACTTTTATAAATTCGTTGAGAGTTTCAGATGTAATCAAAGGTGTATCACCGCAAAGAATAAGCACTTGCCCTTCAAAGCCTTTTAAATCCTCATAAGCCTGATACGCCGCATGCCCTGTACCTAGCTGGGGAGACTGGAGTCTGCATTTTGCGTTGTCATAATTTTTTGTAACGTAAGCTTCTACTTCATCAGCGCAGTGACCTACTATGACAAAGTTTTCCTCTGCCATGCCTGTATTGTTCACGGCATCAATTACATAACCGAGAAGTTCTTTATTGAATATTTTGTGCAGGACTTTAGGGGTTTCGGATTTCATTCTTGTACCTTTGCCCGCTGCTAATATAATAGATTTTATTGTGTTTTTGTTTTCCATAATTCTTTTTCCTTTATGATTTACATAATTATTTTATCGCAAACCACACAACGGGTTAATTTGTAACATATGTTGATAATATGTATTATGTAAAAACACCAGTCCTTATTCCGGTCAGAAATTTTATTTCAAATCCAGATACTTCGCTTTTAGTCCAACTAATCTCAACTTAAGGCTCGCGAACTCGGCTGTTACACAGCCTCAGACACACTCGCCTTGAAGTTGTTTCGATAAGTTGTTCTACAAAGCTACGTATAAGATTTTCAATAAAACTTCTGACCTTAAACAAGAAAGTGCAGGGTGTTTGTTTTTCGAAAAATAAGGGAGGCATAAGGTGTTTGCTTCGGAGTGACTTAAAATCCTACCCGCAAGGGCGGATTTTTCGGAACGAAGAAGTAAATTCCTTATGCCTCCTCAAAAACAACCTTTTTACATAATACATATTATCAATACTCGCATTTACACAGGAGGCATTATTTACAAACACACATAAAAAGCCTATCATTAACTTAATAAATCAAAAGGAGTTTAAAAATGACCG
>CALUPU010000027.1 GCA_944322725.1 Candidatus Gastranaerophilales bacterium
TGGTGGGCCGCAGTGGACTCGAACCACCGACCTCACGCTTATCAGGCGTGCGCTCTAACCACCTGAGCTAGCAGCCCACATATTTTTCAACCCAGTGTTAGAGCGCACGCTTCGTGCTTTATCTAACTTCGAAAGCTTTCGCTTTCCGGCCACCTGAGCTAGCAGCCCATAGCTTTTCAGCCAGTAAATATATTACACCATAGACAAAATTTGAAATCAAGCATTTTATTTGCTTAACTACAACCTACTGCTCAAATGCCATAACTATTTTTTCAATATAAGAAATCTTCTCGCTCTCCAGGTGCTGAAGACGCTCGCCTATTACGTTAATTCGTCCGAGGTCATTTTTGCAGACACGAATACTCTTATACGTAAAAAAATAATGAGGCTGTTTATCAAAAGTATCACACAATGCTTCTAAAACTTTATAAGTTAAATAAGATTTCCCGCATTCTATTCTGCTTAGCTGCTGTGCATTTATTCCGATTTTTTTGGCAAACTATTCCTGACTCATGCCTTTTGACAACCTGAGTTCTTTGACTTTTTTTCCTGTCTCTTTTCTTACATTCAACATATTTTTAGCTTATATGTGTTAAACGCTTATTTCTATACGATATAAATTTATTTTTTTAGATTTATATAATAAATGTAATGCTTTAAATTTATATTTTGTTAAAATAATTTTATCAAAAATACGCGTTTTGGAATTGGTTCGTAAATTATGTTAAAAAATCTTTTTAAATTTTCTTGTAGAAAAATAAGCAAGCTTACAAAACTGCTGTATTGCGTTGCTAATTCCAGCACTTCTTTCAGTTTTGAAGCAACTACAAAAATGAATATAAAATACAATAAGCGCAGGCGCTAATACATCTTCCTATTCTTCATTTGTCGTAGGACGAAGAATAATAATCGAATTTATATTAAGCTGTACAAAATCATGAAATTCTGTTCTTCTGTTAGGAAGCTGCCTGTATGCAACTTCACAGTCTTTGATAGCGACAAAGCGTTTTTTGCCGTTCAAAATATCAGACAGCACACGGCTTCTTTTACCGATTTTAGGCATAAAGACAGAGCCCTTTATCTCGTAATCCTGAGTAATTACAAGTACCCGTTCTGACCAAACACCGTTTGTAAAATCGTTATCGGTCAATTCTTCTACTTCAAATGGTTCAAATTCTTCTGCCATATATAAATCCTTTATAAGTGTTTCTACGATAATTGATATGACTGGAACAACGGCAAATACAATGCCAGCGCCAGAAACATTACAATACTGCCGATTACGATAAGCATAAGCGGTTCTATCATTTTTGTCAAAGCATCAATAATATCATCAAGCTTTTTATCAAGGAACAACACAGATTGATGCAATAATTCGCCGAGTTTACCGGTTTGTTCACCTGTTGCAATCATAAACAAAACCATTGAAGGCATAATATTAGAAGATCTTAATGCTGTTGACAAGTGTGTACCCTGCTGCACTTTACCTATTGCCTCGGTTACTCTGTCTTTGATTGTTTTGTTATCTATAGTAAGGTTGCCAAGATGCAGACAGTCCACAATAGGGATACCCGCCTCATAAGCAACAAACATTACCGTAATAAAGTTAGAAAAGTTTGCATATTTAAGCATGTCGCCTATTAACGGAAATCTCAAAAACACATCATCAAGAATCCTTCTTGATACTGGATTCTTAAATGCAGTATAGATTAAACCGCCTATCAAAACAGGTGCCATAAGTGTCAAATACCAGAATTCTTTCAAAAATTCGCCAAGGTCAATACAAATTTGCGTAACCATAGGTAATTTTGCACCTGACTGATCAAACATTTCCTTAAATGCAGGGAATACAAACATAAGCATGACCGTTACAACAATAATGGCAAGAACAATTACAAAACAAGGATAAATCAATGTTCCAATAACTCTGCCTTTAATTGCAGACTGTTTCTTTAACAACTCTGACAATCTGTCGAGCGTTTTTTCCATTTCACCGGAATCTTCACCGGCTTTTGTCAAACCTACATAAATACTTCCAAAAATTTCCTGATATTTTGCAACGGTGTCAGCAAATGTTGCACCTGCGATAACCTGTTTTCTGATTTCCCTGGCAAGAAGTCTGATACGGGAAGATACAGCATCTTTTTCAAGAAACACCAGACCTTCAATAATAGGAACACCTGTTGCTATCAAAGTTCTGAAGGTACCGGTAAAGTCAATAAGTTCCTGCAAAGACAAAGGACTCAAACGCACCTTTGGTGCAGATGTTTTTTTATCTTCATCAAAAACTTTAGTCGGAATAAGCCCCAATGCTCTTATGGCTTCACGTGCAGCTTTAACGTCTTCGGCTTCTATTTTACCGTTTACGATTTCTGATTGATTTCTGAGTGCTACATAATTAAATATTGTCATTTTTAATTAAACCTATTCTGTAACCGGACCTAATACACGGACAAACTCACTAATTGTTGTTTCTCCTCTAAGGATATGTCCGAGACAAGATGCCTGCAAAGTCTTCATACCCATACCTACAGCAGCTTCTTCCAATTCTACGTCGTGAGCGGAATGTGCTATCATTTTTTTGATTTCTTTATTAATAAGCATAACTTCATAACAGCCCAAACGTCCTTTAAAGCCTTCATTATTGCAATCGAAACATCCTTTGGGTCTGTAAACTGTACGTTTCATAAATTCCTGCTGTTCCTCAGGATTTGCAACAACAAGTTTTGCTTCCTCAAGTGTCGGGTGATATCCTTCCTTACATTTCGGACACAGTCTTCTTACAAGACGCTGTGCAATAATACCTGTCAAAGTGGAAGAAATAAGATAATCCGCAGCACCCATCTGTATCAAACGTGTAACTGTAGCCGCAGCAGAGTTTGTGTGAAGTGTCGAAAGCACAAGGTGACCTGTCAATGCAGCAGCAATAGCAGTTTCAAGTGTTTCGAAGTCACGAATTTCACCGATAAGAATGATATCAGGGTCCTGCCTCAATATAGCTTTCATACAGCTTGCAAATGTAATACCTGCCTTAGGGTTAATTTGCGACTGGTTAATACCGTCAATCTTAATTTCTACAGGGTCCTCGAGTGTAGTAATGTTAACACCCTCATTATTCAAACTTTTCAATATTGAATACAATGTGGTTGTTTTACCGGAACCTGTAGGACCTACTGCCAATATAATACCGTTCGGCGCAGAAACCATCTTGTTGATACGTTCCAGATCTTCTTCCGTACCGCCTGAAAGTTTAATGATTCTGTCTTCTGTTTTAATACTCGCTGCAGGAGCAAGAATACGGATAACCATTTTTTCTTTACCCGCAACAGGCAGAGTGTTAATACGAAAGTCATAAGAAACACCATTGTATTTAACGGTGAACGTACCGTCTTGAGTTCTTCTGTGCTCAGCAATATTCATTCTGGAAAGAACTTTAAAACGGGCAATCAAAGAAGATTCAACTTTTTGAGGCAAATCCAGCACTCTTCTTAAAATACCGTCAATTCTGTATCTTACGGTATAGCAGTCGAGCCTCGGCTCAATGTGAATATCTGACGCCTTCATATCAATTGCGTCAGTAATTATTTTGGTAGCAAAGCTTGCAACAGAACCTGATGTATCCTCAAGTTCTCTTTCAACCTGTTCCCATAAAGATTCTTCTACTTCAAACTCAAGGGCCTCCTGTTCAATTTTTCTGATGATTTCTTTGGTTTCTTTTCTTGCACGGCCAAAGTATTTGGTCATACAGCTTTTGAATTCCATGTAACTCATCAAAAGAACTCTGGGACGCAGCCCTGTGAGATAAACAACCTCATTCAAAGCTTTTTTGTTGTTAGGATTTACCATACCTATATCAAGAAATCTGCCGTCCGATGAAAGAGGAACAAGTTTGTTTTCTTTAATAAAATCCTCCGGAAGTATTTTTATAATACTTTCGGAAATATTGAGCTGCTGTGCGCTGACATGCTGATAACCCTGCTGAACAGATAACGCGTCTTTCAATTGATCAACGGTAATAAATCCCATTGACACGAGCATAGAACCTATTGGCGTGCCTGTTTTTTTGCTTTGCGTCAAAGCTTCAACAAGCTGTTCCTGTGTCAATTCTCCGCTTTCTATGAGTATTTCGCCGATACGTTTTTTGGGCATATGCTCATTATTTTGAGAACTATCTACAGGTTTAATTTCTTTTCGAGGTGCAGACTCTTTTATTTCTTCCTTATCATTTTTTTTGTCGAAAAATTCTGCACAATAATAGTCAAAAAGATTTTTGAAACTATCTTCATCAAGAGATATAAATTTGAGTGTTTCTGAATCTGTTTTAGATATAAATTCAGAAACAGAAGACTTATTGGCACCTTCTTTTATTGCAATAAAGAAAAATCCCGCCTGTTTATTAATCGGAATAAAGTTGTTTGCAATCAATTCTTCTTTAGAAAAAATCGAAGAAAATTTAGCATTTATATTACTTTTTATTTTATTTACAGTTTCTGTATTCATATCTTCTTATATAGTTCAAAGTAAATTTACAAAAGCTAATGTATTTTTATATTATTCCTGCCGGCAACAAACCGGCAGGAAAATTATTGTTATAAGTTTTCGCTTTCTGAAACAACATCCTCTGTATCTTTGATAATTCGAGGTGTAATCATTATAACAAGTTCGCTCTTTTCATTAACTGTACTTGTGCTTCTAAATACAGAACCTATAACAGGAAGGTCTCCGAGCAGAGGTATCTTGGATACGTTCTTTGATTCCTGTTCCTGAATCAAACCGCCTAATACAAGAGTTTCTCCATCTTTTATTCTTATATTAGACAATTCAAGGTTTCTTCTTTGAAGCAGAGTAGCAGCAATAATTTCACCGCCGCCGTTACCGATACTTGTTATTCTGCCGTTAGGCTGAATAGTTGAATAATTAGGTTTCAGATTTAAAGTAACATATCCGTCAGGGCTGATAAACGGTGTCATTTCTACGGAGATACCGTTGTCATCACCGATTTCATATGTTCTGGATACACCGGCTACGCCTGTACCAAGACCTGATGTCATGATTTCTTCATCTGTTGATTTAATATAATCGGAAGTAAGGTTAATTATGGATTTTTTACCGTTAGTAACCATCACTTTCGGGTTAGCAAGCAATCTGCCCTTACCGTTTTTAATCAAATAGTCAACAGACCAGGCAAGAGTCTTTTTACCATGCCATCTGTCATACATAACCGTTTCGTCCTTGCCTTCGCTGTCTTGGGATGTACCGCTGAAAGGTCCGCCTGTAAAAAACATCGGATGATTATTATTAAACGATTTTACACCATTATCTCCGTCAAACTTACCTGCAAAGAACGGTGTTAACAATGTCCATGTGTTTTTAAAGTCTTTTGAACCGTCTTCTGAAAGTTCAACAATCTGCATTTCAACATAAGCCTGAGGCTGTTTTTTATCGTTGGCTTTGATGAATTCTTTAATCATTTCAGCTTGAGAATCAGAACCGCCCGTAATATTTATGGTACCCTTTTGCGGAAAATAAGTAACTGTTAAAGATGTACCCGAAAGAGATTTCAGAGTATTAGCACTTACTTCGCCTTTTATTGTGCAGGCAATTTTACCTTCACCAAGAGAAATGCTGTCTTCTGCACCGCCAGAAGAACTGCTTCCTGAAGAGGAAGAAGATGATGAAGATCCGCTGCCTGAAGACGAAGAGCCTGAGCCGCTGCCCAAAGTAGAAGCACCGCCTGTAACACTGCCTGATGTGTCAGATGAGTCACTGCTGCCTGCTGAATCATCAGATTGACCGTCCTTGCCTCCAGTAGTTGCTGTCGGGAATAAAGACTGGCAGATTAAAGTCGCCATTTCTTTCGGAGTAGTATGGTTTACTCTGTATGATATTGTCTTTGGCGCGACATCCAATTTTGAGACAACTTTTTGAGCCATCAGGTAATCGTTTTTTGTACCGAATATAATAAGTTCATTTGTTGCCGGGTTTGTTACAACGATTTTATTGTTAGACAAACCGGGTCTGTTTGTTGAAAAGATATTGCTGTTTAAAAAGTCTGCAACTTTAGAAGAATCAGCATATTTAACAGGAATAGTCATCATGTTCTGTTTACCGATATCAGACTTTAAGCTTGCATCTTTTGTCATTACAACAAGTGTGCCTTTATCAATAAAGAATGATAAATCACTTGCCTGCATAATCATCTTGAATGCATCGTTTAACGTCACATTAACAAGATCCAATGTAACAGTTCCTGTTACCGAACTATGGAAAATGATATTCAAGCCGGCTTTGTCTGCTATCATTCTTAAAGCTTGTTTTAAATCAGAATCTCTCAACGATACGCTGATTTTACGCTCGCCGTTATTAAGATTAACAGCACCGTCAAGATTAATCGTACCGGCGCTTTTGTATTCCGTTCTCAAAGCAGGTTTTGAAATTGAAGCCTGAATTTGAGCCTGTGCTATTGTTGCATAAGAAAATGTAACAGCCAGAGCAAGAGTTGCAGCGCCTATGCCCGGAAGTAAAAATTTCCTTTTTGTTTTTTGTTGTTTGTCATTAAACATTTATTGATGACTCCTATTAATTATTTGTATTTTAGTTATTAAATTGAATTACATTACCCGTTGTTTTGGAATATGCACCGCCGAACTGGTTAGATAAATTTGAAACAGGGTTGAGATTTACCCCTTCGTTCAAAGTTTGTCCGACAGTAGCCTGATAAATATTTGTTTTATATTTGATTACTACACTGTTTTTGGTGATGTTAAGTATTTTATACCCTTTGACGAGATCTCCCTTATGAACAAGCTGGTCAGCACCGCCAAAGTTCACAATTGCAGAAGGTCTTGCCGAATCATACATAATACCGGAAATCTTTGTCTCAACCAGTTCATCTACAACCGGATCCGCTTCCGGAATAACGGTAGGAGGGGCAATAAGTTCAAACTTTGAAGTATTTGCAAGTGCCTGCGCCTGAAGATAAGGAACAAACGGGTCTACTCTTCCGCCTGCAGAAACAGGTATAATAACGGGTCTTGATGAAAGACCGACCTGAGATTCTTTTTGGGCATCCATTTTTTTCTTCAACATAGCCTTTTCAATTGCTGACATAGGCTTGTCAGAAGATTCTTCCGCAGGTGCCGGTTCTTTTGCTGCCTTAACTGCTTCCGCAGGTTTTTCTTCACTTGCTGCAGGTGTATTTTCTGCAGGTGTTGTCAAATCCACATCAACAGTTGCTGTTTGTTCACTCTGAGACTGAGCAGTTGCATCAGCAGCGGCTTTATCATAGAAATAATCACCCATTGCCTGATCCTGAGAAGGCGCAGCCTGTTCGTTATGCTGTTTATAGAAAAACATGCCTGCAGCAGCAATCAAAAGCGCACCGAGCACTAAAATATAGCCCATTAAATTACTTTTTTTCTGTCCGGCAATCGGTTCAGTTGATTCCAGAGCATCTTCCTGTTGTTCTTGAGGCATGCCCTGAGGCACGACATCAGGTTGCGGCTCAACTTCTAACCCGGCATCTTGAAGAGGCTCAGCCGTATCATCATCGGCAAAAGCCGCGTTTCCTTTTTCTTCCGAATAATTTGAATATATGTCCGAATAATCTCCGAATACACCATCTTGATTGTCATCGTCCATATTTGGATAACCCAATATTCCCATCTACACTCTCTTCATACTAATCTTTGTAACCTTAATTCTAGTACGGCAGATATTTGTACATAACATATAAACAGCCGATTTTAATATAATTTTATTACAGTATTGAAATTAAGGCAAATTCAAAAATAAAATTATTGTAATGCTTCACAAACATTTACATATCGGCTATTTTTTTATAAAAAGTTTATAATAATTAAATGAATGATATTATTCTGACAGCCCCCATTAAAAAACCGGAAGATATTGAAGATTTTCTTCCGCATGTGAAATGCAGAAGTTTTTACGTATACCATCATAAGTTTTTGCATGCCGCGCAAGACAACGGTTTTGAATATGTAAACAAATTTATTGAAACTGCGCATAAGAACAACTGCAAGATTTATGTGAATTTTAAACACAACATAACAGAAGAAGACTTAATAGAAATCAAAAAATTCATAACTTTTTTGAAGCAGACAAAAATTGACGGGATATTTATTAACAGCTATGCGATTCTTGAGGCGATAAAAACTCATTCACTTCCTTTTAAAGTTATTGCTGATTCGTACTTTGATATCCACAATCTTGCGGGCATTGATTTTGTCAATATGTTCCACAAGGCTGATCAGGTCATTATTACGGAAGAGATTTATCTAAAAAACATTGCAAAAATAAAACAATACAAAAATATCTCGCTTGCAATCGACTCGGACAATCTGCCCTGGTGTGCGGAAGATATAAAAAAACTCAATGCCATTGACTCTGTAGTAATCAAAGGCAAATTTTCATCTTCACAGGAAATTTTAGAAGGCATACAGCTTGTTGAAAAGATTCTTGCCAAGCCAAAAGTATTCAAAAATCAGAAACTGCCTTTTAAACATGTAAGAAAGAGTTTTTATCAAACAAACCATTTCTGCGGAGAAATAATGAGTGCGCAGGGTTCAGACTTCAAATTTGCACGTAATATTCAAAAGTTCGAATGGGAAAATAAACGACCGAGACTAAAAAAAGAATTTGACTACTCAACTTTAGCAATTCCAAAAATAAATCTAAGACTCTCCTCAATCGGACAGCTTGATGAGATAAAAAGGTTTATTGCAAAAGTGGGATTCAACCCCATCTACTCCATAGAATACGGGGAAATTCTTAATACAGCAGACTTATCAAAAAGCAGCTTTAACCAGATAATAACCAGAGTTAAAAAATTCTGTTTTAATTACGGTATAAAACTACAGCTTAGTACGCCGAGAATCCTTATTGAGCGTGATTTTGACAGGGTATATGAATATGTAAAAAACCTTTGTCTTACAGAACCTATTCCGTCATCAATAATAATCAACAATATCGGTTATCTCTGGGCATTCATCAATGATGACGAACTGCACAGGATTCCTATTGAAATAGGTCAAGGTATCAATCTGTTAAACAGTATGTCCATTAAGTGCATAAACAACCTGCACCCGATTGAAACCGTTGATTTCAGCTGTTTTGAAAAAATAACAAATATAAAAAACTGTATTAAAAAAATTAAAAATATAATACCCAATAAAAAGTTGACAATTGCCGGCAACGTAAGGGTTCCGTCTCTGGGTTTGTGCCCGTTAAACAATGACAGTGCAATAGTATCAAGACTTTCCTGTAAAGCACCATGTCACAACGGAAATTATGCGCTTAAAGACCCGTCTTTAAAAAAAGTGCTTCCGTTTGTAGTTGACGGATTCTGCAGGATGCACATGTTTCAGGACTACATTCTGCATCTGTATGAACATGTACCAAAGCTCGAAAAAATAGGCATAAACGAATTTGTAATAGATTTGTCCGACCTGCCGCCAAAGTATGTCAGCATTCTTCTTACGCATTTTCTCAATTCGCTTGCCGGATTTGAAAAACCCTGTATGAATACTGTTAATGAGTATTGCATACAGGATTTAGGGTAATTAGATCTGCTGTTACATTTCGTAACATATTGATAATATGTATTATGTAAAAACATCAGTCCTTATTCCGGTCAGAAATTTTATTTCAAATCCGGATACTTCGCTTTTAGTCCAACTAATCT
>CALUPU010000028.1 GCA_944322725.1 Candidatus Gastranaerophilales bacterium
TATTAAGTTACGTTGTCGAAAACTCAACGTTTCCGCCATCTTCACTCCGGCTTACGCTTTCAAAACGTCCCCATATTGATGAGTAATTTTTGAAAGTTCTTCTGTTTTGGGCACCTGACAAATCACAGATTTGAACGGTGCTGTTATTAAGTTACGTTGTCGAAAACTCAACGTTTCCGCCATCTTCACTCCGGCTTACGCTTTCAAAACGTCCCCATATTCATATTTCAAAGTACCGTGTAGTAATTATTATATCACGATTCCATTTCTTTTTTAACCTGCTCATAAGTATAACCAAGAATATTTTCTAATTTCTGTAATTTTTCAGCAGGAAGCGATGATGAATATGAAAGAAGTTTTTTCTTCAAGTCTTCATTTTTTACATTTTCAGCAATCTGTTTTATAGCAAAATACTTGTCTTCACGTTCAATGTTCGGAAGTTTATAAATCAACCTGTCATGCAGGGCATCATTATCGATTTGAGCAAGTCTTTTATAGTATAATCTGAAACGATCTTTTGGCAGCAGATGCAAGAAGCTTGCCAGATGTTCTATTGATTCGGGCATAGCGTATTTTTCAGCTATGTCATAATAAGCCTGTATTCTTGAAGGCAAAATTTCAGAACGTAATGTCTGCAAATCATCTTTAATTCCTTCATCACGGTGTTTCATTGCAAGCAAAGGAATTTCATTGAACAGAACTACCTGAGTAATTGCATCTTTTGTCTGCACAAGCTTTTCAAAATATTGGACAGATTTTTCATAAGGCAAATACTTAAGCACATATGCCAAACCTCTATCAACAAGAGGATCATTCAAAGCTATACACTCATCAATATATCTTTCTTTGTCCGGCATATGTTTAATACTCATTGCCAGTCCTGCATTTTTTTGGCTTTTATCATAGCGTTTGGAGGCAAAAAGACGATACCATTCCTGTTCTTTATAAATATCGGGTGTATTTTTAATATACCTTGCAACAGCTAAAGCGGTTTTGCTGCTGTTTTTTATTCTGTTTATTACTCTTACACCGCCCCAATCAAAGCTATATCCTTTACAGATATTATGCTTTTTCATCAAATCTTCATCAGTACATTTTAAACCGTAATGATAAGGATCCACGTTGTATTTAGGAAGACGAATATCATCATCAACATACTTTATAACCATATAACCGGATTTCAAACTGCCAAAGAAAAATTTTCCTCTGTTTGTTTCATAGCCGACATTTTTCATCCAGTATGCAGCACTGTTTGTCTCTGCGTAACAGCCATGGCTTTTGAAAGGCTGCCAGTCTTTACCTTCAAGTACATGATAAACTTTTATAACAAATTCGTCTTCGTTAAAGTCAGGACTACGCAGCCCAACTAACTTGTAGCCTGCACCTTTGCCGCCTTTTCCGAGATATTCTATATCCACATCATCCCATGGATATGCAAGTTTATATTTATACAGAAGATTGGCAAAAAGTTCTTTTGTAGAGTTATTGCGGCGTTTTGTTATTTCATCAACAGTATAAACTTTTGTCTCATCAAAGTCTCGCAATTCTTGAGTAATTTTATCAAATGTTTCATAAAATTCTTTTATGCACTCCTCACGTTTATCAGGAGGAAATTTTGCCTGTATAAAAGCAGGTATTTGCCCCACAGCAAGACTTCTTCCCTGATGTTGTTTGACTATTTCTTTAATATCTTTTTGACCGTCAATATAGGTGTGTTTATTCATTTTACGGGTTATACCGCAAAAAGAAACAGTATCATTTACACTTTGAGAAGAATTGGGATAAGTTACGGATGCAGTTTTCTCGCTTAGAGGTTTTTTAATTCTTTGTGAATACAAAGAATTAAGTAAATCATGATTTACTCGCATATTTACAATCTCATTTTAAATTTATACAAATATAATAATTAAACAGTATATTTTTTGCTATTTTCAAAATGATATATTAATAATTCTTAACTGATATAATTATTTAATACATAAATCTGCATGTGGTTATTGAGATTTTTCATATACTTTTCAATATCAGGATTGTGCACAACATCAAAACAAAAATAAGATTTTACGGGTTCCATTCCACAAAATTGTTGAATTTTGTGCAAAGCAACAATAAGATCCTCAGGACTTTGAACGCCAAAGAACAAATTCGGGTTATCAAAAACATCTTCAGACGGATTACAGGTAATTGAATACATGTATTTTTTACCTTTGAAAAGCCCGCCTCTGCCATATTCTTTTGAACCTGTATAAAAAACGCCGTGAGCATAAACATCATCAAAATATTTTTTCAAAATCCATGGCACAGAAAACCAGTTCATAGGTGTTTGGAAAATAATAAAATCCGCATTCTTGTATTTTTCTATCTCTTCTTCAACATTGTATCCATCTTCCACAACGGTAGTCACAACCTCATCGCCGTTGTTTTTTAATATTCGAATAATTTCATCAAAAAGAGTTTTATTCAATCTGCCCTGTGCGTAAGGATAGTATTTATGTCCGTTAATTACCAGAAAATTCATAGCTTAAAAATAGCCGAACACAAAATCAATGTCATTGCACAAGAGTCTATACTCAAGTTATGAAGAAGTTACATCCGTGAGTATTTTATAAAAAAGCCTTAAATCTTTTTCATTACAGTTATCTAAAATCTCATTTATTTCTTTAATTATATCGGTTTTATCTTTCAGATGCCCTGTCTGAAACAAAAGAGACGGCTCGATATTTAAAAGCACAGCAATCTTGTTAAGCAAATCCAGTGAAGGGAAATTCACACCGCACTCTATACGGCTCAAATGCTTTGAATCAATACCGGCAGACTCGGCTAGCAGCTCTTGAGTAAAGCCCTTGCTCTTACGAATTTCTTTTATTCTTTTGCCCAATAAACTTTTACTATACATAACAACTCTCTCGGTCATTATCACAATATCCTTAGAAACATTACACAATGTTATTTATCAAGTTTTATACAAATTATTGACTTTTTATGTGGTAAAACATAGAATACAATATGGAAAATCACAAAAATATCAGCGTTAAATATCAATAAGGGGTATATTTAAAGTGAATACAAAAAATAATCAAAAAAAAGTTTCTGTTATAATCCCATGCTTTAATCAGGGCGGATTTGTAGAAGATGCTGTATTATCAGCAGTAAACCAGACTTATAAAAACATCGAAATCATTTGCATTAATGATGCCTCAACGGACAATAGCAGCAGTGTCTTAAAAAAATTAGCAGACACTTATCGCAATATTGTATTCTTTGATGAAAAAGAAAACAGAGGTGTTATATACGCAAGAAATCTTGGAATCAGCGCTGCAACAGGAGATTATATCCTGCCGCTTGACGCTGACAACAAGATAGAAAGAACTTTTATAGAAAAAACTGTTGAAGTATTAGAAAAAAATCCTGACATTGGCGTAGTCTGCAGCAAAGTAAAAATATTTGGAGAAGAAAACAAAAACTGGAATCTGTCTGAACCGGAGCTAAAAAATATACTTTATTCAAATAATGTTGATAACTGTGCATTATTCAGAAAGTCAGACTTTCTTGCAATAGGAGGCTACAAAGAGTACATGCAAGACGGCTATGAAGACTGGGATTTATGGTTGTCTTTTTTAGAAAAAGGATTACGCATACATAGAATTGACGAATATTTATTCAACTATAGAAAACACAAAGAAGAATCACGAACAAAATCAATCGACAACAAAAAAATGAATAATATTTACAGACAAATAATTACAAATCACCTGTCATTATTTTTAAAAGAAGAAAGTTTTACAGAAAAAATATTTAAATCTTCGTTAAACAGAATATTAAAATACAAAAAATTGAATATATTATTTCTGTCTGCGGCAATACTTGAACTAATTATTATTGGACTATTAATATTTAGTATAGTTGCTTAAGAAAAAACTAACCATTATTAAAAATTACGTGGAGAAATGCCATCAATCCAGTTTTTTTCGATAGTCTCAAGTGAAATCCCCTTTGTTTCCGGAACAAAGAAATAAACAAAAAATATACACAGGAGTGAAACTACACCGAACATCCAGAACGTATATGCTTCACCGATTCTATTAATCAAAGGTAAAAAAGAAAATACTACAAGAAAATTAAAAGCAAAGTTTGCTACAGTGCACAGGCTCATTGCAACACCGCGTATACGAAGCGGAAAAACTTCCGAAACAATTATCCAGCCAATAGGTCCGAGACTGCATGCAAAACATATAATATAAGTAACAAGACTGCCCACAGCGACCCATTTTAAATTAGCACCAAGAACATCAGCAAACTGGAATGCACAGCCAAGAGATATCAAACTGAGCATTACACCTGTCAAACCGAAATAGAGCAGAGGTTTTCTGCCTAATTTGTCAGTAAAGGCAATGGCAACAATTGTCATAAGAAAATTAACAATGCCTATACCGGTTGCAGCGTATATTGCACTGATATTGGAATCAAAACCGGAAATTTTAAATATCGTAGGTGCGTAATATATTATTGTGTTAATACCTGTACAAATCTGGGCAAACATAATACCGACACCTACAACTAACGGCATTATCATCCATTTTTTAAACTTAATCTTTTTGTCTTTTGCATCAAGTTCATCTTTTAAAGTTTCTTTTATCCTGTCGATTTCTGCATCTGCATCGTTGTCAGGTTCAATCTTATTAAATATGGCTTTTGCTTCATCATCACGTTTTTTGCTCAACAGCCATCTGGGAGTATCTCCAAGGAAAGACATACCAATGAGTAGAACGGTTGCAGGCAGCACGCCGGCAAGAAGCATCCATCTCCAGTTATACACAGCTGCTGCAAAGGTTCCGTTTATCATATAAGAAAATAAAATTCCGGCAGTTATTGCCCATTGATATAGAGAAACAAGCATGCCTCTGATATTTTTTGGTGAAACCTCTGATAAATACAAGGGCACAACAAAATTGACCATGCCAACAGCAAGACCGACCATTATTCTTGATAGTATAAGGATTCCAACATTTGGCGCAACCGCACTCAGTATAGAACCAATTATAAAAATTATTGAAGTGGCAATAATAATCTTTTTTCTTCCAAAAATATCAGCCATAACACCGTTGGTTGCCGCTCCTATCACAGCACCTATCAGCACGGAACTGACAAGAAATCCCTGTGTAAAGTCAGTCAAATCCCAGGTTTCATTTATAAAAAGCAGCGCACCTGATATTACACCTGTATCATAGCCGGAAAGCAAGCCTCCCAGAGAAGCAACAACAGCTATTACATAAAGCCAGAAATGAACTATTTTCACTTTTATCTCCTAACAACATTAAAATACAGATGCCTATTTATTAAATTCCATATATTACAAATTTTAAACAATTGTTTATTACTCAGCTGACAGTATTTCTGAATAATGCATGAGTCAGAAGCTTTATGCATAATCTTAAAACGGGTGAAATATGCTGAAACTTTTAATCTTATTATTCTTACTTAAATTTTTTGGAATAACTAGTCTGTAAGCGAGTCATAGACGCGTTTAATTTCTTGAATATCCTGCCACATGAGCCATTTGGGGCTTCCTTTTTCTCTGGAATCATTACGCAGGAGATATGACGGGTGAAAAATAGGCATCATTTTAGACCCGTATGGACCATCAAACCATTGACCTCTAACTTTTGTAATACCTTTAGCACCCTCCATAAAAGACTGGACTGCAATATTACCGCATAACAAAATAATTTTCGGTTTCAGAGCACCAACTTGAATATCCAGATACTCACGGCATGCTTCTTTCTCTTCAGGCAGAGGATTTCTGTTCTCAGGGGGTCTGCATTTTAAAGTATTACAAATGTAAACATCTTTTTGCCTTGAAAGCCCGACAGAAGCAAAAATTCTATCCAAAAGCTGACCGGCTTTGCCTACAAAAGGTTCTCCTTTTTGATCCTCCCAGTATCCCGGTGCCTCTCCAATAAGCATCAATTTATTGTTCGGCATACCGGCTGAGAAAACCGTCTTTGTACGCAGCTTGCCAAGTGGACATTTAAAACAGTTTTTACATTTTTCCTCGGTTTTTAACAACAATTCTGACACGGATTCAGCATTAAAAGTTTGCGTCATAATTACCCCTTCCTTAGATAGAGTAATTGTACTATAATTTTTTAATGATTTAAATAAAAAATGAATCTGATTTTACAAAATAGCGGATAGTGAAAAATGTACAGAAAAAAGTATAAAAGCAACCTGCTTGTAAGAGAGTTAAAAAACGAAGATGCACAAAAACTTTCTGAAGCAAAAGTGATAATCGCAGGTACAGGTGTTCTTGGTTCAATAGTTCTGGCTAATCTAATTTCTTTGAAAACAGGAAAAATTTGTATTGTTGATACAAATGAAAAACAATCCAAAAACACAAGTAAATTGACAGCCCGAAAATACTCCGGTAAAAATATTTGTGTATGCAGCAGCAATATTGAAAACATTGAAAATCTTATACCAATTACGGATTATGATATTATAATTGACTGTTTGGAGTCTTATGATTCAAAATTCGTGTTGAACAAAATCGCTGTAAAAAATAAAAAACCCCTCATACACGGTGCAGTCACAGAAACTTATGGTCAGGTAACATCAATAATCCCATACGAAACGGCTTGTTTGGGCTGCCTTTTCCAAAACAGCGACACAAAGGATATTAAAACAAACGAAAAAGTCTGCCCGGCAATTAATGCTATTGCAGCACTGCAGTCTCAAGCGGCAGCAGATATAATTCTGGGACAGGATAATGATTTAAGAGATGTACTTTTGACATACAATGCAGAGGATTTGCAGCTTAAAAAAATCAAACTGTCACGAAATCCTGAATGCGATATATGTTCAAATATAATTTGCTAAAGTTTTAAATCAATTGGTGAACATAAATCCTGAGATGTAACCTCAGATGGTTCTACTATATCGTCTTTTGAAAAATCCGATGTAGTGTCTTTGGAAACATACCCGTCAGAAGTTGGCTCAGAGGACTCTTCTTTAGCAGCTTCTTTTGCATTTTCAGCAGCTTTTTCTTTAAATGCCGCTATATTTTCTGTAGTACTTTCAAGCATTTCTGTTTGAAGCTGTGTTAAACTTTTTTTTCCTTCCTGTAACTTTGCAATCCAAGCATCTATGCTAACAGATGATGAAGAAGACTCATTAACAGATGTATAGCTTAAGTTCATAAAACAGTCCTTTCTTTTTACAATTTGATTCTAAACCTCCGAACAAGAAAAGAAATCCTCCCGTAAGATTAAATTATCATATTAAAAAACCGGCTTATAAAAGCCGGTTTTCTTTTGATTAAACTCTTATGTCAATGGGGGATTTTAACTGGGCAGCAGTAATGGTCGAGGGATCTTGAGGAGCCGCAGCCATTGCGCCCTGCAAAAGTTGAAGAGCAATTGCTCCCTGCTGTTTTTGCAGAGACAAACTCTTACAAGCCATTTGCAAACTTAGTGTCTGACCTGCCATTTGAGAGTTTATTGCACTAATTGCATCAGACATTTTTCTACCTTCTATTCTGTACTAATTATAATAATACCACGTTGAGTATAAATTATAACTATACAAATGGTGTATATTAAAATTCATAGCCTCTGGCTTTAATAGCTTTCTTAATGTTCTGATTAAAAATATCAGTGAGTTTGTCTTCATCAA
>CALUPU010000029.1 GCA_944322725.1 Candidatus Gastranaerophilales bacterium
CGTAGGAGTATGGGCCGTGTCTCAGTCCCATTGTGGCTGATCATCCTCTCAAACCAGCTACTGATCATCGCCTTGGTGGGCATTTACCCCGCCAACTAGCTAATCAGGTGCAGGCTCATCCTTTAGCACCGGAGTTTTCAAGATAACCATTTCAGGTTAGCTCATATGGGGTATTAGCAGTCGTTTCCAACTGTTGTCCCCCGCTAAAGGGCAGATTTCCTACATGTTACTCACCCGTCCGCCACTTTCCACAGGAGCAAGCTCCTGCTTCTCGTTCGACTTGCATGTATGAAGCACGCCGCCAGCGTTCGTCCTGAGCCAGGATCAAACTCTCCATTGTCAGAAAGTTTATGTCCATCGGATACCGAAGTATCCTGCTCGACTTTGCTTTATTCGTGTCCGTTAATTTTATTTGTTGTTGAATCAACAGGTATTTATCGTTTTTAGCTATTCTATTTTCAAGGTTCAAACTTTACTAAATAATTTCTCACAATTAAAATTGACAGAATTTATTTAGCGGAAACTTTGTTAAGATTTTAGTCAACCATTAAAAGGTTTCCAACTCATCCTTCAAGACGTTACTTCATCGTAACACTTCATATTTTGTTGTCAAGTAGTTTTTAAAAATTTGTTATTAATTTTTAGCCAGTTATTTTTTAAACCATTCCAAACAAGAACTAGTTTTAAAATCTTTTCTCAGGGTAAGCCTTAACATTCATGGAGTTAAACTCTTCACTTTAGGCAATCCCTCAGTGGCCCGCTGACCACTCTATTAATATAGCCCGAGGAATTTTTTATTTCAAGTACTTTTTTTAAAAATTTTTTCAGTTTTTTTAGAGTTTTTTCTAAATTGCCTCGGTGTGCAGGTTTTCGGGTTTACATTTCTTTATAAACATACTTTTTGATATGAATTTAAAGCGATTTTTATCACATGCTCTATTATTTTGACGAATAGATTTAATTTTTGTTCCTAAATATTTATAAAACGCATGCTATTAAATCACTTTCTTAGACGAGGCATGTTCAAATTCTATTTAATAAAATAAAAATGTATCCTTATGAAATACATGTAATAATTATAAAAGGAGATTCCCCATGAAAAAAAGTATCGTAAACACTGCGGTTATTACGGCTGTTGTAATTGGCTCATTGCAGATTGGTACCGTTGCTTACGCAGAAGACATGCCCTATGAGCCGGTTTTTGAAAATGTTCCTATCACAGAATCCATGACTACAGCAGCACAACAGCAGCCAACACAAAGCACTATCACAGCCGTATCAAAAATATCAGCTGCGGAAACATCTGCACCTGCAGTGAATACTACGGCAGCTACAGCAGAAAACGGTAATTTACAAAGTGCATTAATGCAGTTAGACAGCGCTCAGGTTGAAATCAGAAACCAGCTTATACAATACAAGAGCGAATACTCTAATATAGATAATCAATATAAAGTCATAAAAGAACAGAGAAAATTAAAAGCAAAACAGGTAAAAGAAACTGAGAAAAAGATAAAATCCCTGGATGCAACAAAAGAAAAAATAAGAAAGAATATGAATTAATTAATTCTTTATATATAAAAAAGCATGCTCACAAAATGAGCATGCTTTTTTGTTCAGATAATAATTATTTTATAAAACAAAAAGCCGCGATTACGATACGCGGCTTAAATTATATCCCCAACTATTCTTGTTTTTGTTTTAGCTTTGTTTGCTATCTGCTCCTGAGGAAATCAAAGATTTCCACGTCGCCATTGTTAAGTTACGCTGCCGAAAACTGAACGTTTACGTCAGCTTCACTCCGGCTTCGCTTACTGCGGCTGGTTCCACAAAGCGTCTCTGATGAATTTGCTTTTCTGTGATTCTGAACTTAAAGCAACATTGCTGGGTGTAAAGATGAATACAGAATCACCGATTTTTTGCTGGTTGCCGTTCAATGCATGAGTAGCACCGCAAAGGAAGTCAACAATTCTCATTGCCTGTTCTTTATCAAGCAAATGAAGATTTAAAATAACTGTTTTTCTGTCCTTAAGCTGTTTTACGATAGAAACAGATTCTTCGTAAGAACGAGGTTCAGATACACAAACTTCATAGCCTTTGAAGCCCGGGTGGCTTACAACATTAGAAGCCTGTGATTGATTTGATTTAGATGAGTACATAGGCTCCAGAGCAAGGTTGTCTGAAATAGGATACTCATCCATTTCGCTTGCCATGTCTTCAAAGATGTCATCTCTGTTTTCGAAACCTGATGTCAAAAACCCAACTATTGATTTAATTTTGTCTGAAACGCCTGCCAATTTCTTCTCCTCCCGATATTATGTAAATAGCTTTCTTCCAATTCTTATCATTGTCGAACCGTATTTTATTGCTGTTTTGTAGTCTCCGCTCATACCCATTGATAATTCTTTGAGTTTGTATGCAAATCCACTTTCTAACTCTGCTTTTAAGTCCTGCATCCCCTTAAACAAACACTCGAGGGTTTGTTCGTCGGCAATAGGAGCGATATTCATCAAGCCTTCGACTTTAATACCTTTTAAAGAAATTATTTCTTTAAAATCTCTCTTTAAATCTCCGACACTGAACCCTGATTTTACTTCTTCATCTGCATTATTGACCTGTAAAAGAATTTTTTGAACAATCCCCTGTTTCAATGCTTCGTCGGAAATCATTTTCGCAAGTTTTAACGAATCAACGGATTGAATCAAATCAAACCTGCCAACAGCCTTTTTCACTTTATTGGACTGCAAATGCCCTATAAGATGAAAACGGGAATTTTCCTTTATTTCCTGCGGAAGCTGCTCAAACTTTTCAAGTGCGTCTTGAACTCTGTTTTCTGCAAAATCACGCAAGCCGTCTTTATATGCCTCTACAAGCTTTTCTGCTCCGAAATATTTGGTTACAGCAATTATAATAGGTTTATAAGGTACAATTTCTTTTCTCAGTTCGGACAAGTTTTCTTCAACTGTACTCATTTGAAACTTAACCTCTTCCCAAGAAAATACATATTAGCAATACTAATACTTTTTTAATTATAAAGCATATTCAAACAATGCACAAACTAATATCATCCATATGAATGAGGCGCTGTTTGAAATATCCCCGAAACTCATGCATGCCATGGTTTTTGACATGTTTATACAGACACGGGTATTGCTTAACATTTCTTAACAATCTTAAAAACAAGTAACAAAAAAGCTTCTGCCAGTATTTTAGCAGAAGCTTTTCTCATACAAATATTAATTATAGATCTTCTATAGTGTTATGGAATTTTATGTCATGATCATCGACAAATTTACCGCCTCTATCAACTGAAGGATCAATTGTTTCCATAAGATACCATCCGAATCTTTTCCATACAGAAGGTTTCTCTGTAGAGATAGGAGTAGCTGAGTCTCTTGTTTTAACTTCAATAATTCTTGATACTTCTGAAGAGTATCCCTGATTGCGAATGAACTCAGGCGATGTTGTTTCTTTAACGGACACTTCCGCATGAACAGATGCAGACACCATTACGGCAACAGCTGCAATCATTGCATATTTCATTAAATTTTTCATCTATAAACCTCGCTTAATTTATAATTATATATAGTATATTATTTTACGATTTTAAGCAAATCCTGTCGATAGTCTAATTCTCATTCTCTATGACTTGCAGCAATTCTTCAAGAAGATTCTCCTCGGGGACTCTTTTAATAATCTCGCCTTTTTTAAATATATAGCCTTCTTTTATAGCACCGGCAACACCATAGTCAGCATGTTTTGCTTCACCCGGGCCGTTAACGGGACAGCCCATAACGGCGACTGTCAGAGGTTTATCTATATTTTTAAGTGCGTCTTCGACTTTTTTGGCAAGACTGATTAAATCAATCTGACATCTTCCGCAAGTCGGGCAGGACACAAAGTTTATTCCCTTTTGTCTTAATTCCAGAGATTTTAAAATCCCAAAACCTGCATGTATTTCTTCAACAGGATTTTCCGTCAAAGACACTCTGATTGTATCACCAATCCCCTCTGACAGAAGAGTACCAAGCCCCACGGAAGATTTAATCAAACCTCCTTTAAGTGTACCTGATTCCGTAACACCAAGGTGCAGCGGGTAATCCACCATTTGGGCAATCATGCGGTATGCTTCTATTGTTGTAGGAACGCTGCTTGATTTTAGAGAAATTTTAATTTTATCAAAATTGTTATCCTCAAGAATTTTGATATGACGCATTGCGCTTTTAACCATTTTTTCATGCAGAGGGATATCCAAAGCAGCCAGTTCTTTTTCCAGAGAGCCGGCATTTATTCCTATTCTGATAGGAACATTATTGGTTTTTGCCAGTGCAACAACTTTTTTCACATTTTCATCACGTCCAATGTTGCCGGGATTGAGACGAAGTGCGTCAATACCGTTTTCTATACATTGAATAGCAAGCCTGTAGTCAAAATGAATATCCGCAATCACAGGGATTTTGACCTGTTGTTTAATATCTTTTATTGCCGCAGCAGCATCCTTGTTCAATACTGCAAGGCGGATAATTTCACACCCTGCATTTTCCAGGTCTTTTATTTGATTCACGGTAGCCTTTACATCACGAGTATCCGTATTACACATGGATTGAACACTTACAGGTGCATCGCCTCCTATTTTGACATTGCCTATTTGAATTTGTTTTGATAATCTTCTTTTAATCATTTTCCACTCCGTACAATCTGATACATCCCATGCCCGTCTGCTTCATAACGCCATGCAAATCTCTTGCAAAACAAGCAATAAATTTAGCAGAACCCTGTTTACAGAAGTTTTCAACTATTGGCAGATACATATTTAATTATCTTTATCATAAAAAAATTTTTCTTCTGAAAATTGTTAACATAATAACTCCAATTTTTATAATAATACCATGATTCATTACGAAAACATATAAAAAATGGAGGAGACGAAAACTCAGCCAAAAGATTTTGGCTAGAGTGAAGTCCAACGAAGTGAGCAAACTCGTTCTGTGAGGTCGGATGTTACTCCGACCGAACTGCCAATAATCTGATAATCAACTTTTTGTGAGAGGGGAGCCCCCCAAGCCGAGCAGAGGAATGAGCAAAGCGAAAATGAACAATTAAAACGGAAACGTTGAGTTTTCGTTTTAATTGTGAATGGTTCCGTTTAATGCGAGGCGCAGAAGGGTTCGATTCCCTTTACTATTAACTTTGAAATATTTAATAAATGGTGGAGATAATGTCCGTAAAATCGGACTATGCTCCTGTGAAATCAAAGGTTTCTACGTTACTATCGTCCTGTTTCGTCCTGTCCGCCGAAACTCAACGTTTCGCCGTCACGGACTCACATCCGTATGCTTTTTCGTTTTCGCCTACTCCGTCGGAGTATGGCTCAAACTTCAAAAGTATGGAGACGAGGGGAATCGAACCCCTGTCCGAAATGGAATGCAGCAAACATCTACGAGCGTAGGAGTCTTTTATCTCGTCTTAGCAAGGAAAGCTTCCATAACCTAAGCTAAAACAAAGCAGTTTTAAGAGATACGCTCCTTGAGAAAAGTCTTGATACGGTTAATTCTCGTCCCCGTACTGCGTCTTGCATAGCTGACCCTGCACAGCGGCAAGCTGGCCGTACAGAGTGGGCATAGTTCAGTCTGTCGAACTATCGGTTACTAGGCAGCTAAAGCTGCTCTTCTGCCGAAATTGCCTTCGATAACGTTGTTAGCGTTTAATTTAAGTTGCTCGTTGATAACCGAGAACAGCGCTCGGACCCGCAGTTTGATACAAACAATCACCCCGTCAAATCCAAAACGTCCCCATATTGATGAGTAATTTTTGAAAGTTCTTCTGTTTTGGGCACCTGACAAATCACAGATTTGAACG
>CALUPU010000030.1 GCA_944322725.1 Candidatus Gastranaerophilales bacterium
CTGGGGTCTTTGATATCCGCCTTGCGGACGACTGTAACCGCCCTGCTGGGGTCTTTGGTATCCGTCCTGGTTATAGCTTCTCTGTCTGTCCTGTTGATATGGACGTTCCTCTCTTCTTTGATAGTTATCCGAAGAATATCCGCCTGCACTGTAAGCTGACGGTCTTTCATAAGAACTCTGCTGTTCCTGTTGTTCGGAAAAATTTTCGTTAGAGCCGAAACCCGATTCAGAATCCTGTTTTTTATCAGGATACAAACAATTAGGGCAAATTACCCTTTTCGGATTTTTAGTTTCGAATTCCGCTCCGCATTTAGTACACTTATTTACATACATATTTCAATACCCTTTTAAAGTAAAAGGCGAAAGGCTATTTATCTTTTAGCTCCTCGACATCTTAATAAATTATAATTTCTAATATCAAATAATACTATTATTTTAAATGCAAAAACAATATATGGCAAGTTTTTTTAAAAAATTAACTGTTACTCTTTTCCAAAACAAAAGTTACAGGCCCGTCATTTACAAGAGAAACGTCCATCATAGCGGCAAAAACGCCTGTCTTTACAACAGGAATGTCGGATTTCAATAGACCTACAAACTTTTCATACATTAGTTTTGCCCTTTGAGGAACCTCGGCATTATCAAACCCCGGTCTCGTACCTTTTTTGCAGTCTGCAGCCAGTGTAAACTGTGACACAACAAGTATTTCGCCGTTAATATCAATAATTGAACGGTTCATCTTATCATTTTCATCAGAAAAAAATCGCAGTCCTTTAATTTTATTTGCCATCCACTGCAGTTCAGAATCGGTATCACCTTTTTCCACGCAAAATAAAATAAGCATGCCTGCATTTATCTGAGATACAATATCTCCTTCAACTAAAACCGATGCATTTTTAACTCTTTGTATTACTGCTTTCATCAGATTCTTCCAATTCCTTTACCGCCAGACTAATATAATAAATTGTAGCATTTATGTTTATAATATTGTTTTTAAAATAGCTGTTATATGCGTCAGAATATTCACACGCATCAGAATAATCGGATATAGCACCATGTTCTTTATTCAGATAATTGACATTACTGTATTCGGTAAGCAAAGCTATTTTAACAGCACGATTTTTAAGCATATAATTGTTTGTCAAATCAGCATATATCACAGACAACTTTACAGCCATATCAGCAGCTTTAGAAGTGTAGAAACGGCTTCTGTCCAGTTCTTTTTTAAAATTAGAAGCAATGAGTGCACCTTTTTCAAGTTTGCGTAAGGTTTCATTGAGAACCTTAATATCATCCTTTAAATTTGTTATTACAGTTTTTGGAGAGACTTTTGGCTCAAACTTGATTGAATCAATCAGAGATTTTTTGTCAAAAGCAGAAGAGGCAAATCCTGTAAAAACTTCCTCGAGAGGAATAACATCAAAACCGTCTATAAGTGCACCGCCGACTGATGAATTTATAAGAGTACGTTCTGCCTTATAACGTTGTGCAAAATTTTTAATATATTCGATAAAAAGAGAATATACACCTTCTGTTGGCAGCATGTTATTATTTTGCCCCTTAACCATACAAAGATTTTTGTTTAACTCCTGCAATCTGTCATTGATTACACAGTCTTTAACGTCATCAGAATAATCAGCAAAAGAAGAACAATATGCTTCCTTAAACTTGTCATAATCAGAGAGAACAATTTTATATTTTTGTGTATCTTCATCGAATATACACTCAAGCCCCTCAAATTTAGAACCTTTTGCGTAGCATCTGCCATCCGTATATGCAAGGTCCTGCCCTATAAGAATTAAAGGATTGCATCCAAGATAATATGCACTGTACAAGGCATGATAAGCAACTGTTCCTTTTGTTTCAAAGTGGACCAGTTCTCTTCCTGCCTTTTCCAAAAACCATCTTGCATCATCCGTTTCAACAGATGCTGTTAGAAGTTTTTGTTTAAAATCCACATCCAGATAGCTGGATTCAGTAAATGTTTCACAGATAAAAGAAATATCCTTTGAAAAAGGAAAATCGTAAAGCACCTTTGTATTATTACGTTCAATCACATTAACAAAATCCGGAGTGATACCATTATTGTATAACGTGCCCAGTGCTGTCCCTACACAAAAAATAATTGCATTATCCTGATATTTTTTTATAAGTTCTATGTTTTTATGCAGCGAAGGACCTGCCGAAACTATTAAAGCAGGCTTGCCTTTGAAAGCGTCTTTATAATCCGTCAGCATCGGCAGCAAAAACTTTTTTGAAGCATTTTGAAGAGTTCTGCTAAAAAATGAAAAGCAGTTTGTTATCTGAAAAGTAAAATTGTGATCTACAAGCTGTACTCTGTTTTGGACATAGTCAGTGAAAGCTTCGACTTCCGGTTTATGATAAAGCTTATAATAATCAAGATATGAAACTGTTACGTTTGTTTTATATCTGAACAAAAGATTAATTATATTGTCAAACTCTTCAAAACTCGAGGCAAAATACAAACGCCCGGTCTTAAAATTCTCACTGAAATCTACTGAAGAAAGTACAAAACGCAAAGCTTCAATATCAGGTTCATATACAACAACTCTGCCTTTTGCTTTTTCTATATATTTATCTGCAAGATACCCGAGTCCCGCTCCATAGATAAAATGCACGGACAAATTCTTATCAATATTCAATTGTTCAAAAAGACTTTCAGATTCATTATTTATATCTGTAATCGAATGAACAGGCTTACCGTCAATGAGAAGATTATATTCACCTGCAAGATTCTGCGATATTTCAAAATGTTTTGAAAATTCTTGTACAGATAAAACTTTATCGCACAATGACTTGTTATGCATGGCAATATTAATTAGGTTGTTTTTAAGAATATCCTCCATAATCCCCCGATATAAAAAAAGTCCTGTTATTAAAATTATTATACGAGGTAAGAAGAGAATTTACAGTATTTATAAGCATAAAACTGACCTGTTGGTCTAAAAAATTCAATCTTATGGTCAATAACATTTAAAAACAAAATCTCTACAATATAGTTAAGGAAATTATCAAATTTTGCGGGGAAGAGATTTTGGGGATAAAGTATCATAGTGTGGTTCAGGGATTGGATTCTTTCGTTGTAAGACCTAAAAATTATACAACAACATCCGCTTACAAACTTTTTGTTAAGGCTGATGCACTCAGACTGGCAAACCATTTCAAAGAATCCATAAAACACTATCTTAATGCAATATTGATGGACAGAAAGAACTACAAAAGCTATCTGGGGCTCGGTATATCCTATAAATCAGAACAAAACTATGAAAAAGCAATTAAAGCACTTGAAACTGCACGCACGCTTTCCTTTTTTTCAGCAGAAATACATTATGAACTCGGTCTTTGCTACCTTTTAACAGGCAGCTGCTGTGAAGCAATAAAAAGTTTTCACCACGCAATTTCTCTTGACAGAGGCAATATAAATGCACAATTGCAGCTTGGTGTTGCACATGAATTTATAGAAGAATACGATATGGCAATACTTATATATCATACCATTATCGAAAATAATCCCGGATTCATCAGCGCATACAACCATCTTTCTGCACTTTATATGAACCTCGGAGAGTTCAAAGCGGCAGGAAACGTATTTTCACAGATTCTCAAGGTAAATCCGAACTTTAACAAAGCATATCTGGGACTGGCAATCTGTTTTGACAAAATGTCAAATAAATCAAGAGCCTTACATTATTACAAAATGTTTCTTGACAAAAAACCGCATTCACACCATGCACCGAGAATCAAAAAGAGAATATCTAAACTACAGACAAGCAGACAAACAGAAAATGAAGAACGCTGTCTTGCAGTAGTATAAAGAATTAATTTTTATACTTATTGCTCAACTGTCCGCATGCAGCATCTATATCAGAACCTCTTTCCAGCCTGATAGTTACTTTTTTGCCGGACTGTTCAAGGATATATTTAAACTTTTGAACGGAGATTTTATCCGGTTTTTCAAAGTCATCTTTATCATTCGGATTGTAGATAATAAGGTTTATATTTGCTTTCAAACCTATTAACAGTTTTGCAAGTTCCTTCGCACACTCAACAGTATCATTAAACCCTTTAATCAAAGTATACTCAATTGTAATACGCCTGCCCGTATTTCCGACATAGTTTTTTAAAGCATTCATTAACTCATCAATGGGATACTTCTTTTCTACAGGCATAAGTTCTTCACGCAGTTCGTGATTCGGTGCATGAAGAGAAATTGCGAGTGTGGGTTGAAAATCCAGTTGCGCAAGTCTGTTAATCTGAGGAATTATACCGCATGTTGATACAGTAAGCCGTCTTATACCTATTACAAAATCTTTGTTGAATATGTCAATAGCCTTAAGTACATTATCAAGGTTTAAGAGAGGTTCACCCTGACCCATAAATACAATATTTGTAACTTTAAGACCGGTATCACGCTGGATTGTTAAAACCTGTTCTACAATTTCACGAGGAGTTAAATTCCTGATAAAGCCAAGCTTAGCTGTTGCACAGAATTTGCAGTTGCATGCACAGCCTACCTGTGAACTCACACACGCTGTTAGATTGGCTCGGTTGTCAAAACGCATCAAAACAGTCTCAACACAATTGCCGTCAGGAAATTCCAGAAGATATTTTATAGTACCGTCTGTGCTGATTTGTTTATCTTTTATTTTTATATCGGTAATCAGAGCAAGTTCAGCAATTTTTTCACGAGTTTTTTTAGAAATATCTGTCATTTCTTCAAAACTTGAAACAGATTTCAAATAAATCCAGTTGTGAAGCTGTTTTGCTCTATATTTTGATTCTTGTATTGAATCTGTAAAAGCAGTCAACTCTTCCAGAGTCATTCCCGATAAAATTTGTTTTTCCATATAATTATAATAGCAGGAAAAAACTCATTTTACCTCTCTGCCTACTTTCCATCTGAATCCGGCTGTTAACGATATACCGTTTCGTCCTCCGTTATGGATCATTGCCTGAC
>CALUPU010000031.1 GCA_944322725.1 Candidatus Gastranaerophilales bacterium
TTTTAAAACTAGAAAAAGAGAACATCTAAAAATTGTTCAAACACTGAAACCTCTTCATGGTAACAGAACGCAGGAAGTCAAGGAAGATTGGAGAGAAAATGAAAATATCCGGTATATCCATTTATAAACCATCTGCTGTAAATGCTGAAAATAATCCCGCTTCAATCAGAAATACTCATTTTCACAGCATCATTTCAAAAACACAAAACCCGATTAACGATTTTCCGAAATCATATATAAAAATACATCCATCCTTCGGACAGAATTATATCGGTTTGTCACTGGAAGCACAACGCGAAATTGACAGACAGAACCGTATTCAGCAGGATAAGAACGATTACCTCTGGGCAAAAAGCTGGAACCCGCAAAAAGCCAGAGAGGAATATGACAAACAAATTGAACAGGAAATAGAAGTAAGAAAAAAAGAATCGTTATTTTATCTGAAAAGAAGTTCCAAAGATGAAATCCGATACAACTTCAACAGAAAGTATAACAGGGAACTCGAATTGTACAAAACAGTCATGAGCAATCTGTCATATTACGAAAAACTTTTTAAAGATGATATAAAAATACTGCCCCGTTCACTTTCAGAGATAATGAAAAACACTAAAGGAACTCTGGATTCTCAAATAGCGGGCTACAGTGCTCTCAAAAGGGACATGAAAGCCAAGTTTGTCATACCTGTCACAGAAGAGATGATAAACGGCGGAGAAAAAGATGTGGCAAACTCTATTCTGCTGTGCGGGCCTACAGGCTGCGGCAAGACCATGGCTGCAGAAGCCGTTGCAAAAGAGACATACTGTTATGTGGACAGGATTACTACGGATACGCCAACAAGTGACTTTGCTGGATATATTAAAAATAAAATTAGAGAATCCAGCAAAAGATACTATCAAAGACAGGCTGAACTGCAAAGACTCAAAAACAGTGACGAATACAAGAACATGACCCCGGCTCAAAAAGATGAAGCAATAATAAAAATAGGCTCGCCCAGAACAGTTGTTGTAATAGACGAATTCGACAGGTACTTTAATCCTCTGAATGTTGACCCTGAAACTATAAAAACAAACACGGATGCCGTAAAGACACTGTTTGACGGCTGTGCAAAACTGCCCTCGACAGACCCGCAGAATCAGGGCGGCTCTGCCGTGACATTCCTTTGCACGACAAATTACCCTGCAAGAATCCCTCTCGGTGATTTTAACACCAAAAAGGTGCAGGTTTTAGGCGTATTCCCCCCGGGCGGTCAGGACATGCAGGATGTTATACGTTACTATATGAACAACGCAAACCAGCTTATAAGAGAATACCAAAAAACAGATTCCGGCCTGAAAGAAATAAACACACAGGAAATCAAACTCGACAAATTTGTACAAAAATTCGAGCCATCACAGGAACAAGGAGCATTCAGCAATGATGCCATAAGAGACATGGTAATCTCTGCTGCGGAATCCTACATTGACAATCCGAACTTTGATTTTAATATCTATCTTTTAAGAGTGTTCAAAAACTCTGTCAGGGATATAAGGCCGGAAAAACTCCAAAAGTATGCCGAACAAATGGAAAAAATCCATCTATCTAAAGAAGAAACCGAAGCAAAAATCGACCGTAATACTATGTCAGAAAAAGAAATTATCGAAAAGAAGATAGAAAAACTGACAAAATACGGTGAAGAATTTTTAATGCCCGAGCAGATAGATGAACTCAACAGTTTGAGAGAACAGTTATCTGAATATGAAAGCTAAACGGTCTTTCATCAAGACTCACAGAAGGATTATATATGAAAATTTATTCTATAACATCAAACATTACTCCATATAACAGCCCTGTTATTACACAAAACAGGACAAAACATGATTTGTCCTCAAAATCCGGTGCAAACAACAATTTAACGGGTGTTCCAAAATCATATATATCTTTTGGTATGGACATGAAAATTTCTGACAGGAAAAGAAACGCAGAAATTGCAAAATATCTGGAATACCGCGACAAAGCTAAAGACCTCAGCCGTGGAGAAGATTACTACAGAGAATGTGTGCAGGCAAGAATTGATGAACTTATAAAAGAACGCTCGCACTACGGTTCTATCACAAATAACTGGAAAATCGGCAAGGTCAAAAAAGTCGAAAGACTAAGGATTGAAAGAGAAGAATACTCAAAATATCTTGCCCAGAAGGCTCAATACAAAGCCATCATGGACAATGAAGATTATTACAAAGGGCTCATAAGTACAGAAGATATTGATATTTACGAAAAAGTAAAGCAAAAGCTTAGAGAAAAAGCCTCTCTGAATCAAACTATTGCAGGCTACAGCGGACTTAAAGATAATGTTAAAAAATTAATAATAGATCCCATCCAAAGAGAAACGGCGCTCAATACTAACGAAAAACTTCCTCCCGCTCTTCTGCTCTACGGGCCGATTGGTTGCGGCAAATCCCAGCTTGCAAAAGCAATCGCGCAAGAAGCTAACTGCAATATAATTAAATTCCCTGACGGAATAAATCCAAGAAAATTCGTAAGTGTTATGAAAGACACAATGCGTGAAGCCAAAAACTATTACAATCACCAGAAAGCAGTTATTGACGACCGATACAACAATGAAATATTTAAAACAGGAACTCCGGAGCAAAAAGCTTCTTACATTGCCGGTCTGAAATCACCGAGAACTTTAGTAATCATTGATGAAGTTGATCAATATTTTAATCCAAACACAAAAAATAATTCGGAAGATATTGCAGACATCAACAAGACATTGTTAAAAGGTCTTTTGGATCACTGCAGCGAAAGACCTGACAGCAGTCAAACTTCTGACGCAGCAGGCGTAACTTTTATATTTACCACAAACTACCCTTCCATCATTGATTCGGAAATATCACTGCGCAACGGAAAATGTAAAAGAACACCTGTTTCACTTCCTGATGACAATGATATAAAAGATATCATGAAATATTATATTAAAAATTCAGCAAATCCTTATATTAAAGAGGCTATGCAGCAAGGTAAAGATGTAAAAACAATTGATGCAGAACAAATACCTTATAACAGCTATTTAAAATTCGTACAGCCTTCCGAATCCGGTGCTTTTTCCGGAGCAGGAATTGAATCCGCAATCAAGCAGGCTGCCATAAATTATGTGGAAGACCCTGATATGTATATGAATTTACAGCTTGCAAGATTATTGTCATCCGGCTTATATAGAATTCCTTCGGAAAAATTAGAAGAATATAAAAAAGAAATGGAAGCTATGGGAAAATTGTTAAGAGACATTGATGAAAAAGAAGAATATGAACTTTTAAAAGATTTACAAGAGCTGGAAATGATTACACCAAAACAACAAACTCGTCTTGAACTTTTAAAAAGTGCATACGAAGGGTAAGAACAGAAAAATGAAAATAAACAGTATTAATTATAACAACAAGGACAACAACAAACCTTCTTTCAAACGCTATTATGACGCAGTATTGATGAAAGAATTTGAAGGCTGGATTGAGCAATACAAAAAAGTCAACCCGTATCTAAAAGGTGAAGATATTGCCGTAATGAGAAAGAGTATAGACTCTTTTAATGCTGTTTATAAAGGCGTACAGACTACGAGTGTACAAAATATTGAAAACCAGATTTACAATAAATTTCATATCCCTGCTGATTTTAAAGGAGATAAATTTATTGCGGCAATGTCCGCTCTTACTTTAAATATTTTTCAAAAATTACGACTCCCTTTGCCGACAGGTCTGTATGTAAAGCCCTTAGAAAATCATGTTTCCGGCTGCTGTGATACAATGAGACGTTTCGTTACTTTCAATCAAAACCAGGATTGGTCTGATATACAAAGACTTACTGCTCGTGAAAAATTTTTAAACTGGTCATCAACAGGTCATTTTTTAAAAACCCCTATACACGAGTTTATGCATAGTGTACACTTATCCAATCTTCACAAACTCGCCGCCCAAAAACAGCAGAAAATCAATGCTATTCAGAGTAAACTGCTAAGAGATTTTTTAAATATGGATTTCAAGACTAATATGATTAATCAGGCAGGCTCTCCTCTTATTGACAAAACTGCTAACAGTCAGGTACTAACTAAAGTCTCAAGATACGGTTCATCAACTCCTGCAGAAATGTATGCGGACATAGGTGCAAAAATGATAAGCTACATACTCGACAGAAAAACACTGCTTCCGACAAAGAATCCTTTTGTATTTAAGGATTTTACAGAAGATAAATATCTGATGAAGATGATGAATGATGTCTGGGCAGGCAATATTACAGGATATATCAAATAAAATACTACAGAATAAAATCCATATAGCTGTGCACGAGAAAAACTTATTCATATTCCCTCTGAATAATATAATAAATAAACACAAAAATACCCCGGATTGGACTCGCAACGGAACTCTAGGCGAAGAATGAGCCGTAGAAGTCCGGAGTGCTGGCAATTTGCCAGAACAAATTGAACAGTAAACCGCAGATGTAGCAAACTTGTTTGCGTATGTAAAGAAACATCTTAGATGATTATTTGTAACAGAGAAAATGAGTATTTAATAAATTAAGATTCTACTTCATCTTT
>CALUPU010000032.1 GCA_944322725.1 Candidatus Gastranaerophilales bacterium
ATTGCAGCACGAAGCGCCTTTGCGTGTTTTGCGTGGCGGTTAAGTATATTTTCCAGTCCGTCTTTTTTCATCATTTTGAGTGCTTCATTCAAAGCCACAATGAGATTAACCGCAGGTGTGTAAGGTGTTGAATTTGCTCTTACTGATTTTCTGTATGCGCTCCAGTCAAAGTAGAATGACGGGTGTTTGCACTGTTCGTGCATTTTAAAGGCTTTTTCGCTTGCTGCAAGAAATGCCAGCCCCGGCGGAATCATAAAGCCTTTTTGGGAACCGGAAATAAGCACATCTATGCCCCATTCATCCATTTTGCATTCTATTGCGCCGACTGAGGTTACACCATCCACTACTGATACGGCTCCGTGTTCTTTTATCAATGCCACGAGTTCTTTCAGCGGATTTGTTACACCTGTTGCTGTTTCGTTATGGGTAAGTGTAACGATTTTAATTTCTTTGTTAACATCGGCCTCGAGTCTTTGTTTCAGTGCTGCAGGGTCAATTGCCTGACCGGCGGGGACTTCAATTTTTTCTACATCCGCACCCAGCGAGGCTGCTATTTTTGCCCAGCGGTTGCCAAAGTTTCCTATGACAAGAGAAAGTACCTTGTCCCCTTCATTTACAAGGTTGGACAAAGCTGCTTCCATTGCTCCTGTTCCGCTCGAAGTATAGATAAATACATCGTTTTGTGTTTGGAAAAGCCATTTTAAATCAGCATAAGTTTCTTCAAGTATTGCAGAAAACTCACTGCTTCTGTGTCCGATAGGATGTTTTGCCATTGTCAGCAAAACGCTTTCCGGTACGGGTGTCGGCCCCGGTATCATCAAAAAACTTTTATCTTTCATTTTCTTTAACTCCTCAAACTATCTAAACTTTATTAATGGCAGCTATGACCGCAGGAATGTCCTTCGCCATGATGGTGCTCATGAGAGTGTTCGCCGTGGTGATGAGAACAGTTTGCCTGCGAAGTTTGTACAAGATTCCCGCTTAATAAATCTTCTACAGCTTTATCAGCGCTGCCTGAAATTCCAGCAAAAATTTCGATGCCTGCTTCATTCAAGGCTTTCACTGCACATCCGCCTATCCCGCCGCAGACAATTTTATCTACATTTTCGTTTTCAAGAAGGTTTGCCAGTGCGCTATGGCCTTCTCCGTTTGAGGTTAAAATTCTGGAGTTAACTATTTTATTGTCTTCAACTTCGTAAATTTTAAACTGTTCTGTGTGGCCAAAATGCTGAAAGACTTCTGCATTGTCATCATAAGTAACGGCGATTTTCATTTTTATACCCCTTTTCTTTTAAAAAAATCTTATTTATCATACAATATTATTGAATAAGTTTCAAAACATAAATATTTTTACAGGGTAGTTAAATAATGCAAAACAATAAAGAGCAGAAAATTTTTCTGGTAATAAATCTTTCGTATTTTGGCGATGTTCTTGTTACAAATGCACTGTGTCAGAATATTAAGCTCAATTATCCTGATTCAAAAATTGTTTTTGTTGTTAACAAACCGTTTTACGAAGCTGCAAAATATCAATATTGTGTGGACGAAGTCCTGTGTCTGGACAAAAGAGGCAGCCACAGCGGATTTTTAGGTTTGTTAAAATTTGCGTTTTCCTGTCCTTACAGAGGGAAAATTTTTGCATCATTTATTTGTTATGACAATGACAGAGGGATTTTGCTTTCTTATCTTTTGGGCGCTAAAAGACGTATTGCAGGAAGAAACAGTAATTTTAAATTTTTATTAACGGATGTGTGCTATTTTAAAGAAAATTACATGCAGATAAAAGACAGCACTGCAAACATGATAACAGTGCTGACTGACAGACCACCCGAAATACTTCCTGTAAAATATCTGACAAATCCGACAGAAGATGAACTGGCGCAAAAACTCGTTCAACAATACAAAGATAAAGAAATAATAGGACTTTGTACTGTAGGTAAACATAAAGAAAACTACATGCCTGTTGAAACAGCAGTTGAATTGATAAACAAAATAAATGAAGACGGCAAAATCGTTTTTTATTTTGGTGCAGGTGAAGACACGAAAAATTATGCAGAAGAATTAAAAAAACACGGCTGTACAAATTTTGTAGATTTAACCAACAAAACAACAATATACCAGCTGGCAAATATTATGAAGATTTGCAAAGCCATAATAACAATAGATACAGGTACAATGCATCTTGCATATGCTGCGGGCTGCCCAACAGTCTGTGTATTTTACAGACCTTTTATGGTTGAACCCTGGGGGCCTTGTTCAAAATTGTACCCTAATACAACAATTGTTGATTCAAATTATACAGCGCAGAATATTTATGACACAGCAAAAAATCTTTTTGCAAAAGATTTGCAGCCGGCTTAGTTTTTTAATAAATTTTAAAAATCTTGTAATAAAAAAGAGCCCTTCAGCTCTTTTTAATCTAATCTAGTGTCGCAGTTGCCGCCGGCTCAACGCAGCCGGCACCTGCTCACCTTTTCAAATGACACTCAAAAAATTCGTTCACGTCATTTCATTCCTTATCACGAATTTTTCTCGGACATTTTATATTATGTCGGTTTTCATTAAATAAACCCGCCTCTTTAAAACTGGTACTCCATTTGAAAAAAGATTTGAACCGGATTATTATAACCCTGCAGCAATTTTATGAATTAAGGAAGGTTGCGTAGAATTCTTAATCCATACTTCCGATGAATTCGATTTTTGAAGCGTAGGATTTGAGGTATTGTTCTAACAACAACTTTTTTCTAAATTGATTTTTAAATATATATTCTGGTTGCTGTAATAGATTTAATAAACTAGCTACATTCATTTCTTTTGAAAAGGGTTTTATTGTATTACTTTTTTTATATTCTGAAAAAATATTATTAAAATTATTCAATACACCAGTCCAATATGGATAAACTTTATTTATTTTAATCCCTAAGGCATCTAAATTAGCATTGTAAGGTGCTGCGTTTACGTACAAATCAAAAGCTTTTTTACCACAAATATACAGTGCATTTAATATAAAAATAATTTCAGGAAGTAGCAAATCATCATCGTTTAGAGATTCTATAGTTAGTTTAACTCTCATAAACAGTTTTTCAATCATTCTATGAGTAAAGTTTAATTCAGAAACCAGCTGTTCTACCGTATCAGGTAAAGAACCTTGATATTCGCTATAACTAATACCCATACGTTGATTAATTATTTCCCCATATACAAAATATCTAAACTCTTCTATGAAAAATTTTGATGATTCTTGTATTGTCTGCATATGAAAAACAATAAATTGTTTGTAGTCAGGCGTAGGCAGATTGAATTCCACATCAATAAACTTCTTTAAATAGCCTTCTATATCACTGGTGTCTGGTGCTATGCCATAGATTGTTTTAACAATATTTTCAATCTGCTTTTTATCCACAGCCAACACAAAAATTATATTTTTTATGCCGAAGAAGTGTTTAATTGTTTCAAGTGTTTCGATGGCATATTTAGGATTGCAGCGGTCAAGGTCATCTACAAATATGATGATTTTTTTATTTAATTTTTCTTGAATAAAAGCAAGCCCGCTTCTCAATTTTTCTTTCAAGTTTTTTAATGAAATATAATCAGAATCTAAAGCTTTTTTGTTTGGGTCAAAAGAAATATTAAAGCGACTTATTGAAATACCAAATGATAACTTATTCAATATGTTGCTAATTGTATTTTTAGTCTCTATCAAATCTTTATATATTTCGTCTTCTTCGGATATAATCTGCTCTAGCTTATATATGATTTCTGTAACAAGCGGTACAAGCGGATTGTTGTAAAAGTCAGACTCCCACGCATTGTATGAAATACAGATAGCATCATCACC